>NZ_JBHZRU010000001.1:0-339001 GCF_043641925.1 Paenisporosarcina quisquiliarum
AATCCTGTGTAGTCAGCATAATGACAAATTAATTTGCGGGTTTTCTCCGATAACCTATATTCAATTGGTTCCACATTTACGTACTTTGGCTTAATATATTTAATTCTGACCATCTCCCTTTTTATGGTAAAAATTAGTTTATTAAAAAGTATAGCAATTGGTGTGCCATTTTTCTTCTTACACTAACTATTGTTGGTGAACTCTTTCTTATACCAATTGTATACCAAAAATTCATAATTATATACGCAAATATAGAAATACTAATAAAAAAAGGGACACCAATTCATATACGAATTGATCTCCCTTTTGTTTTACTTATTTGGTTTTTGTACTTCAAAACAGAACCCGTTACCGAATCGGATCTACCTTTTATGTTTCTTGTATTAGAGTAGGCTTGCGAGCAGATGACAATGCAATCGCAAAACAAATGAGTAAGACGAGTGTTCCTGCGATGTAAGGGAAGCTCATATTAATATCAAATAAGATCCCAGCAAGTGCTGGACCCACCATATTCCCTAAACTCATATAGGCGTTGTTCATACCAGCTGCAAAACCTTGCTCACTCCCAGCCTGTTTCGATATTAATGTATTTACTGCTGGTCGCAATAAAGAAGCAGCTGTAAAGAACACACTTGAAACGATTAGAATAGGCCAAAATCCATCTACAAATAGAACACTAATCATTGCTAAAGCAGAAACAAGTAAATTCACTAAAATAACTTTAAATTCACCAAATCGCATAAACAATTTATTAATAACAAATGTTTGAACGATTACCCCGACAAATCCGCCCATCGTAATTAAAATAGCAATTTCACCAGGAGTAAAGCCGTACTTTTTATCGACGTATAAGGCAATCGTTGCTTGGAAATTTGCTAAACCAAAAGAGAACACAAAGACGACAATTAACATAATAAAATAAGGCGTTGTCGTGGATCTCTTCATTTGAGCCCATAAATTTTCTCTTTTTCGAATTAAGTCAGTTTGTACAACTGGTGGTTTCGTGTTTGGTAACACGAACATTGAAATAGCTGCAGAAATCAGTGCCGCAGCAGTGGCCACGTAGAAAGGGAAGCGCAAACTAACTTCTGCTAAAAACCCTCCAATCGCCGGTCCAATCATGAAGCCAAGTGACATGGAAGCACCTAGTAATCCCATTCCTTTTCCGCGCTCTTCTTCGGTAGTAATATCCGCTACGAAAGCCATCATTGGTGGGACAATAAATGCTGAACCAACGCCACTAAAGAATCGTGCTAAAAAAAGAATCCATAAATCAGAAGCCATACCGAACATTAATTGCGATAAACCAAAGATTACTAAGCCAACAATTATTAAATACTTTCGACCAAATTTATCTGATAAATCACCTGCTAAAGGTGAAAATAAGAATTGGGAAAATGCAAACATCGCTATTAGAAAACCTAAAGCTTGTCCTGCCACACCAAACGTATCTAAGTATTCAGGCATGATTGGAATAATCAAGCCGATTCCTGACATCGCAATAAACATATTAAACATCAGAATATATAGTGCAAAGCGATTCGAATTACTCGCCATAATAACATCCTTCTTTCTTGCTCAAACTGTTTCGAGTATCTAAAAGTTTAACACAAAATAAAAAAAATGCCATTAGAAGACTTGGGTGAATATTTAGTTATATGTCAGTTGGTGTATGGTCGCTTCTTGGTTAGAATAATGGCGATCTTGGTTAGAATTTTGAGGTTCTCAGTTCGAAAAATCGCATTCTTGGTTAGAAGAATTGCCATCTCAGTTGTAATTGTTCATATGTAATTGTCTAGGAAGCAAGATTTCAATAGGGGGCTATCCAACAGAAAAGGCTGCAAAAGCATAGCGTGCAGCCCCAATTAGCCCTGCCCGCTTCGCTTGGCAGGTGTTTCTGTTGGTGAATGGGCTCAGTTAGAGATTTGGCGATCTTGGTTAGAATTTTGAGGTTCTCAGTTCGAAAAATCGCATTCTCAGTTAGAAGAATCGCCATCTCAGTTGTAATTGTTCTTAGTTGCTTCTTTGATTCGGACTTTAAGCAATTTCATTGTGATAAAAAGAAAAAGGGGAGTCCATAAAAGTCATTAAACAAGACTTTTAGAACTACCCCTTTATATTTATTGCGCATCCATTTTAAACTCTAAAAATAATTCGTTATATGTGCCAAGTGTTTCTAGACCTAAATTTTCATAGACTTCGAGACGCTCACGCATTTCTTCGGTTGGATAGAAACGTTCATCACCCGTTACCTCTGGGTCCATTAACTCAATCGCTTTTTCGTTAGGAGTCGAGTAGCCAACGTAATCCGCATTTTGTGCAGCGTTTTCAGCATCTAAAATGAAGTTAATGAATTTATGTGCTCCCTCTACATTGGCAGCTGTTTTCGGAATAATCATGTTATCGAACCATAAATTTGAACCTTCTTTAGGTACTGCATAATCGATATCTTCATTGACATACATGATATCGGCAGCTTGACCAGACCATACTAACGCGACTGACGCTTCATTTCTTCGAAGCGTTTCAACAATTTCATCACCGATGATTGCTTTAATATTGGGAGACAATGTTTTTAATTTGTCCGTCGCTTCTCGCAGTTCTTTTGGATCCTTTGAGTTCAATGAATATCCGAGACTATTTAGTCCCATTCCCAAAACTTCACGAGCACCATCAACTAAAATAACTTCACTCTTTAAGGATGGATCCCATAAATCGTCCCAGCTTTCGAATGTTTGTCCATCAAGTAAAGTGGGGTTAAAGGCAATTCCTACAGTACCCCAAAAATAAGGAATGGAATATTCGTTTCCAGGATCAAAAGGTAAATCTAAGAAGTAAGGATCAATGTTCTTTAGATTTGGAATTTTACTATGGTCGATCGGAATTAACATATCTTTTTCCTTCATTTGTTCAATCGCATACTCAGATGGCATAGCGACATCATAGGCTGTTCCACCTTGTTCAATTTTCGTCATCATCGCTTCATTTGAATCGAATGTTTCATAAATGACGTTGATGCCCGTTTCCTCTTCAAATTGAGTGACTAAATCTGTATCGATATATTCACCCCAGTTATAAACCGTTATTGTGTCTTTTCCAGTACGACCCGAACTTTCACTCAGTTGAGAGTGCGCATAAAACAGAAGTCCACAAGTAATGACGATAATCACGACTGCTCGAATGATGTCCTTCATTTTGGAACCCCCGTTCTTAGTGGGTTTTTCGTGCGATTTGTCACAGCATAATACCCGAGCACTAATAGTAATGTAACGATAAATAATAGGCCAGATAGAGCATTTATTGTTAATGTAATGCCAGCACGAGCCATGGAATAGATTTCAACTGAAAGAGTGGTAAACCCATTTCCTGTTACAAAGAAAGTAACAGCAAAATCATCAAGAGAATAAGTAAGGGCTAAGAAGAAACCTGCAAAAATTCCTGGTTTAATGTATGGAATAATAACGCGAGTTAGTAACTCACGTTTTGATGCGCCTAAGTCGAGCGCTGCGTCAATTAAAGAACTACTCATTTCTTGAAGCTTCGGTAAAACCATAATCACAACAATGGGTACACTAAAAGCAATATGAGAAATTAGAACAGATATAAATCCTAACTTCACCCCAATGATGGTGAATAAAATCAAGAACGACGCCCCAATAATAACATCTGGACTTACAATCAAAATATTATTAAGAGATAAAAGGGCATTACGTGATTTGCGATTGCGCATATACACGATGCCAATCGCACCCATGACGCCAATTGCAGTTGAGATTAAAGCTGAAAGTAATGCAATAATCACTGTGTTAATTAGGATAAGCATTAATCGAGTGTCAGCAAAGACAGCTCCATAATGCTCCCATGTAAACGACTCAAAATTGGACATATTGCCTGCACTATTGAAAGAGTAAAAAATCAAATACAGAATCGGCATATATAAAATGATAAATACGAGCGTCAGATAGACTTTGGCTAATTTACTTGTATTGCCCATTTGCCAACGCCCCCTTATCTTTTTGCCCGGTTAAAAACATCACGATAAACATGAATAAGATTAAGAATACGGCAATGGTTGATCCCATTCCCCAGTTTTGTGTAACTAAAAATTGTTGTTCAATCGCTGTTCCTAATGTAATGACTTTATTTCCAGCTATTAATCTAGTAATCATGAAAAGTGATAAAGAAGGGATGAATACAGCTTGAATTCCTGCCTTGACACCATTAATCGTAAGAGGAAGGATCACTTTAGAAAATGTTTTCCAAGATGAAGCCCCTAAATCACGTGAAGCATCAATTAGCGTTGGATTCATTTTGTCCAATGAATTAAAAATCGGTAAAATCATGAACGGAATAAATATGTAAACTGAGACGAAAATGAAGCTGAAATCGGTATACAATAATTGTTGAGATCCTATCCCTACTTTTTCAAATAATGTGTTCACGGGTCCAAACAATCCAAAAATGCCAATGAAAGCATATGTCTTTAACAATAAATTAATCCATGACGGAATAATTATTAATAATAACCATAACTGTTTATGCTTCGTTTTGGTTAACCAGTATGCAGTTGGATATGCGATTGCTAAAGTAAACACGGTGATTAAAAATGCATACCAGAAAGAGCTAATTGTTAATTTTAAATAAACTGAGGTAAAGAAGTTTTGATAGTTTTCGAACGAAAAGTTACCTTGTAAATCGAATAATGAAAAGTAGAGAACAAGTGCAATTGGTGCAATAACGAATAAAAACATCCAAACAGAATAGGGGATTAAATATATGGACCGATTCGAATTATTTTTCATGTAACGAAGCTCCATATGATTCAAGTCGCTTGTCAAAATCTTCTTCGGTTTCATTTAAACGCATGACATGAATCGCTTCTGGATCGAAATCTAATCCAATTTTATCTCCCACCGCTGCTTTTTTCGTTGAATGAACCAACCATTCATTACCGTCTTGATCCAAAGTTGATAATTCAAAGTGAACACCTCTAAAAAGTTGTGTATCGACAGTCACAATCATTTTCCCTTGTTCAATACTCGTAATCTCTAAATCTTCTGGTCGAATAACAATATCCACTTTTTCATTTGGGTTTAAGCCTTGATCGGTACACTCAAATTCCTTGCCGCCAAACTGAACGCGATAATCTGCAAACATGATACCTGGTACGATGTTAGATTCTCCAATAAAGTCAGCCACAAAGCGGTTGATTGGTTCGTCATAAATATCAATTGGTGTTCCACTTTGTTGAATTTCCCCGGCATTCATTACGAAAATTTCATCAGACATCGCGAGGGCTTCCTCTTGATCATGCGTAACGAAGATAAATGTTTTCCCTAATCTTTGTTGCAACTCTCTTAATTCATATTGCATTTCAGTTCTTAACTTTAAATCTAGTGCGGATAGAGGCTCGTCCAATAGAATAACTTCAGGATCATTGACGATAGCTCGAGCAATTGCCACACGTTGTTTTTGTCCACCTGACATTTCTACGATTTCTCGATTTTCAAATCCTTCTAAGTTCACAAATTTTAACGCTTCTAATACACGACGATTCACTTCGTCTTTCTTTAACTTCTTGATGCGTAGACCAAATGCAACATTCTCAAATACATTTAAATGCGGGAACAAGGCATAGTCTTGAAAGACGGTATTTACTTGGCGCTCATTAGCAGGGACCTTATTAATGTTCTTCCCATTAAAATACAGATTCCCGCTCGTCGGCTCCATAAATCCAGCAATTAATCTTAATATCGTTGTTTTCCCACAACCTGAAGGACCGAGTAACGTGTAAAACTTGCCTCGTTCAATTTCAAAACTAACATTATTTAGAACAGTCCCGGCACCATCATAGGATTTTGAGACTTGATCAAATCGAATAATTGATTGGTTCGACATAAAAACCTCCTGAAAATCGTCTATTTCATTACATTATTTTATTAAAACATTTTTTCGCAAGAAAACCTATAGGATATGGAAGTTCATCCATTATTTATTTTGATCGCGTCTCCATTTTCGGTATTTCTTCCACAACGCTTTTCCACCAGTTGTTACTAATAAAGTTACTGATAATGAAATTCCTCCTAAAGCTGTAATTAATGAAATCCATTCAAAAAAAGAATATCCAGGAACTTTTGACCAATCAGTTTTTCCTTTCCAATCTTCAATAACTAGATTCATGCCATAAATTCCTGACACGACAGTAAATACAGTTAACATAAATAAAAGCATATTATGACGTTTACTTGCCTTGTTTTCTTGTGCGCGATATAAGTCTTGGAGAGTATGTTTCACTTCATCAAATAAAGGATCTAAATGAAAAGTTTCTCGGTAGGTCTTTGTTAATTCTTTTCCTTCTGTGCGTGCTGAAATTTCACCAAAGTAATAGCGTGAAGAAAATAAGGAAATGAGTTCGATTAATTCTTCAACATAATCTTCATCTTGTTCCCATTCTAATTCGCTATATTCAAAAGATAATCGTAGCAACATAATCTTATAGAAATAATGAAGCAAAAGATTATAATAATGTGTGCCCATAAATTGAGAGATAGGACGTTCCAACTGATGCCACTCTTTGGTGGATAATGTCACTTGGGCATGTTCTGATGTAATGGTATAAGAATCAGGTGCCCATCGATTATGGGAATGATGTTTTAAGTAACGTTCAATATAATCCATATTTGTAGTAGACATAAATGGGCGACCTTCTTCGTTTTTTCCATCCAATTGCCCAATTCTATATAATTGGTCAGGTTTTATTTCCTGTCCGGAAGGTGCGATTAAAAAGGCTGATGAGATCATACGTTCATCTTCGAAAAATGGCAAACTGCCAAAATAACCCGATCGTTTGTCATCATGAATAATGTGATGCTTGATTTCAGGACAAAGATAATCAAAGACAAACTCATTTGTTGAGTGAAATACTTGATTATCGGCTTTAATGACTGCTCCTTCTTCTTCATCAATCCTTGGTTCGAGCACTCTAAAATGATTCATGAAATTTAATACTTCACTAAGTTCATTTTCGGTCTGATTCATCTCAGTTCGAATGGTGATTAAGCCAATTCCAAAAGGACAAATGGTTACATCGACACTATTAACGGTAAAACGGAAAGAATCACCGTGCACTTCTTGTGTATAGTCTTGACTTATTTTTTTAGAAAAACGTAAAAACCCGTCATCTGAAATCGTATGAGGAAATAACTTTCTTTCAATGAAAGGAAGGAAGTATTGATCAAGTTCTTTGTTATCTACTCGAATAGATGGACCATAAAATGCATCTTCTAGTTCTGTTTTATTTAATTGAAAAAATGTATAACCCTGTGAATTTAAATGATCTCCAATCTTTTTTCGATTCTTTTCTCGATATGAAAAAGGGAAAAGAAATGTCATATGAGCTTGATCGATTGGTATCGGATTTATTTCAGCTTTTTGATCCATAGTTTCACGCTCCACTCTTGTTCTTTGCTATTTGTATGTTACCATAAATGGATAAGGAGATGATGTCCTTGGGACGCACGATGCTATTATTTCTAGATCCTAAAATACGTGAATTCAAGCATAAACAAAAAGAAGTAGAAGGTGTATTCCTTCTTATTAATAAACGTGTTATCGAACGACAAGAACTGGCTGACTTCTGTCATGATTGTTTTACGCCATTGTCTTATCACGAAACATTTGATGCATGCTATTGTACAAAATGTAATGCATGGCGTGAAGAAGTCTGTACGGATCCTACATGTGAATATTGCGATATCCGACCTAAGCGACCATTATAGGATTTGCTAAAGGTCTTTTTTTATGTTCGTTTACACATTATTAGACCGAAAGTAGCCATACTAGCAACATTGACAATGAAAAATGCAGTACTGATTTATTGATTTGTAAAACTGAGTTTGTTATCCTTGAAACTGGATTGTTCAACAAGTTAGTTGATTGAACATAATATACATCTTTGGAGGTTTTCACATGACTGAACGTATGGTTGGTAAACAAGCACCCCGATTTACAATGGATGCGGTGTTAGCAGATAAGTCTTTCGGCAAAGTAAGCTTGGAAGAAAACATGAAACAAGATAAATGGACTGTATTGTTCTTTTATCCAATGGACTTTACATTTGTTTGTCCTACAGAAATTACAGCGATGTCAGATCGTTACGATGAATTTGAAGATTTAGACGCTGAAATTATCGGTGTTTCTACAGATACAATTCACACGCATTTAGCGTGGATCAATACAGATCGCCAAGAAAATGGATTAGGTGAATTAAAATACCCATTAGCTGCAGATACGAATCACTCAGTATCTCGCGAATACGGTGTTTTAATTGAGGAAGAAGGAATTGCACTTCGTGGATTATTCATTATTAATCCTGAAGGTGAAATGCAATATCAAACTGTTTTCCATAATAACATCGGCCGTGATGTAGATGAATCATTACGTGTACTTCAAGCACTTCAAACTGGTGGCCTTTGCCCAGCAAACTGGCGCCCAGGTCAAAAAACGCTTTAATAAGTCAAATTCAGTTCCCCACGCATACGATAAGCAGTGGGGAATTTTGAACTTTTAACATGATTTGGAGGATATGGATATGAAATTGCGTGCACCAATGCCTGAATTAACAGGTGCTACTTCTTGGATTAATGGAGAAGTAACAAAATCTCAACTTGTTGGAACGAAACCAACATTGATTCACTTTTGGTCAGTTAGCTGTGGGCTTTGTAAAGAAGCAATGCCAGAAGTTAATAATTTTAGGGATCAATACAAAAAGGATTTAAATGTAATCGCAGTTCACATGCCTCGTTCTGAAAAGGATATGGACTTAAAAGAAATCAAGAAAATTGCAGCTGAACATGATATTACTCAACCAATTTTTGTCGATAACGATATGACATTAACAGATGCTTTTGATAATCAATATGTTCCTGCATATTATGTATTTGATAAAGAAGGTCAATTACGACATTTCCAAGCAGGTGGAAGTGGAATGAAAATGTTAGAGAAACGCGTAAATCGTGTTCTTGACGAAACTAAAAATGCATAACCTAAAAACGTTTGAGATTTTTATCTCAGACGTTTTTTTAATGGACTTTTTTACACTGACTATCTCTTATCGAACAAGGAAAGCAGAAAAGAGGATAAAATAAATTCCAAACGACACACTTCGACACGAATTATTGGAGTGAACAAAATAAATTTAGATTAATTGAAAATATCAGTCAAAAGGGGGTGGTTATTTATTTCGGAATCCGATATATTAAATACTATGTCTTTTGCATTAGGGGGAAATGAATATGGAAATTTTTAAAAAGTTAAAAGAATATTACTGGCCGAATAAACACTTATTCTTCTGGTCATTATTTATGCTTTTAATCACTTTGCTTATCACAGTTGCGTATCCAATCATTTTGCAACAAACGATTGACCGAGTAATTACGGGAGAACAATATGATCTCGCGTGGACTCTTGCAGGTATTTTTCTCGCATTAATGGTGGTTAAAGGAATTGCGACGTATATTGGTCAATATACAGGCGATATGTTTGGGATTCGTTCTGTTTATGAGTTGCGAAATGCACTCTATGCTAAATTACAAAGATTACCTTTTAGCTATTATGATAATGCGAAGACGGGCGATTTAATGTCTCGATTAACAGCAGATGTCGAAGGATTCCGATTCTTTTTATCTTTTGGTTTTGTTGAGTTATTCCGTTTAGTATTTTTAGTTTCTGTTTCATTGTGCGTTATGTTTTATTATTCAGTTTCCCTCACTTTCGTTTCCATGATGGCGATGCCCCTTTTAGTTGTAGCTGTTTTACGTTTCGACAAAAAAGTACATCCAGCTTTCCGAGGAATACGTAAGTCATTTGGTAAATTAAATACGAATGTACAAGAAAACATTAGTGGAATTCATACAGTAAAATCTTTATCACGTGAATCATTTCAAATAAATAAATTCAACGATTCAAACAATGATTACAAAGATCGCTATTTATTTACATCTGATATTTGGGCGAAATACTTCCCTGTGATGGAATTCCTCGGCAATATTAGTGTCGTATTCCTATTTGGTTATGGTGGATTCCTCGTAATGGAAGGTCAATTACAAATAGGGGAGTTAGTCGCATTCTATAGTTTGCTAGGATATATTATTTTCCCGATTATGAACTTAGGATTTACAGTCAATTTATTTTCCCAATCTAAGGCATCAGGAGAGCGACTACTTGAAGTAATCGAAGCGCCTGAACCAATTCATTCGATGGAAGGTGCAATTGACGGTTCTCATATGAAAGGACAGGTAAGCTTTGAAAATGTGACCTTGCAATATCGCGAAGAGGATCAAGTTGCTCTTGATCATGTTAACTTAGAGGTTGCTGCTGGAAAGCAAGTCGGTTTAATTGGAGCTACTGGATCTGGTAAAACAAGTCTTACTCAATTATTAACTCGTTTTTACGAACCAACTGAAGGCGTCGTTAAAATTGATGGCATACCAGTTAATGAATATACGCTACCTTCACTGCGATCAAAAATAGGCTTCGTGTTACAAGAGTCATTCTTGTTTTCTTCATCCATTAAATCGAATATTTCATACGGATATCCAGATGCTTCTATGGAAGAAATTATAGATGCTGCAAAACGTGCAAATGCGCATGATTTCATCATGGAGTTGCCTAAAGGCTATGACACGATGTTAGGAGAACGTGGTCTAGGTTTATCTGGAGGACAAAAACAAAGGATTGCTATTGCACGTGCATTATGTCAAAATCCAGCCATTTTAGTATTAGATGATGCGACAAGTGCAGTTGATATGAAAACAGAACTTCATATTCAAGAAGCATTAGAAGAAGTAATGAAAGGACGTACAACGTTCATCATTGCTCATCGGATTTCATCGGTTAAACACGCAGATGAACTAATTGTGTTCGAGCATGGGAAAATTGTGCAACGGGGAACACATGATGAATTGATACAAGAAGAAGGACTATATAAACGAATTTATGAAATTCAATACAAAGACCAATTAGACAATGTTTACGCATAGAAAGGCGGAATCATCATGACAAAACAAATAAATCCAAGTGTACTAAAGCGATTCCGCTACTCAACAGATGAAGCAATTGATGCTCCATTTAACTGGCAACAGCTTGCGAGATTGTTCACATATGTAAAACCGTATTCGAAAAATTTGTTACCAAAAGCATTTATCTCCGTAACAATCACAACGTTAATTCGCTTATTGATTCCCATCTTAATTGGGGTTTACGTTATTGATCAAGCACTTACGAATAAAGATGCAGAATTTTTATCAATTCTTGTTGGTATAATTGCCGTACTTTATGTCATTAACACTGTTGCGAATCGATTTCGAATACAATGGATGAACGAATTAGGTCAAAACGTCATCTATGATTTAAGGAAGCATTTATTTACACATGTTCAATGGCTTTCACATCGATTCTTTGACCAGCGATCAGCTGGATCCATATTAGTACGTATTATGAATGATATTAACTCACTTCAAGAATTGTTTACGAATGGTGTCATCAATTTATTGATGGATATTTTATTACTTGCTGGTGTGTTGATTATTCTCTTTACTTTAAGTCCACCATTAGCATTAGCCGTATTAGTTATACTGCCATTGATGTTCTTTATTTCAACGACATTGAGAAAAAACATCCGTCGTTCATGGCAAGATGTGCGAATGAAACAAGCAAAAATTAATTCACATTTAAATGAAAGTATACAAGGAATGCGCATTACTCAATCATTTACTCAAGAAGATGAGAATATGGCGTTCTTTAATGGGATTAACGAAGAGAGTTTCGAATCATGGAGAGTTGCAACGAAAAAGAACTCCATGTTTAGACCTTTTGTTGAAATGACGAATGCAATTGGGTCAGTTGTCCTAATCATTTATGGTGCGTATTTAATTCAAAATGGTCAGTTGGATTTAGGGGAATTTGTGTCATTTGCGTTTTACCTAGGGATGTTTTGGGAACCAATTTCTCGCTTAGGGCAAGTGTATAACCAATTATTAATGGGGATGGCTTCTTCAGAAAGAATTTTTGAATTCTTAGACGAACAGCCGTTGGTCCATGAAAAAGAAAATGCGATTTCAGTCAAACAAATTAAAGGACGTATCGAATTTGAAAAAGTTGAATTTGGATACGAATCTGATAGATTAGCTCTTAAAGGAATTTCAATCGACATGAAAGCAGGGGAGACCGTTGCATTAGTAGGTCACACTGGTTCAGGTAAAACGACGATTGCGAATTTGGTCGCACGATTCTATGATCCAATTAGTGGTGTGGTTAAGATGGATGGCACTGATATTCGTGATCTATCATTAAGTTCACTGAGAGAACAAATTAGTATTGTCTTACAAGAGACATTCATTTTTTCTGGTACGATCATGGAAAACATTCGCTTTGGAAATCCACATGCATCTGATGAAGAAGTAATTAAAGCAGCAGAAGCTGTGGGAGCTAATCGATTCATCGAGAGATTGTCGAACGGTTACGAAACGGAAGTTGAAGAGCGTGGGAATATTCTATCTGTTGGAGAACGTCAATTGCTTTCGTTTGCACGTGCTTTATTGGCAGATCCACGTATCATTATTTTAGATGAAGCTACCGCGTCAATTGATACGGAAACAGAACTACAAATTCAAGAAGCATTACGAACATTGCTGAAAAATCGTACAGCGATTATGATCGCTCACAGATTATCTACGATTCGTGAAGCAGATCAAATCATTGTGTTAGAACATGGTCGAGTATTAGAATCAGGCAATCATGATTCCCTAATGACGGAAAAAGGTCATTATCATCAATTAGTGATGTCTCAATTTTCAACAGATGTAAATTGAGTTTGAGTGCTTGAAATAGTTGTGGTACACTATGCTCATTCGTTAAGTACGGAGGTTGAAAGATGAAAAAAGAATTCGTAGTAATTGGCCTCGGTCGATTTGGTGGGAGCATCGTAAGAGAACTTATTGAACAAGGCGCAGATGTTATGGCTATTGATAAGTTTTCAGATCGAGTAGATGAGTTTGCGTCGATTGCGACTCAAGCAATTGTAGCGGATACAACGGATGAATCGGTTTTAAAATCACTAGGTATCCGTAATTTTGAACATGTAATTGTGGCGATTGGGGAAGACATTCAATCCAGTATTTTAACCACATTAATGTTGAAAGAAATTGGTGTTAATAAAATAACGGTAAAAGCTCAAAATGATTACCACGAAAAAGTTTTACGTAAAATAGGTGCCGATCAAGTTGTGCATCCTGAACGTGATATGGGCATTCGAATCGCCAATCATATGATCTCAAATAATGTACTAGATTACCTGGAATTATCAGATGAGCACTCCATTATGGAGATTATCGCAAATGAATTTCTGGCTGGCTCAACCTTAATTGATCTTGATATCCGTGCTAATTATGGAATTAATATCGTAGCAATTAAGCGAGGAACCGAAATACTAGTGTCACCGCAAGCAACAGAAGAGATTCTTTTGAATGACATTTTAATTGTTATTGGTGCCGATTCAGATATTATCCGCTTTGAAAAGAAAGCAATGCACTAAATGAGGGGAGGGCCACGTGCTCTCTCTTTTTTGATAGCGGAAAGCGAAAGAAGAAGTTGACCACCTTCGTAGTCATCATCTTTATTTATCATCAATCAAAAACCACAGCCAACACCAGATTAGGTGTAAGCTGTGGTTTTTAAGTTTGATTTACACTTCCATTATGACTGGTAGAATCATTGGACGGCGTTTTGTTTTTTCATATAAGTACGGACCAAGTACATCCGTTATCTCATTTTTCAATTCAGACCAAGGAGTTGCCTTTGATTGAATTGTTTTTTGTAAATGACGATTTAGCATATGTTGAGCTTCATTAATCATGGCACCAGATTCTCTCATATAAACAAAGCCTCTTGAGATAATATCTGGTCCAGAAACGATTTTTTGTCGTTCTTGATCGGTACTAATGACAACAATGACTAGGCCTTCTTCAGAAAGAATTCGACGATCTCTTAAAACGATATTGCCGATATCCCCAATTCCGCTACCATCAATGTATACATCACCTGATGGAATTCGACCCGCAACAGCAGCTTCATTTTGGCTAAGTGCTAATACGTCTCCGTTTTCCATGATAAATGTATTTTCAGGTTTCACGTCACAATCAATTGCAAGTTCTGTATGAATTTTTAGCATACGATACTCACCGTGAATTGGCATGAAGAATTTAGGTTTCATTAAACGAAGCATTAGTTTTTGTTCTTCTTGAGAACCATGTCCAGATGTATGAATATTGCTTAATGGACCATGAATAACATCTGCACCAGCTCGAGTTAATAGATTAATTGTACGATTTACGCTGCTACGATTCCCTGGAATAGGAGATGACGAAAAGATAACCGTATCAGCAGGTTGAATTTGAATTTGACGATGTGTCCCGTTAGCGATACGAGACAACGCAGCCATTGGTTCACCTTGACTACCTGTACATAAAATCATGACTTCATTTGCAGGTAAACGATTTAAAGTTTGTGTATCAACAAACGTTTCGTTAGGAGCATTTATGTAGCCTAGTTCTCGACCAATATTAATCGCATTGTCCATGCTTCGACCAAATACAGCAATTTTACGGCCATGCTCAATTGCTGATTCAACGACTTGTTGAACTCGGTAAATATTTGATGAGAATGTAGCGAAAATAATACGTCCATCTACTTTACGGAAAATTTCAGATAAGCTTTCGCCAACTTTTCGCTCTGACATTGTGAAGTTTGGCACTTCAGCATTTGTACTGTCAGAAAGTAAACAAAGGACGCCATCTTTTCCGATTTCAGCCATTTTCGTTAAGTTTGCTGGTTCACCAACAGGTGTAAAGTCGAATTTGAAATCCCCTGTGTGAACGATATTGCCCGGAGGAGTTTTTACAACAACTCCATATGCATCTGGAATACTATGAGTTGTTCTAAAGAAACTCACAGAAGTTTTACGGAATTTAATCACTTCGTCTTCAGTAATGACATGCATTTTTGTCGTACGGAGTAGACCATGTTCCTCAAGTTTGTTGCGCAATAAGCCTAAAGCTAGTTTGCCACCATAAACAGGAACATTTAATTGTTTCAGCAAATAAGGAATACCACCGATATGATCTTCGTGACCGTGTGTAATAAACAAACCTTTAATCTTGTCCACATTTTTCACAAGGTACGTGTAATCAGGAATGACATAGTCAATCCCAAGTAAATCATCTTCAGGGAATTTAATACCTGCATCAATTAATATTATTTCATCTTGAAATTGCACACCATAAGTGTTTTTACCGATTTCGCTCAGTCCGCCGAGTGCGAAAACAGCCGCTTGATCATTCTTTACAAATTTCATGTGGTTATACTTTCTCCACGTTAAAGTTTGCTGCAGCTTGTTCGTACTCTAAATGGTTCCCTTCAAGTAACTGAACAAATTCAATGTTATACTTGCGATCTTTAAGCGCATAGCGAACTGCTCGCTCTGAATCTGCTTCCATATAAAGGCTTTGTGTGTTTTCGCGAACTGGCACTTCAAGCACATTTTCTTGATAATAAACTTTGTAGATCATGTTTCGCTCTCCTTTTTCACGTTCAAAATAAAATCATTCTCTTTATATTATCATGTTGCTCTTTTAAAATAAAGAAAAGCCCTACTATAAATAGTAGGGCATAAAATTAAGCAATCGTCTTTTTACCGAGTATGCCGCCCAGCCGTCTTAATAATTTCTTTTTTAGACGCTTTAACATGGCAAATCACTCCTCATACCTCATTATACGATTAATTGCAAGTATTGTAAAGGATGTCCGACGAATTGCCAGAATATTCATTCGAAAGGAAGATTAATAAAAATGAAGAAAATATGTTTCTTTGATATTGATGGAACTCTATATAATACAGACAAAAAATTACCTGAAAGTGCTAAGAAAGCGGTATTAGAAGCTCGTGAAAATGGACATGAAATTATCATTGCAACAGGTAGAGCGCCGTTTATGATTAAAAACGTCTTAGAAGAGTTACAAATTGATTCGTATATTTGTTTCAATGGTCAGTATATCGTATATAAAAATGAAATCGTTCATCAAGAGGCGTTAAACGCTGAAGCACTTAATCAAGTAACAAAATTTGCTCAAATTAATAATCACCCACTTGTGTACATGAATGCAGAAAAAATGATTTCTTCATTACCGTATCATCCTCATGTGGAAGAAAGCATAAAAAGCTTAAAGTTTCCTCATCCAGAACATGAAGAACATTTTCATGAGAATGAGCACATTTATCAAGCTTTAGTTTTTTGTTTAGAGGATGAAGAAGGTAAGTATCATCAAGAGTTTCCGGAATTTAAGTTTGTGAGATGGCATCGCGTGTCAGTAGACATATTGCCGAAAGGTGCTTCTAAAGCAAAAGCCATCCAGTTGTTAATTGAAAAATTTGGACTAGTATTAGCGGAAACCATCGCTTTTGGTGATGGGCTAAATGATATTGAGATGTTAGAAGCTGTTGGATTCGGTGTTGCCATGGAAAATGGTCATGAAGAAGCTCTTAAAAGAGCAAAATACGTAACGGGACATGTAGATGAAGATGGATTAGCTGATGCAATGCGGTATTTAAATCTCATTAAATAATGACATAAAAAAACCAACAGTATCTGAGATCGATATTGTTGGTTTTTCCTCTTAATCTTCTTTCGTATTGCGTTCAAACGGGGTCGAATTTGGAATTTCTGCAAAAGGGTCGGTTGGATTGATGCGATCATAAAACATGATCCCATTTAAATGATCCAATTCATGTTGGAATGCAATTGCAGGTAATCCTTTTAAACGCATTTTAAATGGACTTCCATCAGGATAGTATCCTTTTACAGTGATGCGCGCGTACCTTGGTACATAACCTTCGATTACGCGATCTACACTTAAACATCCCTCTCCAGTAGTTAAATATGTTTGTTCTACTGAATGACTAACAATTTTAGGGTTAATGGCAACGAAAGTAATTGGGTCTTCTTCACTTTCGATATGAAGTGCAAACATCCTTTTCGACTGGTTAACTTGAGGTGCAGCAATTCCGATGCCTGGACGCAAATCATACCTTTCAATCATTTCGTCATCTTGACTGTTGATGACATAATCTAATAAATCTTTTGCTAGTTTTGCATCCTCTTCATTCAGTGGCAAGTTTACTTCTTCAGCTTTTATACGAAGTGAAGGATGTCCTTCACGAACGATATCTTTCATTAAAAACATGATGGTCTTCCTTTCTACAATACAAATTCTACATCAAGTATACCGAAGGAACCCTAAAGTGGAAATAAAAAGGACGACTTTTGGTCAGTTGAATTTTTCAACGTGAACGTCTATAGTATAAAAAGGTTTAGGAGGTAGAGATATGAAAAAAGGTTTAATTGGGTTAGTACTAAGTTCGACAATTGTGTTATCAGGCTGTACTTTTGGGGCATCCGCTCACGAACAATTATCAGAAGCACTATCTACTATTTATGAAGAAGAAAAAGGATATCGCGAGGCACAAAAAGAATTAGCTTCTTTAGAGAAAAAAGAACAAGAAACTTTTAATGAAGTGATGGCTTTAACGCAAGAAGATACTGAAAAAGTGAAAACATTGGTATCAGAGTTAAACGGTTCAGTTGAACAGCGCTTAGCTTTATTAGAAGAAGAAAAGCAATCTATGAAGAATGCTGAAGATAAAGTTTCTGCTATTGAAGATGTGGCAAGCGAAGTGAAAGACGAAAAGTCAAAAACTTCTATTAAAGAATTAGATAAAGCATTGGACGATCGCTATGCTGCTCATGATAAAGTATCAACAGAATACGAAGCTTTAACTGAGAAACAGACTGTTTTGTATGAAATGTTATTGAATGAAGAAACGAAACAAGAAGATCTACAAAATCAAGTTGCGGAAGTAAATAGTCAAAATGAAAAAGTCCAAGAAGCAATCCAAACATTTAATGACTCCACGATCGCGATAAATGAATTAAAATCAAATGTATATAGTACACTTTCTAGTGAAAAATAAAACGATCTCTTCGGAGGTCGTTTTTTCTGTGCTATAAAAGGAGTTGTGAATAGGAACTGTCATATAATACAGATGATGTTTTCGAGTGGTACAGTTTGTTGTAATTTGAATATTGAATAATTAATGATTTGTTTACAATGTAGAGTTTGCAATGATTGACCCCGAAAATAAAGTTAAGTATACTATGGAAGAATGCATATTGTATCACTTGTTTTTTAATGATTTTTTAATACAGTTCTAAAAGGAGAGGTGTTAATATGGCAGCAAAAAATGCCAAACAAATGGGACCAGTTGAAACCCTTCAAGCAATTGAAGAAAAGTTTGTTATGTTCCAGATTTTAAATGAAGAAGGCGAAATTGTTAACAAAGACGCAGATCCAAATTTATCAGATGAAGAATTAGTAGAATTAATGAAACGTATGGTTTACACACGTATTTTAGACCAACGTTCAATCTCTCTAAATCGTCAAGGTCGTTTAGGGTTCTATGCACCAACTGCTGGACAAGAGGCTTCTCAATTAGCTTCTCACTATGCTCTTGAAAAAGAAGACTTTATTCTTCCTGGATACCGTGATGTTCCACAAATGATTTGGCATGGTCTTCCATTGTCACAAGCTTTCTTATTCTCACGTGGACACTTTATGGGGAACCAAATCCCTGAAGATGTAAAAGTATTCCCACCACAAATCATCATTGGCGCTCAAATTATTCAAGCTGCTGGTGTTGCATTAGGAATGCAAAAACGTGGTAAAAAATCTGTAGCGGTAACGTATACAGGTGACGGTGGTTCTTCACAAGGAGATTTCTATGAAGGAATTAACTTTGCTGGAGCATTCCGTTCTCCTGCAATCTTCATCGTGCAAAATAACCAATATGCGATTTCAACACCTCGCGAACTTCAAACAGCTGCGAAAACAATCGCACAAAAAGGAATTGCCGCTGGTATTCCAAGTATTTTAGTTGATGGTATGGATCCACTTGCTGTATACGTGGCAACTCGTGACGCTCGTGAGCGTGCAGTCAATGGGGAAGGCCCAACGTTAATCGAAACATTATGTTACCGATATGGACCACATACAATGGCTGGAGATGACCCAACAAGATACCGTACTTCTGAGACGGATTCTGAGTGGGAGAAGAAAGATCCATTGGTCCGCTTCCGTGCTTATTTAGAAGCAAAAGATCTTTGGAATGAAGAAAAAGAAAACGAAGTAATCGAGCAAGCAAAAGAAGAAATTAAAGATGCTATTAAAACAGCAGATGCTGCTCCAAAACAAAAAGTGACGGATTTAATGGAAATTATGTATGGCGATGAAATGCCATTCAACTTAAAAGAACAATACGAACTTTACAAAGAGAAGGAGTCGAAGTAACCGATGGCACAAATGACGATGATTCAAGCAATTACGGACGCACTCCGTACAGAGCTTAAAAATGATGAAAACGTCCTCGTCTTCGGTGAAGACGTAGGTAATAACGGAGGAGTATTCCGTGCAACTGAAGGTTTACAAAAAGAATTTGGGGAAGACCGCGTTTTTGATACACCTCTTGCAGAATCAGGTATTGGTGGATTAGCGGTAGGTCTTTCACTAGAAGGATATCGTCCTGTTCCAGAAATTCAATTCTTCGGATTTGTTTTTGAAGTAATGGATTCAATTAGTGGACAATTAGCACGCATGCGATTCCGTAGTGGTGGTAAGTACCATGCACCAGTTACAATTCGTTCACCTTTTGGTGGTGGTGTTCATACACCTGAAATGCATGCTGACAGTCTTGAAGGTTTAATGGCTGCTCAACCTGGTTTAAAAGTAGTTATTCCTTCATCACCATATGACGCAAAAGGTTTATTAATTTCATCTATTCGTGATAATGACCCAGTTATTTTCCTTGAGCATATGAAATTATACCGTTCATTCCGTGAAGATGTTCCGGAAGAAGAATATACAATTCCTTTAGGTGAAGCTGCTATTAAACGTGAAGGAACAGACTTATCAATCATCACTTACGGTGCAATGGTTCACGATAGTCTTAAAGCAGCAGAAGAACTTGAAAAAGATGGTTTCTCTGTTGAAGTAATCGATTTAAGAACAGTTCAACCATTAGATATTAAAACAATTATTGCCTCTGTTGAAAAAACAGGTCGTGCAATTGTGGTTCAAGAAGCACAAAAACAAGCTGGTATTGCTGCAAACGTAGTATCTGAAATTAATGAACGTGCTATTTTAAGTTTAGAAGCACCAGTTTTACGTGTAACAGCTCCAGATACGATCTTCCCGTTCTCTCAAGCGGAAACGGTTTGGTTACCAAATTCGAAAGATATTGTATTTACAGCTAAAAAAGTTTTAACGTTCTAATAAACACTCACAAAAGAAAGGGTGAATTAAATGGCATTTGAATTTCGTTTACCGGATATCGGTGAAGGCATACACGAAGGTGAAATCGTCAAGTGGTTTGTAAAAGCAGGCGATACCATTGGTGAGGACGACATTTTATGTGAAGTCCAAAATGACAAAGCAGTTGTTGAAATTCCATCGCCAGTTGCTGGTAAAGTGGAAGAAGTTCTTGTTGAAGAAGGAACGGTAGCAACAGTAGGTCAAACATTAATTCGAATTGATGCTCCTGGTTATGAAGACCTTAAATTTAAAGGTGACCATGAAGATGAGCCAAAAGCAGATGAGAAAACTGAAGCTCAAGTTCAAGCAACAGCTGAAGCGGGTCAAGATGTAGATAAAGAAGAAACAAAAGAAGAACCGAAAAAAGATTCAAAAGAACAAGAACCGACTGAAGCAACAAAAGCTGCTCCTAAAACTGAACAAACAACTTCAAAACAAGAGAAAGATCCTAATGGCCGTGTGATTGCAATGCCATCAGTTCGTAAATTTGCTCGTGATAATGAAGTAGAAATTTCTCAGGTGAATGGTTCAGGGAAAAATGGTCGAGTGATGAAAGAAGATATAGAAGCGTTCATGAATGGCGGACAAGCTGATTCTTCTTCTGAAGCAGAACAACAGTCTACAGAAACTAACGAAGCTGCTCAAGAAGAAAACGCAGGCAAAGAAACGAAAGTTGCTGCACCTGCCCTTGAAGGCGAATTCCCTGAAACACGTGAGAAAATGTCTGGTATTCGTAAAGCGATTGCAAAAGCAATGGTTCATTCTAAACATACAGCTCCACACGTAACGTTAATGGATGAAGTTGATGTAACTGAATTAGTGGCTCATCGGAAGAAGTTCAAAGATTTAGCTGCTGAGAAAAATGTTAAATTGACGTACTTACCTTATGTTGTAAAAGCTTTAGTTAGTACATTACGTGATTTCCCTGACTTTAACCGTTCGTTAGATGATGAAGCAGGTGAAATTATTCAAAAGCATTACTTTAACATTGGTATTGCAGCTGATACTGAAAAAGGGTTACTCGTTCCAGTCATTAAACATGCGGATCGTAAATCTGTATTTGCGATTTCAGATGAAATTAATTCACTTGCTGGTAAAGCACGTGATGGCAAATTGTCACCTTCAGAGATGAAAGGTGCTTCATGTTCAATCACGAACATCGGTTCAGCAGGTGGTCAATGGTTTACACCAGTTATTAATCATCCTGAGGTTGCTATATTAGGTATTGGACGTATTGCTGAAAAACCAGTAATTAAAAATGGTGAAATTGTAGCAGCTCCTGTGTTAGCATTATCATTGAGCTTTGATCATCGAATGATCGACGGTGCGACTGCTCAGCATGCTTTAAATAACATTAAACGTTTGCTTAGCAATCCAGAACTTTTATTAATGGAGGCGTAAAACTATGGTAGTTGGAGATTTCCCGATTGAAACAGATACGCTCGTCATTGGGTCAGGCCCTGGCGGATATGTTGCGGCAATCCGCGCAGCACAAACAGGACAAAAAGTTATTATTGTTGAAAAAGAACATATAGGTGGAGTTTGTTTAAATGTAGGATGTATTCCTTCTAAAGCGTTGATTTCAGTAGGTCACCGTTTTGAACATGCTAAACACTCTGATGATATGGGTATTACAGCAACAGACGTTAAAATTGACTTCTCTAAAGCACAAGCTTTCAAAGACAGTGTTGTTAAGAAATTAACAGGCGGTGTGGAAGGCTTACTTAAAGGGAACAAAGTTGAAATCGTACGTGGGGAAGCTTACTTCGTAGATGCAAACACGGTTCGTGTTATGGATGAAAGCTCGGCTCAGACGTACAAATTTAAACATGCGATTATTGCAACTGGGTCTCGTCCGGTTGAAATTCCATCGTTCAAGTTCACTAAGCGTGTATTAAGTTCGACAGGCGCTTTGGCTCTTGAAGAGATTCCTGGTAAATTAGTAGTCATCGGTGGAGGTTATATCGGAACTGAATTAGGAACTGCATTTGCAAACCTAGGTTCTGAAGTAACAATTATCGAAGGCGGCGACGATATTTTAGCTGGATTCGAAAAACAAATGACTCAAATCGTTAAAAAAGGCTTGAAGAAAAAAGGTGTCAACGTTGTTCTTAAAGCATCAGCAAAAGGCGTTGAAGAAACTGATTCAGGCGTGACGGTTACTTATGAAGCAGGCGGAGAAGAGCAAAAAGTCGAAGCTGATTATGTATTAGTAACTGTTGGTCGTCGTCCAAACACAGACGAAATGGGCCTTGAAGAAATCGGCGTGAAAATGGGTGAACGTGGGTTGATCGAAGTCGACAAACAAGTTCGCACAAGCATCGAAAACATCTTCGCGATTGGTGATGTTGTCTCAGGACCTCAGTTAGCTCACAAAGCTTCTTACGAAGGTAAAGTAGCAGCTGAAGTTATCGCTGGTCAAACATCTGTTGTGGATTACCTAGCAATCCCTGCAGTGTGTTTCACGGATCCTGAATTAGCAACAGTTGGCTTAAGCGAAGAGCAAGCTAAAAAAGAAGGCTTTGAAGTAACGGCTGGGAAATTCCCATTCGGTGCAAATGGTCGTGCTTTAGCATTAAATGCAACAGATGGTTTTGTGAAATTAGTTTCACGTAAATCTGATGGTTTATTGTTAGGTGCTCAAATCGTTGGTCAAGGTGCTTCAGACATGATTGCTGAACTTGGTTTAGCAATTGAAGCTGGAATGACTGTTGAAGATATCGCTATGACAATTCATGCACACCCTACGTTGGGAGAAATTTCAATGGAAGCTGCTGAAGTTGTTATGGGTCATCCAATTCATATTTTATCTAAATAATAGTTTAAGCCGCACAGTTCTAGATGAGCTGTGCGGCTTTTTTGTATTTTACGGTTGATATTTTAAGGGATTATCCTGAAAAATTACGGGATTAGATTGAAAGTTTACGGGATTAGGTGAAAAAAATACGGGATTAGTAAATTCATATGCTTTAGATTGTAGAATAGTAGAATAAGTTGATTTGCATTTTGTCGGACGCTTTCCGCGGGCACGACTTCAGCCGCTTCCCTCGCGATGCTCAGTCCAGGGGCTTCAGTTCGTGCTGATTCCGCCGGAGTCGCCGCCTCCATTCCACTCAACAGAAATCAATGTAAATATAATGATATTCATGTTTTCTCGTCTGAGGTTATCACATATTAGTCCGCGGAAAGCGAAAGAATTTGCCGACCACCTTCTTTTTCTATTAAGTGCAATAGACAGGAAGTCGGATATACTAACCTATTAATTTTTGGACTTCAGTCAAATACATATCTATATGCGTCTAAAGTATACTAGCATAGGATTTGTAGGACATGATAAAATGTCATCAAGGAAAGGGTAAATGGTGATACAACATGAAAAACACAAAATGGATTACTTTGGCCGCGATGGCTTTAATGTTAAGTGCTTGTGGCGAAGAAGAGACGAAACCAGTTGCACAACCTCAAGAAGATCTAGTAGAGAATGAAAATGAGGAAGAGAAAGAAGAAGTTGTAGAGAAGGAAGAAGATTTTGAAGAAGAAGTGATCGAAGAGGATGCGGAACCTCAATATGAGATCAATGAAGCGAACTGGACAGTCAAACCGATTGCAGACGCTCCTTCAAAAGTAGTTTTATTAACAATCGATGATGCACCAGATAAGAAATCTTTAGAAATGGCTAAAACGTTAAAAAGCTTAAATGCACCGGCGATTTTTTTTATTAATGGGCATTTTATTGATACGGATGAAGAAAAAGCCGTTTTAAAGGAAATTCATGAAATGGGATTTGAAATAGGCAATCACACACAAACACATGCCAATTTAAAACAATTATCTGAAGAAGAGCAACGAGCGGAAATTATGCAAGTCAGTGATTCAATTGAATCTATTATCGGCGAAAGACCAAAGTTTTTCCGTGCACCATTTGGAGTTAATACTGATTTTAGTAGGGCTCTTGTAAAGGAACAAGGGATGTTATTAATGAATTGGACATATGGCTACGATTGGGAATCGAAATATCAAGATGCCAAAGCATTAGCTGATATTATGGTGAATACAGAATTCTTAACTGATGGCGCAAATCTACTGATGCATGACCGACTATGGACTGCGGCTGCATTAACCGATATCGTCGAAGGTCTGCGTGCAAAAGGTTATGAAATGGTTGATCCGACAACGATAAAAGGTGTAACGACAGAGTAAATTCAAAAAAAATCTTCCAAGCCAATACTGGCTGGAAGATTTTTTTTTATTAATAAAAAGCTTTATGTTCTTTAATGACTCGAATGAACTTGAGTTCATCGTCTTCTGGACCTTGAACAGGTAGACCAGCTTCTACGTTCATGTGAATATAAGCAATGTTTTCTTCTGTGATTATTTCCCCGGGAATAAATATTGGAATCCCTGGAGGGTAAACCATAATGAATTCAGCTGAAATGCGTCCTGCAGCCTCTGAGAACGGTACAATTTCTGTAGTAGCATAGAATGCATCCCTCGGCGTCATAGCCAATTTAGGGATATCTGGTATCGTTACAAAAGGTTCTACGACAGCCGCTTCCGTTTCTAGTGATTTTGCCATTCGATCAAGTGCGTTAATAAGTAAATTTAATTCTTTTGAAGTATCTCCTATCGTTACAATACACAAAATGTTGTATAAATCGGATAACTCAACTTCGATATTCGCTTTTTCACGTAACCATTCTTCCGCTTGGTGACCTGTGATGCCTAAATTCTTCACACTAATAAGCAATTTAGTAGGATCGAAGTCATACGTTGCTGAAGTTCTTAAAATTTCCTCTCCCACACAAGTTAAATGAGGAATTTTATTGATTCTTTGTCTAGCGTCTTGAGCTAATCGAATAGCTTCACCGATTAAATCATGACCGTGAACTGCTAATTGTCTTCTTGCTGTATCCAGTGAAGCGAGTATAGGATAAGAAGTAGAAGTTGTCGTCAGCATAGATAATATCGACTGAACTCGCTTTGCAGAGACACGGCCTTCACGTACGTTTAACACGGAACTTTGTGTCATAGAGCCACCAAGCTTATGGACGGAAGTTGCAGCCATATCAGCACCAGCAGCCATTGCTGACACAGGCAAGTCTTCATGGAAATGAATATGAACACCATGAGCTTCATCTACCAAGACTGGGATATTACGTTCGTGAGATATTTTTACAATACGACTCAAGTCTGCCGCAAACCCAAAATAGGTAGGATTTATTACAAGCACAGCTTTGGCATCAGGATTTGCTTCTAACGCTTTTTCAACTGATTCGGCTGAAATCCCGTGAGAAATTCCAAGGTCTGGATCCACTTCAGGGTGAATGAAAACAGGAATCGCACCGGCAAAAACGATTGCGGACATAATTGATTTATGAACGTTACGAGGAACTAGAATTTTATCTCCAGGTCCACATACACTCAAAATCATTGTCATAATGGCACCACTTGTTCCTTGTACAGAAAAGAATGTATAATCAGCACCAAAGGCTTTTGCAGCTAATTCTTGTGCAAGTTTTATAGCTCCTTTTGGAGAATGTAAATCGTCTAATGGCGCAATGTTGATCAAATCGATTGATAATACGTTATCTCCCACAAATTCGCGGAATGCTGGATCAACACCACTTCCTTTTTTGTGACCTGGTATATGAAATTGAATGGGATGTCTATTTCTGTGCTTAAGTAAAGCGTCGAATAGAGGGGTTTCTAGTTGTGACAACTGATCATCCACCTTACCTTTCCTATTATGATTTGTTAAGCTAATTATTCGGGAATCCATGGTACATTGATAGATGGCATGTTGGTTAAAGCAAACAGCCATTTTATTAATTGAAAAACAAGTGAATTATAGCATTATGATTCACGTATTACTATTCTTTTTAACAGGAATTATGAATAAAAGATGAATACTTACAAAAAGAATTTTAGGAGGATTTCAATTTGGAATGGAAAACTAGAATTACAGACTTACTTCATATTCAATATCCGATTATTCAAGGTGGTCTTGCTTATTTGGCGTATGCGGAATTAGCTGCAGCTGTTTCCAAGGCTGGTGGTTTAGGTCAAATAACGGCAATGAGTTTAGAATCACCGGAAGCATTAAGAGAAGAAATTCGAAAAGTGAGATCGCTGACAGATCGTCCGTTCGGGGTTAATTTTGCCATTGGAGATCAAGGTAGACCTTTCGCTCATATGTTAGAAGTGGCAATCGAAGAGAATGTTCCGGTCGTTTCGATGACGGGAGGGAATCCTACGCCAATATTTGACCAATTAAAGGGCACAACTATTAAAAAACTAGTATTAGTTGCCGCTACACGCCAAGCTCAAAAAGCTGAGGAATTAGGGGCAGACGCCGTCATGGTTGTGGGACAAGAAGGTGGGGGGCATTTAGGTCGAGATGATGTAGGAACCATGGTTTTAGTACCTAAAGTAGTTGATGCTGTGAAAATTCCGGTTATTGCATCTGGTGGAATTGGAGACGGTCGAGGTTGGATGGCCGCACATGCACTTGGGGCGGAAGGAATTGAAATGGGGACAAGATTTATCGCGACAAAAGAATGTGTCCATGCTTCAGAAGTTTATAAAAATGCTTTGGTTGAGGGGTCTGAAACAAGTACTACAGTTATTAAACGTTCCATTGGTGCTCCGGCAAGAGCTTTAATAAACCCTTGGACAACCGCCATTCGAGAAATTGAGTCTAAAACGCCAACATATGAGGCGTTAAAAACATACATAAGTGGAGAGGCTAATAAACAATATATCTATCACGGAGAAAGTGACCGAGGGTTTGGTTGGGCTGGTCAAGTGACCGGTTTAATCGATGACGTACCTACCGTCGAAGAGTTATTTAAGCGAATGATTTCACAAGCTGAAACCATCCGTTTAAAATGGCTATAAAGAAAGGGTGAATATATATGAGTTATTCTTATCCGTTTTCAAAAGATTGGTCTACAACAGAAATCGTTGAAGTTGTACAATTTTTTGAAGCAATCGAAAATGCCTATGAAAATGGCATTAAACGCGAAGAACTAATGAAAAAATATCGTCGATTCAAGGACATAGTTCCTTCAATGGCAGAAGAGAAAACCTACTTTAGAGAATTTGAAAAAGAAAGTGGTTATGTCTGCTATCCGATCATTAAGAAAATGAAGGAAACAACAACTGGAGCCATTATAAAAGGAGCGGGGAAATAATCCCGCTCCTTTTTTAAAAAATAATTAATTTGTCATCAACTTATATATAGGCAGCAGAGCCTCGAATGTTTCATCGGCATAAGCTTCAAACTCCTCTTCAGACATTTTCACCGCTTCTTCTCTCGGTAAATGACGTCCGACTAAAAATTCAGCTTTTTTAACATCCTTCAATCGAACAAGTAAGGATTCCAAATCTTCTTTGTATGCTGCTTTTAGCGGAATTGCATTCGGCGACATATGGTCACCCGAAATAATGAAATCCGCTGGTAGTTTCTTCATGATGCTCTTCTTCTTTAATAATTTCTCCGCAATCGCAACTTTGTTTGGTACTTCATAAATAACTGCTAGAACAACAAAGACATGTGATCCCCATAACCCAATTTGAAAATGAGGGAGTGCTTTGTATCCTCGTTTGTAAGGAGCGAATGCAACCCATGAATCTTTCGGAGGGTTTACAGACCGACGAGCATGTTTTGCTACGTGTGGGAAAAATTCATCCCCGGTTTTGCTTGAAAAAAAAGTCGCATAATGCGTTCCAAAACTTTCAAATTTCGGACGGACTTTTTCAATTAATCCTTGCATACGATGTTCTAATCCATCTATTTCAAACACTTCAAAATCGGTGTTTTCCCATGCTGTTTTCAAAAATATTTTCCTCCTTCGCAATTCCTACGTTTAGTTTAATAAAAATATGGGAAAAAATCATGTAAGTAAGCTTTTTGAAGTTGACAAAAAAATTTTATTACCATAAAGTATATAAAACATTCTGAATATTCCGATAAAAAAGAAAAGGGGTGTATGACCATGAAACAAGTTGTCCATATCGTTCGCAAAGAAGATGTAGAGAAAAAGTTAATCAATGGATTGAAGTTAGAACTCGACTATGAACTTGCCTCTTTGTTCGATGCAATGCAAATGAAAAATGACGCGGAAATGCTAAAAAGCAAAAACCGTCTGTCTGAGATTCATCAGGAGTTGGAGGCATTGCATGCATTACGTTAAAAAGAATACTGCCACTTATACGTAATTGCACCTGAACGTCGAATCTGACAACAGGTGCTTTTTTTGTTTATAATACAAATACAGATAGAAAGGCGGTAGAATTCGTGGATATAATTAAACTTGATCGTGATGCCAAAAACATGTTAAAAGAAGCAGGAAATCGAATTCGAACCTCCTTTTCCAGTGAACTTTCAATTGAGTCTAAAGCGGATGCGAATGACTTGGTTACAAACATAGATAAAGAAATCGAACAGTTTTTTATTAGCCAAATAAATGCGGCCTATCCTAGTCACTTGATTTTAGGGGAAGAAGGTTTCGGCAATCAACTAGAACATTTAGAAGGAATCGTTTGGATGCTCGATCCGATTGATGGCACAATGAACTTTATTCATCAAAAGAGGAACTTTGCAATATCCTTAGGTATTTATAAAGATGGAGAAGGTATTCTTGGCTATATTTATGATGTTGTATTAGATGAATTGTATAGTGCACATAAAGGGCATGGCGCTTTTCTTAATGATGAACGCATTCCTTTCTTAGAAGAGACAAGTATTCAAGAAGCAATCATTGGCATGAATGCAAGTTGGGTCGTACCAAATGACCATATCGAAAATGATGGGTTAATTCAATTAGTTCGTGATGTCAGAGGTATTAGATCTTATGGTTCAGCAGCGCTGGAATTGGCATATGTGGCGACGGGAAGAATTGATGCTTACATGTCACTGAGGTTATCACCGTGGGATGTTGCGGGAGGCATGGTTATTGCATCTGAAGTTGGGGCAGTTGCTACCAACTTAAGAGGCGAACCATTAAAGATGCTTGGAACGGATACTTTCTTTGTTGCAAGAGGTGGCTTGCATCCGCAAATTCTAACAAATTATATAAAAATAAAATAAAAAAACAAGGAATTCGGAAATCCGATTCCTTGTTTTTTTGTTACAAAATACCTTGATCACGCATTTTTTTCTTCGTTTTAAAACCGTATCCCATAACCAAAATTAATGCTAAAATACTAAGTAGAATGCCAGGTATACTACGTAACCCAACTGAAATCCCAATTGCAAACATCGACAGTAACGCTGCAAGAGAATATAAAACAAATACCCATTTAATATTTTTCACGAGTAGTACCTCCAAAGCATCATAATAAATTTAATCATACTAAATCAGACAAAAGTTAACAACATGTGCTATAATAACACAGTTATGGACTCGAAAAAAGAATATGGAGTGAAACGATGACAAATTTACGTAATGACTTAAGAAATATTGCAATTATTGCCCACGTTGACCATGGTAAAACAACTTTAGTTGACCAAATGTTAAAACAATCAGGTACGTTCCGTTCAAATGAACATGTGGACGAGCGCGCGATGGACTCTGGTGATATCGAGCGTGAGCGTGGTATTACAATCCTAGCTAAGAACACTGCGATTCAATATAAAGATGTTAAAATTAACATTTTGGATACACCTGGTCACGCTGACTTTGGTGGAGAAGTTGAACGTATTATGAAAATGGTAGATGGTGTTCTTCTTGTAGTTGATGCATATGAAGGTTGTATGCCTCAAACTCGTTTTGTATTGAAAAAAGCCTTGGAACAAAACTTACAACCAATCGTTGTTGTTAATAAAATTGACCGTGACTTTGCACGTCCTGAAGAAGTGGTTGATGAAGTTCTTGAACTTTTCATCGAACTTGAAGCAAATGATGATCAGTTAGAATTCCCTGTAATTTTTGCATCAGGTATGAACGGTACTGCAAGTCTTTCTTCTGATGTGAATGATCAAGAAGAAAACATGAAAGTTATCTATGATGCAATCATTGAACATATTCCAGCACCAGTTGACAATAAAGAAGAGCCACTTCAATTCCAAGTATCTCTTTTAGATTACAACGATTACGTAGGACGTATCGGTATTGGTCGTGTTTTCCGCGGAACAATGGAAGTTGGCCAACAAGTATCACTTATGAAATTAGACGGTAAAGTGAAAAACTTCCGTGTTACAAAAATGTTTGGTTTCATGGGTCTAAAACGTGTTGAAATTCAACAAGCTCATGCTGGTGATTTAATCGCCGTATCTGGGATGGAAGACATTAACGTTGGTGAGACAGTTTGCCCAACTGAACATCCAGATGCATTACCAATCTTACGTATTGATGAGCCAACTCTTCAAATGACGTTCTTAGTAAACAACAGTCCGTTTGCTGGTCGTGAAGGTAAGTGGGTAACATCTCGTAAAATTGATGAGCGTTTACAATCTCAACTTGAAACAGACGTCTCACTTCGTGTAGATCCAACTGACTCTCCGGATGCATGGATTGTTTCTGGTCGCGGTGAATTACATTTATCAATTTTGATTGAAAACATGCGTCGTGAAGGTTTTGAACTTCAAGTTTCTAAACCAGAAGTTATCGTTCGTGAAATTGACGGTGTTCGTTGTGAACCGGTTGAACGTGTACAAATCGATGTTCCTGAAGAACATGTTGGATCTATTATTGAATCTATGGGTGAGCGTAAGGGTGAAATGCTCGACATGATCAATAACGGTACTGGTCAAGTTCGTTTAGTATTCATGGTTCCTGCTCGTGGACTAATCGGTTATACAACTGATTTCATGACTTTAACTCGTGGATACGGAATCATTAACCATACATTTGATAGCTACCAACCTATGCAAAAAGGTCGTGTTGGTGGACGTAGTAAAGGTGTTCTAGTTGCCATGGCTACTGGTCAAGCTTCTGAATATGGTATTTTAGGTATTGAAGATCGTGGAACGATTTTCGTTGAACCTGGTACTGATATTTATGAAGGTATGATTATTGGTGAACATACTCGTGACAATGACTTAACAGTTAACGTTTCGAAAATGAAAGCTGCTAATAATATTCGTTCTGCGAATAAAGAAGCAACAACTACACGTAAAAAGCCACGTATTATGACATTAGAAGAATCTCTTGAATACTTAAATGATGATGAGTACTGTGAAATCACACCTCAATCTATTCGTTTACGTAAAAAAGTTCTTGATAAATCAGAGCGTGAGCGTGTAACTAAAAAAGCAAAAACTGCTGAAAATAGTTAATTATTGATGATGAGAGGGTGAGGTACTTGGAAGAAAAGCAATTCGTTTATGACAGTATGTATCCAATTGCGCGTCTCATATATGAGACGCTTCCAAGCTATACTATGGCAGGATATGCTTTATATCTTGTCATCTTCCTATTATCTGCGTTAGTTTATAAACTTGGATTTGCGAAAAAGTTAAAAATGTCTCAAAACATTGTGATTTATCTTTTTCTGCTAATAGGATGTTTAATGCTTACGTTTTTAGCCTTCTTTTTACCAGTCGTAGAAGGTTTGATTATTGCAGCGATGATTTTGATTTTATATAAAATTCGATTGCATAATGAAAAAAAGAGTAGTGCTAGCGCTTAGCTAGTACTACTCTTTTTGTTTGTTGTGTTTTTTATTAATATGTTATTGATCAATATGACTTGGCAATAATTTTATATAGAGCGTTGGAATCAACCAAATATAAAAGATATGCGCAATTGTCCAATAACTAAATGCAGTCCAATCATTCCATACAGGAACTTCTTTTATAGCTAATAGACTTAAAATGAAAAACAAAGCAAACGTTGGTAAACATAATAAAAAACTAAGACCCAACAATTTCTTGAAATTCTGTCCGATTTGAAGTTTTAGTGCTAAAAAAACAAAAACAAAGCCAATTACGATCGAAACTAAAAGATGGAAGATAAATTCTATAGGTTCAGTCCAATTGATTGCACCAATACCAGGGATAAAGTCAATATTTAATAAAAGCGTATAAACTAAAATACCTGTTATGTTTTCGACTAGTTTTAAAAAAAGACCTAGAAGAATGCCACTAATTAGGCCGATATATATAGATAGAAGGATTGCCTGTCGATTCCACATTTAGAAATCTTCCTCAATGCGACGGGAGCTTTTATAAAACTGGAAATGTCCAGTCGCGATTCGAGCATTGGTTCTTTCAGCAATTCGATCGTGACATGGGTCACACATATACGTATGAATAGGGCGGTTACGGAGCTTTTTTGCTTGTGGTGCATCATCAGGTAAATCGTTAATGGTTTCACAAATAACACATTTTACTCGCATGTTTGGTCCTCCTATTCAACTCTTACTGCATTGACTTGCTTAATTGGATTTTCAAGATTTGAACCGTCTGCTTTTAAAATGTAGGCGGGACCATCGTCATGCAACGGTTTTCCATCTTGGCTGAACTTGAAAATAAGCGTTTGCGCTTCTTCTAAAGAAAATGAGTGTTCACCGTTTTCTGTTTCAATTACAACGGTTGTTGCATTTTCTTTAACTTCCGCATTTTTTAAAAAGTGATGTAAATAGATGCCGAAAGTTCCAGTGAGCATTTTTGTTTTCTCATATTTTTTTTCTGTTTGAATCGTAGGAGGGTTTGTTGAACCTTCCATTATTTCTCTAGACCAATGTGCAGACATGTTTTTCGTGTATTCCTCTAACTCATCAGTTTCTTTATGTTTTGTAGTGAAAAATGTAGTTAAATCAATACGGCGATCATCAAAAATCCAAACACCTGGATCTAATGTGATTTTAAAATTCACTTCGCCTTTTACTGGGATAATTCTTTCCATACGTCGTTGCCTCCTAGCGAGTTGCCATTTCTAATTTTAGTATAACCCTTTCCTCAAAGGTTAAAAAGAATTAAGTTTTTTGTAATAGAGATGTAGAGGCAACACTTGCAATTTTCGCATTTGAAAGATACACTTTATTAAGAATATAACAGGTAATGGGGGCGTCCTCATGGATACAGAATTACAAACATCGTATCAGGAAAAAGCATATCTTTTGTTGAAAGCTGATGCGGAAAAAATAGCACAACTCATTAAAGTCCAAATGGACCATTTGACGATGCCGCAATGTCCGCTTTATGAAGAAGTCTTAGATACGCAAATGTATGGTTTGTCCAAAGAAATCGATTTTGCGGTTAAACTAGGGCTTATTGAACGTGAAGAAGGAAAGCGCCTTCTATCTACACTAGAAAAAGAATTATCTGTTTTGCATGAAGCATATACAGAAAAATAAGTTTAAAACTCAAACTCTCCATGTGTTTGAGTTTTTTTGCTAGATAAAAGAAAAAGAGGTCCAATACATGATTCCCTATTTTAAAAGATATGCCAAAAATTTTGATTACCCTCTATTTTTTACATATCTCTTCCTATGCCTTTTTGGTTTAGTCATGATCTACAGTGCCAGTATGGCTTGGTCAGTAAGAAGATATGATTTTGAGTCCGATCATTTTTATAAAAAACAAATATTAAATTTAATCATTTCAGTTCCCGTCTTCTTATTAGCGGCGATTTTTCCCTATAAACATTACCGGAAAAAAGTAATTATGATTACAATGCTTGTCGTGATGTTTGTCTTACTCGCTTTGGTTCATTTAATTGGGTATTCAGCAGGTGGAGCTCAAAGTTGGATTAATTTAGGGTTTGGTAATCTTCAACCGTCTGAATTAGCTAAAATAATCATTGTTCTATATTTTGCAGGTGTGTTTGCAAACAAAGCTAGTAAAGGACCAATAGATAGTTTTAATCAATCAATAGCACCGCCTGTAACTGTGTTAGTTTTAGCAGTCGCATTTGTGTTATCTGAAGTAGATATGGGTTCAGCTATGATTCTATTTCTGACTGCCATTTCCGTGATGGCGGCAAGTGGAATAAAAATTCGTACTTTCGTTAAAATGAGTGCAGTCATGGTTGGTGGCCTAGCTGTCACCATGCCAATTTTATATTTGGTAAGAGATAAATTCATTACCGAGAAACGGTTAGGACGAATTGAAGCATTTTTAAACCCCTTCGAATATGAACAAGGTTTTGGTTATCAAGTTGTGAATGGTTATTATGCGATTGGAGCAGGTGGTTGGAAGGGCTTAGGTTTAGGACAATCCGTTCAAAAATTAGGTTACTTACCTGAACCACAAACTGATTTCATTATGGCAATTATTGCAGAAGAACTAGGAATAATAGGAGTCTTAATCGTAATAGGTGGTTTAGGATTTATCGTACTTCGTGCACTGACCATTGCTTTGCGTGCTGAAGATCCTCATGCTCGTATGATTGCTGCCGGGTTTGGGAGTATAATAGGCATCCAAACTTTTATTAACTTAGGAGGATTACTTGGCATTATTCCATTAACAGGAGTTCCGTTGCCATTTATCAGTTATGGCGGTACGTCGGTTATTTTGTTATCTTTAGCTATGGGTATACTTTTAAATGTATCCATGTTTGTCAAATACGAAAAAACTCGAACCTAAGGGGTGTCATCTCAATTGAAAACGATTCAAAAAATTTTAGTAGCCAACCGCGGAGAAATCGCGATTCGAATTTTCCGTGCTTGTACAGAACTCAAATTAAGAACTGTATCGATTTATTCAAGAGAAGATAGTGGGTCATTTCATCGCTATAAAGCAGATGAGTCATATTTAGTAGGGGATGGGAAGAAACCTATTGACGCCTACCTTGACATTGAAGGTATTTTAAAAATCGCGAAAGATAGCGGTTCAGATGCTATTCATCCAGGTTATGGTTTTTTATCAGAAAACGTTGATTTTGCTAGACGTTGTGAAGAAGAAGGAATCATTTTCATCGGACCTACCTCGCAGCATTTAGATATGTTTGGCGATAAAGTCAAAGCAAGAACACAAGCAGTTTTAGCTGGTATCCCTGTTATTCCAGGTAGTGATGGTCCCATTAAATCCGTAGAGGAAGCACGTGAATTTGGTAAACAGAATGGTTATCCTCTTATGATTAAAGCGTCTCTTGGAGGCGGTGGACGTGGAATGCGTATTGTTCCAACTGAACAAGACTTAGAGTCAGCATACGAACGTGCGAAATCTGAAGCGAAAGCTGCTTTTGGTTCAGATGAAGTGTATGTAGAAAAATTTGTTGAAAAACCAAAACACATTGAAGTTCAAATTTTAGGCGACAAACAAGGGAATTTAGTGCATTTATATGAGCGGGATTGTTCGATTCAACGCAGACACCAAAAAGTGGTTGAAATCGCTCCATCTAACTCGATTAGTGCGGACCTTAGAAATCGCATTTGTGATGCTGCCGTACAATTAATGAATAATGTTCACTATATAAATGCAGGAACCGTTGAATTTTTAGTGGCTGGAGATGATTTTTATTTCATCGAAGTAAATCCTCGTATTCAAGTTGAGCATACGATTACGGAGATGGTTACTGGAATTGATATTGTGCATACGCAAATACATATTGCAGATGGTAGTTCTTTGCATGAAGAAGAAGTTGGTATACCAGCGCAACAAGATATTCCGTTATTCGGTTATGCAATCCAATCCCGTGTAACGACGGAGGATCCTTTAAACCAATTCATGCCTGATACAGGGAAATTAATGGTTTACCGTTCTGGTGGAGGATTTGGTGTGCGTTTAGATGCCGGGAATGGCTTCCAAGGCGCAGTCATTACGCCATACTATGATTCTTTACTCGTAAAAGTATCAACTTGGGGTATGACATTTAAAGAAGCTGCGGCTAAAATGGACCGTAACTTACAGGAATTTAGAATTCGAGGAATCAAAACGAATATTCCTTTCTTAGAAAATGTAGTTAAACATCACCATTTTTTATCAGGTAAATTCGATACGAGCTTTATTGACTCAACTCCTGAACTGTTTTTATTCCCAACACGTAAAGACCGTGGTTCTAAACTTCTAAACTATATTGGAAACGTGACGGTTAATGGTTTCCCTGGAATTGAGAAGGATTCAAAGCCTGTTTTCTCTCTTCCAAGAAAGCCTGAAATTGTAAGACCCACTACATCTTTGTCGGGGACGAAGCAAATTCTTAATGAACGCGGTGCTGAAGGGTTAGTAAAATGGATTCAAGAACAAGAAGATGTTCTAATAACTGACACTACATTTAGAGATGCTCATCAGTCACTTCTTGCTACACGCGTTCGCTCTCATGATATGTATCAGATTGCTGAACAATCAGCAGTAGGTATGCATGATGCCTTTTCTTTTGAAATGTGGGGTGGCGCAACGTTTGATGTAGCCTACCGTTTCTTAAAAGAAAATCCTTGGGATCGTTTAATCAAAATGCGTGAGATGATACCAAATGTCCTTTTACAAATGCTTGTTCGAGGAGCAAATGCGGTTGGATATAAAAATTATCCGGACAATGTTATCCGTGAATTTATACAATCATCGGCTGAAGCTGGAATCGATGTGTTCCGAATTTTCGATAGCTTAAACTGGATTAAAGGAATGGAAGTTGCAATTGATGCAACTCGACAATCAGGTAAAATTGCAGAAGCGTCCATTTGTTATACTGGGGATATTTTAGATGATAGCCGTGCGAAATATACGGTGGCTTATTATAAAGAAATGGCGAAAGAGTTAGAAGCTGCTGGTGCACATATTTTAGCGATTAAAGATATGGCAGGTCTTTTAAAACCAGAAGCGGCTTATCGTCTAATTTCAGAATTAAAGGATACCGTCGACTTACCGATTCATTTGCACACACATGATACGAGCGGCAATGGTATTTATATGTACGGTCGTGCAATCGATGCAGGCGTTGATATTGTAGATACAGCTTTAGGAACAATGGCTGGACTGACTTCTCAACCGAGTGCTAACAGTTTGTCCTATGCTTTAAATGGTAGCAAACGAGAAGTAAGGGTAGATGTAAAATCATTGGAACAATTGTCTCAATATTGGGAAGATGTTCGAAAATATTACCAAGATTTTGAATCAGGCATGATGAGTCCTCATACGGAGATTTATGTTCATGAGATGCCTGGCGGTCAATATAGTAATTTACAGCAACAGGCTAAAGCGGTCGGTCTTGGCGATCGCTTTGAAGAAGTAAAGGATATGTATTCTCGAGTTAACTTAATGTTTGGAGATGTTGTCAAAGTAACACCATCCTCTAAAGTAGTGGGAGACATGGCTTTATTTATGGTTCAAAATGATTTAGATGAAAATTCTGTATTAGTTCGAGGGGAGAGTATTGATTTCCCAGACTCTGTAATTGAGTTTTTCCAAGGGTATATTGGACAACCTTATGGTGGATTCCCGAAAGAGTTACAAAAGGTTATTTTGAAAGATCGGGAAGCTATTACGGTTCGACCAGGTGAACTTCTTGAACCTGTTGATTTTAGAGAGTTGAGAGATGAATTATTCCATAAATTGAATCGTCCGGTTGATAGCCACGAAGTTTTAGCCTATGCTTTGTATCCTAAAGTGTACGAAGAATATGCAGAAGTGGTGAAGAAGTTTGGAGATGTTTCAGTTTTAGATACACCAACGTTTTTATACGGAATGCGTTTAGGCGAAGAAATTGAAGTGGAAATTCAAAAAGGAAAAACCTTAATTATTAAAATGGTCTCTATTAGCCAGCCACAAGCGGATGGCAATCGGGTGATTTATTTTGAATTAAATGGTCAGCCTCGTGAAATTATCATTCAAGATATGAACGTTGAAACGACAGGAACACCAGTATTAAAAGCTGATAACTCAAATCCGAATCACATAGGTGCGACTATGCCAGGAACCGTATTGAAAGTCGTTGCATCCAACGGTTCTTCAGTGAAAAGAGGAGAGCATCTTTTGATTACGGAAGCTATGAAAATGGAAACAACTGTTCAAGCACCATTTGACGGCGTGGTTAAGGAAATCTATGTATCAGCAGGCACGTCAATTGCACCAGGTGATTTATTGATTGAAATTGAAAAGGCTTAAAATTTGTCAGGTCCGTAGTATTTACGGATTTGACCTTTTTTATGGCTATAAATATAGTAGGATAACAAAAAAACAGCAATCACCCTATTTAAGGTGATTGCTGAATCATTTATTTAGTCATTTTTGAACGGCTCCGAGATAACAATAAAATCATGTAGCATAATAAACCGAATAAAAGAGATATTAAAAGTGAATGTAATAGCGCAATGAACAGATTTAATTTTGTTAAAACGACGAGCATTCCAGTAGTTGCTTGAAGTGTAACAATGATAAATGCGATAATCCATCCGTAATACAACACTTTTTGATCCTTGTAATGTTTAAATGCATGCCACGCGATTCCTGCAATCCAAAGAAATATTAATGCAGCAGCAGATCGATGGCCCATTTGAACCCATTCATACATATTGGTTGGGAGGGTAAATTGGTCATTTCGACAAAGTGGCCAATCCGAGCAAATGAGACTAGAATCGGTATGTCTAACTAGAGCACCTGTATAGACCACCACATATGAATACAACGCTACACCAATCGTATTCCATTTTAGCGTTTTACCAATACGTAATTTATGGGTGTCAAATTTACGATCTACTTCAAAAATTAGAAGGGTAAGTAATAGAACGGAAGTAAAAGAAATGAGTGAAATTCCGAAATGTAGTGCAAGAATAAAGTCTCCTTGCCCCCACTTAACTTGAGCAGCGCCAATTAATGCTTGCAAAATGAGGAAAAACATGGCGAGAAATGCTAAAAATTTTGTTTCTCTAACATGACCAAGAGCTCGCCATGACCAAACTGATAAAATGAGAATTAATATACCGACCGCTCCTGTTACTAGGCGGTGAGAGAATTCGATTAATACTTCGGTTGTTATTTTGTCCGGAATTAGTTGTCCATTACATCCCGGCCAATTTCTGCCACAACCCATACCACTATCTGTTTTGGTGACGAGTGCACCACCGAGTAAGATAAGAAGCATTCCAATTGTTGCAGCAAAAGCGAACCATTTCAGGTATTTACTTTGTTGCATAAGTGACACCTACTTTGCCTATACTGATCATCTTAAATGAATAAAACTCTTCATATAAGAGACACCTGCTTGTTTGATAATAGCTAAGAATAGGCTAAAAAACAACGTATATGACGAAAAAAAAGGTTTTAAAGAAGTCATTTCACAAATTGTTCATAAAAAAGTCCCTTTCCATTCACAAATGTTTTTCCAAAATGGATTACTATAAAGATGTTGTGTCGAATTGATGGGCAAAAATGTTCGTCATTTCTAGCTAATTTCAACTTACGTATAGAAAAAACTACAGTTTTTCGATATAGTAAGTGTAGCGGAATATGCTTACAACTTTGAAAGGAGGAGTTTCATGTCAAACGGTCGCGCGTTAACTGCAAGTGCAGAAGCGGATCCTGAAACAACAACGTTTGTGAAGGACTTTCTTGCATTAATTAAAATTGGTATTGTTAACTCTAATCTCGTGACAACATTTACGGGTTTATGGCTAGCATTTCAATTTACAAATCGTCATTTTTTAAATGAACTGGATCTCATGTTCTATACATTATTTGGGGCAGCATTGATCATTGCGGGTTCTGGCGCTATGAATAACTTCATTGATCGTGATATCGATCCAATTATGTCGAGAACAAAATCTAGACCAACTGTAACAGGTCGTTTCTCACCAGCACCCGTTTTGGCCATTGCTCTGTCCTTTTTGGTTGTTGGCGAAATTTTGTTATTTATGGCATCGGTTTCTGCCGGTGTATGGGGACTAGCTGGAATAATCAGCTACGTTGTTTTGTACACGATGTGGTCCAAAAGAAAGCATGTAAGCAATACAATTGTTGGTAGTATCTCAGGAGCCATCCCACCTGTTATTGGTTGGGCAGCTGTTGAACCAGCACTTGGTTGGGGAGCTTTAGCGTTATTCCTCATTATGTTTGCATGGCAACCCCCACATTTTTACGCTCTAGCAATGAAACGGACAGAAGAATACCGAGCAGCAGGCATTCCAATGCTTCCTGTGGTAAAGGGTTTTGCACGTACTAAGAAATCAATGTTGGTATGGGTACTTATCTTATTCCCTCTCCCGTTTTTACTAATGGAGCTCGGAACATGGTTCTTGATTTTAGCTACTGCTTTAAATGTGGGATGGCTCGTACTTGCAATAAAAGGCTTTAAAGCGGAAGATGATTTAAAATGGGCAAATGGCATGTTTATTTACTCGTTAAATTACATGACAATCCTATTTGTATCGATGATCATTTTCTCGATTTTCAGTTGAAATTTAAATTCTTTTATCTAAAAAGAATTTAAATAGAACTGAACCTAAGTCACAAAACACAAGAATATAACTACGAAAGAGGGGTTTGATTAAGCTATGATGAAAGGGCTCAAAAAGTGGCGTCTCTTTTCAATGCTGACAGCTCTAATGATTTTCTTAGCTGGATGTGGTAATGAGCAATTATCGACACTTACACCTGCTGGACAAGTGGGTAAAGATCAATTAAATTTGATGATTCTAGCTACGGCAATAATGGTTTTAGTGATCATCGTTGTAATGATTGTTTATATCTTTGCAATTGTGAAGTTTCGTCGTTCTAAACTTGGGGAAGATTTCATTCCTAAACAAGTAGAAGGTAATCACACACTTGAAATTATTTGGACAACAGTTCCGATTATTTTACTATTAATATTGACTGTCCCAACTGTAATTGCTACATACGATTTAGCTGATACAAAAGGTATGGACAAAAAAGATGAAAACGGAAACAAAACAGCTGTTACGGTAAATGTTGAAGCTAATCTGTATTGGTGGGAGTTTGAATATCCTGATTTAGGAATTGTTACTGCTCAAGAATTAGTAGTCCCTACAGGAGAAAAAGTTTATTTCAATTTAAAAGCCGCTGACGTTAAACACTCTTTTTGGATTCCAGCAGCTGGTGGTAAATTGGATACAAACGTTGATGGTATAAACACATTCTTCCTTGATTTTGACAAACCTTCAGATTCTCTTGAAGAAGGCGTATTTTATGGAAAGTGTGCTGAACTTTGTGGACCTTCACATGCTTTAATGGACTTTAAGGTAAAAACTTTAGAGCGTGAAGACTTTAATGCATGGGTAGAAGACATGAAGGCTTCAGCTGACCGAGCAGCTCCTGAAACGGCAGTTGCACAAGAAGGTCAAGAAATATTTGAACAGAGCTGTATCTCTTGTCACGCTGTTTCTGGCGCAGGAACTACTGGTGGTGTTGGACCTAACTTAGCAACATTTGGTGACCGTAATCGAGTTGCAGGTTTCCTGGAAAAAGACGAAGAAAATATTAAAAATTGGATTAAAGATCCACAAGAATTTAAACCAGGAAATAGAATGCCACAACCTGAAGATTTGCCAGGTAGAAATGGTAAAGAACTTTCAGATCAAGAGCTTACTGCTCTTACAGAATATTTAATGGGATTATCTGTTGAAGAGTAATCTTCTCAGAATGACTTGAAGGAGGTTAAAGTTGTGAGTTCAATCGCACAGAAAAAAGGCTTTGGCGCCACATTATGGGACTATTTAACAACAGTTGACCATAAGAAAATTGCCATCCTTTACCTCATTACCGGCGGATTTTTCTTTATCGTTGGTGGTATTGAGGCTATGCTTATTCGTATACAGCTTATGAAACCGGATAACGATTTTATAGCTGCAGGATTGTTTAACGAAATTATTACCATGCACGGAACAACCATGATTTTCCTTGCAGCGATGCCATTATTATTTGGTTTCATGAATGCGGTGGTTCCTTTGCAAATCGGTGCACGTGACGTAGCGTTTCCATTTTTAAATGCATTAGGTTTTTGGATGTTCTTCTTTGGAGGAGTTTTCTTAAACTTGTCATGGTTCTTAGGTGGAGCTCCTGATGCAGGTTGGACTTCATATGCATCATTAGCAATATCTTCCCCTGGCCATGGTATAGATTTTTATGCTTTAGGACTTCAAATATCGGGTGGTGGTACGTTAATAGCAGGGATTAACTTCCTTGTGACTATTATTAACATGCGTGCGCCAGGTATGACTTATATGCGTATGCCACTATTTACGTGGAGTACTTTTGTAGCTTCGGCGTTAATATTATTCGCATTCCCTCCACTTACAGTTGGTCTATTCTTAATGATTTTTGACCGTATGTTTGGAGCTAATTTCTTTGACCATACAATGGGTGGTAACACGATTATTTGGGAACATTTATTCTGGATATTTGGTCACCCTGAAGTATACATCTTGATTTTACCAGCATTCGGTATTTTCTCGGAAATTTTCGCAACTTTCTCTCGTAAACGTCTATTTGGATACTCAGCGATGGTCTTTGCAACCGTGTTAATTGGTTTCTTAGGATTCATGGTTTGGGCTCACCATATGTTTACAACAGGTTTGGGAGCAACTGCTAATGCTATTTTTGCTGTAGCAACGATGGCTATTGCTGTTCCAACCGGGGTAAAAATCTTTAACTGGCTTCTCACAATGTGGGGAGGAAGTATCAAGTTCACAACACCAATGTTATATGCGGTAGGATTTATTCCTTCGTTCGTAGCAGGTGGTGTAACAGGTGTTATGCAAGCGTCAGCACCTTTAGATTATCAATTACATGATTCTTACTTCATCGTAGCGCATTTCCACTACGTTATTGTTGGTGGGGTAGTACTAGGCTTACTAGCTGGATTACATTACTACTGGCCGTTAATGTTTAACACAATGTTAGATGAAGCAATGGGTAAAATTACGTTCTGGTTATTCTTCTTAGGGTTCCATTTAACGTTCTTTATTCAACATTTCTTAGGTCTTCTTGGTATGCCACGTCGTGTATTTACTTACGGGAAAGATCAAGGTTGGGATCTATTCAATGCAATTAGTTCTTCCGGTGCTGTACTTATGGCGGCTGGTGTAATTGTTCTTGTTGTGAACATTGTTATGACAATTGCTAAGAACGTACCAGTGGGTCGCGACCCATGGGGTGATGGACGTACGTTAGAGTGGGCAATTCCACAACCGGTACCGTTCTATAACTTTAAACAAATTCCTTTAGTTCGTGGGTTAGATACTTACTGGATTGAGAAACAAGAAGGAAATGTAGAAGGAATGACATATGCTGAACCAATCGGTGATATTCATATGCCAAACAATTCGATAATTCCTTTCATTATGTCATTCGGTTTATTCGTAGGTGCTTTTGGTGCCTTGTATAATGGTGAAAAATCATGGGCAATACCAGTTTTAGGATTGGGATTACTCATTACATTTGCAGCAATGGCAACTCGTTCTTTGAAAGATGATCTTGGATACCATATTCACAAAGAAGATTTATTGAATAAAAAAGGGGGTAAACACTAATGGACTTAAATACTAAGTACACTCCCCATTCATGGCCAGATCATCCGGAAAGTGCAACCCTAGAAGGGAAAAATAAATTTCTAGGTTTCTGGTTGTTCCTTGGCGGTGAAACAGTTTTGTTCGCGAGTCTATTTGCAACTTATTTGGCTCTTAAAAATCGTGGACCAAGTGGAATGGAATATACAACGCAAGAATTATTTGAATTACCTTTAGTTTTCATTATGACAATGTTACTTTTAACATCGTCCTTAACAAGTGTTTACGCGATGTACCATATGAAAAACTATAATTTCAAAGCGATGCAAGCATGGTTAGCTGTAACAGTTCTTTTAGGTGCAGCTTTCTTAGGTTTAGAAATTTACGAGTTTTCTGAATATATACATGAAGGATTTACTTATACTCAAAGTGCTTTTAGTTCTGCGTTCTTTACATTAGTAGGAACACACGGGCTTCATGTATTAATTGGTCTTGGATGGTTTATACTATTGATGCTTCGTAATGCTAAACGTGGTTTAAATCTTTATAATGCACCTAAGTTTTATGTAGCCTCTTTATACTGGCACTTTATTGACGTCGTATGGGTATTCATCTTTACGGTAGTATACTTGATGGGAGTGATTGGTTAAGATGGCACATGATGTACACACACACGTAAAATCAACTATCGAATTTGAATATGCGCGTCGTCGTGCAGCAAATGAGATGCGTGGTCAAGTGACAACGTTTGCGATTATGATTTTCTTAACTTTAATCGCTTTTACAATGGTTTTAGCAGGATTTTCGGTTTACTTAGTTATTCCGTTCATTTTGCTACTTGCTGCAATCCAAGTGGTTTTACAGCTTTACTACTTTATGCATATGAGCCATAAAGGACACGAAACAGCTACATTATTCCTGTATTCAGGTGCTTTAATTGCAGCGATTACTGTTCTTACTTTCTTAACGATTGTTTGGTTGTAAAATTTAAGTAAAGAGTGAGGAAAGAGAAATCTTTCTTTACTCTTTTTTTGTTTTGAGGATTGTCATAGTTCGTTCATTGAAGTTCTGTTTGGAGAGACATATAATAAAGGTATTGAAAAAAAGGAGCGATCAATATGATGCCTTTAAATATATTCGGATTTCAAGCATTATGGAGTCCCTATTTATTAGCTTTTACACTCTTGATCATTGGAGTCTATTTTCTCTTTACAATAAAGTGGCGAAATCGTTTTATAGGAAGTCAACCATTAAAGATAAGGGAAGCAAATTCTTTTGTAATTGCGCTTATTCTCTTTTACATTGTAAAAGGATCACCAATTGATTTACTTGCTCATATTTTATTTTCAGTCCATATGGTTCAAATGGCGTTATTATTAATGTTGATACCACCATTGCTCATTTCGGGTATACCACCATGGATGTGGAGAAGTTTTTTATCTGTAAAAGTATTTAAAATTGTGTTTCGTTTTTTCACTAAACCCATTTTGGCATTACTTGTTTTTAGTGCATTGTTTTCTGTTTACCATATACCTGTTGTGTTGGATACGATCAAACTGTATGATTGGTTGCATAGTTTAGTGACATTTATTGTATTCTTATCGGCTTTATTTTTTTGGTGGCCTATTGTCAATAAATTGGAAGGCGAAAATCAAGTGCATGGCTTAAAAAAAATAGGTTATATCATAGGGAATGCTATTTTAATTACTCCTGCTTGTGCACTAATTATCTTTGCTACAAATCCTATGTATTCGACCTATTCTAATGGTGAGGCATGGTTGAAGGCAATGGAGTTATGTGTACCAGCTTCAACTTTATCTACTTTAAACTTATCAGGACCTGAATTATTTACAAATATGCCAGTAGTTGAAGATCAGCAACTTGGTGGCATCATTATGAAGATTATTCAAGAGGTCATTTATGGTGTCTTTTTGGCTATGATTTTCTTCCAATGGTATAAGTCAGAGCAAGATAATGCGGACGAAATAACGCAAAAAGCTTTAGACGACCGACAAGCAATTGCGTCTCATCAGTAAGAAAACAAATTTCGATCGATGATAGGAGAATTAGCCATGGACTTACCATTATTACCAACAATCAGTACTTTCTTCATTGTTTTAAGTGCGGTGCTTGTAGCGATTGGATGGACATTGATAAAACAAAAAAAGATAGAAGCTCATAAGAAAACAATGTTTGCAGCAGCAATTTCAGCCATTTTATTCTTCATCATTTATGTTTCTCGAACAATTTTTGTTGGAAACACAGCTTTTGGGGGACCGGAAGAATATAAAATTTACTATACGATCTTTCTAGTTTTTCATATTTGCTTAGCAACAACGGGTGCTGTCTTTGGCATTAGTACTTTGCTAACTGGATATAAGAACAACTTGAAAATCCATCGTAAACTAGGACCCATTACAAGTATTATTTGGTTTTTCACTGCAATCACAGGAGTAGCCGTTTATTCGTTACTTTATGTCATTTATCAAGGTGGAGAAACAACTTCTGTTATTAAAGCAATATTAGGATTTTAATAAGTAACGCCAACAATCTCATTTTGGATCGTTGGCGTTTTTTCTAATAATAGTGACGAATTTCCAATGATCCAAAGAAAGAACCATTCATAATCGGATTAGCTCACAGATGCTTTTAATGATATGAATTAGAAAATGCGTCTCAAACCCTAAGAGTGACATTTATGGCCTAGCTTCCTCACGAACAAGGGGAGGTAGGACAGTCATTCTAAAGGAGTGACACGCATTTTTTTAGTATCTACTAATTCTTATAATTTAAAGTTCGTCTTCACGATTCCTGCTTCTTTAGCAGTTGTGAAAATGATGACAACGAAGGGTCCGATTATTAACCCTAGGAATCCAAAGATTTGTAACCCTATGAACATGGCAATTAAAGTTGCAAGAGGAGATAACCCAATTTGAGAACCCATTAACTTTGGTTCCACAGCTCTTCGAATGATTAACAATACTAAAGCTAATATTGCGAGCTTTGTTCCTAAGGCAATATCGCCAGTTATAAATTGATAAAGAGACCATGGACCAACAATAGCGATCGAACCAAGTATTGGAATGATATCGATAATCCATATAACGATAGACATCACCAGTGCATATTCAGGAGCTATAATTAATAAGCCAATGAAACTAGCTACTAATATAAATAGACTAGCTAAAAACTGAGCTTTCATAAATCCAAAGATGACGGAGTTTAACCGGGACGTCATAAATCGAACTTTTTCTGCGCTTGAAGGAGTTAAATGACGAAACACCATCTTTTTTAAATCAGTTAAATCAAGCATAAATAAGAATAAAGTGATTATGTAAACGATAAAACTCACTAAAAAATTAGGGATTTCAGTTAATAACCCACTGATGCTGTCTGAGTCTATGATTCCAAGAACCGCTTTTTGAGCACTACTAAAAAATGTTTTCAACTCTTGATTAATTGATTCAATCACTTCAGTTGGCATTCCTTGTGTAAAACTAACAAGTTTACTTTGAACATTCATCCAGGAGAGGGAAAGCGTGTTGAAGTAGTCTGGAGCAATTTTGGAAAGTTGAATAATTTGACCAATAATTTGGGTAATCGTGAAGTATAAAACTCCTGAAATAACCAATAAAAAAAGAATAAAGACTGTAATAACACTTGTTTTTCGCTTCCAAGAAAATTTAAATTTACTCCACTTAACGATCGGTTCTAAGAGAAATGCCGTAATCAGAGCGAGAATAATTGGAATTGAAATGGGTAACACAAAGGTAATAAATAAAATAGCAAGTAAAGCTAGTAGAGCAAGTATGAGAACCTTTTTTGTCAGCCATTTGGGCAATGAATACACCTCTTTTCCACTGTTCTTATAAGTATAGACAAGAAAAAGAACTTTGAACAGATGAAAAAAAACGCCATGGAAAATTTATTTCCAGGCGTTTATATTATGCACGAATTTCAAAAGCGTTTAAATCCGTTTTAACAGCTGCTAAAGTTTGTTGGCATGATTTCACTAAGTGAGCAGGAAAGACTTCTTGGTCCCCATATTCTACACCGTGTGGATAATAATGCTTTCCTACAACTGGTTTCATTAAAGTGATGATTGCATCATGTGATCCAATATCGCCTTCTGGTGTGAAACCAAATATACGAAGATAGAAAGTACCTTCTTTAATTTCATATTTCTTATCATACGTTACACGTTCGTAATCCCATTGACCTTCACGAACCAATCCGTGCTTTAACATGATTTCATCCAGCAATTCTAAATCAGCTGCTGTATTTTCAAGACCAGTATTTTCAAAATACATAGATTCGTCCTCCTTTAAATGCATTATACCTATGAAGCGTTCCATTTTATAATAGTTGAAATTACGTTTTGTTGCAATGACAACATTGTGTCTAAACACTTTTCATTGATATAATAGACTCATCTCTCCAAGAATAAAGGAGTTTTCGATTTGAAGGTATTGGTTCGAGTTCTTATATTAATGGCCATAATGTTGACCTTATTTTTCTATTCAGACCAATCCGTGAAAGAAAACGACGTTTTAGAAGCCCCAAATTCAAGTGGGCAAGCGATTCCACAACCTAACTTGCAGCCTCCAAATGAAACAAATTCAATTGCAAGACCAGCGAGTGGTCTATCAACTTTAATTGGTCAGGAAACTTCTGGGCTTATTTCACAGTTCGGAGGTCCAAATCGTATTGAAGCGTCTGCATTCGGATATTCATGGTGGATTTATAACGAATCTCCATCCTTATTTATGATGGTTGGCGTCAATAAAGATATCATAAATCAAGTATATATTGCTGGAAACAAATTAGATGCCGCACCTTTTCAAATACAACAATCCGTAGAAGAGGTATACCGGTTTACGATTATTCAGAATGAAATTTCTGTCGGTATTGATGATAATAATTATACCTTTTCTTTAGGACAAGAAGATGTGATGAATCGCATACTTGTTGAGTTTGATGGCTTATATGCTCAAGTATATGTTGATAAAGTGGACAGGGAAATTGAAGCCATTCGTTTTACGGATCCGAAAACATTAGTGTTGCATCAACCTTATGAGATGAGTTATAAAGGCGACTACTTAGCACCTAGTGTCCCATCAACATCTGAGCAAAAAGAAATTGATGAATCAAATGAACGACAAACTTTTGATTTAACTAATTTATTTAGATTAAGACATGATATTCGTCAGGTTGAACCAGATCTTTCTTTGAGCATGGTTGCTCGAAAACATAGTGAAGATATGGCTATTCAAAACTATTTTTCACATGAATCACCTAATTACGGGGATTTAGAGGATCGATTGAAAGAGGCTGAAATACCATTTACAACTGCTGGAGAAAATATCGCTGCTTTCTACTTTGATCCCATTGAAGTAGTGCATGGGTGGTTAAATTCTCCAGATCATAGAGAAATGTTATTAAATGAGGACTTCACACATGTAGGATCCGGGGCATTTGGAAAATATTACACGCAAAATTTTGTTGAACGTGAAATAAGCGAAATGCCAAAAGCGGATAATGAAAGATAATGTATAAATTCATTAACGAACAATGGTTCCTTCATCGGAGCTTCCAAATTGTCTAATATGCAGTGGTATTTGGTGAGTAGTCGCTAAATCCACTGCTTTTTTTTGTAAAATAGGATGACCTTTTATACAATGCGAAGCTAATTCTGCATATGAAATTTCTTTTAATATCGAAGCTTCCTTATTTAACTTGGGATCATCCGTCATTACACCAGGTACGTCTTTATAAAACTCAACCATTTTCACTCGAAAGTTGACCGCCATTAGAATAGCAGTTAAATCACTTCCGCCTCTACCTAAAGTCGTAAAACGATGATTCGTTGTTATACCTTGAAAACCTGGAACAATTACACACGGGACTTGTTGTAAAAATTCTTCAATGTATTGTGTAGACGTTTTAATAATGGTCGCATTTCCAAAATGGTCATCTGTAAATAATCCCGAATGGATGCCATATGCTAATTGACAGGGTATCTGCTCCTTAATTAGCTCCGCTGCTAAAACAGATGAAGCTAATAACTCTCCACAACTAGCTGCGAGATCCTGCGCTTCAGGAGCGCTTTTAAATGCCTCGCTTAAATGTATCAAAGAATCCGTTGAATATGGTTCACCAGCTCGGCCCATAGCTGATACGACGACTATGACAGAATTATGAAGACGAATGGCATCTTTAATATGTTGAATGCATGCTGCTCGAGATTTTTCATCTCGCATCGCGATTCCTCCAAATTTTTGAACAATCATTTATCCAGCTCCTCATCAAATTGGTGACACTTTTTCTTTTTCTTACATACGCTGAACGTATCTTGACTGTAATGTATTCAAGTGCGCAATTATTGTGTAGGAGGGGAAGTATGTCCTGCTTTATTGCAGATTTATTAAAAGACTGGCCGTGTACCTGGATTCAAGGGTCTTTTGCACAACCCATATACGGAATAAAAGACGATTCTCGAAAAATAAAAAAAGGGGATCTATTTGTTGCGATTAATGGAAAAAAAGATAAAGGCAGAATTTATATAAATGAAGCGATTCAAAAAGGTGCAATTTGCATTATTTCAGAGGAAAAAGTAGATGAAATTCTAAATCCATCAATCGCCTTTGCAACTGTACCCAATACAAAAACATTTCTTTCTCATGCCTGTGCAAGATTTTTTGGAAACCCTAGTGAAAAATTACATGTTATTGCGGTTACCGGTACAAACGGAAAGACAACTGTTAGTCATTTGATTGGACAATTATTAGATTCTCAAGGCGTTCAAGTAGCTGTCATTGGGACACTGGGTCTCTTTATTAATGGAAAAAAGATACACCAATTTCATTCGAATTTAACGACGTGGTCAGCTATAGAATTGCATCAAACTTTAGCTTATTGTGTGAACAATCATGTAACACATGTTGTTTTGGAAGCTTCATCTATGGGATTAGCTCAACATCGTCTTGATCACTGTTCCATTGACCAAGGTGTATTTTTAAATTTGGGTCACGATCATTTAGAGGATCATGCTGGATTTGAAGAGTACGGAAAATCAAAGCGCAAACTAATAAACTTGTGTAAACAGATTGTGGCGAATGAAGATGATGAGTATTGGAATGAACATGTAACGAAAAGTGATAAACCGGTAGATTGGTTTAATAGTGGTCAAATCGAACTTGTGGAAATGAAGTCCAACCAAATGTTGATTCGATTAAAAGGGGATCGAACAATTATTCCTATCCAATTTACAGGGGTGTTCAATGTAGCCAATTTAGCTGCAGCTCTAATGACACTTAACCAAATTGGATTTTCTGCTAATTTGCTAAAACCGTTTTTATCTTACTTGTCGTTACCAATGGGAAGGTTGCAAATGGTAGAAGGGGATTATTGTGAAGTATTTATAGATTACGCACATACACCTGAAGCCCTTCAACAAGTCCTTGAATCATTACGAGACTTTGTCAAAGGGCGATTAGTTTTGGTCTTCGGTTGTGGAGGGGATAGAGATCATGAGAAAAGGTCAGAAATGGGGAAGATTGCAAGCATGTATGCCGATAAGGTGATTGTCACTTCAGATAATCCGCGTTCAGAAAACCCAATTGACATATGCCACGATATCATTAAAGATCTTCCAAGCCTTTCAACCATACATGTAGAACTTGATCGGAAAGAAGCGATTGAAAAAGCACTTCAGCTTGCAAATCAACTAGATACGGTTTTGATTGCAGGAAAGGGACACGAAACTACTCAACATATTGGCTCAAACATAATCCCTCTATCAGATGAACAAATCGTTAAAGAGTTTTTAGCTCGTCGCAACGACAAAGAAAGAGCCGGTAGCGATTGCTAACTTTCTGCCAGTATTATCTGTCACAACACTTTCAATAACCATTGTGCGTTTTCCTTTGTGTGCATACTGAGCTGTGGCGTGAATCTGATCGCCTGTGCCAATCGATAAATAATTGATTGATAAATTAGTCGTCACAGCAGCAAATCCTTCTGTTAAAGATTGATTCGCCAGTATCCCCATTGCTGTATCCATGATTCCTGCTAAAATTCCACCATGCGGTATTCCTAATGAATTATAGATGTATGGAGTTATTGGAATAGTCACTGTACAACTCGTATCCGTAACTGTGCGTTCAAGTAATAAACTACTCGACAGGTAAGTGGAGGTCTCTTCATTTTGTTTACGTTGTAGACCTTCCATTAGTTGATCGAGTATATGCAAATCTTGATCGGATGCCTCATTTAGTATTTTGTTAAATCTATTTGTTAGTTCTTGTTTCATCCTAATTCTCCTTTGAATTTAGCTCTAATATGTGTTGCTGTTGTTATGCCTCTAAACATTTCTAGCGTGGAAAGCGTATCGTTTTGGGCCATCCACAGTGAGGGTTGCGGTTGAAGAGTCCAGGATTCATGAGTCTCATAAGTATTGTTTATTTAAGATTTTATTAACAATAAAAGTAAATTTAGTCTTAAATTAAAAAGCATCTCGTTCACTCTTTGGAAACTATCTGTTATGATATAGAAAGATTGGAGGGATGTCCGATGATGATTACATCTGAATGGGCAAATATCATGGATGATGCTGATGATTTAGCGCAAATGATTTTATCCTCTGAACAAGCAACACGATATAAAGAAGCATATTTTGCCGTGTATACTGATGAATTATTAGCAAGACAAATAACTTCTTTTACTCGTTTAAAAGAACATTATGAAGATGTTCAACGCTTCGGGAAGTATCATCCAGATTATTCAACGGTTATGAAATCAATTCGTGTTCAAAAAAGAGAACTTGATATGAATGACCGTGTAGCAACTTTAAAATTGGCTGAAAACGAATTGCAAGATTTGTTAGACGAAGTCAGCTTACTTATAGGTAAAACCGTTTCTGAATCTGTAAAGGTTTCAGTCAGCAATCCCTTTTTCGCTACTGAAAGTTCATGTAGCACGGGTAGTTGCGGAACTGGTGGTTCATGCGGATGTTCGGCATAGCAGAAAACAAAGCTTGCACCTGAAAAGGTGCAAGCTTTCAGTTTGTTTGTAGACAAATAAATGTTGATTTACATTGTGGCGGACGCTTTCCGCGGGCAAGACTTCAGCCGCTTCCCTCGCGTTGCTCAGTGCAGGGTCTTCAGTTCTTGCTCATTCCGCCGGAGTCGCCGCCTCCATTCCAATCAACAGAAATCACAGTAAATATGAATATTATTATTTGGATTTTGTTTATTTATATCTTTTTGATTTAATATGTCCAACTAAAAAATAGTATAAACAATATATGACATCGAGCCTGATAAGGCGAGATTTTCTTGTCCAAAAATTACTGTATCATTGAATGATTAATTTTGAGAAACTTTCTTGACTATCCTTCAAATTATGTTGTAATTAGGCGCAATGTCAAAAATATTTTTTGTCAAACATGCATGATAAACATAACGCTGCAAACTACTGTAGTTGGAAAGTGGTCAGTTATTTCTGAAGACTCCTGCGGAAAAACGAAACACGCTAGACCCCACAGAGTCAGCTGTCAAAGACAGATGAGTCGAGGAGGCTAGCGTTTCGTCCGTGGAAAGCGAAAGAAATAGCGGACCACCTTCTTTTTCATTCAAGTGCAAAAGTTATATATTCAAATTTTATGAGGCTATATAAATTAGTGTCCGTTTGTCAACAATCTGAAAGCTTGCACCTGAAAAGGTGCAAGCTTTTTCTTTGCTAATAAAATGCTATTAAACTGAAATTCTTAAGATTTATCAGCTAATAATTGAACAGCAATGTCAGGGCGGTCAGTTATAATCCCTTTTGCACCGGCTACGAGTAATCTTTCCATCGTTTCTTTATCATTGATTGTCCAATAGTGTACTGGAACATTCAACTTCGAAAGGAAGTGAATAAATCCAGCTCCGTCTAAAGGAAATACACCTGATTTAACCGGAATCTGCATCACATCTGTACGTGGATGATAAAGGTGTCCAAATTGACTTGTGTATGCAGAGTAAGCTTTACGTACTTCATTTTCGCCTGCACCTAGAGCTACATTATTTTGAGCATATAGATTAAAACGATCGATTTGTTCATCGAAGAAACTCGTTACAACAACACGATGCTGTGCACCCATTTCTTCAATCAATCGCCATAACTTAGAAGGGATTAAACTACCTTCATATGTTTCAGGTGAATCTTTCATATCGATATTAATAAGCATTTGAGGGAATTGCTCAAATAGTTCTCTTAATGTTGTAACACTTTCTCCTTGACCTCGATACGCATATTCTTGTTGTTCATTTAAAAAATGGTAACCAAAATCTAAAAGTTTAAGTTCATCTAAAGTCATATCAGCAACCCGACCTGCACCATCAGTTGTCCGATCAACATATTCATCGTGAAAAACAATAATTTCTTCATCTTTCGTTAGACGAATATCTATTTCAAATCCATGTACACCTAACTCAGCTGCATTTTTAAAAGCAACCATCGTATTTTCAGGAGCGATTAGTGAACCACCTCTATGGGCAAGAATAATGGGTGAATCATATTGAAGAGCTTGTTTGTCTTCTCTTTTTTGAGGCTTTGAAATTGCCTTAGAGCCTGCCCATGCAGCTGCACCAGCAGCAGCGATTGCAATTGCTACCTTTGTTTTCTTTCCCATATCTATTTCCTCCTCAAAAACGTGCTTCTGTCTATTATAACGGATTGAATATAAAACTGTAAGCTACAAGCGGTTGCGATACTTTTCACCCATATGTTATTCTTTATGATAAGAAAAGAGGGAAATCGCATGAATGACCGACAAGGACTTATTGTATACGTGCATCATTTAAAACAAGCTAAATCGCTTCGAAAATATGGGCATGTCCAATTCATATCTAGAAAATTAAAATATGTGGTAATGTATTGCGATCTCGACCAGATTGAAACGATTTCTACCAAAATCTCTCGATTACCTTTTGTTAAAGCCGTTACCCCATCATATCGTCCATTTGTAAAGACGGAATATGAGAATTCAAAGCCAGATAAAGCGAAAGAATACGATTATAAAACCGGATTATAATCTTACAGCCAGCTCTTCTATGACAGAGGTGGTAGTATATGATGCAACCTTAATATTCCCGTTAAATACTGATGATATAATGCTGGTTCAGCAAAATAAGATGAGTGTTTTACTTCAAGACGGTGTGGGACTTTGTTCATTTCCTGCACCGTTTTTTCAACTAATTGTAACCGTTTACTCGGTTTATTCGTTTGGATGGTAATACCTTCTCTACATAAATAGATGGGCGTAAATTTACTCTCACCTGAAGGTTTTAATATTAAAGCTATACTTACACATAAAACATTATTTTTTGTCGTCGATAAAATACATACATTATGATAACGGTGTTGGTTTGTTTGCATTAATTCACATAATTCATATAAATCACTATAACCTTCACCTAGTTCTATAAAGCGTTGAATCACAATAGCACACCCTTTCCATCACATTTTACCACGGTGCAGGAGGTCTGGCACATGAAATTAGCGAGTGGGTTAGTTTCTCTATTATTATTTATGAATATCATTATGCTTTTTTTTCAGTATCAAGTTTACTCTACAAGCTTGAATGAAAAGGAAAGTGCATTTTCCTATTCCCAAGAAGTGAGTGTAACCTACCGAGATCAACGATTCTTTATTCAACATAAATTTACTCAGTTACCTAAAAACGAAATGACGATAACCTGGCCATTACATAGTGAAAATCGTGCATGTTTTATTGAAAATGGTGACAGTTGTTCGCGGTTGTCAGAGGATTTATATGCCTTTGAAGAGGGTGAAAACGCAGAACAACATATTTCTTATGAAATCCCGGTTAAAGACCCACTTACTAAACAACAGTTATGGAAGGGTGTATTTGCCACATTGACAGGCGGGTCTGTCAGCCATTCGATGGTTCATGTAACGGATGTCACCAAATCCAAAGGGCTATGGTTAACTGGACTACCTGCGATTGGAAAGGAATCTTTATCACTTGTTGACTACAAATTATTTAACGGTAAGGGTGGAGTTACTGATTTGTATTGGCAACAAGATGACTACCCTGCGGTGTTTAAAGATCATCAGCTTTCAATTTATGCAGACCAACCTTTAACTGATGAAACTAAAAACACATTTAAAGACATAAATCTCGCTGATTCGAAGCACGTGGCTGTTATTGTCAATAATCAAGCAAGTGATTTACAAGCCAATCGATTTGTTTTTATTCCCGCGATAGAAATTCCAACTGTAAAAAATGATATTATTTTAAAAAGTGTACAAAGTAGCTATTCATTTTCCGCTAATACTACTCATTCGATTGAAGTTATCGCATCTTTTTTAACCAATCAAACCATTGGTTCTGAAAAAAGCAAACGGATGTACGATGAGTTAATGACATATATGACAACTTCTCAAATTGAAGAGTGGATTGACCAGTTAAAGAGTCTAAAAAGCGAAGCCGTTTCGCCAAAACTATTGGACGAAGTTTTGACCAAAACTTTGAACCAAAAAACATCATTTTTTGAACTTAACGAACAGTTAGGAGATAAACAATTCCCTTTACTTTTTGAAGATACAAGGACAGTCTATATTAATGAACTTGAACAAAAAAATATGAAGGTCATTTTTAATGATGGACGCGTCTTATATTCTGTAGAACCAATGATGTCATTACTTGGTTACACGATGGATAAAGGCAAAAATGGTTATTACATTAAAAATGCAGCTAGATCTTTCCGTTTCCCGATGATTGAGCCTTTTTATGTGTTTAATGAACGCAGATATGAAGTTCTCTCGCAACCAATTGAGGAATTGGCAGGTGCTTATTACATCGAAGAATCGTGGCTCATTCGTTTGTTTTTAGTTGATATACAAAAAGAAGAAGGGCGTATTAATATTACACCATCAGCTCTTTTCTAAGGAGGAACCATACTTGAGAGTGATTTCCGGAATTTGTAAGGGATTACCAATAAAAGCTGTGCCAGGTTCGAACACAAGACCTACAACTGACAAAGTGAAGGAATCCATTTTCAATATGATAGGTCCATATTTCGAAGGTGGACTTGCGGTTGACTTATTCGCAGGGAGCGGGAGTTTAGGGATTGAAGCTTTAAGTAGAGGAATCGATTCATGTATTTTCATCGAAAAAGATGCAAAGGCTATCCAAACGATTCATGAAAACTTAAAGAAATGTCATTTAGAAGAACAAGCTGAGGTCTTTCGAGTAGATGCTTTAAGAGCGATCAAAGCAATGGAAAAACGTGAATTAACGATTGATTTATTATTTTTAGATCCTCCTTATCATAAAGCTGATTTGTATGATTTAGTGGGTATACTAGCAGAAAAAGGATTGCTTAGTCCAGATGCAATAATCATGTGTGAGCATGAGAAAACAGTTCCCTTACCCGATCACTATCATGAATTTAAACTATCGCGAAGAGAAACTTACGGTAGCACGGTCATATCGATTTATAGAATGCTGAATGAAGAAGGAGATTTACATGAAGAAAATCGCAGTAGTACCGGGCAGTTTTGATCCAGTTACATACGGTCATTTAGATATTATAAAACGAGGCGCATCGGTTTTTGATGAAATTCGCGTGGTTGTTTTAAATAACTCGTCCAAAAAACCATTATTTACAATTGAAGAAAGAATGGATTTAATCCGTCAAGTTACAACCTCATTGCCGAATGTGCATGTCGATTCTTTCTCCGGATTACTTGTCGAGTATGCAAAAAATGTGAATGCTCATGCTATTGTTCGAGGCTTGAGAGCCGTTTCTGATTTTGAATACGAAATGCAGATTACTTCCATGAACCGAGTGCTAGACGAAAATATTGAAACATTTTTCATCATGACGAATAATCAGTATTCGTTCTTGAGTTCTAGCATCGTTAAAGAAGTTGCTAAATACGGTGGGAACATATCAGAGTTAGTTCCTAAACAAGTAGAGCTTGCTTTGAAAGAAAAATACGAAGCAAATAAATAACACTTTTTGGTATTACCGAAATCAGATTTCCGATGATAAAATATTGAATTACATATGAAAAGGGATAGCAAATCTTAGTGATTTCGCTATCCTTTTTTGTGTTAGAAAGTTTAGGTCCATCTTTTTTTAGATGAAAAAATAAGTAAAAGAACTAATATGGGGCTGCTAAAGCAGCCTTTACTGTTGGAAACTCCTGGGCTTTCGCGCGTAGGATACGAAATTGAGTGAAAGGTACGTGATTGAACGTGAAAGATCTCGATTTGAAAGTGAAAGACTGCCACTTGAAAGTGAAAGCTCAAAATGAGGAGGTCCCCACAGAAGCGTAGTGAAATATTATCAGTAATCTTCAAAAAGTCGATTGATAGTTAAAATATCTTCATCGAGATTTTATTGGAAAAATAAGAACCATATCAATGTAAGTAAAATGAAGTGAAGTAAGCGGTAAGTAAAATAAGGCTTGAGCGAAAGTGCAGCTGATTTTGCTAAAACAATGACTTGCATATGTATACTCACGCCGTTAAAAGATAAGATCGCCACTGCTAGTATTGAGAAAAACGCTTCCGAAGCAAACATCCGGTGAGCTATCTCCAAGCCAGCCGTCATTTCAAACAATGAATATATAAACACCACAAACTGAGATGACATATTTCCAAACACAAACTTTATGACAGCTGAAATAACTGTACTGACTGTTGTGAAAAATACCACAGTCGTTGCTACTAAGAGCAAAATCGATGCCGTTTGATGAACACCTTCGCTAAATGGTGATTGAACCTGTTTTAAATTCACTTTTTCCATAGCCGGTTGATTGGAGAAAAGGCGTTGAGAAAAAAGTAAGAATAACGCATTGATAAGGTGAATTAAGACAAGAATGAGTAGACCTTTTTTAGGGGAGGAGAGAAATTGCGTTCCTACAACACCCATAACAAACATTGGACTTGGTGCGTGACAAATGCCAATTAAATGACTAGCCGTTTTGGAACTAAGCATTTTAGCTTTTACGAGAGTGGATATAGTGGCAGCTCCTGTAGGAAATCCACCAAAAGCACCTATTCCATAAATTTTTAAATTGTTAATAAAGCTGGGTTGCCAAGCGTTTTGTTTATATAAGACATAGAGTAGCCATTGTGAAACAACAAGGTACGGAAGTAAATAGGGAAGCAATCTATGTATAAAAACATCTAGCCCAAGCTTAGCTCCTTGGTGTGCGATTCCAGGTAAGAAAATAAACAAGATCATTAAGGACCAACAGATGAATATATTAGTTTTATAGAGCATGTGATATTTCCCCGTTTCAATCGTTTTGTCAGAACTTTTTGTGCGTGCTACACTATGTATATGGAATAAAAATGATGTTCATGATGGAGGTCAACGTTAGATGCCAAAGAAAAGCACCATAGGTTTTTTTATCGCCTGTGTATTTTTATTGAGCGCTACATTTTACCCGGTAGACGCATACATATCTAAACCAGGTGGAGCTTATCCTCTTGATCCGTTAGTGAAGGTGCAAGGTGGAGATACGGATGACGAAGGATCGATGAGTCTTATGACAATCGCATTAGCAAAAGCCACTCCCATTACCTATGCATGGGCTAAGGTTGCGAATCATCAACATATTCTTCCATCCAATCACGTACGAAATCCGAATGAAGACGAGGATGAATACACCATTCGGCAGTTGAAATTAATGTCCCAATCTCAATTTAATGCCATATTAGTGGCTTTTCAAAAAGCAGATAAACCTTATGAAGTTAACACAAACGGGGTATTTGTTTTAAATGTGCTTCCGGACGGAGCCGCTGATGGTTTATTGAAAGCCGGAGATAAAATACTTCGAATTGATGATGTGAAAAGTAATAGTCAAGAAAAGGTCATTTCGTATTTACAAGAAAAGAAAGTAAATGACATCGTTCAACTTGAAATTGAACGGAAGGAAAAGGTTGAAGTAGTCGATATCAAGTTGAAACCAATTCCAGGTGATGATTCTCGAGCGGGGTTAGGGATTACCTTTATGGAGGATAAGACGATTACGACAACCCCAAATGTCTTAATTAAGTCTGAGGATATTGGTGGTCCGTCAGCGGGGTTAATGTTTACGCTTGAGTTGTTGAATCAATTGGAAGAAGAGGATTTGACAAAAGGCTATGCGATTGCGGGTACAGGAGAAATGAAAAGTACAGGTGAAGTAGGGCGTATAGGAGGCATCGATCTGAAAGTAGTGGCTGCAGATGCTGCAGGGATTGAGGTTTTCTTTGCACCGGATGATGAATTACCTGAAGAGGTTCTTATCAATAATCCAACATTGCGCTCAAATTATGAAGATGCACGTGACGCAGCAAAAGAAATAGGCACGAAAATGAAAATCGTGCCAGTGAAAACAATTGATGATGCATTAGATTATTTAGAACAATTGGAACCTAAAGCGTAATTATCTAATAGGTGGCTGTCGATAGTCACGTCCAATTGGTTGATTAAAAGCATGGGATTGAATACCAAGAGTGTACAAATCGGTCGCTTTAATATCATGAGATAACATCGAATCTTTTACTGCCCCAACTCGACTTACGAGAGGCAATGAAAGATTTTTTTTATGTTCATTTAAATAACGTTGTCCCATTTCCGTCATCCCAAGTAGACGGAGATAAGTAGGACTGGAAGACTGTTTTAAATCATCCCAAGTAAAACCTGTATAGATATGGGTTAGCATGCGTTGGATTCTGGTCCATGTGTAGCGTTTGGATTTAACAACTTCCATAAAAGTTTCAAAAGTGTTGGATTTTTGAGCTGCTTCCTTTAGTAAATACTCAATGCCTTCTGTAACTTCGGCATAAGAAGCTAGTTGCTCTATGGATGAACGAATAATTTGGAATCTTAAGTATGGATAGAAATGCTGCCAGCTTCCAAAAGATCCGATATTCAATTGCCATTCCACAATGTTTTGTAAAGAAGCTTTCGGTAAAAGTGGCGTTAAGTCACTAATCCCTTGATCATTAAATATAACTTTACGAATACCTGTTGCGCTTGCAATGCTTTGACCAGGGAGAACGTCATCATGATAGCCTGAGACTATTCGTTGAATCGTTACCGGTTGAATGGACGCCTGGAGTTGATATGCAGCTTCAATATAATGATAGCCAAGAATATTGTTTGGTTGAGACAAATCCACAAACGGTTGATTATATCCTTTAATAAGGTCAGCATAGGCTTCATTTAAAGCTTTTGGATAACTCATTCCTGTTTTCATGAATTGATTAATGGATTGTTGGTAAGACTCTTGTTGTGAGGTTATTAAATCATAGGTGTTAATAAAGGGTTCAATTGATCCTTGTTCGCTACCAAAACAGAAATCCGTGCATCCAGCGGCTTCTAAGAGGGCAATTGAACCTTTTGCGAAATCACTTGCTTGAGCTGTAGCGAATACATATGGCAATTCTATGACAATGTCAACGCCACCTTGCAGTGCCATCTTAGTCCGACTCCATTTATCAACAAGTGCGGGTTCACCTCTTTGAAGGAAATTCCCGCTCATTACAGCAATAACAACATCTGACCCTGTATTCTTGCGTGATTCTTTGATATGATATAAATGTCCGTTATGAAACGGATTATGTTCAACGACGACTCCGGTTGCTCGCAAAAGTGTAAACCCCCTTCAATAATCTTAATTATACGGGGGAAAAAATAGTGTGACAAGAAATTATCTTGACATCTAATTTTAGGCATTATATAATCAACTTTGTTGTCTTGAGGTGATAAGCGTATGAAATGGGTAATTCATCAACTAGCTAAATATCGCCATGACGGGATGCCAATTGATCAATATGTTCAATTGGATAAAGTGATGGAACGTAACCCGGACATCCGGAAGATTTCACCCGTACATGTTAAAGGGCACTGCACATTTGGTGCAGCGCAAATGACTTGTCATTTTCATTTGACAGGCACCTTAACTTTGCCATGTGCTCGCACATGGGAAGATGTTGAATACCCAATTGACATTAAAACCGTTGAACTATTCAGCTGGTCTGATGCTCACAAGGATAACGATGAAGATATTCATTTTGTAGATGGAGACGTCATTGACGTTGACCCTGTACTTGAAGAACTAATCGTTGTTGAAGTTCCGTTACAAGTATTCAAGGAAGATGCTTCGCATCAACCACATGCTGGTGGCAAGGACTGGACGTATTTAACAGATGAGGAATTGTCTGCGATAAAAGAAAATGAACCAAAAAAATCGGATCCTAGACTTGCTGATTTAGCAAAGTATTTTGATCAAACAGACGAATAACGATCTGTAAGGAGGTGCCACCAATGGCTGTACCGTTTAGAAAGACTTCTAAGACTGTAAAAAGAAAGCGTCGTACGCATTTCAAATTATCCGTACCTGGTATGGTTGCATGCCCAAACTGTGGTGAATCGAAATTGGCTCACCGCATTTGTAAATCATGCGGTCATTACAAAGGGAAAGAAGTATTGAGCAAATAATACAGTATTTGCTCCATTAAAGGCTACCAGAGAGACCATGGCTCTCAGGTAGTCTTTTTCTCTATTTACACTGATAGACATTATTAATTTTTGGATATGAGTATAACAAAAGACAGAGCTTACACCTTTTTGGTGCAAGCTTTGTTTTTCTAAAAGGGAGGTCTTTTAATGGCTTTTTCAATCATAAATGACAATCATATCGCTCGATTTACGATTACTCGACCAGCTATCCGCAATGCCATCAATCATGAGGTGATGCAGGGACTTGAGCAATTAATAGAACTTGTACATAACGATTCAACTATTAAATTCGTGGTAATTACTGGTGAGGGTACCCAAGCGTTCTGCTCGGGAGGAGATCTCTCTGTATTTCACGGATTAAAAACTGCAGCAGAAGCTTTTCCGATGTTAAACAAAATGGCTCAAATTTTATATAAAGTTTCAACTCTTCCTGTTCCTGTAATTGCTCTGGTTAATGGAGCGGCAGTAGGTGGTGGGTGTGAAATAGCTACAGCCTGTGATTATAGACTTGTTTCTTCTACTGCTAAATGTGGTTTTATTCAAGGGTCACTAGCAATAACGAGTGGATGGGGTGGGGGAACTTATTTGCTAGAAAAAATGCCTCAAATGGATCAAGCCCTTCGTATGCTTGGAGATTCGAAACCTTATAGTGCTAATCGGTTAAAAGAAATGAGATGGGCTACAGAGCTTTACGAGGGTGATTCAGAGGTAGCTTTACAAACATTCATTCAAGATATGGGTAAAATTGATGCATCTGTTCACCGTGCGTATAAGGAAATGGTCAACCGAAAATGGACATCATTAAATCTACTTAATCAGATTCAAGAAGAAGTCATCCGATGTTCGGAACTTTGGGAAGCTGACGCTCATCATATTCAAGTACAAAAGTTTTTAAATAGAGGAAAATAACTTCTATTCTTTCACCTCACGCATATAGTAGAAAAAACGCGAGGTGATTGTATGACAACCATGAAAAGAAAAGATCAATGGACGGCAAATGATGATAAAATTCTAGTAGACACTGTATTAGAAATTGTGACAAAAGGCGGCACGCAAATCCATGCATTTGATATTGTTGCCAAAAAACTGGGCAGGACTCGACAAGCCTGTGGTTTTAGATGGAATAAAACTCTAAGACACACATTTGGACATGCGCTTAAACAAGCTAAGCTTAAACATCAGCACCCGGTTCATACCCATTTAAAACAAGCTATGACTAGTTATGATGAGTTACTTGGCGCACACAAGGATTTACAAGAAGATCATGCATTACTCGTAGATAAATTCGAACATTTAAGAAAATTATTTGATCAAGTATATACTACTTTTCAAAACAAAAAATAGTCGAAATAAAAGGTGATTCCATTACTTCATTGAAAGTAAATGGGAGAACCTTTTTTTATTTTTGAAAAGGTTTCACTTTCAATCATGTAAGGGCTTGAGATTCTCCTATTATAGAAGAGATAGTCGAAGGTATAAAAGTTAAAAGAATGATGGGGAAGCAACTTTAATTTTTCTATTTTTTTGTTTAATAAGAATATTTCTTCATTCAATAGTTGAAATCGTTTTCATTTTTCGAGTAGACTAGTAAAGATGGAGAACACCGTTTAAACAACTAGGGGGCAAACACATGAAGAAAGTGTTAATAGCTAATAGAGGTGAAATCGCACGTCGCATTATTGAAACCTGTAAGAAACTACATATTGAAACTGTGGCCATCTATGCTGAAGCAGATGAGCATTTACCATTCGTTAAAGAAGCAGATAGCGCTTTTCTAATAGGACCAAGTCAAGTTCAACAGTCTTATTTGAAAATCGATGATATCATCGACCTTGCTATTCGTGAAGGTGTAGATGCTATTCATCCAGGATACGGCCTTCTGTCTGAAAACTCTTCATTCGCAAAAAAAGTAGAAGAAGCTGGAATCCTATTTATCGGTCCAACACCTGAGACAATTGATAAAATGGGAGACAAAATAGGTTCAAGACAAACAATGGAAGCGGCATCGGTACCAGTCGTACCTGGGACTACTGATGGTGTAAATTCACTCGATGAAGCTATTGAAGCCGCACGTGAAATCGGTTATCCGATCATGCTTAAAGCAAGTAGTGGTGGCGGAGGGATCGGTATGATTCGATGTGAAGATGAGCAAGCGCTCAGTCAACACTTTGAATCTGTGAAAAACCGTGCAAAAGCTTACTTTGGAGATGATAAAGTCTTTTTAGAAAAGTACATCGCAAACGGTCGACATATTGAAGTCCAAATATTCGGTGATACTCATGGGAATATTGTGCATCTATTTGAGCGAAATTGTTCTGTTCAACGACGCAACCAAAAGGTAATTGAAGAATCACCTTCTCCAAATTTCCCGTATGAGGCGAGAGCAAGATTACTTCAGGCAGCTGTTGATGCAGCCAAGGCAGTCAATTATCGCAATGCTGGAACGGTAGAATTTATCGTAGATGAACAAAACCAATTTTATTTCCTAGAAATGAATACACGTTTACAAGTGGAGCATCCCGTTACAGAAGAAGTAACTGGTTTCGATTTAGTCGAGTGGCAACTTAAAGTTGCCGATGGTGAAATGCTTCCTGTTACGAATCAACACGAAATTCTTTCAACAGGACATGCCATGGAGTTCCGCGTCTATGCAGAAGATCCAAAAACGTTTTTCCCTTCACCTGGAACAATCCAATCACTAGATTGGGGCAATGTTGAAGATGTTCGAATTGACTCAGGATATGAGCAAGGGAATACGGTAACACCTTATTATGATCCAATGATTGCCAAAGTTATTATTAAAGCTGAAACTCGTTCTTCGGCAATAGAAAAAGCACGAAAGTTCTTTTCAACTGTTACACTTGAAGGTGTAAAAACAAATATACCTTTGTTTATAACATTTTTAGATGCTGAGGTATTTATGGATGGGACGTATACGACGTCAGCACTACCAAATTGGTTAGAATCACAGAAGGAGGAAAAATAATATGAAACAATTACAATCAACAATGGCAGGTACAGTATTTACAGTAAACGTTAAAGAAGGCGAAGAAGTGACAGTTGGTCAAACTGTGATGGTGCTTGAATCAATGAAAATGGAAATTCCTGTTGAAGCTGAGGTTGCTGGTAAAGTAGCGACAATTAATTCTCAAGTCGGCGATTTTGTTAATGAAGGCGACGTGCTTGTAACTTTCGAATAAAAATAGGGATATATCGAACATGTACGCAAAGGGGGCAACAAGAGTGACTGAGAACACGAAATACAATGAACAATTAGAAGAAAAGTTAGAAAAAATATTTGCAGGTGGTCAACCTAAATATCATGAGAAAATGAAGGAACAAAACAAACTATTTGTTCGTGATCGTCTAGCATTATTATTTGATGAAGGTAGTTATCTTGAAGATGGTCGTTTTGCAAACTGTGAAGCAAATGATTTACCTGCTGATGGTGTTGTAACGGCTATGGGTAAAGTGAATGGTCAAACTGTATGTGTAATGGCAAATGATTCGACTGTTAAAGCTGGATCATGGGGTTCTCGTACTGTTGAAAAAATCATTCGTATTCAAGAAATTGCAGAAAAAAACCGAGTACCCATGTTGTACTTAGTAGATTCTGCAGGAGCTCGAATCACGGATCAACTTGATATGTTTCCTAATCGTCGTGGAGCAGGTAAAATATTCCACAACCAAGTTCGTTTATCAGGTTTTATTCCTCAAATTTGTTTATTATTTGGTCCCTCAGCAGCGGGTGGCGCGTATATCCCAGCATTTTGCGATATCGTAATTATGGTAGAAGGAAATGCGTCCATGTACTTGGGGTCACCTCGTATGGCTGAGAAAGTTATTGGGGAGAAAGTTAGCCTTGAAGAAATGGGTGGAGCTCGCATGCACTGTTCAATCAGTGGGTGTGGGGATGTCCTTGTGACATCTGAAGAAGACGCTATTTCTGAAGCTCGTCGTTATTTAGCTTATTTCCCAGCTAATTTCACAGAGAAACCAAAAGTGGTAGAAACAATCGCATCTAAAGAAGGTCGTTCATTAGAAGCGATTATTCCTGAAAATCAAAATGCTCCATTTGATATGTACGAAGCAATCGATCAATTAATCGATGAAGGTTCATTTTTTGATGTGAAGAAACTTTTTGCACCAGAAATCATAACAGGCCTTGCACGAATCGAAGGGCAACCAGTTGGAATTATTGCCAATCAACCTAAAGCCAAAGGTGGCGTATTATTTGTCGATTCGGCGGATAAAGCGACGAAGTTCATTAATCTATGTGATGCCTTTTCGATTCCCCTATTATTCTTAGCGGACGTACCAGGATTTATGATTGGTACAAAAGTGGAACGTGCTGGAATCATTCGTCATGGTGCTAAACTAATTATGGCGATGAGTTCTGCTACTGTTCCAAAAATATCGGTCATCGTTCGAAAAGCTTATGGAGCGGGTCTATATGCAATGGCAGGTCCAGCTTTTGAACCTGATGTTTGTATTGCCTTGCCAACAGCTCAAATCGCTGTAATGGGTCCTGAAGCAGCAGTTAATGCGGTGTATTCAAACAAAATTGAAGCGATTGAAGATCCAAAAGAACGCATCAAATTTGTTCAAGAAAAACACCAAGAATATAAGGAAGAGATTAATATCTACAAGTTAGCATCTGAGATGATTATTGACGAAATCGTAAAACCAAGTGATTTACGTTCCGTTCTTGCTGACCGCTATAGAGCTTATAGCACAAAAGATATTCCTCAACCGCCACGTAAGCATCCTGTATATCCAGTATAAACAGGACATATTCCTTACGTATTAAACAAATTCATCTTGTACTACCTAATCGTATAAGAGATAATATGTGAAAAAGGTCTACCATTGTCTTGGTGGACCTTTTTCTGCACTATTAGGAAAAATCCAATTGAGTAAAAAGAGGGGTTGAGGAACTCTTGAAAATTTGTGTTATAGGTGCTGGCTCTATCGGTTTACTTTTAGGCTCCTATTTTGCTGAAATGGGACATGAAATTTATATGCTTGCTCGCAAAGAAGAGCAAGTAGTCGCATTGAGAGAAAAAGGCATCACTCGGATAATGCCGAATCTAGAACAAGTGAATGTATCAGTTCGCGCGACACTTCATGTGCATGAATTACCTAAGGACGCCTGGTGGTTTATTGCTGTTAAATCTCATCAACTTGATCAATTGTCGTCTATTTTAAGTGAAGCATCTCAGGAAACAAAATTAGTGTTTATTCAAAATGGAATGGCTCATCTCAAGTGGCTTGAAAACATACAACATCATCATTCATACATAGGAACAATCGAACATGGTGCGATGAAACAAGATTCTACGACTGTCTTACATAAAGGTTTTGGCATATTAAATCTAGCAGCTCTTGAAAAAACGAACCAACCAACTGTCCAGGTTTTTCAGACGGATGATGATAGATTTCCCATACATTGTGGATCTGACGCTTACACGTTAGTACTTAGAAAAACAATCTTAAATGCTTGCATTAATCCATTAACCGCTATTTTGAATGTACCTAATGGCGAATTAATTAAAAACTCATATAGCTACTCTCTCGTTCAAAAGATTTTTGAAGAAGTTATGGAAGCGTTCCCGGAAATGAAGAGCCATCTTCGGTTAGATGACGTGAAAAAGCTATGTGAAAAGACAGCTGAGAATCGATCATCTATGCTACAAGATATTCAACATGGAACCAAAACGGAGATCGAGGCAATCGCTGGGGCGCTCATCGAGCATGCTTCCAATCGAAATAAAAGCCTACCGACTCTTCAAATTTTGTACACGCTAGTACAGAGCAAAGAAGAAAGTGGTGCTCACTATGCTTAATATCATTCAGAACATCGTTAGTGTGGCGCTGTTTCTTCCTTATCTTGTGTTTTTTATCGTTTTATTTGTCGCATTGAAAAGTAATCGAAAACCTGCCCGTGCATTTGGAATAGCGGCTGATGTGACAACATTTGTCTTATTTTTCGCAGTACCTATTGCGGTTGAAGCACTTTTTGACCTAAAGACAATGATTTATATTTTATGTATAGCTTTAGTCCTTAGTATGTTTATGACTTATCAAGAATGGACAAACAAAAAAGAAATTGAGTTACTTCCATTGTTACGTAAAATTTGGCGATTTTTATTTATTTTGCTGAGCTTCGTTTATATCATCGTCTTATTAAGTGGATTCATTGTTAAATTGATGAACTATATGAATTAGCATATGGACAAGTCGTATGTTTTTCCACTCAACTCTTTGAATGATATACTCATTTTGTATATAGACAAAAAGGAGTTACCACGATGAAAATGCAACAAATTGAACAACCAAATATGAATACTTTTATGCATGACTTTTACAATCAAAATCTGAGCGTGTCTTCATTATTTCATTACATGCCATCGACAGCATCCTACGAAAAACGTGCTAAAAAGCTTCAAAATCACCCAGCAGCGCGAAAAGAGTTATCCCGAGTCATTCGATCATTCATGGGGGATCTTCCTTCAAACGATAAGGTAGGAAAACATTTAAAAGAGTTAGAAGAAAATGCATTTGTTGTGATTGGTGGTCAACAAGCAGGGTTATTAACGGGTCCACTATATTCGATACATAAAGCGATTTCTGTCATTCTTCTTGCCAAGCAACAACGAGATGCTCTACAGCATCCAGTCATTCCAGTATTTTGGATTGCTGGAGAAGATCATGATTTGGATGAAATCAATTCGACCTTCACTCATGCAAACGGAAGATTAGTAAAACATACGTATAATGATCGTCCGAATCGAAAGCAAATGGCTTTTGAAACAGAAATTGAACCTGACAAAGTGAATATGTTGATTGAAAGTGTTTTCAAACAAACAAGTGAAACAATGCATACGAAAGAGCTTCTTTTAAAACTGAAATCCTTTGCTTCTAATAGTCGCACTTATAGTGAGTTCTTCTCTAAACTCATGCATGATTTTTTTGCGAATGAAGGACTGTTATTAATTGATGCAGCGTATGAACCTTTAAGAAAACTAGAATCTCCATATTTCACGAAGATGATTGAAGAATCTCAAGAGATTTCAAAACGAGTTGTTCAACAAGAACAACTATTTAACGAGATGGGTTATGGTGAACCAATACAGGCAGCTTTTGATAATGCACACTTATTCTTTGTCCAAGATGGCGAGCGTTTTTTATTAAAGAGACAAGATAATCTATTTATTAATGAAGCTGCTAGTATTGAACTAACAAAAGAAGAATTATTAGAAATCGCCCAAAAAACACCTGAACAATTAAGCAATAATGTGGTGACAAGACCACTTATGCAAGAAATGCTATTTCCGGTCTTAGCATTTGTCGGTGGACCTGGGGAATTAGCATATTGGGCGACCTTTAAAACGGTATTTGAGCATTTTGATATGGAATTACCAGTGATGGTACCAAGGTTGTCCATTACATTAGTGGACCGAAAATCTGCACAATACTTAGAAGATCTTCAACTTTCAATTGAAGATGCTTTCGATGGACATTTATTATCCCGTAAAGAAGATTTCATCATTGGAATCCAGGACGATAAAGCACATGCGATGATTAGCGAAATGCAAAATTCATTAAATAAACATTACGAAGAATTTAAGGCTTATATTGAAACAAGTGAAATATCTATTGGGAAGATAGTCGATACAAATCTTGATAAGCATCAAAAACAATTTACTTATTTGAAACAAAAGGTAGAGGATGATACGTTAATTCGCCATGAGACGATGATTCGCAAGTTTCAACATTTAGAAGGAATGCTATATCCTGAACAATCACTGCAAGAACGAAATTATAGCCCATATCTATTTATGAACGAAGCGGGCGAGTCATTGGTTGAAAAACTATTAGAAATGCCATTCGAATTTAATGGCAAACATACTATTATTTATATTTAAATCAATTATAAAGGGAGTGTCCCAAAAGTTGTGAAAGATGACTTTTGGAACACTCCTTTATAATTACAACGACATCCGTTTAAACGGATTTTCATTTTTCAAAGCTAGCGGGAGGTAGAAAAGCAGAAATACTAGCAGGTTTCTTTACGATATTTATTCCAATCGTCGGGAAATATTACTTTAAGAATGGTTTTAAAACTATTTTTGGTGGTTGACTATTTCTGAAGACTCCTGCGGAAAAAAGAAACTAGCTAGACCCCGCAGGCACAGATGTCACGGACAGCTGTGATGAGGAGGCTTGCGTTTCTTCCGCGGAAAGCGAAAGAAATAGTCATCCACCTTCTTCTATTTAGTGCATTCATTAGATGTCTAATCTTTTATATGAATGAATATTTGTTGATCATCAGTCTGAAACCGTCCCTTTTTTATTATGAGACGGTTTTTTGTATGAAATAAAGGGAAAAACAGCCGTCTCAACAAGTACTATTGACACATTTTTTGATTCATTGAAAGAATTTTTAAAAATAAGTGGAGGAAAGTGGGGGGATGTGGTACATTAATGACAATAAGTGGGGTGACTAGCATGTTCATGGGAGAATATCAACATAGTGTTGATGCGAAAGGCCGTCTAATAATACCTGCAAAATTTCGCGAGCACCTTGAAGACACTTTTGTTATAACAAGAGGTCTTGATAACTGCTTATTCGGCTATCCTATGAATGAATGGCGAAAACTCGAAGAAAAATTAAAAGCACTTCCTGTCACAAAAAAAGATGCTCGTGCATTTACACGATTCTTCTTTTCTGGAGCGACAGAAGTTGAAATTGATAAACAAGGCCGTATTAATATACCAAGTAATTTACTATCACACGCTCATGTTGAAAAAGAGTGTATCGTTCTTGGTGTTTCCAACCGAATTGAGATATGGGCTAAAGATTCTTGGACAACTTATTTTGATGAATCTGAAGACTCATTTAATGACTTAGCTGAAAATATGATTGGTTTTGATATTTAGAATAAAGATCGAAGGAGGACGAGAAGTTGTTCAACCATACGACCGTATTGCTTAAAGAAACTGTTGACGGATTGAACATTCGTCCAGATGGAATCTATGTAGACTGCACACTTGGTGGTGCAGGGCATAGCGAATATTTAGTACATCAACTGAATGAACAAGGCAAACTCATTTGTTTTGATCAAGATACAACAGCTATCGAACATGCTAAAGTGCGTTTAGCTGACCATCTCCATAAAGTGACCTTTGTACATGCGAACTTTAGAGAACTAAAAGAAAAACTTCTTGAATTAGGTATCGAAAAAGTAGATGGAATTTTATATGACCTTGGTGTCTCATCACCGCAACTAGATACCCCGGAACGTGGTTTTAGTTATAATCACGACGCTCCTCTTGATATGAGGATGGATACGACTGCCACATTAACTGCGTATCACATAGTGAATGAATGGGAATTCAATGACTTAGTTCGAATTTTTTACCGCTATGGTGAAGAAAAATTCTCTAAGCAGATTGCTCGTAAAATTGAAGAAGCACGAAATAATGCGCCAATTGAAACGACATTCCAACTGGTGGAATTAATAAAAGATGGTATTCCTGCAGCAACAAGACGAAAAGGCGGGCATCCTGCAAAGCGAGTATTCCAAGCCATTCGTATTGCTGTTAATGATGAATTAGGCGCTGCCGAAGATTCGCTACAAGATGCTTTAGAGATGCTTGGAGCTGGTGGTCGAGTAAGTGTGATAACTTTCCATTCGTTAGAGGATCGTATAACAAAGACCATTTTCAAGGAAGCTGCTTCTTATCCAGATTTACCACCAAACCTGCCGGTGATTCCTGAAGGTATGGAACCTAATTTTAAACTAATTACAAGAAAACCAATTCTTCCTAGTGAAGAAGAATTGGAACACAATAACCGATCGCGATCTGCAAAACTTCGTATTATTGAAAAAATAAAGGATGAGGGACGTGTTTAAATGGCAATGCATGCGAGAAATCAACAAACATACATACAACAACCTGTCGTAAATCCACAACCGACAATCCAACCCCAAAGAAAACAAGAACGTAAAATTTTTACAAAGGGTGAAAAAATACTATTTGTTATGTTCGTAGCAGTTATCACGATGTTCAGTGTAATGATTTTGCAAACGCAAGCAAGCATCCACACTTCAACTCAAGAAATTCAATCGATCAATCAACAAATAGAAGAAACAAAAAAACAGAATACTGATTTGTCCATTCAAGTAAGTGAACTTTCAACATATGAGCGCGTATGGGAAAAAGCGAAAGAACTTGGCTTGAAACTGAACGAGCAAAATGTGAAGGTTGTTACGGGACAATGAAAAAGAAATTTCGATTTCAATGGGGAGCCTTTCTAATGTTTTTGTTTTATGGAGGGCTCTTTTTTATGTTGTTGTCACGGATGATTTTTATCCAAGTCACTGGAGAAGCAGAAGGTCAAGCTCTTGCAGCAAAAGCAGCTGCGAAATATGAGCGAGAACAAATTATTAATGCGAGCAGAGGGAAAATTGTTGATCGAAATGGCGAAATAATCGCAGAGGACACACTAAGTTATCGATTAGTAGCTGTATTAAGTCCAAAAGCAACAGCGGATCCTAAAAATCCGAAACACGTGAATGATATTGAGAAAACGGCCGAAGTATTAGCTGCCCACTTGCCGTTATCTAAAGAAAAAATTATCGAACGTCTTTCCAAAGAAGGTCCGTATCAAGTGGAATTTGGGAAAGCTGGCCGAGACATTAGTCATGAAATTATGACGAAAATCAGTCAGCAAAAACTTCCTGGTATCGTTTTTGTGCGAGACTTAAAACGATTTTATCCAAATGGAACATTTGCTTCTCATCTCATTGGTTTTGCTCTAAAAGAAGAAAATGAAGATGGAACCTTTGATACCGTTGGAAAAATGGGTTTAGAACATATTTATAACAAACAATTAACAGGAACTGACGGAAAGATAGAATATGAAAGTGACTTATGGGGTTATTTACTTCCTAATTCAGAAGAAATGATAACTCCCGCAGAAAACGGGTATAACATTCATTTAACTTTAGATAAAACCATTCAAAACTTTTTAGAAGATGCAATGAGTAGAGTACAAGAACAATATACTCCTGAAAAAATAGTTGCGATGGTAGCCGATCCAAAAACCGGCAAAATATTGGCAATGAGTCAACGACCATCTTTTGATCCTGAAACTCGCGAAGGATTAACGACGAATTGGCTGAATGAAACCATTGAAAATACAATTGAACCTGGTTCTACCATGAAGACATTTACTGTTGCAGCAGCAATGGAGGAAAACAAATGGGATCCAAATGCATGGTATCAATCAGGTCAATATACGTTATATGATCGTACGATCCGAGATCATAACCGAAAAGGTTGGGGTTCAATTACGTATCTAGAAGGCTTCCAACGTTCATCCAATGTTGCAATGGCGTATGTGCTTGAACGATTAGGTGATAAAGCATTTCTAAGTTATTTAGATGCATTTGGGTTTGGTGAGAAAACTGGGATTGATTTGCCTAATGAAGCGAGTGGGAAAATTATTAGTCAATATCCTACTGATAGACTCGTTTCAACTTTCGGTCAAGGTTCAACAGTAACCCCTATGCAATTGATTCAAGCAGAAACGGCAATTGCGAATGATGGCGTGATGATGAAGCCATATGTCATTGAAAAAATAGTAAATCCTGCAACTAATAAAGTAATGCATGATTCAAAGCCTAGCGAAGCGGGTAAACCGATTTCAGCACAAACGGCTAAACAAATGAGGGAGTTGCTTGCTTCAACCGTTACATCAGAAAATGGAACGGCTAAAAGATTCCAACTATCTGACTATACGGTAGCCGGCAAAACAGGTACTGCAGAAATTCCTGATGATCGAGGCAGATACCAATACGGATACGAAAACTATCTGTATTCATTCCTTGGCATGGCACCAGCAGACGATCCTCAATTGGTGGTATATGTGGCAGTATCAAAACCTAAATTAAAAGATACAGAGGTTGGGTCAATCCCAGTTTCAGAGATTTTTAAATCGGTTACGGAAAATGGCTTAAAATACATGAATATTAAACCAAAAGAAATAATCAGTACTCCACCTGTTCAAATTTCTTCTTACATGGGGCAGAATGCAAAAGACGTGCAAGCCAAATTGGCAAATCAAAAAATAAACACGATTATCATTGGTGATGGTGGGGAAATAAAGAACCAGTATCCTAAAGGCGAAACTGAAGTATTACAAGGTAGTGTCGTTATTTTGAAAACAGATGGTCCAATTGTCATTCCGGACTTCACCAGCTGGTCAAAACGTAACCTGATGGTTTATGAAAGTTTAACAGGGATTTCATTTGAAATACTTGGAAATGGTTTTGTTGTAAATCAAAGTGTCTCACCAGGTACTGTTATCACTGAAGATGGGCCAGTCGTCATCAAATTAGAAACGCCTGAACAGTCAAATGTGCATATAGAAATGCCTGAAGAAAGTGAAGAAGAAAAGCTTCCACAAGATTAATCATTGAATAGGCATTCCTTTTCAGTCATACGTTGTTAAAAACAAGGTGTGGATAAAATGAAAACAGGAATGCCTTATCGGTTAAAAATTAGATTGCGGACAATGGTCATTTTATTTTTTTGTTTAGCGATTTTATCGGTCCTGAAATTGGTGCATGTTCAATTTTTTCAGTTTCAATTCTTGTCACAAAAAGCGGAAGAGAATTGGGATCGTGAAATCCCTTTTTCTCAAACAAGAGGGAATATACGCGATCGCCATGGTGAATTAATTGTAGGAAGCAAATTAGCGCCTACCATTTATTTTATGCCCGCCCAAAACGATGAAATTGAAAAAGCAGCAAAACAGTTAAGTGGCGTTTTAGGTGTCGAATCAGATGTTTTATTTGAAAAAATGAACAAACGAGAATTCTTAGTTAAGCTTGCTCCTGAAGGAAAAAACATAGATGTTAAACAAGCATTACATATTCAATCCCTTCAAATACCAGGCGTTTATACGGGTGTAGATTATGTTCGTGATTATCCTTACGGAGAATTACTTTCACGCTTACTAGGATTTACAGGGTATGATCATCAAGGGTTAGCTGGATTGGAATTTCAGTATGATAAGCAAATGACTGCAGTTAAGTCGAACTTGAGATTATTTACGGATGCAAAAGGAAATAGCTTGCCGCATGTGAACGACGATTGGAAAGAAGGAAAAGAGGGTTCATCTCTAGAACTAACCATTGACTTAGATGTTCAACAAATCATGGAAAGAGAATTATCTCAAGCTATGATAAAATACGAGGCGGATCAGGCATTAGCAATTGCTATGAATCCAAAGACAGGAGCAATTTTAGGGCTTTCATCTTTCCCGACTTTCCATCCTTTACAATATGACAAAGTTAGTCCTAGCGTTTATAATCAGAACTTGCCGGTATCGATGACATTCGAGCCTGGCTCTACATTTAAAATTATTACCTTAGCAGCTGCACTCGAAGAAGGTAAAGTTGATCTTCAAAATGATCAATTTTACGATCCAGGTTATAGCATTGTTGAAGGTACACGACTCCGATGTTGGAAAAGGGAAGGACATAAACAACAATCCTTTTTAGAAGTAGTGGAGAATTCATGCAACCCAGGCTTTATTGAACTGGGAGCACGAGTTGGACGTGAAAAATTATCACAATACATTCGAGACTTTGGATTTGGTCAAAAGACCGGTTCAGCTATTGCAGGAGAATCTACAGGTATTTTGTTTTCAAAAGAATCATATGGTCCAGTTGAGCATGCAACTACCTCGTTCGGTCAAGGGATTTCTGTCACTCCGCTGCAACAAGTGCAAGCGGTTTCCGCTGCCGTCAATGGAGGTACGCTTTATCAACCTTATGTTGTGAAAAGGGTTTACAATGAAGAAACAGGAGCAGTAGAGTTAGAGAATAATCCGAAGATAGTTAGACAAGTGATTTCGGAGAAAGCTTCTAAAGAAGTTAGAGAAGCTCTTGAATCCGTGGTTGCAAATGGTTCGGGGAGACAATCATTCCGAGACTTTATGAGAATCGGCGGAAAAACGGGTACAGCACAAAAAGCGGTAAATGGTCGATATGTTGAAGGGGAATATATTGTTTCATTCATCGGATTTGCACCGATAGACGACCCGGAAATTGTTGTTTATGTAGCAATCGATAATCCGAAACATTCTCTTCAATTCGGTGGGGTTATTGCAGCACCTATTGTGGGCCAAATTATCGAAGATTCTGCACCTTATATCGGTTTTGAAAAACGAACGATTCAAATTGATAAAGAGTATCGGTGGGGTGATCGTTTAGAAGCTCGTGTCCCTGAACTCGTTGGAGAAAAGAAAGAAGTTGTTATGGATTTGAATGAACCTTTCCGAATTGAATGGCATGGAACTGGGTCCATTATTGAATCTCAACTTCCAGAGGCAGGTAGTAAACTTTCGATTGATGGGACGATTCATCTTTATTTACGCGAATAAAACGTAAGAATTTCAGTGTTCATAATTAGATGAATTTCGATTAAATCTAATTTGTACCATTGAATAAAAATAAAAATCATAAAACTTTTCAAAGGTTTTGAAGGAGAATACATATGACACTCGCCACAACATTAATGATAATTGCCGTAGGCTTCATACTAACAGTACTGTTAACACCTTTATTTATACCTGCTTTAAAAAGAATGAAATTCGGTCAAAGCATTCGAGAAGAAGGTCCTAAATCACATATGAAAAAAGCAGGTACACCGACGATGGGCGGTCTAGTCTTCTTACTTTCAATTGTTCTATCAACTATAGGCGTTTCTTTGTATTTTAATATGTTGACTACTCAAACGATTGTCTTACTTTTAGTATTGGTTGGATTTGGCGTGATTGGTTTTCTCGATGATTTCATCAAAGTTGTCCTAAAACGTAATCTAGGGTTAACTTCTCTCCAAAAACTGATTGGGCAAATCATTTTAGCTATTGCTGCGTTCTTCTTATTGAAACCAGGACCAGCTTTTACTTCTTTAGCGATTCCTTTTACGGATTGGTCAATTGACTTAGGAGTGGCATATGTAGCATTTATGATTTTTTGGTTAGTTGGTTTTTCAAACGCAATTAATTTAACTGATGGACTAGACGGACTTGTTTCAGGCACGGCATCTATTGCTTTTAGTGCCTTTGGTGTAATCGCGCTTGTATATGACCAAACATCATTGGCTATTTTTGCATTTGCAGTTACTGGCGCACTTTTAGGGTTTTTGATTTTCAATGCAAATCCCGCGAAAGTCTTTATGGGCGATACAGGTTCATTGGCTTTAGGCGGAGCATTAGCGATGCTATCTATTTTAGTAAAACAAGAATTGTTATTGCTACTGGTCGGAATCGTATTTGTGGCAGAAACATTGTCCGTTATTCTACAAGTGATTAGTTTTAAGACGACTGGAAAACGGATTTTTAAAATGAGTCCACTACACCATCATTTTGAGTTATCTGGATGGTCTGAATGGAAAGTGGTAGTTGTCTTTTGGTCTACTGCTTTCTTAGCAGCATTTGTAGCGGTTATGTTGGAGGTGATGTAAATGAAACTGACAAACGAATTTACATCAAAAAAAGTATTAGTTCTTGGTTTAGCGAAAAGTGGAGTAGCTGCAGCAGAGTTGCTACATAAGTTAGGTGCATTTGTGACAGTTAACGATGCGAAACCTTTTGAAGAAAGTCCAGATGCTCAAGCATTATTAAGTAAGGGGATAACCGTGATATGTGGCAGACACCCCGAGGATTTATTAGACGAAGGATTTGAATTAGTTGTTAAAAATCCTGGAATTCCGTATCATAACCCAATTGTTGCCGATGCTGTTAAACGTAAAATTCCAGTTTGGACGGAAGTGGAGCTTGCCTATCGAATTAGTGAAGCGCCATTAATCGGAATTACAGGTTCAAATGGGAAAACGACAACTACAACATTATTATTCCACATGTTAAACCAAGGTGGATTGAAGCCATTAATTGCTGGAAATATTGGAACAGTAGCATGTAAAGTGGCTGAAGAAGCTAGTTCTGATCAAATTATTGTTACGGAACTTTCAAGTTTTCAGCTAATGGGAACGGAAGCATTTAAACCGAAAATCTCAATTTGGACAAATTTATATGAAGCACATTTAGATTATCATGGCTCATTTGATGAATATGGCGAAGCGAAATTTGCAGTTACTCAGCATCAAGATGCTTCAGATTTATTTATTTATAATCAAGATCAAGAAGAAGTAGCCAAATTTGCCAAACGTACGAAAGCGAAGTTGATGCCTTTCTCAACGAAAGGAAGAACTGAAGAAGGAATTAGTGCCGATGAAGAATTTGTTTATTTACATGGCGAAGAATATGTTTCTCGAAAACAAATAGCGCTTCCAGGCGAGCATAATTTAGAGAATGTATTATCTGCTATTGCTGCTGCTACAACTTTAGATTGTCCAAAAGAAACAATCTTACATGTTCTGTCGTCCTTTACAGGTGTAAAGCACCGCACTCAATTTGTTCGTGATTGGAATCAACGAAAATTTTATAATGATTCAAAAGCTACCAATACACTTGCTACGAAGAGTGCAATTGCTGCTTTTGAAGATCCCGTCATTTTATTAGCTGGTGGATTAGACCGAGGGCATTCGTTTGAAGAGTTAAGACCTCATATGAATCGTGTCAAAGCCTTAATTTCATTTGGAGAAACAAGTGGGCGATTAAAAGAATTTGCTGAGTCATGCGGAGTTTCTCAAACATTCATGGTTCATGATGTGAAAGAAGCGGTGCATTTAGCAGCAGAAATTTCTGTGCCTGAAGATATAGTCTTGCTTTCACCTGCATGTGCAAGTTGGGATCAGTATCCGAATTTTGAATTACGCGGTGACGATTTTATTACAGCTGTTTTTAATTTGAAAGATTGATAAATAAATAGACAAACGAAGGGATGCCGATCCTGCAAGTCAAACCTATCAAAACATTTTTGATATTAAGTATAGTACTTACTGCTATTGGACTCAGTTTTGTATACTCAGCGGGCTCTTACTGGGGCAAAGTGCATTATGAAGATAGTATGCCTTTTTTCTGGAAACAATCCATATACGGCTTCCTAGGCATGTTTGCGGCATGGGTTTTATATAAAAACCCAATGACTTCCCAGCCAACCTTTTGGAAGGTGATGTACGCCTTAGCAGTAGTTTTATTATTTGCTGTTTATATTCCCGGTTTAGGAGTAGTGAGAAATGGTTCTCGAAGTTGGATTCAACTAGCAGGCTTTAGTATTCAACCAGCTGAATTTGTCAAAATAGCTGTTATCACTTATTTATCAACTTTATTAGCTACATCAGCACATCTTAAAATGAAATGGAAACTATCACATCTGCTAATTTGTCTAGTTCCGGCTGGAATTATTTTAATACAACCTGACTTTGGATCGGCTTTCTTATTAATCATAGGTGCTTTTGCTTTGTTATTTATTGCTGGTTATCCAATGAAGTTTTTTATGGTGATTGGCGTTTCTGGTATTCTCTCAATTGTTGCATTAATCATCTCGGCTCCGTATCGCTTAAAACGAATTGAAGCCTTTATCAATCCGTGGGAAGATCCATTAGGAAGTGGATTCCAAGGCATACAATCATTACTTGCAATTGGTCCTTCAGGATTATTCGGACATGGATATGGACAAAGTAGGCAAAAGTTTTTATATCTCCCAGAACCTCAAAATGATTTTATTTTCTCCATCATCGTTGAGGAAATGGGGTTTATCGGAGCGGTTGTGTTAATCGGTTTGTTCTTCATGTTTCTTTACACCGGATATAGACTAGCAGTGCTCTCATCCTCGACGATGGGATCGCTTGTCATCGCAGGTTTTATTAGCATGATGGGAAGTCAAATTTTCCTTAATATCGGGGTGGTCATTGGTTTATTTCCTGTAACTGGTGTAACCTTGCCATTCATAAGTTATGGAGGAACATCCTTATTTTCCACATGGTTAATAGTTGGTATAATTCTTCATTTTTCAAAAGATCAAAGTAAGTAAGAAGGAGGAGGCATAACGTGGAAAAAATAATCGATATTGAAGATAGAATTCCAACTTTGCGCGATCGTCGTAAAAAAAGAACGAATAGAAAATTCACGTTATTGCTTGTCCTTTTCCTTATGACATTACTTGGTCTCCTCTACTTTCAATCTCCATATAGCTTGGTTCAAAAAATTCATGTAGACGGGGCAACATTAGCTTCTAGTGAATCGTATATTAAAAAGAGTGGCATCGAAACTGGCCAATCGATGTGGGAAATTAGGACAAGTTCTGCTGAAGAGTTAATTCAATCTAATGAATGGGTTAAATCTGTAAAAGTAAAAAGAAGTGGACTTACTTCTGTTCATATTCAAATTGAGGAGTGGCAAAAAGCTGCTTATATGGAAACGGACGAAGATGTCCAAATGGTGTTAGGTAACGGGAAACTTTTTAAAACCAATGAAAAATTCCCACCAATTGATGCGCCATTGCTTAGTGGCTTTGAGGATGAAGCGGTTCGTTTACGCTTAGTAAAAGAGCTTGCTGATTTAGATGCAAATATTTTTTCCATGATTTCTCAAATTGAATCTGTCCCATCTGAATCTGATCCATACCGCATTCGTTTATTTATGAACGACGGAAATGAAGTAAGAGCGATTATTCCATCTTTCGCAAAAAAAATAAATTATTACCCAGCTTTACTCGCTCAAATAGATGGAGATGAGAAAGGCGTAATTGATCTTGAAGTTGGTTCATTCTTCCAATCTTATGCAGATATGTATAATCCACAACCATTAGAAGAGGAGGCCGAAGATGAAGAAGCAACAGAAGAATAACAATCGAAGCATTATCAATAAACGTATTATTTTTTCCATTGTTTGTTTAGTGCTTGGGTTTATTCTCTCCTATTCGTATAGTTTATCGAGTGCTAAAAAATCCACGGGAATGACCAGTGGTACAGGTTATTTTGAACAAGAAGAACGCTATCGTGAAGATTTGATTCAACAAAAAGAGCGGAATAAAGAATTAGCAAATGAATTAGTCGCCCGACAAAAAGAGGTTAGAAAAATTGAACAAGCTTTAGTTGGTAGTGAAGAAAGGTACGATAGTTTAATACAAGAAGCTGAAGACCTTCGATTACTTTTAGGGGTTATTCCCTCAACTGGGGAAGGTGTGAAGGTTCAATTGCAGGATGCAGAGTACGATCCTGTTTCTGAAAACCCAAATGACTATATTGTTCACGAAAGCCATGTGTTTAAAGTGCTGAATGAACTTAAGATTTCTGGTGCAGAAGCGATTTCGATTAATGGCCAACGCTTACATGCGAATTCGTATATTAGATGTAATGGTCCCGTGATTACAATTGACGGAAAACAATTTCCAGCTCCGTTTGTAATTGAGGCGATAGGAGACACTGAAGTTCTCATTCCTTCATTAGAGTTAAGTGGTGGTGTCTTAGATCAATTACTTAATGACAATATTATTGTGACAATAGAAGCAAATAAGAAGATGACGATGCCTGCACTTTAATTACTGGCATAGTCCTGCGGTGTTACCGAGGAATCAATGAAGTGTTGAATTTAACACAGGCATTAGCCTGGATGTAGATCGCAGCACGTTACCTGAAAGTAACACCATGTCAAATCGAATTGTTGAGAAAGGAGCGGTCAAGATGAAACAAGGCGTTTATATGCGATTTACTTTTATATTATTATTAGTCGGTTTCATGATTGCCGTTCAATATAATACAGTTCAACAACCAGAACAACGGGATACTCGAGATATTTGGGAAATTCGTCAAGAATTATCTAAAGAGAAAAAACTTCACTCTGAATTGTTGTCCAATATCCGCTCCGAGGATGAAACCATCATGAAATACGAAAACCTTCAAAGTGAAAGTCCAGCACAAGCTTTAAATGACACTTTAGAAAACTTAAGAGCTCAAGCGGGATTAACTGAAGTGTCGGGACCGGGTTTAGTGTTGAAAATAGAACCATCGTTGGAAGGACAAGTCTTTGGAGAAACCGTTACATCTATTTCACCAGATTTACTTGATCGGTTAATTAATGAAATTAATCGGTTCAACGGTCATTATATCGATGTGGATGGAAAAAGAATTATTACGACAACACCTATTCGAGATGTAAATGGGCAAACAACAGTTAATGGTTTGAACGTCCGAACACCTCCATTTAATATTCGCGTAGGAACAGATACATTAGAAGAAGCGGAATTGCTTTATAGCTATCTCCAAACATCTATGATTGCGGATGATTTCTTCATTGATAATTTAACCTTAACTATTGAAGAACCAATTTCTGATTTAACGATTCCAGCATACAATCAAAAAATTAAACTTAATTATTTATCAGAAGCAACGGAGAGTGATTAAAAATGTGGTTGCCCTTACTTGGATTGATCTTAGGAATTTCACTTGGTTTGCTTACAGATATTCATATTCCAACGGTATACGAAAATTATTTATCGATAGCGGTTCTTGCTGCACTCGATACGTTATTCGGTGGAATACGAGCTCAACTTCAACAGGTATATGATGACAAAGTATTCGTTTCTGGTTTTTTCTTTAACATTGCATTAGCAGCTGGTTTAGCATTTCTAGGAGTACATTTAGGAATAGACTTGTATTTAGCAGCAATTTTCGCTTTTGGCGTACGTCTTTTCCAAAACATTGCAGTTATCCGGAGAATATTATTAACAAAGTGGGCAGAAAGAAAAGGGCAAGTTGAGTAAAAACAGTAGAATAGAAGGAAAATTTACAACTTTTAGCGATTTTACTTAGACAAGCATGTCATAATGCAATAGAATGAGGAGTAAAGAGTTGTTGAAGGAGGTGCCACGGTTTGAATCAAACAGAATTATATGTTTCTTTAGATATAGGTTCATCGTCTATTAAAGTACTTATTGGTGAAATGACAAATGGTTCCCTTAATGTTATCGGTGTAGGGAATGTAAAATCAAATGGAATACGTAAAGGTGCTATTGTTGATATAGATGCAACCGTGCAATCTATTAAAAAAGCAATTGATCAAGCTGAAAGAATGATAGGAATGTCTATTAACGAAGTGGTTTTAGGAATTCCTGCTAATCAAGCGATGTTACAGCATGTTAAGGGCGTCGTCGCAGTTAACAGTGAAAATCGTGAAATCACCGATGACGATTTAGATCGTGTCATGGAATCTGCACAAGTAATGTCGATTCCACCGGAAAGAGAATTAGTAAATTTAGTACCTAAACAATTTGTAGTAGATCACTTAGATGAGATAAAAGATCCGCGTGGAATGATTGGTATTCGTTTAGAAATGGATGGTACCATGATGACGACATCTAAGACAATTTTACATAATGTCTTGCGATGCGTAGAACGAGCTGGATTAAATATTCGTGAAATCTACTTACAACCACTTGCTTCTGGATATTTTGCTTTGTCTGATGATGAAAAAAATCATGGGACAGCCTTTATTGATATCGGTGGCGGTTCAACAACCATTTCTATATTCCAAGATGGTCAATTGTCGCATACCTCTGTTTTACCTGTAGGTGGAGATCATATAACAAAAGATTTATCGATTGTTTTAAAGACTCCTACTGAACAAGCAGAAAAAATTAAACATCAATATGGACATGCCTTTTATGATGATGCATCAGATGATGAGTTGTTCGAAGTTCCTGTGATTGGAGCAGACACGAAAGAACAATATAGTCAACGGTACATATCTGAAATTATCGGTGTACGATTAGAAGAACTTTTCGAAATGATTTTAGAAGAGTTTTACCGTATGGGTCTTCAAGACCTTCCTGGTGGAGTCGTTATATCCGGTGGTGTTGGGAAATTAGAAGGGCTCTCACAGTTAGCACGACATATATTACAAACTCGTGTACGCTTGTATACGCCAGAATATATTGGAGTGCGTGAGCCACAATACGCGACCGCAGTAGGCTTAATACGTTACGCTTACATGGAAGATATGTTTTTTGGTCGCTTAGGCGGGAGTAGTGCACTCATTCAATCACGTAAACCTGAACAGAGTCCTACAACATCAAAAAAACAAAAACAAGTACAAGTTCAACATGAGAACAAAGAAGGCGTTATGGGGAAAGCACGAAAGTTCCTCGACAAATTCTTTGAATAAAAACTGGTAATAGACTAAGAGCAACTTAAGGAGGAAATGCGATGTTGGAATTTGACACAAGCGTAGATCAACTTGCAGTCATCAAGGTCATTGGTGTAGGTGGCGGCGGAAACAATGCTGTAAACCGAATGATTGAACATGGCGTACAAGGTGTAGAATTTATAGCAGTAAACACAGATGCACAAGCTTTAAATCTTTCAAAAGCAGAAATCAGACTTCAAATTGGAGCGAAGCTTACTAGAGGACTAGGAGCAGGAGCGAATCCAGAAGTTGGTAAAAAAGCTGCTGAAGAAAGCAGAGAACAAATTGAAGAAGCACTACGTGGAGCAGATATGGTATTTGTAACTGCTGGTATGGGTGGAGGAACAGGTACTGGAGCGGCTCCAGTAATCGCTCAAATTGCACGTGAAATAGGCGCACTTACTGTTGGTGTAGTTACTCGTCCATTTACATTTGAAGGACGTAAACGTTCAACACAAGCAATTGGTGGTATTGGACAGATGAAAGAAGCTGTTGATACATTAATCGTCATTCCTAACGATCGCTTACTTGAAATCGTTGATAAAAACACGCCAATGTTAGAAGCATTCCGTGAAGCGGATAATGTGTTACGACAAGGTGTTCAAGGTATCTCTGATTTAATCGCTGTCCCAGGTTTAATTAACTTAGACTTTGCAGATGTGAAGACAATTATGTCTAACAAAGGTTCAGCATTAATGGGTATCGGTATTTCTTCAGGTGAAAACCGTGCTGCAGAAGCTGCAAAAAAAGCAATTTCAAGTCCACTTCTTGAAACATCTATTGATGGTGCTAAAGGGGTCTTAATGAATATTACAGGTGGTTCTAACTTAAGCTTATTCGAAGTTCAGGAAGCTGCCGATATCGTTGCTTCAGCATCTGATGAAGATGTAAATATGATTTTCGGTTCTGTTATTAATGATAATCTTAAGGATGAAATTATCGTAACAGTTATTGCTACTGGTTTTAATGAAGAGCCTTTATCTACTCGTACTACGAGATCTGGTGGATTTGGTGCTGGTAGACAACAGCAACAACCAACTCAACCACAAGCTCCTATTCGTGAAACACGTAGAGAAGAAGTACCAAGCTATCAACAAGAACCTGTAAGAAATCAACAACAGTCTAATCAACAAGAAGATACTTTAGATATTCCAACGTTTTTACGTAACCGTCAAAAACGTCAATAGATATAAATAAAAGCCTCATCTTTCTCAACAGTCGTTGAAAAAGATGGGGCTTTTTGTCGTGCGATTTTTTATTATCTCTGTCAAAAGCTGACAAAGTTTGAACAGTTATCATGCTAAAGTTTTTGTAGGAGGTGAGAAAATGTATGCTGAAGTAATGATTACGTTAAACGCACTGATTAATTACTGCCTACTCTCATTTACAAACAAAATGGGTACTTTTCAACAAACTAAGGTACGATTATGGATTAGTGCGTTTGTAGGTGGCTTTTTAATTGTCTTATTCGGTGGAAGTCTACTATCAATTATTGGGACCTTTATTTGTATGATCTTGATGGCTTTTGGCTTTAATCGCTCTAATTGGCTATTAGCTGCATCAAATTGTATCATAGCAGCTTTGTTTGCAGGGGGGTTATTAACGGTTATACAACCATGGTTGAAACTAGTTAATTCGTATATTGTATTCGCTATCCTGATCGTTGCTTTACTTGGAAGTCTATCAGGCGTCTATAAAAATTGGTTTAGAATTAACCTTAAAGGTGTTAAAGAAATGTATCGTAGCAAAGTGAAATTAATGATTTTTGGACATGAAATTGTCTTAGAAAGTTATACAGATACCGGAAATCAATGTATGGAGAGTCTTTCAGGTAAACCTGTGCATTTTGTATCATCTAAAAAACTCGAGTCAGTAATTCCACCAAAACTATGGGCGTTTTTAAATGACTTTGATGGAAGTAACCCTTCTCAAATCTCAGAAGTTCCAAAAGAGTTTCAGCAGGATGTTAGATTGATTCGTTTAGCCACTGTTCAAAGTGAAAATACCTGGGCAGTTGGAATTAAAATGGATAACATACGAATGATTCAAGAAACAGAATGTGCTTTGCCACCTTGTTATCTTGTCCTTACGAAAAACAGCCATCATTTTCCACGTCAAACGGAAGCGATATTACATGCGTCAACATTATTTGTTCAACAGTCGAGAGGAGTAATGCTATGTTCATGAAATTGTGGAATCGAATCGTTCAATTTTGGCTTTCTTGGCGAGCAAAAGGGACCTTTTATATTGGAGGTAGCGAATCTCTTCCGGTGCCGATGAATCGCGAAGAAGAGGCTCAAACAATTGAGGACTTTATGAATGGCAGTTTAACCGCACGCGACAAATTAATTGAACGAAATTTAAGATTGGTTGTATATATTGCAAGACGATTTGAAAATACAGGTACGAATATCGAAGATTTAATCAGTATAGGTTCGATTGGTCTGATCAAAGCAATTGAAACATTCAATGTGGAAAAAAAGATTAAACTTGCCACTTATGCTTCAAGATGTATTGAAAATGAAATTCTCATGCATTTAAGAAAAACGAGCAAACTAAAATCAGAGGTTTCTTTTGATGAACCATTAAATTCAGATGCAGATGGAAATGAACTATTGCTTTCTGATATTTTAGGAACGGATGAACATATTATTTCAGAAGATGTTGAGAAAAAAATTGAAAGACAGTTCATGTTTTCAGCCATTGATCTGTTAGATAAACGGGAAAAATACATTATGGAATGTCGTTTTGGTTTAAATGGCAAGGAAGAAATGACTCAAAAAGAAGTTGCCGACTTACTAGGTATATCGCAATCATATATTTCCCGATTAGAGAAAAAGATTATTCACGATTTAAGAGAAGAGTTAAATCAGCCGACAGCATAATGGTTGAAATTGGAGAAAGGTCTGCACGCATATAATCGACCGAGCCGGACAAACTGTTATTAATCTCAGTGTTAAACAGTTCGGAGGAAAAGTGATGGTGCGGACAAAAGTAGAAATTTGCGGTGTAGATACGTCAACGCTTCCGGTACTTTCAAACGAAGTTATGACACAAACGTTTATAAGATTTCAAAGCGGAGACATGGCTGCAAGAGAAGAACTAGTAATGGGTAACTTACGATTAGTACTTAGTTTGGTTCAGCGCTTTGCATATCGTGGTGAACAAGCGGATGATTTATTTCAAGTTGGATGCATCGGACTGATCAAGTCCATAGAAAATTTTGATTTGAAGCATAATGTACGATTTTCAACCTACGCAGTGCCTATGATTATTGGTGAGATACGACGACATTTACGCGATCACCACCCAGTTCGTGTGTCTCGTTCTTTGCGAGATATTGCTTATAAATCAATGAAAGCAAAGGAACAGTTTGTTGTAGAAAACTTACATGAGCCAACCATGCAACAGTTGTCAGAGATGACTGATATCCCACATGAAGATATTTTATTTGCACTTGATGCAATACAAGAACCAATCTCACTTCAAGAACCCATTTACCATGATGGTGGTGATCCGGTTTATATGTTGGATCAATTGAAGGATGAGCATGTTTCAGAAGAGCAATGGTCGACGTATGTTTTCATGAAAGAAAGCATTAGCAAGCTGGATTTACGTCAACAAAAAATCTTAAGTAAACGATATTATTATGGAGAAACACAAACTGAAATTGCTAAAGAATTAGGCATTTCCCAGGCCCAAATTTCACGATTGGAAAAACATGCAATTAGCATAATCCAGGAACAATATCATCAAGAATCCTAAATAACAAAAAAGCTTTCGTTCCTTAATCGGAATGAAAGCTTTTTTAAAGGATAGGATTTCATAAATCCAAATATGAACACAACCTATGATTTAAACAGTGGATAAAATAATAAATGACATAATAAATTTGATTAATTTAACTTGAAAATAAAGAAGGTGGTCGGCTATTTCTTTCGCTTTCCGCGGACGAAACGCTAGCCTCCTCGGTTGTTTAAAACCAATGCTCCTGCGGTTACTCGTCGCAAACGAATTGTGCACAATTCGTTGCCTGTGGGGTCTACCATATTTCGTTTTTCCGCAGGAGTCTACAGAAATATCCGACCACTTTCTAATAAAACAGGTTGCGTGTCCTTCTAATAATAGCGATGAAGAGATGTACAAAATTTATTGTTTTAGACAAGTAATTACCTAATAGTTAACATCTTACAACTTTCAAATTAGTTTTTGATCCGCCTGTAAAATCTTAATTTTAGAGGTTGTAAAATTAAATCTCTATATCTTTTTATGAGAAAAGCCATGCATGATTAGAATTATATTTTAAAATGACTTTAGTTGATTGGAATGGAGGCGGCGACTCCGAGGGGAATAGCAGGTGGTTTGTGCACCGAAAGTGAAGCGGCAGGTGCATGAGCTTTAGACCCTGGACTGAGCTTCGCGAGGTAAGCGGCTAAAGCCATGCCCCCGGAACGCGTCCGCCGCAATGGAAATCAACAAGATATTTACATAAAGAACCATAAAGAGTGAAAATCAAAGATGTGTATTTCTAATAAACGTTTCATAAGCTATATGAGGAGGGATAAAGGATGAAATTCACTGAAATACAAGAAAAGGAATTTATTGATGCTGGTAATGGGAAAATGCTTGGGTTTGTAAGTGATGCCAAAATCTCAAAGGAAAATGGAATGATTGAAGCTTTTTTAGTCGCTCAACCTAAAAAGATGCTGGATCTCTTTTCAAGTGACTCTTCCACCATAACAATTGCTATACAAGATATCCATGTTGTTGGAAAAGACGTTGTACTAGTGAAACGAGGTAACTAGGAACAGCGATAAAACGTTGAATAATCAATGTTTGATTGGTACAATAAAGAAATAATGTACACGTCGAAACAAGTTGGGATTTAATATATATGGAAATTACGCAAAACTACCAAGAAATTCAACAACGTATTCAGCAAGCGTGCAAACGCTCGAATCGAAAAGATTCAGAGGTACACATTGTCGCTGTAACAAAATCTGTATCACTTGAGCGAACAAAAGAAGCTTTACATGCGGGGTTAATCCATCTAGGAGAAAATCGACCTGAAGGTTTACTTTTAAAGACTGAACATATTCAGTCTGATGCTAAATGGCATTATATCGGGTCTTTACAAACTAGAAAAGTAAAGCAAGTTATTGATACTATTGATTTTCTTCATTCGTTGGACAGGTTAAGTTTGGCAGAAGAAATTCAAAAACGTGCCAATAAACCAATCGATTGCTTCGTACAAGTCAATGTTTCAGGAGAAGAAGCAAAACATGGCATTGAACTAGACTTACTTGAAGATTTCATTTTATCTTTACAACCTTTTGATAAAATAAAGGTAATTGGATTAATGACCATGGCTCCAAATACAGAAGATGAACAAGTGTTAAGGTCGGTATTCTCTAAATTGAAATCTGCGCAGCAAAAGATTGCTGAAGCTCAGTATGATTTTGCACCATGTACAGAATTATCTATGGGAATGTCCAATGACTTTGAAATTGCTATTGAAGAAGGCGCAACCTTTGTACGAATTGGAACCGCACTAGTTGGGGATGAAAGAGGGGACAAATCATGAGCATGAAGAATAAAATTAAAAACTTTTTTTATCTAGATGAATATGAAGATGATGCACCTGTAGAGCGTGAACGTCGTTCAGAACCTCAAGCTTCACCAGTTGCTCAGCAACAACAACCTTCAATGAAAAAATCAATGAAAGAAAGACGTGTCGCTCCCATGGACTCATCGATTCCAAATGTAGTTAGTTTGCAGAATCTCCAAAAATCTTCAAAAGTTATTTTAGTAGAACCAAGAGTGTATGCAGAAGCACAAGACATTTCTGAGCACTTAAAAAACAAACGTGCTGTAGTTGTTAATTTACAAAGAATTGACAAAGATCAAGGAATCAGAATTGTGGATTTCCTAAGTGGTACCGTGTATGCTTTAGGCGGAGATATTCAACGCATCGGAACGGATATCTTTTTATGTGCACCAGATACAGTGGAAGTAGCAGGAGCGATTTCCGATTATTATTACGATGACTTACAATAGCAGAGGTGTATTTAGTTAATATGGACTTAATTCTTTATGTAATTTCTCAAGTTATCTTTTTATATTCAGTATTTCTCATTATCTATATCTTTATGTCTTGGGTACCTAGTACAAGAGAAACTGCAATCGGTCGTTTTTTAGAGAGAATTTGCGAGCCTTATCTTGAGCCTTTTCGCAAGATCATTCCTCCATTTGGTATGATTGATATTTCTCCTATTGTTGCGATTTTAGTTTTAAATTTAGCACGTAGTGGAATAAATACATTAATGATTAATTTTTAACGAATTGCCTCACTGACGTGGGGCTTTTTTATACGAATAAAACATACAAACTACAATCAGTAATGTATTTATAAATTAGTGTGGTTTTATAAAAAAATCCTGACGATTTGAATTTAGAAAAACGTGTAATAATAGTAATGACAAGTAAAAATAAATAAACTTGTATCTACTAATTAGTCAATCAATCTTTTGACACGAATCTTTTATTTAAAACATCTCATGTTTTAATCCTGGAAAGGGAGAACGGAAATGGAACAAATATTTCAGCATTTTAGAAAAGAAGAGCAGTCATTTATTGAGCAGGTAGGTGGATGGATCCGTGAAACGGAAGACCGCTACGCACCAAAGCTGACGGACTTTTTAGATCCACGAGAACAATTTATTGTCCAAGCTATTGCCGGGCAAAATGAGGAAATTGTGACACATTCATATAGCAAATTTGAGGATGCTGAACGTAAGCGTATGTTGATTTCGCCCTCTTATTTTGTTCCTACTGATCAAGACTTCTCAGTAACAATGTTTGAAATAAGTTATCCATCTAAGTTTGTAACGTTAGAACATCCGGATGTGTTGGGTACATTGATGTCTCTTGGATTAGACCGTTCAAAATTTGGTGATATCCGAGTGGATGGCGAGCGAATTGAATTTGCCGTGGTTTCTGAAGTTGCTGATTTTGTACGTTTAAATATTACTTCCATTGGAAAATCCAAGGTACAAGTTCAAGAACTTCCAGAAGAACATCTTTTCTTACTCAATACGGAAACGTGGGTAGAAGAATCACATACCGTGAGTTCAATGAGATTAGATACGATTATTGCATCATTATTTAATATATCAAGACAAAAAGCATCTACTTTCATACATGGTGGAAAAGTGAAAGTAAATTGGGTCGTTCGAGATCAACCAGCTTTTGAATTACATGAATCTGATTTAATTTCGATTCGAGGTTTTGGTCGTATTCGGTTAGGAATGATTGAAGGAAGAACAAAGAAAGACAAGATTCGACTTCAAGTTGGTCGAATGGAGCCGAAATCATAAGAAATATTAAAGAAAATTCGAATTATTGATGTAAACCTTTCTAATGAAAGGTATAATAGTTTGAAACAACGCTAGTTTTAAAGGGGAGATCGAGAAGATGCCATTATCACCATTGGATATACATAACAAGGAATTCGGAAAAGGATTCCGTGGGTACAATGAAGATGAAGTGAATGAATTTTTAGATCAAATTATTAAAGATTTTGAACTTCTATTAAAAGAGAAAAAAGAATTAGAAGAAAAGTTAAAGTCATCTAGTGAACGTGTTGGTCATTTCACTACGATTGAATCTACATTACAAAAATCAATTGTGATTGCACAAGAGGCTGCTGAAGAAGTTCGTCGCAATTCTCAAAAAGAAGCGAAGCTAATTGTAAAAGAAGCTGAAAAAAATGCAGATCGAATTGTGAATGAAGCATTGACGAAAGCTAGACGTATCGCTTTAGAGATAGAAGAACTTAAGAAACAATCAAAAGTATTCCGCAATCGCTTCAAAATGTTAGTTGAAGCTCAGTTAGATTTAATCAATACAGATGATTGGGATCATTTAATGCAATATGAAGTGGACACATCTGAACTAGAGCGAATCGAAACAACTGAAGATTAGAGTTTGCTTGACGATTGTAGTTACTTTCCATATAATAGCTACATATTGATATTAAATACGTTGAAAGAGACAGTATTTTGTGCGCTCAGAAAAGCGATTCGAGGACGGTGGAAGCTCGAACAAGTAGCAATCAAATGAAAATCACTCTTGAGTAAAACCACTGAACGATTGATTGTAAGTGGTTTCGGCTTCACACCGTTAATGTGATCTAAGATGGCAACTTCATTGTTGCAATTAGGGTGGTACCGCGAGTTAAACTTCTCGTCCCTTCATGGGATGAGGAGTTTTTTTATTTTGAGGAGGTTATATTGATGGAATACAAAGACACGTTATTAATGCCGAAAACCGATTTTCCAATGCGTGGAGGATTGCCAACACGTGAACCAGTCATGCAGCAAACTTGGAATGATATGAATTTATATGAAAAAGTGCTTAATCGTACAAAAGGACGTCCGACGTTTATTTTGCATGATGGACCTCCGTATGCGAATGGTGATTTACACATGGGTCATGCGTTAAATAAAGTCTTGAAGGATATGATTGTTCGTCATAAATCGATGACTGGCTACCATGCACCGTATGTTCCGGGTTGGGATACTCATGGTTTACCAATCGAGCAAGCCCTTGCTAATAAGGGAGTAAATCGCAAAGAAATGACATTAGCTGAATTCCGTAAGTTGTGTGAGAAATACGCTTATGAGCAAATTGATACTCAGCGTGAACAATTTAAGCGTCTAGGTGTGCAAGGTGATTGGGAAAATCCTTATATCACGTTAAAACCCGCTTATGAATCACGTCAAATCGAAGTGTTTGGTGAGATGGCTCGTAAAGGCTATATCTATAAAGGGTTAAAACCTGTTTATTGGTCACCATCAAGTGAATCAGCTTTAGCTGAAGCAGAAATCGAATATCAAGATAAAAAATCTCCATCCATTTACGTGAGCTTTGATGTGACTGAAGGTAAAGGAGTTGTCGCAGAAGGTACGAAAATTATCATTTGGACAACAACTCCTTGGACGATTCCAGCAAACTTAGGGATCTCAGTAAACCCTGAATTTGATTATGTAATTGTAGATGTAGAAGGTACACATTATTTAATTGCGAAAGACTTATTAGAGTCTGTTGCTACAGCACTAGAGTGGGCGTCTTATGAAGTGATTCAAACGGTTAAAGGTGAACAAATGGACCGTATGGTTGCTAAACATCCACTTTATGATCGTGATTCTTTAGTGATGTTGGGTGATCATGTTACGAACGAAGGCGGAACGGGCTGCGTTCATACTGCTCCTGGTCACGGAGAAGAAGATTTCCAAGTAGGAAGAGCATATGGACTTGACGTACTTTCTCCAATTGATGATCGTGGTGTATTAACTGCAGAAGCGCCAGGATTTGAAGGGTTATTTTATGATAAAGCGAATAAAGTCATTACTGAGGCACTAGATGCTGCAGGTGCACTAGAAAAATTAACGTTCTTCACACATTCAGCACCACATGACTGGCGTACAAAGAAACCTGTAATTTTCCGTGCAACTGCACAATGGTTTGCTTCAATCGAAGCATTCCGTGGAGAATTACTTCAAGCGATTAAAGATACGTCATTCACACCAGCTTGGGGCGAAACTCGTCTATTCAACATGGTACGTGATCGTGGGGATTGGTGTATTTCTCGCCAACGTGTTTGGGGCGTTCCAATTCCAGTATTCTACGCGGAAGATGGCGAACCAATTTTAACAGAAGAAACGATTGCTCATGTGTCTAAAATCTTCCGTGAACATGGCTCGACAGTTTGGTTTGAGCGCGAAGCGAAAGAATTATTACCTGAAGGATTTACTCATCCAGGCAGTCCAAATGGTCGTTTCGTTAAAGAAACTGACATCATGGACGTTTGGTTCGATTCCGGATCATCTCATCAAGCAGTTCTTGATGAAAGAGATGATTTAGTTTATCCTGCTGATTTGTATTTGGAAGGATCTGACCAGTATCGTGGATGGTTTAATTCATCATTAACTACGAGTGTTGCGATCAATGGTCATGCACCTTATAAAGGTTTGTTAAGTCATGGATTCACTTTAGATGGCGAAGGCCGTAAAATGAGTAAATCAATTGGGAATGTAATTGATCCTGCAAAAGTTATGAATCAATTAGGTGCAGATATTCTTCGATTATGGGTCGCTTCTGTCGATTACACAGCGGATGTTCGAGTTTCAGATTCAAACTTTAAACAAGTTGCGGAAGTTTATCGTAAAATCAGAAATACCTTCCGATACCTACACGGAAATGTATCTGACTTTAATCCACAAACAGACCGTGTAGCTTACGAAGACTTACGTGAAGTAGATCAATACATGTTCATGAAGCTTCAAGATTTGATTGATACCGTTCGTAAATCATATGACAAATATGATTTCGCAAGTGTTTATCATGCAGTAAATAATTTTGTTTCATCAGACTTGAGCTCATTCTATTTAGATATTGCAAAAGATGTGGTTTATATCGAAGGTACAGACCAATTACATCGTCGTGCGATGCAAACGGTTATGTACGATACATTACTTGCTTTATTGAAATTAACGACGCCAATTTTGCCACATACAACAGACGAATTATGGGTATTCTTGACTCAGGAAACAGAAGAAAGTGTTCAGTTAACTGACTTCCCAGAAGCTACTACTCATGCATCATTCGCAGAATTACGTACGAAGTATCAACAATTGATGCTTGTGCGCGACGATGTATTAAAGGCATTAGAGGAAGCACGAAATGCGAAAGTTATTGGTAAATCTTTAGAAGCTAAAGTCATTGTGTATGTGAAGAAAGAATTACTAGAAGCTTTTGATACAGATAAGGTAGATTTCGCACAATTCTTTATTGTGTCTGAATTTACTCTTGCTGGTTTAACTGAAGAAGCTCCAGCAGATGCATTAAAATTAGATGTAGCTTCAGTTGTGGTTACTAAAGCACAAGGTGAAAAGTGTGAACGTTGCTGGACGATTTCATCTAAAGTAGGCGAAAATGACAAGCATCCAACATTGTGTCCACGTTGTGCGGATGTTGTAGAAAAATATTACGTGTAAGAATCGGAGCTGTCCAAACGGGCAGCTCTTTCTGTCTGTTCGTGTTTTGTGGTAAACTAGCTAAGATACTTATCTAACGGAGGAACATTCGTGTACATTTATTATTTAGTTGCAGTTATCATAGTGGCATTAGATCAGTGGACCAAATGGTTAGTTGTGAACAACATGGAGCTAGGAGAACGAATTCCTTTATTGGATCCTACGTTTGCCTTATTATCACATCGTAATCGTGGAGCCGCTTGGGGCATGCTTGAAGGACAAATATGGTTGTTTTCAATCGTAACCGTTATTGTGATTGCGGGAATCCTTTATTACTTCCACAAAGAAGCAAAGGGAAAGCCATTATTTCAATTAAGTTTAATGATTTTACTTGGTGGAGCTATCGGAAACTTTATCGATCGATTATATCTAGGAGAAGTTGTTGATTTTATAGATGTGTTAATTCCTATCATTAACTATGATTTCCCGATTTTTAACATTGCAGATGCTGCTTTAACAATAGGTGTAGTAATGGTGATGATTGTATTATTTTTAGAAGAAAAAAGAGAAAAGAAAACAGGTGAGTAAATGGAAGATTTTACGTATACGATAACAGAAGAACAAAAAGGTGAACGTATTGACAAAGCAATTTCACTACTTGAATCAGATTGGTCAAGAAGTCAAATTCAAAATTGGTTAAAAGATGGAGCTGTTTTAGTTAATGGTGAACAAATTAAACCCAATTACAAAGTGAAAAAAGACGATGTAATTATCGTTTCACCTCCAGAAGCAGAACCTTTAGACATTCAGTCAGAAGATCTTGATTTAGAAATCATTTATGAAGATGCGGACGTTTTGGTTGTCAATAAACCAAGAGGAATGGTTGTACATCCAGCTCCTGGTCATACATCTGGAACTCTTGTAAATGGTTTAATGCATCATTGTACAGACCTATCTGGCATTAATGGTGTCATGCGTCCAGGTATTGTCCACCGTATCGACAAAGATACTTCAGGATTATTGATGGTTGCTAAAAATGACAAAGCTCATGAATCATTAGTTAATCAATTAGTAAAAAAGACAGTAACGAGAAAATATACTGCACTTGTTCATGGACATATTCCGCATGACAAAGGAACAATTGATGCACCTTTAGGTCGCGACAAAAAAGATCGTCAAAGTATGGCAGTTGTAGACAGTGGAAAACATGCAATTACACATTTCCGTGTGATTGAACGTTTTGGTAAATTCACACTTGTTGAATGTCGTCTTGAAACTGGTCGCACACATCAAATCCGTGTTCATATGAAATATATTGGTTTCCCTTTAGCTGGAGATCCGAAGTATGGACCAAAGAAAACGATCGAATTTGGTGGACAAGCACTTCATGCTGGCGTACTTGGATTCATGCATCCCCGCACTGAGGAATACATGGAATTTGAGGCACCGCTTCCAAAAGTATTTGAAGAGTTACTTGAAGAAATGAAAACTCAAGTTGACACGAAGGAAGACTAATTCTATAATTGGTCTAACGAATTAAATAGAATTCCTTTAAAAACAGTCCAGAGAGGCTGAGAAGGTACCGTGAAACGTAAAAAGACACATGCTGTGTGTTTTCCTGCGATATTTTTCTGCATTCACACCCTCTCATCCTAAATGGACGAGAGGGTTTTTTATTTTCTCAAATAAAATGAAACATTGGCGCACGGAAGAAAAGGAGGAGCAATCTTGGTGGAAAAAGCAAATATCTTAGATGAACAAGCCATAAACCGAGCATTAACTCGTATTGCTCATGAAATCATTGAGCGCAACAAAGGAATCGAAGAGTGCATCCTAGTTGGTATAAAAACGCGAGGCGCATACTTAGCCAATCGATTAGCTGCAAAAATCGAAAAAATCGAAGGTAAAAGTATTAAATCAGGCGAATTAGACATTACTCTTTATCGTGATGACCTTTCAATGAAAACAGCCAATAAAGAACCACTCGTTCAACAAGTGGATATTCAACACGCGGTTAAGGATCAAAAAGTAATTCTAGTCGATGATGTGCTGTATACAGGTAGAACCGTTCGAGCTGCAATGGATGCAGTGATGGATTTAGGAAGACCTGCACAAATTCAATTAGCAGTCTTAATCGATCGAGGACATCGAGAATTACCGATTCGTGCTGATTATGTAGGAAAAAATATTCCTACCGCAAGTATCGAACGCATAGTCGTTCGCTTAAATGAAACAGATCATGAAGACAGTGTAACGATTCACGAATAGAAGAAAGTAGGGGAAATGATGTCAAACACTCAAGCCATATTAGATATTCACGATAAACCTTCAACAGGAAAGCTAGCGACTTTAAGTATCCAACACATGTTCGCGATGTTCGGTGCAACGATATTAGTTCCTCAGATAGTTGGATTAAGCCCTGCAATTGCTCTACTTACAAGTGGTATTGCTACACTAATTTTCTTGTTTATAACTAAATTTCAAGTACCAGCATATTTAGGGTCTTCATTCGCTTTTATTGCACCTATTCTTTTTTTAACTGGACAAGCTGGAATTGGTAGCGCAATGATCGGAAGTCTGTTCGTAGCACTTGTTTATTTTATCGTTTCACTTGTCATATGGAAGACAGGTTATAAATGGATCATGAAATTATTGCCACCGATTGTTGTGGCACCTGTTATTATCGTTATTGGTTTGGCTTTATCTCCTGTTGCAGTTGATATGGCAATGAATATTACCGTAAATAATGTAAAAGAGTATAGTATGCTTCACTTCTCAGCAGCACTAGTCACATTATTGGCTGCCGTCATTGCAACATTATTCTTTAAAGGCATGATTAGTTTAATGCCAGTCTTAATCGGAATTATCGTGGGATATGTGTACTCACTTTTCATCGGAATTGTCGATTATACAGCAGTGACAAAAGCGAAATTGATTGCTGCACCTGACTTCTTACTTCCGGGGATCGATTATGAATTTATCATTACGCCGACATTAATCATCATCATGGTTCCGATTGCCATCGTGACGATTTCAGAACATATTGGTCATCAGTTAGTATTAGGGAAAATTGTAAACCGAAATTACATAAAAGAACCGGGACTTCATCGTTCAATACTAGGCGATGGGTTAGGTACATTCATCAGTGGTTTAATAGGCGGACCACCGAAAACGACTTACGGTGAAAATATTGGTGTACTTGCTATAACTAGAGTTTATAGTGTATATGTAATTGCTGGAGCTGCTGTACTTGCCATTGTGTTCTCTTTCTTCGGAAAGGTCATGGCATTAATTAGTTCAATTCCAACAGCAGTCTTAGGTGGCATTTCAATTCTATTATTTGGAATTATCGCTTCATCTGGTTTACGTATGTTAGTTGATAGCAAGATTGATTTTGGAGATAAACGAAATTTAGTCATCTCATCCATTATTTTAGTTATTGGAATCGGTGGAGCAAAACTACATTTCTCGGAGACCTTTGTAATTGAAGGAATGGCTTTGGCTGCAATCGTCGGCGTCATCTTAAACTTAGTGCTACCAGGAAGACCGCAAGTTTCTGATGATTTGTTTGAAGAAAATACAACTGAATAAAACCTTTTAATACCTAGTCCAGAGAGGCAGGGAAAGGGATTCCAACGAAAAGTTCCGTGTACATGGATCTTTACTTGGTCATGCCCTGTAGCCTCTCAACACGTTGTTGAGAGGCTTTTATTTTACCGTTCAGTTGGAGCAATACACGAACTTGGGACAATGAAAGAGGAGGGGCTAACGAGTGAAGAATTTATTAAGCATGAACGAATTACATCCAGAAGAAATTAATGCGATTCTACAACGCGCTGAGGAATTTGAGCATAACGCAACTCCTAATTTAACGAGAACATTTACAGTAGCAAATTTGTTTTTTGAACCAAGCACACGGACAAAAATGAGCTTTGAAATGGCAGAAAGAAAACTAGGATTACATGTTCTGCCGTTTGAGGCAAGCACTTCAAGTACACAAAAGGGAGAAACCCTTTATGACACAGTTAAAACGTTAGAGTCAATCGGAGTAGATGCAGTTATAATTCGACATGAAGAAGACGGCTATTACCATCAATTAAGTTCAGGAATAGATTTGGGCGTAATAAATGGTGGAGATGGTTCGGGGCAGCACCCAACACAATCCTTACTAGATTTATATACGATTAAACAGGAGTTTGGAAAATTTGATAGTTTAGAAGTGGCAATCGTAGGTGACATTGCGCACAGCCGAGTCGCTAAATCGAATGCTCAAGCATTAACGAAATTAGGCGCAAATGTAACTTTCCTTTGTCCTAAAGAATGGCAAGGTGACATACAAGCTGAATCTAGTTGGGATCAGATCCTACCTAAAGCTGATGTTATCATGCTCCTACGAGTTCAACATGAACGACATGAATCAGCTAAAGGATTTTCAAAAAATGAATACCATGAACAATATGGGTTAACGATCGAACGCTATAAACAATTAAAGCCTGCCGCAATTATCATGCATCCAGCACCAGTAAATCGAGATGTAGAAATTGCGAGTGAGTTGGTAGAAAGTGAAAAATCTCGGATATTCAAACAAATGCATAACGGAGTCTTTATCCGGATGGCGATACTCGAATCAGTACTAAAGGAGAGATTTTAATGAGAAAACTAATACAAAACATTCAATTACTAAATGAACAACAAGAATTACAAGCAGGTTCCATATTAATTGAGCAAGGACGTATTATTGAAATCAATCCGAAAACAACGACTGACATAGATGAAACCATCGATGGAAAAGGTCATTTTGTTTCTGCAGGCTTTATTGATGTGCATGTGCATTTACGAGAACCAGGCGGAGAACAAAAAGAAACAATTGAAACGGGTACTGCAGCTGCAGCAAAAGGTGGATATACAACGATTTGTGCCATGCCAAACACAAGACCAGTTCCAGATACAGTAGAAAACCTAACAAAGGTAAATGAATTAATTAAAAATAATGCTAAAATCCGCGTACTTCCATATGCATCCATCACCATTCGCGAAGCTGGAAAAGAACGTACAGATTTAGCAGCATTAAAAGAGCTTGGGGCATTTGCTTTTACAGATGACGGTGTAGGAGTTCAACAAGCTGGCATGATGTATGAAGCGATGCAAGATGCTGCAAAAATCAATATGCCAATCGTTGCCCATTGTGAAGACAATACATTAATTTATGCAGGAGTTATGCACGAAGGAAAGAAAAATAAGGAACTTGGCTTAAAAGGAATCCCTTCCATTGCCGAATCCGTTCATATTGCTCGCGATATATTATTAGCTGAAGCAGCAGGTGCGCATTACCATGTGTGCCACGTGAGCACGAAAGAATCGGTTCGCGTTATAAGAGATGCGAAAAAAGCTGGGGTTAAAGTTACTGCTGAAGTAAGTCCGCATCATTTACTACTATGTGAAGATGATATCCCTTCAAATGACGCCCAGTGGAAAATGAATCCACCACTTCGAGCAAAAGAGGATCTTCAAGCTTTAATAGAAGGATTAGAGGACGGCACATTAGACTTTATAGCAACAGATCATGCCCCTCACACGTTTGAAGAAAAGGCAAATGGCATGGAGCAAGCACCATTTGGAATTGTGGGTCTTGAAACAGCATTTCCATTGCTGTACACACATTTCGTAAAATCTGGGAAGTGGTCACTTGCTCAACTAATCGCTTGGTTAACTGAAAAACCTGCAGATGTGTTTGGATTACCATATGGTCGTTTGCATATGGGTGAGTCAGCAGATTTAGTTTTCATTGATTTGAATAAAGAACAAAAAATAGAGATAGAAAAGTTTCTTTCAAAGGGAACAAATACACCATTCAAGGAGTGGTCATGCATCGGCTGGCCAGTAATGACCATGTTTGAAGGCAATATAGTTTGGGAGGAGAAGTGATGATGAAAAGAAGTCTCATTTTAGAAACAGGCGACGTATTTACAGGATTAGCATTCGGTAGTGAAAAAGAGAGTGCCGGGGAAGTTGTTTTTACAACCGGAATGACAGGCTACCAGGAAACGTTATCTGACCCATCTTATTGTGGACAAATTGTTACGATGACTTACCCGCTTATCGGCAACTATGGTATTAATCGAGATGACTTCGAATCCATTGAACCAGCAATTAAAGGCATGGTTGTTCGAGAATTAGCTGATATGCCTTCAAACTTTAGAAGTGATGCATCATTAAATGAACTATTCCTATTAAAAGAGATTCCCGGAATTCAAGGTGTAGATACACGAAAACTAACTCGAATCATTCGTGAATTCGGTTCAGTAAAAGGGTACTTTACTGAAGCTGGTGTTGAAGTAAACGTGGAGGAAATAGTTACGAAGTTAAAACAAACCACTTTCCCAACAGACCAAGTAAAACAAGTTTCAACAAAACGCCCATATCCAAGTCCAGGACGAGGAAAACGTGTGGTTTTAGTGGACTTTGGCATGAAACACGGTATTTTAAGAGAATTAAATAAACGGAATTGTGATGTGGTAGTGGTTCCTTATAATACGACTGCTGAAGAAATTATGGCGATCTATCCTGACGGGATTATGTTATCTAACGGACCTGGAGATCCAAAAGATGTGCCTGAAGCAATCAATATGCTAAAAGAAATAATAGGAAAGATTCCTGTTTTCGGTATTTGCTTAGGACATCAATTATTTGCACTAGCAAGCGGTGGCGACACCTTTAAGTTAAAATTCGGACATCGAGGAGCGAATCATCCTGTTAAAGATTTAAAAACAGGTCGTACAGAATTAACATCGCAAAACCATGGCTATACAGTGGACCCAGAATCATTAGTCAAAACGAGATTAGAAGTAACACATGTCGCTTTAAATGACGGAACCGTTGAAGGGTTAAAACATCTGGATTTACCAGCCTTTACCGTACAATATCATCCGGAAGCTTCACCTGGTCCGGAAGATTCAAATCATTTATTTGATCAATTCATTGAACTCATGAATACGCACGTGAAAGGGGAAAAAAATCATGCCTAAACGTCACGATATTAAATCCATTCTTGTTATCGGTTCAGGTCCAATTGTTATTGGTCAAGCTGCTGAGTTTGACTATGCAGGAACACAAGCTTGTCTTGCGCTAAAAGAAGAAGGATACCGCGTTATTTTAATTAACTCGAATCCTGCCACGATCATGACCGATACAGAAATTGCAGACAAAGTGTATATCGAACCAATCACTATAGATTTTGTTAGTCGAATCTTACGAAAAGAACGACCTGATGCCTTGCTGCCTACGTTAGGTGGACAAACAGGATTAAACATGGCAATTGAACTTGATGAGTCCGGAATTTTGAAAGAATTAAATATTGAAATATTAGGAACAAAACTCGAAGCAATTCATAAAGCTGAAGACCGAGATTTATTTAGAACGTTAATGAACGAATTAAATGAACCTGTCCCTGAAAGTGACATCATCCATAATCTTGCAGAAGCTCATGATTTCGTCAGTCGAATCGGATACCCAGTTATCGTTCGTCCAGCATTCACACTTGGCGGAACAGGTGGAGGTATTTGTCATAATGATGAAGAGCTAGTGGAAACTGTGACAAGTGGTTTAAAATATAGCCCGGTTACACAATGTTTATTAGAAAAATCCATAGCTGGTTTTAAAGAAATAGAATACGAAGTGATGCGTGATTCTAAAGATAACGCGATTGTAGTTTGTAACATGGAAAACGTGGATGCAGTCGGGATTCATACAGGCGATTCAATTGTTGTGGCACCAAGTCAAACCTTATCTGACCGTGAATACCAAATGCTTCGAAATGTTTCACTTAAGATCATTCGCGCATTGAAAATCGAAGGTGGATGTAATGTCCAACTTGCCCTCGATCCGCATAGCTTTAATTATTACATCATTGAAGTAAATCCACGTGTAAGTCGTTCGTCGGCTTTGGCTTCAAAAGCAACGGGTTATCCGATCGCGAAATTAGCAGCTAAAATTGCAGTCGGTCTTACATTAGATGAAATGATGAATCCGGTAACAGGTAAAACGTACGCATGCTTTGAACCTGCCCTTGACTATGTGGTAACGAAAATTCCGCGCTGGCCATTTGATAAATTCGAATCAGCAAAACGTAATTTAGGAACACAAATGAAGGCAACAGGTGAAGTAATGGCGATTGGCCGTACGTTTGAAGAATCTATATTAAAAGCGGTACGGTCTCTAGAAACAGATCAATTTCATTTGGAATTAAAAAACGCTGATTCAATGACTGATGAATGGATTGAAAAGCGTATTCGTCGAGCTGGGGATGAGCGTCTATTCTTTATAGGGGAAGCATTAAGACGTGGCGTTACGATTGAGACCATACATGAATGGAGTCAAATCGATTTATTCTTCCTGCATAAATTACAAAAAATTGTTCAATTCGAAAAAGTGGTTGCTGAACATCCGTATGACTATGAGGTTGCTCGACAAGCGAAACGAATGGGCTTTGCGGATAAAACGATTGCAAAGTATTGGAATACGAAAGAATTAGACGTGTATAACTGGAGAAAAGAGCAAAACTTAATCCCTGTTTTTAAGATGGTGGATACATGTGCAGCAGAATTCGAATCAGAAACACCTTACTTTTACGGAACTTATGAAGATGAAAATGAGTCGATTCGAACAGAAAAAGAAAGTGTCATCGTTTTAGGTTCAGGCCCGATCCGAATTGGACAAGGTGTTGAGTTCGATTATGCTACTGTGCATTCGGTATGGGCAATTAAAGAAGCCGGGTATGAAGCGATTATCATCAACAGCAATCCAGAAACAGTTTCAACAGACTTCTCAATTTCTGACAAGTTGTACTTTGAACCACTAACCATTGAAGATGTTATGCATATTGTGGATTTAGAGAAACCAAAAGGTGTGGTTGTACAATTCGGCGGTCAAACAGCCATTAATTTAGCAGATAAATTAGAAGCACGTGGAGTGAAAATTTTAGGAACGACTCTAGAAGATTTAGATCGAGCTGAAAATCGAAACAAATTTGAAAAAGCACTTCATGAAATCGGAATCCCTCAACCAATGGGTAAAACGGCAACTTCTGCAGAAGAAGCAGTTGCTATTGGAAATGAAATTGGATACCCCGTACTCGTTCGACCTTCCTATGTATTGGGCGGTCGCGCGATGCAAATTGTTTACAATCAAGAAGAACTAGCTCATTACATGGAAAATGCGGTTCAAGCAAGTCCGGAACATCCCGTATTAATTGACCGTTATTTAACAGGTATTGAAATTGAAGTTGATGCAATTTCTGATGGTGAGAATGTTTGCATACCAGGAATTATGGAACATATTGAACGAGCGGGAGTTCACTCTGGAGACTCGATTGCAGTCTATCCACCACAAAATCTATCAGTGGAACATATCAACACATTGGTTGATTACACCACACGTTTAGCTAGAGGTTTGAACATCATTGGATTAATGAACATTCAATATGTTATTTCAAAAGGTGAAGTGTATGTGATTGAGGTAAACCCTCGATCTAGTCGCACAGTTCCATTCTTAAGCAAAATTACAAATATCCCAATGGCGAAAATTGCGACGAAAGCGATTTTAGGACAATCCCTCCTGGAACAAGGAATTCAAAATGGACTCGCACCATCACCGGCTGGCGTATTTGTTAAAGTGCCAGTCTTCAGCTTTGCTAAGTTGAGAAGAGTGGATATTACATTAGGACCTGAAATGAAGTCAACTGGAGAAGTAATGGGGAAAGATATTACTCTAGAAAAAGCGCTATATAAAGGCTTAGTTGCATCAGGTTTAGAAATAAAAGATCATGGCTCAGTTCTTATGACAATCGCGGATAAGGATAAGGAAGAGGCAACTGCTTTAGCAAAACGCTTTACAGCAATCGGCTATCATATTTTAGCTACTGAAGGTACTGCGCGTGAGCTAAAAGCATTAGGGATTCCTGTAACGACAGTAAATAAAATTGGTAGTGAAGGACCAACACTTCTTGACTATATTCAAAAAGGCGAAGCTCAGTTCGTTATTAACACCTTAACGAAAGGGAAACAGCCTGAGCGTGATGGTTTCCGTATTCGTCGAGAATCAGTCGAAAACGGCATTGCTTGTTTCACTTCTCTCGATACGGCAGAAGCCATGTTACGCGTAATTGAATCAATGACCTTCCAAGCAGAAGAGATGCCGAAGCAAGGAGTGCTTTCATGATCAGACAAGAGCGTATGCGCGTTGTTAAACATAAAGAAATTGCTCATAACATATTTGAATTAACACTGATTGGCCAGTTAGTTCATGACATGAAAAATCCAGGACAGTTTGTCCACATTCGCGTGTCGGATAGTTACGAGCCATTGCTTAGACGTCCAATCAGCATTACATCCATTGATCGTGAAACACTTGAATTCACCATGATTTATCGGGCTGAGGGAAGAGGGACGACTATTCTGTCACAAGCGAAACCGGGTCAAGAAGTAGATGTGCTTGGCCCACTTGGTAATGGATTTCCTCTCGATCAAGCGAGTGATGGAGAACATGTTTTATTAATAGGTGGAGGAATCGGTGTTCCTCCCTTATATGAATTATCAAAAAGACTTGTGGATGTGGGTGTTAAACCCATTCATATCCTTGGTTTCCAATCAGCTGATGTGGTTTTTTATGAAAATGAATTTAGAGAATTAGGCGAAACACATATCGTAACGGTTGACGGAAGTTTAGGACATCAAGGTTTCGTCACGAACGTATTGGATTCCATTGCAGAAGAAGTTTCTACCTACTATGCTTGTGGACCAACAGCAATGCTAGGAGCTTTGCAAAATGCCTTGCCTGATACAAAAGGATTCTTATCCTACGAAGAAAGAATGGGATGCGGTTTAGGAGCTTGCTTTGCTTGTGTATGTAAAACGACAGAAGCTGTTGAAGTAGACTACGTAAAAGTTTGTTCTGACGGTCCCGTATTTCCAGCAGGGGTGGTGCAATTATGAATCGTTTAGCTGTTGAATTACCAGGACTGTCATTAAAAAATCCGATTATGCCAGCCTCTGGTTGCTTTGGATTTGGTAAAGAGTATGCGAAATTATACGACCTTTCTAAACTTGGAGCAATCATGATTAAAGCAACAACGTTAGAAACTCGCTTAGGAAACCCGATTCCTCGAGTTGCTGAAACAGCGGCAGGCATGTTAAACGCCATAGGACTTCAAAATCCAGGCTTAGAAAAAGTAATAGCTGAAGAACTTACATGGCTCGAGCAGTATGATGTGCCCATTATCGCGAATGTTGCGGGTACTTTGACAGAAGACTATGTTGAAGTTGCGAAATACATTTCAAAATCAAAAAATGTAAAAGCACTCGAGTTAAATATTTCTTGTCCGAATGTAAAATGTGGTGGAATTACCTTTGGAACTGATGCTGCAATTGCTGCTGAACTAACAGCGGCAGTAAAAGCTGTTTCTGAGGTGCCAGTCTACGTGAAACTATCTCCTAACGTAACGGATATAGGCGAAATTGCTCGAGCAGTAGAAGCAGCTGGAGCCGACGGAATAACAATGATCAATACGCTTATTGGCATGCGATTAGACACAAGAACTGGCAAACCAGTCATTGCAAATGGCACTGGGGGATTATCTGGACCTGCAGTAAAACCAGTTGCACTTCGAATGGTGTATGAAGTCGCAAAACAAGTGTCTATTCCGATTATCGGAATGGGAGGCATTACAACAGTGGATGATGTGATTGATTTTATGTCAGCAGGCGCAAGTGCTGTCGCAGTAGGAACAGCAAATTTCGTGGATCCCTTCGTATGTCCAAACATAATCGATCAATTACCAGAGAAATTAGATTGGTTAGGATATAAACATGTAACTGAACTTACAGGGAGGAGTCATCGATGAATCAAACTCCTATTATTGCATTAGACTTTTCAACCAAAGAAGAAGTCCAACAATTTTTATCGAGCTTTAACGAAAAACTTTTTGTGAAAGTTGGTATGGAGCTTTATTTACAAGTAGGTCCATCCATTGTTACAGAACTAAAAGAGCAAGGGCATGATGTCTTTTTAGACTTAAAACTACATGACATTCCGAATACAGTGAAATCGGCAATGCGCGGATTAGCACAACTTGGTGCGGATCTAGTCAATGTCCATGCAGCAGGTGGTTTGAAAATGATGGAATCTGCAGTTGAAGGATTAGAAGAAGGCACCCCAGCTGGTATGAGACGTCCGCAAATTATTGGGGTAACTCAATTAACTTCAACGTCTGAACAACAAGTAAGAAATGAACAAAAAATAAACCTTTCACTAAAAGAATCGGTTCTGAACTATTCGGAATTAGCGAAACAAGCTCGATTAGATGGCGTAGTTTGCTCGGTGCTAGAAGCATCATCTATTAAACAAGTATGTGGCGAAGATTTTCTTTGCGTAACTCCAGGTATTCGATTAGAAGGCGGAGATACGCACGATCAGACGCGAATAGCGACGCCAGATGGAGCAAGAAATGCAGGCTCATCATTAATAGTAGTTGGACGCGCCATTACACAATCGGCAAATCCAGTTGAAACTTACGAGATCGTCAAACGATTATGGGAGGTTAAATAATGAAAAGTCAACAACATGAAATCGCACATGCCTTATTATCAATTGGAGCGGTAGAGTTACGCCCAAACGATCCTTTTACATGGGCTTCAGGAATAAAATCACCTATTTATTGTGATAATCGGTTAACCATGTCGAGTCCAGTCGTGAGAAAACAAATCGCAGCGGCATTGGCAAGAAGTATAGAAGATGCTTTCCCTGAAACAGAAGTAGTTGCAGGTACAGCAACAGCAGGTATCCCTCATGCCGCTTGGGTAAGTGATGTGTTGAACTTGCCAATGGTCTATGTACGTTCAAAAGCCAAAGAACATGGTCGAGGGAATCAAATTGAAGGTAAATTATCTAAGGGTCAAAAAGTTGTTGTAATTGAAGATTTAATATCTACAGGTGGAAGTAGTATTGAAGCGGTGAAGGCTTTAAGAGAACAAGGATGCGAGGTTTTAGGCGTCGTGTGTATTTTTACATATCATTTAAAACGTGCAGACGACATGTTTGATGAGCAAGGCATTCCGTATGTCAGTCTTACAAATTTTGATGCATTAATCGAAGTCGCGACTCTTGAAAAGAAAATTAGTGATGAAGACAAGCCTCAACTCAATGAATGGCACGAAAAACTAAAGGCAGCACAGCTATAGAAAAGGATGGAGAGATTAGACTAATATCTGATCTCTCTATCTTTTTTAATTATTTGTATGTTATCTAAATAGAGTGTGCTGATTTTCATTGTGGAGGACGCTTTCCGGAGGGCGCGACTTCAGCCGCTTCCTTCGCGATGCTCAGTCCAGGGTCTTCAGTTCGCGCTGATCCTCTCGGAGTCACCTCCTCCATTTCAATCAGCAAAAATATTAAAGAAATCACTACGTTGTCATAGTGGAAATAGCTATATGACTATGTTGTAGGAACTTTTAAAACTTTTAAATTCAGTGCATTTTTCGAAAATACATTAGAAATTCTTAGAAGAGTATTGAAATAAAGCAAGAAAGGAGTAAGTAATTAAGAACTGAAAGGTACGACTTAATTTGAAATATCCTTTTTAAGAGAAGGTTACTTAAATGATTTTAATATTTCTATTACATAGTATCGATGAGCACTAACCTTAAAATTCGTATCAAAAAACTTGTGATTTATTTTCTTCGAGGTTCTAGTTAGTGTAGCGGAAGGTGGCGACTCCGACGGGATTAGCGGGTCCAGGTGAGACCCCGCAGTGAGCGTAGCGAATGTTTTTGTATTTGCGACGAGTAATCGCAGGAGCAAGTGAGGAGGCTCACGGACCGCCCGCGGAAAGCGTCCACCTGAAGCGAAACCAGTAAATATATTTAGAAAATAACGATTACATACTTTACTAAATCATTCATTAGAATTTTCCATTCGAAAAAGCATGATGAAGTTATGTTTCACTTCGTCATGCTTTTTAAGTTTCGTTATATAATTTCAAAAGCTCATTTATAGAGCGCACAAAAATCATTGCTTATAAAACATAAATTACTTACGTAACTTCCTCACCATATCTTCACTCGGAGTTACAAACACGGTTTTTTGTTCAAAATATATGACAAAGCCTGGCTTAGACCCGTTTGGTTTTTTTACATGACGAATCTCGGTATAGTCGACAGGCACTGAAGAAGACTCACGTGCTTTACTATAATAAGCAGCTAAATTAGCCGCTTCCAATATAGATGCTTCATCAGGTTCAACGTCGTGAATAACAACATGTGAACCTGGAATGTCTTTTGTATGGAACCAAAGATGTGATTTGTTTGACAGCTTAAATGTGACATAGTCATTTTGCTTATTATTTTTCCCAACAGAAATGGGTAAACCTGTACTTGAAACAAAGGCTTCAGGTGTCGGTTTGACGATTTTCTTTTTCTTTTTCAAAATGCGGGCTTTCATCCAACCTTGCTCAGCCAGCTCTTCCCGTATTTCTTCAATATCATTTGGAGATGCTTGCATGACTTGTTGTTGGAGCATTTCTAAGTAATCAATATCGTCTTTCGTCTTGTCCATTTGTTGTTGCGTTTTAATCAGGGCAGTTTTTGCTTTATTGTATCTTGTGTAGAAGGCTTGGGCATTTTCAACAGGGGTCTTTCTAGGATTCAATGGAATCGTTACGGTCGCTCCATCCTCATCATAATAATTTACGATTTGTGCTTCTGTTTGACCTTTTTCTAATTGATACAAATGTGCCATTAGTAGCTCTCCGTATAATTGGAAAGTTTCTAGTTTTTCAGCTTGTGCTTTTTCTTTCGATAATTTCTTCATCTTTAATTTTAATTTGTCGATTTCATTCTGCAACCAACGTTCTAAGTCGCCTGCTTGTTGCTTCACTCGATCTCGATCTGCTCGAGCGAAATAAACCTTATCCAGAAGTTCTCCGAGTGTGTTGAATTGTGAACCTTCTCCTTCTAAATGTTGCAGTTGAATGCTAGAGAAGAATGTTTTATTGCCATTTTCAAAATATGAATTCACTTGGTTTTTTTGAGAGAATTCATTAAGAAACGTCGTAAATACTGTGAACGGTTTTTCCTTATCATTAGCTATTCGATAAGCTAATTCGTTTGCATGTAGTGGCGAAAATCCCGCAATTTGTTGAAGAATACTTTTAGCAATGTCTTCTTCATTTAAAATAGTAAGTAATTCGTCTTCAGTTATATTAAATGGATCCTTTTTATCTTGAGCCGGTGGCACGATATGAGGTTGACCAGGTAAAATCGTTCGATAACTATTCACGGATGGTGACAAGTGTTTCAAGCTATCTAGGATAAGTGTTCGAGATGGATCCACGAGAATGACATTACTATGTCTGCCCATAATTTCGACATGTAGTTCACGGACCATGTCATCCCCAATTTCATTTTTACCTTCGATACGGAGGATGATTACTCTGTCCATTCCAAGTTGTGTAACGGAAGAAACGAAACCACCTTCTAAATGCTTGCGAAGTAACATGCAAAACATAGGAGGTTCAGATGGATTCTCTATCGTTTCATTTGTAAGTTGAATTCTTGAATAAGAAGGGTGAATAGAAATGAGCAAGCGGTGATTCTTTCCACCGGCGCGTATATGGAATACAATTTCTTGTGAATTCGGCTGATGAATTTTTGAAATTCGACCCGAAACAAGTTGTTGTAGTTCGTTTGTCATTGATTTTGTGAATAAACCATCAAAAGCCATAAGATACCTCTTTCAAAACGTTTTGCTCTATCTTATCATTTTCTAGAGGAAATGTGATATAATTGCCTAAGTGTGTGTAACAGAAAGAATCAAGTCTTTCAGGAGGAACCACCTTGTCAATTGCCAAATTCATGAATATCGGGAATGGAAGTGTCGTTGCCGTAAATCGAATCATTTCCATTTTAAGTCCTGAATCTGCGCCAGTTAAAAGGCTCGTTCAAGATGCAAGAGATAAAGGCTTTCTGATTGATGCAACTTATGGAAAAAAAACACGTACAATCTTTGTCATGGATAGTGAACATGTCGTTTTGTCGGCTGTAAATAATGAAACGATCACTGCTAGAATGATGGAGTATACCGACTAGATAAAAAGAGGGATTGAATGCGAAAAGAACGTGGATTATTAATCGTCCTTTCAGGACCATCTGGTGTTGGGAAGGGAACTGTGCGAAAAGAATTGTTTTCGCAGCCTGATACCAATTATGAATATTCAATTTCGATGACGACTCGGAAACCTCGTGAAGGTGAAATCGATGGTGTTGATTACTTTTTCAAATCTCATGAAGAGTTCGAACAATTAATCGGTGAAGGCCGCTTACTTGAGTACGCTTCTTACGTGGGGAATTATTATGGAACACCACTTGATTATGTGAACGCCACATTAGACGCTGGTCGAGATGTCTTTTTAGAAATTGAAGTACAAGGAGCATCCCAGGTGCGAGCTAAAGTTCCTGATGGGTTGTTTATTTTCCTTGCACCTCCGAGCTTTTCTGCGCTCGAACAACGTCTTGTTGGACGAGGGACTGAAACAGATGATGTAATTGCTTCACGCATAAGTGCTGCAAGACAAGAATTAGAAATGATGAATTTATACGATTATGTTGTTGAGAATGATGAAGTTCAATTCGCATGTGATCGTGTAAATGCAATTGTTACGGCAGAACATTGCCGAAGAGAACGCGTTGAAAAAAGATATTTATCTATGTTGGAAGGGGAATCTTAATGTTATATCCATCAGTTGATTCATTAAAAAGTAAAATTGATTCAAAATATCAATTAGTAAGCTTAGCTTCAAAACGTGCTCGTCAAATGCAAGAAGAGGGCGGATTACGCTTAGACTCTTATCAGTCAGAAAAGTATGTTGGTAAAGCGCTTGAAGAAGTTGCTGCCGGTGCACTAGTTAAAGAAGTTCAAGATGAAGGAACAATTTACGAAGACGAAATTTAAATCCATTATTACACAATGAAAACTCCCTTAGACATGATAGATGCTTTGGGAGTTTGTTGTTTCAGAAAGGAAGAGTAGCATGCTTTCTAACAAAAAAATCTTACTCTGTGTCTCCGGGGGAATCGCTGTTTATAAAGCAGTAGCTCTGGTCAGCAAACTCTCACAAGCAGGAGCAGAAGTAAAAGTGATCATGACAGATTCTGCGACCAAATTTGTTCAACCACTAAGTTTTCAAGTGATGTCAAAAAATGATGTTTTTACAGATACATTTGATGAAAAAAATTCAAATGTGATCGCTCATATTGATTTAGCCGATTGGGCTGATTTAGTCATTGTTGCCCCTGCAACAGCAAATGTAATTGGTAAATTAGCAAATGGAATCGGAGACGATATGGTGACCACAACACTTCTTGCTACTACTGCAAAAGTGTGGATTGCTCCTGCCATGAATGTACATATGTATGACCATCCCGCTGTTAAACGCAATATTGCAACGTTAGCATCGGATAGATATGAATTTATTGAACCATCGGAAGGGTTTTTGGCATGCGGATATGTTGGGAAAGGCCGACTAGAAGAACCTGAAAAAATTGTTCAGTTAGTTGAGCAATATTTTCAGCCAAAGAACTTACCACTCGAAGGAAAGAAAGTCGTCATCTCTGCAGGTCCAACAAGAGAACGTATTGATCCTGTACGATTTTTAACGAATTTTTCTTCTGGGAAAATGGGTTATGCCCTTGCAGAAGCAGCAGCAAAACTAGGTGCAGAAACGATCCTGGTTTCCGGTCCAGTATCTTTAGAGAAACCACGAGGTGTGACGGTAATAGAAGTAGAAAGTGCTGAACAAATGTTAGAAGCTGTTCTCAGTCGTTTTGAAGATGCGGATATTGTAATTAAAACAGCTGCAGTTGCCGACTACCGTCCTAAAGTTTTACATAAGCAGAAAATGAAAAAACAAGCTGGAGATGCTTCATTAGAATTAGAAAGAACGACTGATATTTTATGGACTTTAGGTCAACATAAGACTCGTCAGTTACTTATAGGATTTGCTGCAGAAACAAACGATTTAGAAGTTTATGCAAAAGACAAGCTGTCCAGAAAAAATGCGGACTATATTGTCGCGAACGATGTGACACAATCGGACAGTGGATTTGGAACAGATACGAATACTGTTTTATTAATTGGGAAACACGAGTTTCAAAAACCTTTTGCCAACATGCCGAAGAAAGAATTAGCTACAAAATTATTGCTAACCATTTTAGAGAATGAAACGAGAATGAATCATGTTCGCTGAAGTCATCGTGGATGTTTCTGCCTATCCGATTGATCGTCCGTTTGATTACGCAGTTCCGCAAGATTTACAGCCACTAATTGAAAGTGGAAGTCGAGTGAAAGTTCCTTTTGGAAATCGGTCTGTTTTAGGTTTCGTGATGAATGTCAAATTAGATACGGATGTCCCTGAGGATAAACAAAAAGAAATTCATGAGTTATTAGATATTGAACCTGTCTTTTCGGAAGAAATGATTGCTCTTTCGAAATGGATGAAGCGGGAAACTTTGTGTTATGAAATTGATGCATTGCAAGTCATGTTACCTGCTGCTTTAAGAGCCAAATATGAAAAAATCATTCGATATGTTAATCTTTCAATCCCATTGCCAAATGAATTAAATGAACTTTTTCAAGGAAATGAACAAGTTGAAATACCATCTAACACCTCCAAAGCAACACTTGCACTTATTAAAAAATTCATAAAAAATAATGCGCTTGTTCTAGAAACAAAGGTTAAGCAAAACACCACCATTAAAAAAGTGAGAATGGTTCATATTTCGGATGATTTAAGCTTTCTAAATAAAATTTTGGACGAGCTTTCACCTCAAGCAAAAAAACAAAAGGAACTAGTACTGTGGATGACGCAATGTCCTGGGAAGGCTTTTCAAGCATCTGAGTTAATAAAAGAAGCGAACACTACAAACGCCGTATTGCAAAGTGTTATAGAACGTGGAGTCGCATCTCTTACAACTGAGGAAATTTATCGAGATCCTTACGCAGCTCGCACGATGGAGCACTCAACTAAACTTAATTTAACTACTGAACAGCAATTTGCTTTAAATGAAGTGGTTGCAGCATATGAACAGGGACTTTCTAAAACATTTCTTCTGCATGGAATAACGGGTAGTGGCAAAACAGAAGTGTATTTACAAGCGATTGATCGAGCCTTACAAGATGACAAAGAAGCGATTGTTTTAGTACCTGAGATTTCATTGACACCTCAAATGACGAACCGGTTTAAAGAGCGATTTGGTGCACTTGTTGCGGTTTTACACAGTGGATTGTCAGCTGGTGAAAAGTATGATGAGTGGCGAAAGATTAAACGTGGCGAAGTGAAAGTCGTCGTTGGAGCAAGGTCTGCTATATTTGCACCGTTTACGAAACTTGGTTTAATTATTTTAGATGAAGAACATGAAGGTACCTATAAACAAGATGATTCTCCTCGATACCATGCTCGTGACGTTGCGATATGGAGAGGTCAATACCATGGTTGTCCAATTATATTAGGTAGTGCAACTCCATCATTGGAATCGTACGCTCGCGCTAAGAAGGGGAATTACTCTTTACTAACACTTGCAAATCGACCAAAGGAGCAACCCTTACCTGAAGTGGCGATTATTGATATGCGAGAACAATTAAAGAACGGAAATCGATCTATGTTCTCTTTAGAATTAGCAGAGGCGATACGAGTTCGACTGGATAAAAAAGAGCAGATGGTGCTGTTTTTAAACCGCAGAGGTCATTCGTCATTTGTACTTTGTCGTGATTGCGGGACAGTAATTGAGTGTAGCAATTGCGATATATCCATGACTTATCACCGGTATCAAGAAATTATAAAATGCCACTACTGTGGAGATGAAAAACATGTTCCGTCGACATGTCCAGAATGTGAAAGTGAACATATTCGATTCTTTGGTACTGGTACACAAAAGGTTGAAGAAGAAATCGCTAAACTTTTTCCGGAAGCCCGAGTGTTGCGAATGGATGTGGATACGACCAGAAAAAAAGGCTCTCATGAATCCATTCTCCAACAATTTGGAGAAGGCAAGGCTGATATTTTACTCGGCACTCAAATGATAGCCAAAGGTTTGGATTTCCCGAACATTACTTTGGTTGGTGTACTTTCAGCAGATACAACTTTGCATTTAGCAGATTTTCGAGCTGCTGAAAAAACGTTCCAACTGCTGACCCAAGTTAGTGGACGTGCTGGCCGCCATGATAAAAAGGGTGAAGTTATCGTACAGACATATACGCCTGAACACTATGCAATTCTCTTTGCACAAAATCACGATTATGTTTCTTTTTACAATCAAGAAATGCGACTGAGAAAACAGTTTGCGTATCCACCATTTACTTATGTCGCAATGATTCAAGTGACACACGAAGATGTCTTAATGACAGCTGAATATGCTCACAAAGCGGCTAATTGGTTAAAGGAGCATTTATCGATTGAAGCTGAAATTATAGGTCCATCAGCAGCAACGATTAGCCGTGTGCAAAATAGATATCGCTATCAATGTTTGGTAAAATACAAAAAAGAACCGAACTTGCCAGAAATCATGCAACAACTAATTAAAATTTACCGAACGGAATGGATTAAAAAAGGAATCACATTATATGTTGACTTAAATCCATCTTCTATTATGTAAGTGACATGAAAAGAGGTTACCGAATTGACTATTCGAGAAATAGTAAAAAGTCCGAATGATATCCTAACGAAAAAGACAAAGAAAATCGTGAAATTCGATCGAAATCTTGCGAAGTTATTAGATGATATGTATGAAACAATGCTTGAAAATGATGGGATAGGAATTGCCGCCCCACAAGTTGGCGAATCGGTACGAGTTGCCATCGTCGATTTAGGTGAAGGTGAGGAACCGATTGAATTAGTGAATCCAGAAGTATTACAAACAGAAGGTTCAGTAATTGAAATTGAAGGATGTTTAAGCTTTCCTGAACTGTTTGGAGAAGTAGAACGTCCTTTTTATGTGAGAGTGAAAGCACAAGAACGAAATGGTGATTGGTATGAACTAGAAGCAGAAGATTATGAAGCAAGAGCAATCCTACATGAAATCGACCACTTAGATGGGATTTTATTCGACTCGAAAATTTTACGTGTAGTTGATCCGTCTGAATTAGAAGAAGAGGTGGACGAATGACTTCACTAGTCTTTATGGGAACTCCTGCTTTTTCTGTTCCCATTTTAAGAATGCTTTCAGAAGAAGGCTACAATATTCTCGCGGTTGTCACACAACCTGATCGACCTGTTGGGCGAAAAAAAGTATTAACTCCAACACCCGTGAAAGAAGAAGCCCTTCGACTGGGATTGCGAGTGATTCAACCTGAAAAGTTAAAAGGGTCAAAGGAATTAGAAGAAATAATCGCTCTAGAAGCTGACATAATTGTTACTGCAGCGTTTGGTCAACTCCTTCCAGTTGAACTTTTAGATTCACCACAACATGGGTGCTTAAATGTACATGCATCTCTATTGCCTGCTTATCGTGGAGGTGCACCTATTCATCAAGCTGTAATCGATGGGCAAACAAAAACAGGTGTCACCATCATGTATATGGCTCAAAAATTAGATGCAGGCGATATCATAACTCAAAAATCGATTCCAATTGAGCACGAAGATACTACTGGAATCCTTTTTGACAAATTGAGTATTGTTGGAAGAGATTTACTTAAAGAATCATTGCCATTAATTTTAGATAATAAGCATAAGCGAATCGTTCAAGATGAGAGCCAAGTAACATTCGCTCGGAATATATCTCGAGAGCAAGAGCGGATTGATTGGTCGAAGTCTGCTACAGAAATATACAATCAAGTTCGCGGTTTACATCCTTGGCCTGTTGCTTATACAACTCTTGATGATCAAAACGTCAAAATTTGGTGGGGTCAAAAAGGGAATGGCACTTCGACACAACCAGTAGGCTCTGTCGTGGAGGTAACAACAGATCGAATTGTTGTTCAAACAGGCTCCAAAGAAACATTTGAAATTATTGAATTACAACCTTCCGGTAAGAAAAGAATGTCAGCAGAAGAGTTTTTACGAGGAACAGGTTCGAAATTACAGATTGGGGATCAGTTTCTATGAGCAGTAAATCATATCGCATGTGGAACGGGAACGTCCGAGACGCAGCATTATCAATTTTGATGGCTATCGAAAAAAGCCAAGCATACAGTAATTTGTTACTGCATCAAACAATTGAAAAATATAAAATTGAACAAAAAGACAGTGGGCTTTTAACCGAAATTACGTATGGTACTTTGCAACATAAAATGACGCTCGATTATTATCTTGAGCCCTTCGTCAAAGGAAAGCTAGACGACTGGGTAAGACAATTATTGAGATTGTCCTTATATCAAATTCATTATTTAGATCGCATTCCAAATCATGCTGTGGTTCATGAAGCTGTTGAAATAGCAAAAAAGAGAAGTCACAAAGGAACAGCTGGATTAGTTAACGGAATTTTACGTTCTATTTTACGTCAAGGCGTGAGATCCACTGATGAAATTCAAGATCCGATTGAACGACTATCGATTGAATCCAGTCATCCCATTTGGTTAATCAAGCGTTGGGTAGAACAATTTGGATTTGAGCAAGCGCAAACTATGGCTTTTGAAAACAATACGCCTCCCGTTCAAACGATTCGAGTCAATTTAGCAAAGACAACCGTTCAAGAAGTAATGGAGATGCTCGAAGATGAGGGAATCATTGCTCATCGTAGCGATATTTTAGACGAATGCTTGCACATAGAAAAAGGACAAGTAGCAAAAACAAGAGTCTATCAATATGGTTTCATTTCCATTCAAGACGAAAGCTCTATGATACCTATACATGCTTTACGCGTAGAACCAGGACAACGCGTATTAGATATGTGTGCCGCACCAGGTGGCAAATCGATGCATATTGCTGAGAAGTTAAATGGTGAAGGATCTTTAGTTTCTGTCGATTTACATCCACATAAAGTTAATTTAGTAGCTGAACAAGCAACACGTCTTGGCGTGAAGAATATTGAGACACGAACAATGGACAGTCGTAAATTAACCGATGAATATGAAGAAGAATCATTTGACCGAATCTTAGTTGACGCTCCATGTAGTGGATTGGGTGTTATTCGAAGAAAGCCGGATATAAAATATACAAAAAAAGAAGAAGACTTCAAGTCGTTACAAGCCATTCAACTTCGACTCTTAGATGAAGCTTCTAAACTCATAAAACCGGACGGAATTATCGTTTATAGTACTTGTACAATTGATGAAGTTGAAAACATCGGAACGGTTCAAGCATTTTTGGAAGAAAATAAAGATTTTACATTAGATGAGCTGACTGAAATGCCAAAACAAATTCATCATTTAGTTTCTGGTGGAATGGTCCACATCTTCCCTCAAGACTTCAATAGTGATGGATTCTTCGTCGCAGCCTTTAAAAAGGTGAGTAAATAAGAATATTGGTTAAATCTTCTACCTATCTTAAGAGAGAACACATTTTAATGGTCGATAAGTGGGGGAGCTTCTACAGAAACGGAGTGACATTTGATGGAATTCACAGCGTTAAGTGATATTGGTCAAAAGCGGTCAGTTAATGAGGATCGAGCAGCTGTTTTCATAAGACCAGACGCTATTCGCCTTGGTGTAATAGCAGATGGCATGGGCGGGCATAATGCAGGTGACATTGCGAGTGAAATGGCGATAATCATGTTAGAAGAAAAATTCATGAACGCGGATGAGTCTCAATTTCATTCAATTCCAGCTGTTCAAGAATGGTTAATTCAATGTGTGAAAGAGATTAACAGAGAAGTCTATAAACATTCTCTGACTCATGAAGATTGTCAAGGAATGGGAACAACACTTTTAGCTGCATTTTTAAGTAATCAAGTAAATGTTCTTTGTCACATCGGTGATAGTCGAGCTTATTCTTTTTTTGAAGGCCAGCTAACTCAATTAACAAAAGATCATTCTTATGTAAATGTTTTAGTGGAAAATGGGGAAATTACTGAAGAAGAAGCTGAAAATCATCCGAAGAAGAATTTAATTATTAAATCATTAGGTACAGAAAAAGATATTGAACCCGATCTTATTTTATTATCCCATCGTCCGTTAACCACATTATTGCTTTGTTCGGATGGTTTAAGCAATAAAGTCAGTAAATCAAATATGGCGTCTATATTAGACTTAGCAGCATCCGTTGAAGAAAAAGGAAAAAAACTTATTCAATTGGCAAATGAAAATGGCGGAGAAGACAATATCTCGCTTGTTTTAATAAATAGCATGAATGAGGAGGTGTAGACATGCTGATTGGAAAAAGAATTAGTGGTCGCTATAAAATCATTGAAATGATTGGCGGGGGCGGCATGTCAAACGTCTACCTTGCTCATGATATGATTTTAGACAGAGATGTGGCTATAAAAGTCTTACGTTACGATTTTTCTAATGAAGAAGACTTACATCGTCGTTTTCAAAGAGAAGCTCTTTCTGCAACGAGTCTAACTCATCCAAACATCGTCAACATTTTTGATGTGGGTGAAGATGGTGATATCCATTATCTAGTAATGGAATATGTGGAAGGCAAAACACTCAAGCAATACATCGTAGATTCAGCACCTTTACCACCGCTAGAGGCCGTTGAAATTATGAAACAACTTACTTCAGCTATAGCTAATGCACATCACAATCAAATCATACATCGAGATATAAAGCCTCAAAATATTTTGATGGATGATCAATTGCATGTGAAAATAACCGATTTTGGTATTGCAATGGCACTAAGTGCAACATCATTTACACAAACGAATTCGGTTCTAGGAACGGTTCATTATTTATCTCCAGAACAAGCAAGAGGTGGGACCGCTACTAAAAAATCCGATATATATGCTTTAGGCATTGTTTTGTTTGAATTATTAACTGGGAAATTGCCGTTTTCTGGTGAGTCTGCTGTTTCGATTGCTTTAAAACATTTACAAACAGAAACTCCGTCTGTTAGAGATCTTAGACCGGAGATTCCACAGAGTTTAGAAAATGTCGTGATGAAAGCAACAGCGAAAGATCCAATGCACCGTTATCGTTCAGTAGAAGAAATGCAACGCGATTTAGAAACTGTGTTAATACCAGAGCGTAGTGATGAACAGGCATTCTTTATTCCGTTCGATGATGATGCAACAAAGGCAATGCCAGTTATTAAAAACACGCAGTATTCTAATATTGAGCAAACTAAAATAAACGCTCAACCAGTGAAAGAAGAACCAGTTCTTCCTATATCTAAAAAAACGAAAAAAAGTAAGTGGCCGTGGATCATAGGCATAATCGGTTTTTTATTAATGCTTGGGTTATTACTCGTATTGGTATTCCCTAGTTTGTTTGGACCTGCAAGAATTGAAATACCAGATGTTTCGAATATGCCTACAGATGAAGCCATTAAAGAATTAAGTGAAGCGGGCTTTATTGCGGGTGAAGAAGTTGAAGAAACGTCAGAAGAAATTCCTGAAGGAAGTGTAATCCGAACGACTCCTCAAGCTGGGAAAATTCGAGATGAAGGTTCCACAGTTGATTTATTTATTTCTCGAGGCAAAGAATTGACCGTATTTACAGATTATACAGGCCGAAATATCGATCAAGTGATGGATTTGCTTTCTGCCCAAAACTATAAATCAGTAGAAACAACTGAAGAGTTTTCAGATGAACCTAAAGGAACGATACTTTCGCAAACTCCGGAAGATGGGGCTGAGCTTCTCCCAGAAGAAACGGATGTTGTATTTACGGTTAGTAAAGGAAAAGACTTACGTACTGTCATTGATTTAATGGATTACAATGAGAAGACATTAAATGATTACGCCAAATCTTCTGGCTTTAATATTCAAATTGTTCGTGAAGATTTCTCTGAAACGGTACCAGTAGGAAATGTCATATCTCAAGATCCTTCCGCTGGTACTGAGGTAGCCCCAGGGAGCAAAATTTATGTTGTTCTTTCTAAAGGTCCTATAGAAAAACCAATTAAATCCTATTTCCGTAAAGTGGAAATTCCGTATGAACCAAATGAAGATGGTACTGAACAAATTGTAAGAGTGTATATACAGGATCAGGATCAATCAATGGCCGAACCTGCAGAGGAATTCGTCTTAACAGAAGACCGAACAGTTAATATACAACTTGATATTCAAGAAGGACAGAAAGCTGCTTTCCGAATTGATAAAGATGGAACAGTAATTGCCGAAGAATCTATCGAATATGATGATCTCAACTAAGGAGGAATTGGATGTCGAAAGGCCAAATTCGTAAAGCATTAAGTGGTTTTTATTACGTACAAGATGGTCAGGAGTTTATCCGATGCCGTGGACGTGGAGTGTTTAGAAATCGAGGCGTCAATCCTTTAGTGGGTGATTTTGTCGATTATGAAGTTGAAGGTACATCAAACGGTACTATAACAGTCGTTCATGAACGGAAAAATGAGCTCGTTAGACCGCCAATTGCCAATATTGACCAAGCTCTTCTTGTGTTTTCATTGACTGAACCTGATTTTAATCCGTTGTTGCTTGATCGATTTTTAGTCGTGGTTGAATCTTTTCAAATTGAACCGATTATTTGTTTAACGAAAACAGATATTGTTTCAGAAAAGGAACGACAAAGGATTCAACCATTTATTGAAGATTATCAAAACATAGGTTATACAGTCATCGAAACATATATTGACGACCAACAGTTAAAAGAGAAACTAACTCCAATTTTAAAAGATAAAGTTAGTGTTTTAGCTGGGCAATCGGGGGTTGGTAAATCAACAATGCTTAACACCATCCTCCCTGAGCTTGACTTAAAGACAGGTATTATTTCTGAAGCATTAGGCCGAGGGAAGCATACAACTCGACATGTTGAATTGTTGGATGTTTGCGGTGGACTTCTAGCAGATACTCCTGGATTTAGTTCGTTTGACTTCGATGAGATTGATAAAGAACAATTATCCTATTGTTTCCCGGAGTTTCGAAGAGTTTCAGATCGTTGTAAATTCAGAGAATGTTTGCATATAAGTGAACCAAAGTGTGCAGTGCAAGAAGGCATAAAAAATGGTGAAATTAAAGAGTATCGCTATAAGCATTACGTGAAATTCTTAGAAGAAATTACGGACCGAAAGCCGAGGTATTAATATGATTAAAATTGCTCCATCTATTTTAGCAGCGGATTTCTCCAAATTAGGAGAAGAAGTAAAAGAAGTGGAACGTGCGGGTGCAGAACTTATCCATATTGATGTGATGGATGGACATTTCGTTCCAAATATCACAATGGGACCAATTGTAGTTGAAGCCTTACGTCCACTTACAAAGCTGCCTTTAGATGTCCATTTAATGATTGAAAATGCTGATCAATATATCGAGTCATTCGCTAAAGCAGGGGCGGATTACATTACGGTTCATGTAGAGGCTTGTCCTCATTTACATCGAACGATTCAACTTATTCGTTCATTCGGTGTGAAACCCGGAGTTGTTTTGAATCCCCACACACCAATTGAATCCATTCAACATGTTTTAGAAGATATTGATATGGTTTTATTCATGACTGTGAATCCGGGCTTTGGAAGTCAAAAATTCATTCATTCTGTTGTGCCTAAAATTAGTCAGTTGTCAAAACTGATTAACGAGCGTCAACTCAAGATTGAAATCGAAATAGATGGTGGAATTAATCAAGAAACAATTGTAGAATGTGCCAAAGCAGGTGCTACGATATTTGTTGCAGGTTCAGCCATCTATTCTCAAAAAGATCGTTCAAAAGCGCTTCAAGACATTAAGCAAGCAGGCGAGAGAGCTATAAATCAATGAGAACCGTCGTAATATGTGGCGGTGGACCTAAAAATGAATTGATGTCATTTCAGTCTTATTCTAACGATGAAGACATCGTATTCATTGGTGCTGATCGAGGAGCCATCACATTATTAGAGCTTGGACTCATGCCAACCGAAGCAGTTGGTGATTTTGATTCGCTTAGTTCTGAAGAATTGATGTACTTACAACAGTCGATTAAAAGTCTGAACCCGGTTTCTTCAGAAAAAGATGAGACAGATGCTGAATTAGCAATTGCAAAAGCTTTAACTTTTAAACCGACACATATTGTGATTACAGGTGTGACAGGTGGCCGATTAGATCATTTTATGGCTGTCTTAAATAGTGTTTATCGCTTTCAGACAAACTATCCACACATAACTTTTAAAATCGTTAATAAATGGAATGAACTATTTCTATTATCCGCTGGAGACCATGAACTAGTAAAAAACAAGGACTTACCTTACGTTTCTTTCTTTTCGTTCCAAGGAATCATTTCAAATGTTACGTTAACCGGATTTAAATATGATGTAGCTGAAGAAACAATTGAACTCGGAAATGCACGATTCACAAGTAACGAACTATTATACGAAGTAGGGTCTATCTCTTTTACATCTGGCATATGTTTAGTTATAAGAAGCTCAGATGAATAAAAGGGAGTGGAAGTATGCGTGTTTATACGTTTAGATTACCTAAGATGGTGAGCGGTTTTGCAAGAATGTGTTTATCGTGGGTTCAAAAAGATGAAAAACCGAAAAAGAAAAACGAATAAAAGCCAGGCTGACAATTGTCGGCCTGGCATTATTTTTGTGCAATTTTAACGGTCTGGAACTTAATTTAATTCAAAGTTCTAATTTCTATTATAGAATTCGGGCTTTTAATAAGAGTCAAATAAAGCTTAGGTCGACGTTCACTACTTGTTATTGTGCGGTATTTTACTTTAGCAATCAAAAAAATTATGCTCATAATAAGTATTTGATTATAAGGATTTATAATTGTAAACAAACTAATTTAAATATATTTTTAATGATTGAAATGGAGGCGGCGACTCCGAGAGGATTAGCAAGAGCTTTAGACCCTGGACTGAGCCTCGCGAAGGAAGCGGCTAAAGCCTTGCCCTCCGGAAAGCGTCCGCTGAAATGAAAATCATTAGTTGACAATTGACAAGAAATAATAAAAAATTACCATTAATAACTTTTGGTAAACATCTGATTGCCAGAGTATGTTTTATGAAATTGACTCAATAAAGTAAGTAAAAGATGTATCTTGACATACAATTCTTTCCGCAAGGAAAGTTTTTTAAAAGGAAAAAAGACAAACAAAAAAAGACATAAGCTTGCACCGATTAAGGAGCGAGATTATGTCTTTTCGTTTGGACGCGAATGATTATACGCGCTCAACTTTACCTGATTTTAATGCTCTTGCAGAAACCCATACACGTTTTGGTTTACCGTCTACAAGGATACGAACTTTTTGTAAGTTAGCTCCCCAAGTACGTTTAGTTGAGTTCATTGCGTGAGAACGAGCATTACCTGCACGAGCTTTACGCCCAGAAATTACACAAACTTTTGGCATATTTTTTCCTCCTCATAAAAAGAAGCTGAAAGATTTTTTTCAGTTCGATATTTCACATACTTTAATAAGTTACCATATTCTAATTAGCTTTGCAAGATGTATTCACACCTCTTTCAAGAATAAAGCCTTTACAGACAAATGTAGACGAATGTAAAGGTTTTCTTTTATAATCAACTTTTGTGTAGTACAATTATGGGTAGTCAAAATGGATTATAAGGAGGCATTCCTATGTCAATTGAATTGAATAACGAATTTGGGCAAATCGATATTTCAAATGATGTGGTGGCTCAGATTGCAGGTGGAGCAGCCATTGAATGTTATGGAATCGTTGGTATGGCGTCAAAACACCAAATTAAAGATGGTCTAACAGACATTTTACGAAAAGAAAATTTTGCAAAAGGTGTTGTCGTACGTCAACAAGGTAATGATCTTCATATCGATATGTACATAGTGATAAGCTACGGAACAAAAGTTTCAGAAGTGGCTTACCAAGTTCAATCGAAAGTTAAATACACATTGAATAAAACATTAGGCTTAGCAGTGAAATCAGTAAATATCTATGTACAAGGTGTTCGTGTAACGAACCCATAAGAGGAGGAAATATAGACATGAAGTCTTTAGACGGTATTCAATTTGCAGAAATGGTGAAGATGGGTGCATTTCATCTATTTCAAAATGCAGATTATGTGGATGCGCTAAATGTATTTCCCGTTCCCGATGGGGATACAGGAACGAACATGAATTTATCTATGTCATCTGGAGCTAAAGAGACAGAAGCTCATGCAGTAGCTCATATTGGTAAAACTTCACAAGCCTTATCAAAAGGATTATTGATGGGTGCGCGTGGAAATTCCGGCGTTATTTTATCTCAATTATTTAGAGGTTTCGGAAAAGATGTCGAGTCACATGCAACACTTGACGCAAAAACATTTGCACATGCTCTTAAACATGGAGTTGATACTGCTTATAAAGCGGTAATGAAACCAGTTGAAGGAACCATTTTAACTGTCGCAAAAGATGCAGCGAATCGCGCTGTAAAAGTTGCTGAAACAAGTGACGATATTATTTTTGTAATGGATGAAATGTTAAAAGAAGCAAAAGCTTCATTAGAACGTACACCTGATTTACTTCCTGTATTAAAAGAAGTAGGTGTCGTCGATAGTGGCGGTCAAGGTTTAGTTTATGTATATGAAGGTTTTGTTGCATGTTTAAAAGGTGAGCAATTACCAGAAAAAACATCAGCTTATTCCATGGATGATTTAGTCAATGCTGAGCATCACAAAAATGTTCAAGGATTCATGGATACTTCAGACATTGAGTTTGGATACTGCACAGAATTTATGGTGAAATTCATTCCTGAGAAAGTTTCGGAAAATCCATTTGATGAAACGAATTTCAGAAATTCGTTAAGCGAACTTGGTGATTCTTTACTTGTTATATCTGATGATGAAATTGCAAAAGTTCACATTCACTCTGAACAACCTGGTGCTTGTTTAGCATATGGTCAAAAGTTTGGAGATCTAATCAAAATTAAAATCGAAAATATGCGTCAACAACACGCTGAAATCGTAGGCGATGATTACAAAAAAGAACAGCCAAAAGCTGCTCCTACTAAAAAACATCCATACGCCGTTGTAACGGTTGCAATGGGTACAGGAATTTCCGAGTTGCTAAAAAGTGTAGGGGCTAGTGCAGTTATTGAAGGTGGTCAAACGATGAACCCTTCTACAGAAGATATTGTGAAAGCAATCGAATCTGTTGGGGCAGAAAAAGTGTTAATTTTACCAAATAACAAAAATATCATAATGGCAGCTGAACAAGCAGCTGAAGTACTTGGTATTGAAGCAGCTGTAGTTCCCACAAAATCTGTACCTCAAGGAATGGCTGCTATTTTAGCCTTTAATCCAGAGGCATCTGTTGAAGATAACAAACGCAATATGACAAATGCATATGCTCATGTGAAAACAGGACAGGTGACGTTTGCTGTACGTGATACTTCAATTGACGGCGTCGAAATTAAAAAAGACGACTTTATGGCGATTTCTGAAAGCAAGATTATCTTGGCAGCACCATCGTTAGATGAAGTTTCGAAGACACTTTTAAAAGACCTTGTCGACGAAGATTCAGAAATCATCACAATTATTTATGGTGAAGATGTTACTGAAGAAGATGCTAATAAATTAGCTGCGTTTGTAGAAGATGAATTTTCAGATGCAGAAGTTGAAGTCTATAACGGGAAGCAACCATTGTATCCATATATAATTTCAGTTGAATAAATAATTCATTCCAATCAGCGAATCATAATGGTTCGCTGATTGTTTTTTTATACAAAAAATATTTTTTACAAAATCACAAAGTTTAACTATGCATTTCCAGTGTTTTTTGTTGATTGAAATGGAGGCGGCGACTCCGAGGGGAATAGCAGATGTTTTCTGCACCGAAAGCGAAGCGGCAGGTGCATGAGCTTTAGACCCTGGACTGAGCTCGCGAAGGAAGCGGCTAAAGCCTTGCCCTCCGGAAAGCGTCCGTTGCAATGGAAATCAATACTTTTAATAATATACAGTCTGAAACAGCGAATCATTTAGATTCGCTGATTTTTTAGGTACAGATGAAAGCGCATTCATTATAAATAATAAATTTTTGTTAAAGTCAATCTTATGATGTAATATGAAGTAAGATAATCGTATTTTCGAAGTTTACTATGTTCATACAAAGAGTGTTCATAAAACTTTTCCGATTTTAAACTTATTTGGAGGGCTATATATGAAATTTAAATCGGTTTTTGACATCATAGGTCCCGTAATGATTGGACCATCTTCCTCACATACAGCCGGAGCTGCAAGAATTGGGCGAGTGGCACGTGATTTATTTGGCAGACAACCCGCTTGGGCAAAAATATATTTATATGGTTCTTTTGCTGAAACATATAAGGGTCATGGTACAGACATCGCTATTGTTGGAGGATTATTAGATTTTGATACGTTTGATGAGCGAATTAAAACTTCCTTTGAATTAGCGAAACAAGTAGGTATGACATATGAATTTATTCCTGAAAGTGCACATACAGAGCACCCAAATACAGCGCGAGTAGTAATTGGTGATCAGGATGGTGAGATGGAGATGATCGGAATTTCTATCGGCGGTGGAAAAATAGAAATTACTGAACTTAATGGTTTCCCGCTTAGACTTTCTGGTAATCATCCAGCCATTTTAGTTGTACATGACGATAAACCTGGTAGTATCGCTAAAGTAGCCACTTGTTTGGCAGAACAAAATATTAACATCGGTCATATGGAAGTTTCTCGCAAAGAACAAGGACAGATGGCTTTAATGGTAATTGAAGTGGATGATCCAATTGATCATACAATTTTAGATCAAATCGCGATGTTACCTTATATAACCCAGGTAACTCAAATCGCAGAGTAAAGGAGACATTTATTATGAAAGTATTATTTCGTAATGTTAAAGAATTAGTAGAATTAGCAACAAGTGAAAATAAATTAATTTCAGAATTAATGATTGAACAAGAAATACTTGTGACTCGGAGAACTCGAGAAGAAATCATGAATCAAATGGATCAAAATTTAACGGTAATGGAACAAGCTGTTGAAAAAGGATTAAAAGGTGTTCAATCTACTTCTGGTTTAACAGGTGGGGATGCAGTACTTATTCAAAATTATATGAAGAATAAAAAGCCATTATCAGGCATGCTGTTACTTGATGCTGTGAGTAAAGCTGTAGCGACGAATGAAGTGAACGCTGCAATGGGTACGATTTGTGCTACCCCAACTGCTGGTTCAGCTGGTGTTGTGCCTGGTACATTATTTGCTGTGCAAAATCAGTTAAATCCTACTCGCGAAGAAATGATTCGTTATTTATTTACATCAGGAGCATTCGGCTTTGTCGTTGCAAATAATGCCTCCATTTCTGGTGCAGCAGGTGGATGTCAAGCTGAAGTAGGTTCGGCAGCAGCAATGGCTGCGGCAGCAATCGTTGAAATGTCAGGTGGAACGCCTGCGCAATGTGCAGAAGCTTTTGCCATTACAATGAAAAATATGCTAGGTCTTGTTTGCGATCCTGTTGCTGGTTTAGTAGAAGTTCCATGTGTGAAACGTAATGCGATGGGTGCTTCAAATGCACTAGTAGCTGCAGACATGGCACTTGCTGGTGTAACAAGTCGTATTCCATGTGACGAAGTGATTGGTGCAATGTTTAAAATTGGTCAACAAATGCCTTCATCACTAAGAGAAACGGCACGTGGTGGTTTAGCAGCGACACCAACAGGTATTGCTTTAGCTGAAAAAATCTTTGGTAAGGCGGCCGTTGAAAGTGAGTGATCAATCGCTACAACCGGTTACCATTTTAAAAGGGATTGGAAGCGAAACACAAAATTCATTAGCCGAAATGGGCATTACCACACTTCATGATTTGGTTATGAAGTTTCCTTATCGCCATGAAGATTTTAGATTGAAAAACATTGCAGAAACACCGCATAATGAACGGATTACAGTGGAGGGAAGGGTCGATAGCGAACCTTCCGTTCTTTTTTTAGGGAAGAATAAATCACGTATGCAAATAAGGCTTCTTGTTGGACCTCACTTGATTAAAGTCGTTTTCTTTAATCAAGCTTATTTGAAGTCGAAAATTTCCATCGGACAAATCATTACGGTTACTGGGAAATGGGATCGAGGTCGACAAGCAATCAGTGTGTCGAACTATTCGCCAGGACCTAAAACAGATCAAGTTGATTTTGAACCAATGTATAGTTTAAAGGGAAATTTAAAGCAAAAGACTTTTCGGAAATTCATGAGACAAGCATTGCATGAAGTTGGTCCTTCTTTGCAAGATTGCTTACCAAATCATATAAGAGAAACTTATAAATTAATGCCGGTGAACGAGGCGTTAGAAGGTGTTCATTTTCCGATTGATGCAGAACATGTTAAGCAAGCTCGAAGAAGGTTTGTCTATGAAGAACTTCTGTTATTCCAATTAAAAATGCAAGCCATAAAAAAAGTGCGAAAAGAACAAAATCGAGGCATTTCAATTACTTACGATGTTCAACAACTCAAATCGATGATTTCTACGTTACCTTATGAATTGACCGGTGCTCAAAAACGAGTAGTGAATGAAATTTGCAAAGATTTAAAAGAACCACATCGAATGAATCGGTTGTTGCAAGGTGATGTTGGTTCAGGGAAAACAGTGGTCGCAGCCATCTCCTTGTATGCTGTAATTACGGCTGGTTATCAAGGTGCTTTAATGGCACCTACAGAAATTTTAGCGGAACAGCATGCTGCTTCTTTACATGAATGGCTTGCACCTTTAGGTATTCGAATTGCTTTATTAACCGGTTCAACTAAAGTGAAAGCACGTAGAATTTTGTTGGAACAATTAGTTGCTGGAGAAATTGATTTGTTAATTGGAACGCATGCCTTGATTCAACCAGATGTTGAATTTAAGCATCTAGGATTGGTGATAACAGATGAGCAGCATCGTTTTGGTGTGGAACAAAGGAGAGTCTTAAGAGACAAAGGCATGAGTCCTGATGTGCTATTTATGACAGCTACGCCCATCCCAAGAACGCTTGCCATAACTGCTTTTGGAGAAATGGATGTTTCGATTATTGACGAGATGCCAGCTGGGCGTAAAGAGATCGAAACGCATTGGGTGAAAAAAGAGTTGTTTAACCAAGCGATAAAACGAATGGAATCAGAGTTGAAAGCTGGAAAACAAGCATATGTGATCTGCCCGCTTATTGAAGAATCAGAGAAACTAGATGTACAAAATGCGGTAGATGTTTTTGAACAATTATCTTCTATTTTCCATTCGAAATATCAAGTAGGATTGATGCACGGTCGTTTGCATTCGGATGAGAAGGACGAAGTGATGCGTTCATTTAGTGAAGGACAAGTACAGGTTCTAGTTTCAACAACGGTTGTTGAAGTTGGTGTTAACGTTCCGAATGCAACGTTTATGGTCATTTATGATGCAGAGAGATTTGGGTTAGCACAACTACATCAATTACGAGGACGAGTTGGACGAGGGTCAGATCAATCGTATTGTATTTTACTAGCAGATCCAAAAACAGAAGAAGGCAAAGAACGGATGATATCGATGACTGAAACGAATGATGGATTCCGTTTAGCAGAAAAGGATTTAGAGTTGCGAGGACCTGGTGACTTTTTTGGTCGAAAACAAAGTGGATTGCCAGAGTTTAAAATGGCAGATCTTGTTCATGACTATCGTGCACTCGAAACAGCGAGGCAAGATGCAGAAAAATTTATGGCATCAGCTGAATTTTGGGTCAGTGATGAAACGAAATGCTTGAGAGATTACCTACAACAATCAGGTGCGTTAGATGGAAATAGGATTGATTAAAGAGAATGCAAGATTTTATGATGGGCTGATTAATTACAAGGCTTTTTCATACAATCCTTGCATTCTTTTTATTGTATTTATATACTGATATTAGTACCAAGTACTAATATCGGACGGTGAAAGTATGAAACGCTCTAAACAAGAACGTCAACAAAAGTTGATTGAGACGATTAAAGCTAATCCATTTATAACGGATGAAGACTTGGCATCCCACTTTACAGTAAGCGTTCAAACGATTCGTTTAGATCGATTAGAATTATCGATTCCTGAATTACGAGAACGTATTAAACACGTAGCATCCAAATCATTTGAGGATGAAGTTCGTTCTTTGCCGCTTAATGAAGTCATTGGTGAAATGGTCGATATTGAATTAGATCAGAGAGCCATTTCGATTTTTGATGTAAAATCGGAGCATGTATTCATGAGAAACAGTATTGCGCGAGGACATCATCTGTTTGCTCAAGCTAATTCACTAGCGGTAGCAGTTATCAATGATGAACTGGCATTAACAGTAACTTCAACACTTTCATTTGTGAAACCAGTTAAGTTAGGTGATCGGGTAATCGCTAAGGCAATTGTCGTAAGTAAAGATGAAGAGAAAAATAGAACATTTGTGGAAGTTACATCTTCTGTCGAAAATGAAGTTGTGTTTAGTGGACAGTTCGAAATGTTTCGCACAAATGCACAAAGCAAAGGTGAAATGATATGAAAATCGCAGTAGATGCAATGGGTGGAGACCACGCCCCAAAAGAAATTATTGATGGTGTTTACCAAGCTTTAGGACAATTTGAAGATATACATATTCTGATGTATGGTCAGGAGGATTTAGTCAGCCCTTTATTGAAATCTCATGAGCGTTTAACTTTTATCCATACAACTGAAAAAATAGAATCAGAAGATGAACCTGTTCGAGCTATTCGACGCAAAAAGGATGCATCAATGGTTCGCATGGCAGAAGCTGTTAAAAGTGGAGAAGCTCATGCATGTGTTTCTGCAGGAAATACAGGTGCATTAATGGCTGCTGGTTTATTTATTGTTGGCCGAATTGATGGAATTGACCGCCCTGCATTAGCTCCAACATTACCGACAATTGATGGACAAGGGTTCGTCATGATGGACTTAGGAGCTAATTCGGATGCCAAACCTGAGCATTTGGTGCAGTTTGGGATTATGGGCAGTATTTACGCAACGAAAGTTCGTGGAATTGAATCTCCTCGTGTTGGGTTGCTTAATATTGGAACAGAAGAAACAAAAGGGAATGAGTTAACGAAAAGTGCTTTTGCCTTACTAAAAAATGCGCCAGTAAACTTTGTTGGAAATGTGGAATCACGAGATTTGTTACTTGGTGTGGCTGATGTCGTCGTTACTGATGGATTTACAGGGAATATGGTATTAAAAACAATTGAAGGTACAGCTGCAAGCTTCTTTACAATGTTAAAAGAAGTATTTACTTCTTCTACAAAATCTAAAATTTCTGCACTCCTTGTAAAAGATGATTTGAAAGCGTTAAAAAATAAAATGGATTACACCGAATATGGTGGTGCTGCTTTATTTGGATTAAAAGCACCTGTCATTAAAGCGCATGGTTCATCTAATGCCAATGCGATTATGAATGCGATTCGTCAAGCGCGCACAATGGTTGAATTTGACGTGTGTGGAACGATACATGCAACGATTGCTGAGGAGGGGAAACATGTCTAAAATTGCCTTTTTATTCCCTGGACAAGGTTCACAATCAGTTGGAATGGGAGCAGAACTTGTCGAGAGTGATAGTGAAAATAAATCATTTTATGAGAAAGCGGATCGTCGATTAGGTTTTGACCTATCAAAACTGATGCTTGAAGGTCCTATTGAGCAATTAACGTATACCTATCATGCTCAACCGGCGTTATTAACGACAAGTACGATGATTTCTGAGTACTTGAAAAAATCCGGAATTCAACCCGATTTTACAGTCGGTCACAGCTTAGGGGAATATTCAGCTTTAGTATCTTCAGGTGTCTTATCGTTTGAAGATGGTGTTCAAATCGTACACGAACGCGGGTTGTTTATGAATGAAGCGGTTCCTGCAGGTGAAGGGGCAATGGCGGCTATATTAGGATTAGACGCTCCTTTACTAAAAGAAGTAACAGATCTTGTTACGAATGAAGGAGATGCGGTTCAACTAGCTAATTTAAATTGTCCGGGACAAATCGTTATTTCCGGGACGAAAGTAGGGGTGGAAAAAGCCTGTGTGAAAGCGAAAGAAGCGGGTGCGAAACGTGCGATTCCGTTAGAAGTAAGTGGACCTTTCCATTCAGAGCTAATGAGACCAGCAGCGTCTAAGCTTCAAGAGGCTTTAGCCAAGTTAGATATGAAGGATACGGCAATTCCGGTTATTTCGAATGTTACAGCTCATCCTGTGACGAAATCAGAAGACATGAAACCATTACTTGTTAGTCAGCTGTATTCACCTGTTCAATTCGAGATGTGTATTCGTACATTATTGGATGAAGGGGTAACGCACTTTGTGGAATGTGGTCCTGGAAAAGTGTTAAGCGGACTTGTTAAAAAGATCGATCGATCAGCAAACGTATATCCTGTGTATGATCTTCATACAATTGAGAACGTGATAGAAGCTTCAAAGGAGTGGTCATAATGGGGAAATTGGATGGAAAAGCAGCTCTAGTAACTGGAGCTTCACGTGGAATTGGTGCAGAAATTGCAAAGCAATTGGCAAAAGAAGGCGCTCGTGTAGCGGTGAATTATAGCGGTAGTCAAAGCAAAGCAGAAGAAGTTGTGAATGAAATCATTGCTGCAGGAGGACAAGCATTTGCTATTCAAGCTAGTGTTAGTGACGCAGAGAATGTGACTGATATGGTTAAACAAACAATTGAACAATTCGGATCTGTTGATATCTTAGTTAATAATGCCGGGATTACACGTGATAATCTATTAATGCGCATGAAAGAATCCGAATGGGATGATGTTATCGATACGAACTTAAAAGGTGTATTTCTTTGTACAAAAGCGGTGACTCGTCAAATGATGAAACAACGCGCAGGGAAAATTATTAACATTGCTTCTATAGTTGGTGTTTCAGGTAATGCTGGACAAGCGAATTATGTGGCAGCTAAAGCTGGTGTTATTGGGTTAACGAAAACGACAGCAAAAGAATTAGCAAGTCGACATATTAATGTCAATGCGATAGCACCAGGTTTTATTACAACTGAAATGACTGATGAATTATCAGATGATGTAAAGAATCAAATGCTAACGCAAATCCCATTATCTAAACTTGGTAATCCACAGGATGTTGCAAAAGCAGTGGTTTTCCTAGCTTCAGATGATGCAAGTTATATTACAGGACAAACATTACATGTTGATGGCGGTATGGTTATGTAAAACCCTCTATGAAGAATGAATGGATTTTTGTATACTATTTTGAGGGGAGGTGACTATATTGGCAACAGTAGTTGAGCGTGTAACAAAAGTAATCGTAGATCGTCTTGGTGTAGACGAGAGCGAAGTGAAAATGGAAGCATCTTTCCGTGATGATCTTGGTGCAGATTCTCTAGACGTGGTGGAACTTGTTATGGAACTTGAAGATGAGTTCGACATGGAAATCTCGGATGAAGATGCAGAACAAATTAGTACGGTAGGTAATGCTGTAACGTATATTGAAAGCAAACAAGGGTAATTAATTTTTTCCTTGACAGAGACGCATTAGACATTCAAATTGAATGGTCTTCTGCGTCTCTATTTCTTTTTGCACAATGAGCTTTAAACAGGTAAACTTAAGCGTAGAACCTAAAGGAAGGCAGATTAGAGATGACTGGTAAACGTAGAGGAATGCCTCAAAAAAATGGAACTTTTTCAGAAAGTGTCCGACAATCATTTATAAAATTACAAAACGAACTAAATGTTCAATTTAATAACTCAAATCTTCTTTATCAAGCCTTTACCCATTCATCTTATGTGAATGAGCATCGACGCAAATTTTATACGGATAATGAACGTCTTGAATTTCTAGGAGATGCAGTTCTTGAACTATCAGTATCTCAGTACCTTTTTCAAAAGTTCCCTTCTATGAGTGAAGGTGAATTGACTAAACTTCGTGCAGCCATTGTATGCGAACCTTCACTCGTGTTGTTTGCTAATGAATTAAAGTTCGGGGTGTACGTTCTTTTAGGAAAAGGGGAGGAGATTACAGGAGGTCGCGAACGTCCAGCTTTACTTGCGGATGTGTTTGAATCCTTTATTGGAGCCCTCTATTTAGATCAAGGCTTAGAACCGGTCGTAACATTCCTTGAACAAGTCGTTTTTCCAAAAGTTGAAATCGGTGCTTTTTCGCATGTGATGGATTATAAGAGCCAGCTACAAGAAATGGTTCAGCAATCAAATAATGGTTCATTAGTTTACGAGATTGTAGAAGAAAAAGGTCCAGCTCATAACCGGACTTTTGTTTCAGTTGTTAAACTAGGTGCTGAAGAACTCGGCTTAGGTAAAGGGAAATCAAAAAAAGAAGCGGAACAAAAAGCAGCGCAAGTTGCCATTACACATATTAAAGAACAAGCTTCTAGCAGGCAGGAGGGCTGAATTTGTTCTTAAAAAGACTTGAAGTAGTAGGATTTAAATCTTTTGCGGATCGAATTGGAATTGATTTCGTCCCTGGGGTTACAGCAGTGGTTGGACCCAATGGGAGTGGAAAAAGTAATGTGACAGATGCGATTCGATGGGTGCTTGGTGAACAGTCAGCTAAATCGTTACGTGGTGCCAAAATGGAGGATGTTATTTTCGCAGGAAGTGACTCGCGAAAACCTCTTAATTTTGCTGAAGTTACATTGATTTTAGATAATGCAGATCAACGCTTACCTCTTGATTACGCAGAAGTAAGTGTAACGCGACGAGTATTTCGTTCAGGAGATAGTGAGTATTTATTAAATAAACAATCATGTCGTTTAAAAGATATTAATGATTTATTTATGGATTCTGGTTTAGGAAAAGAAGCTTTTTCAATCATTTCTCAAGGTAGAGTTGATGAGATACTAAATAGCCGACCAGAAGATCGACGCTCCATTTTTGAAGAAGCAGCTGGTGTTTTAAAGTACAAGCTTCGTAAGAAAAAAGCGGAACACAAACTCTTTGAAACTGACGATAACTTACATCGCGTTTTAGATATTTTACATGAATTAGATGATCGGATGGAGCCACTTCAAATGCAATCATCCGCTGCATCTGATTATTTACGTATGTCTGAAGAGCTTAAAGATATTGAACTTGGTGTTATTGCATTCGATTTAAAACGCATTGAAACGCAACTAATTGAGCTGACGAAACAAGTAAGTGAGCAAAGTGCTAACGAATCTACGCTTGATGGATTAATTGATGAAACGGAATCCCAGCTGATTCAGTCAAGACAATTGTTATCTGAGCAAGATACGATCATCGATGGGGCACAAGAGCAATTAGTTGAGGCTAGTGCAGAGCTGGAACGTTGGGATGGGAGAAAACAATTACTCGCAGAGAAACGGCAGAACACTGACCAGCAAATTGAAAAACTTCAGCAAAGCATTCGCGATTTTGATGAAGAAAAAAGTGAACTAGAAAATGAATATGAGCAAAAGCTTCAAAGTGCAAAACATAGACAACAAGAATTACATCAAAAGAAATTAGAGTTAAAACAATTAGACCATCTTCTCAAACAGTCTTCCGCTGAAATTGAAAGTGAAATGGAAGAATGGAAAACAACGTATATTGAAAGATTAAACGAAGAAGCCACTGTGAAGAATGAGCTAAAGCATTTAGATCAACAGGTTGTCCAACAAATGGAACAAACGGAGAAAATGAAGGGTGAAAACTCTTTAATTTCTGAGGAATTACATGTTGTGGATTCTAACCGATCGAATGTCTCAAACGCATTAGCTGTTGTATCAAAACAATTGCAAGAAAAAGTTGAACTTTTTAAGAGTGAACAAGAGGTTTATTCGAAAGAAAAAGATCAATTGGAGTCTAAGCAATCACTCCTTTATCAAGCCTATCAACATCAACAACAGCTGAAAGCTAGAAAAGAGTCTCTAGAAGCGCTAGAAGCTGATTTTTCAGGTTTTTATCAAGGTGTTAAGGAAATATTGGTGGCACGTGAAAAAGGGCACTTAAAAGGCATTAGCGGCGCTGTAGCGGAACTAATCCAAGTTAAACCTGAATATGCCAAAGCGCTTGAAACGGCACTTGGAGCTTCCATGCAACACATTGTAACGGAAACCGATGACGATGCGAGAAAAGCGATTTCATTTTTAAAAGATAAAAAGGTGGGACGTGCGACGTTTTTACCTAAATCGGTTATGAAATCTCGCAAACTTTCATATGACTCGCTACAGACCATTTCAAGTCATCCTGCATTTTTAGATACAGCAGATCAATTGGTTTCTTTTGATGAACAAAATCGTCGAATCGTAGAGAATCTTCTAGGTAATGTTGTCATCGCGAAGGATTTACAAGGGGCTTCTCAAATCGCGAAAACGGCTCAGTACCGATTCCGTGTTGTAACTTTAGATGGTGATATCGTAAATGCTGGTGGTTCATTAACTGGTGGTTTTTCTAAACAGCAATCTTCCGTTTTTTCAAGAAAAGCTGAATTAGATGAGCTATCTACAAAACTTACTGTGATGAACGAAACAATTTACCAAGCAGAAAGTTCGATATCTCAGTTAAAAAATACGGTTGATTCACGATCGAAAGAATTAGAAATAAGACGTGTTGAAGGTGAAGAAATTCGTGCGAAAGAGTTAGAGTTGAGTTCTGAATTACGTGAGTTAGAATCAACCTATAAACGTTTGAAAGAACGTGAATATATTTTCCGTTCGGAAAATGAACATGTTTCAGGACGAAAAGATGAACTGGCTCAAAAACAAGAACTCGCACAAAAACGATTAATCGAGTTAAAGAAAGAATTGACTGATATAAATGAAACCATTGATCGTTTAACATCAATGAAATTCCAAAGTCAAAATGAGCGAGATCGTCTAACTGAACAATCTGCTGAACTACGTTCTCAAATTGCCGTGTTGTCGGAACAAGTGGCGACAGCAGAAAATTCCGTATCGGAACTTAAGCTTAAAATAGAAAAAGTAACGGCTAAAAAAGATCAAGCTGCTAAAGAAATGGACTGGTATCAATCAGGTAATATGGAGATTGGTCCATCTAAAGAAGAAATTCTTACACAACTGGCAAGTTGGCAAGAGAAGAAACTTTCCTTACAACAAATCGTCAGTGATGGCAGAGAAAAAAGGTTAGCTATTAACCAAAGTGTTCAGCAATTCGAACTTCAATTGAAGAAGCATCAACATCTTCATAAACAAGCACTTGATGCATTAAGAGCGGCGGAAGTGCGAGTGAATCGATTAGACGTGGAACAATCTTCTCTCTTAACTCATTTGGAAGAGCAATATCAACTAACTTCTGATGAAATCGATTACCCAGATACGGAAACGTTTAACGAAGAAGTATCGAGGAAAAAAGTGAAACTGTTGAAACAGTCGATTGATGAATTAGGTCCAGTCAATATTGGATCTATTGAAGAATATGAGCGTGTTCTAGAACGTCACACATTCTTGACTGAGCAAAGACAGGATTTATTAGAAGCAAAAGAAACGCTTCATGAAGCCATTAAGGAAATGGATGAAGAAATGACGATTCGCTTCAGTGAAACGTTTTACGCGATTCGAACTCAATTTGTTAAAGTATTCAGGGAGTTATTTGGTGGCGGTCAAGCTGATTTAGTCTTAACGAATCCTGAGTCGCTTTTAGAAACAGGAATTGATATTATTGCTCAACCTCCAGGGAAGAAATTACAAAATCTTAGTTTGCTTTCAGGTGGAGAACGAGCACTTACGGCAATTGCTTTATTATTTGCGATTTTAAACATTCGCCCTGTACCATTCTGTATTCTAGATGAAGTAGAAGCTGCATTAGATGAATCAAATGTGGTACGTTACAGTCAGTATTTAAAGAAATTTAGTCATGAGACACAATTTATCGTTATTACGCACCGCAAAGGAACAATGGAAGGTGCGGATGTTCTTTATGGAATTACGATGCAAGAATCGGGGATTTCAAAATTAGTGTCGGTTAAACTTCAAGAAGAACAAAAGACACTTGTTGCACAAGGGAGCGAGCGAGCATGAGTTTTTTTAAGAAAATGAAAGAAAAGTTAACGGGTACACCTGAAGAAACAGTAACGGTATCGGGGAAATTTAAAGATGGTCTTGCCAAAACACGCAATCAATTCACTTCTAAAGTGAATGATCTCGTTGCGAAATATCGTAAAGTAGATGAAGATTTTTTCGAAGAGCTTGAAGAGATTTTATTACAAGCAGATGTTGGTTTTGAAACTGTTATGGAACTTATGGATGCACTTCGCTTTGAAGTGCAGCGTAAGAACATGAAAGATACAGCGGGAATTCAATCGGTGATTTCAGAAAAACTGGTAGAAATTTATGAGTCTGGTGAAGAATCTTCAAATGAGTTAAATATGCAAGTCGATGGTTTAACTGTTATCTTGTTTGTTGGTGTAAATGGAGTGGGTAAGACTACGACAATTGGTAAATTGGCCAATCGTCTGAAATCTGAAGGGAAATCTGTTTTGCTAGCAGCTGGAGATACTTTTAGAGCTGGTGCAATTGAACAACTCCAAGTGTGGGGTGACCGAGTGGGTGTTGAAGTGATCAAACAGTCTGAAGGGTCAGATCCTGCAGCGGTAATGTATGACGCTGTTCGCGCAGCTAAGAGCCGAGGTGTGGATGTCCTTATTTGCGATACAGCCGGTCGATTACAAAATAAAGTGAACTTAATGAATGAGTTAGAAAAAGTGCATCGTGTGATTTCGCGAGAAATTCCTAATGCCCCTCATGAAGTGTTACTTGCTTTAGATGCAACGACGGGACAAAACGCATTAATTCAAGCTCAGACGTTTAAAGAAGCGACGAATGTTACGGGTATTGTTTTAACAAAACTAGACGGTACAGCGAAAGGCGGTATTGTTTTAGCCATTCGAAATAAACTCCATATTCCGGTGAAATTTGTTGGATTAGGTGAGAAGATGGATGACTTACAGCCTTTTGATACAGAGAAATATGTATATGGTCTTTTCGCTGAAGGATTAGAGAAAGAAGAGTCCGCTCAAAAATACTAGACAAGTAAAAATACTTGACACTGAATTGCGAGCTCGGTATGATAATTAAAACAGATGAAGGCGGAGATCATGATGCTTTTAGAAAAAACAACACGCATGAACTTTCTCTTCGACTTTTACCAATCTCTACTTACAGAGAAACAACGCAGTTATATGCATTTATATTATTTAGACGATCATTCATTAGGTGAAATTGCGGATGAATACGAAATCTCTAGACAAGCAGTTTATGATAATATTCGACGTACTGAAGCAATGCTCGAAGAATATGAAGATAAACTAGAGTTATTTGGAAAGTTTCAACAACGACAAATGGTTATTGAACAATTAACGCTTGCTATGGAGCGAGATGAGATTGAAAAAAATGTTGTCATGGGACTTGTCAATCAACTAAAAGAATGGGATTAGGAGGCGGCGTGCATGGCATTTGAAGGTCTAGCTGAGCGGCTGCAAGGAACCATCCAACGTATAAAAGGAAAAGGAAAAGTTTCCGAAGCAGACGTTAAAGAAATGATGAGAGAAGTTCGGTTTGCCTTAATTGAAGCCGACGTTAACTTAAAAGTAGTAAAAGAATTCGTCAAAAAAGTAAGTGAGCGAGCTGTTGGTAGCGATGTGATGAAGAGCCTTACTCCTGGTCAGCAAGTCATTAAAATTGTTAAAGATGAATTGACTTTATTGATGGGTGGGGAGCAAGCGCCAATTCAATTTGCTAAAAAACCACCGACTGTGATTATGATGGTCGGCTTGCAAGGTGCTGGTAAAACGACAACTAGCGGGAAATTAGCGAATGTGCTTCGCAAGAAATACAATCGTAAACCATTACTAGTTGCAGCTGATATTTATCGTCCTGCAGCCATTCAACAACTTGAAACGATTGGTAAACAACTTTCGTTGCCAGTGTTTTCACTCGGAACAGAAGTATCACCAGTTGAAATTGTTCGTCAAGCGATTGAAAAATCTAAAGAAGAACATCATGACGTAGTGATTGTGGATACAGCAGGTCGTTTACATGTTGATGAAGTTTTAATGCAGGAACTAAAAGACATTCGCGCCTTAAAAGAACCGGACGAAATTTTCTTAGTTGTTGATTCAATGACAGGTCAAGATGCGGTTAATGTCGCTCAAAGTTTCAATGAAGCCCTTGGCATTACGGGTGTCGTTTTAACGAAATTAGATGGTGATACACGTGGTGGTGCTGCGTTATCTATTCGTTCTGTTACTGAAAAACCAATCAAATTCGTTGGTATGGGTGAAAAAATGGATGCTCTTGAAGCGTTCCACCCTGAGCGCATGGCTTCACGTATTTTAGGCATGGGCGATATGATGTCTTTAATTGAAAAAGCTCAATCCAATGTGGATGAAGAAAAAGCCAAAGAACTTGAAGAAAAGTTTAGAACACAGACATTTACATTCGACGATTTTGTCGAGCAATTAAACCAAGTGAAGAAAATGGGTCCTTTAGAAGACATTATCAAAATGTTACCCGGTGCTGGGAAAATTAAAGGGCTTGAAAATGCTAAAGTTGATGAAAAACAAATGGGTCGAGTAGAAGCGATCATTTATGCAATGACGCCACAAGAAAAAACGACACCTGAAGTGATTAACTCTAGTAGGAAAAAAAGAATTGCAAAAGGATCTGGGACGACCATTCAGGACGTCAATCGATTGCTTAAGCAATTTGAAGACATGAAAAAAATGATGAAACAAATGTCTGGAATGCAACAAAAAGGCAAGAAAAAGATGAAAATGCCAGGATTAGACTCGCTTTTTAAATAAATTTTAAAGCAATTTTTAAGGTGTTAAGAAAAAACACTTTACAAACAAATCAAATCTTGATAATATACTATCTTGTGTGAAACTATTCGGAGGTGCTATTAAACATGGCAGTTAAAATTCGCTTAAAACGTATGGGAGCTAAAAAATCTCCTTTCTATCGTATCGTTGTTGCTGACGCTCGTGCTCCACGTGACGGCCGTCAAATCGAAACAGTGGGAACTTACAATCCACTAACTTCACCAGCTGAAGTAAAAATCAACGAAGAACTAGCGTTGAAATGGTTATCAACTGGTGCTAAACCATCTGATACAGTACGTAACTTGTTCTCAGAACAAGGCATCATGGAGAAATTCCATAACGCAAAAAACGCTAAGTAATCGGGGGCAGCCTAATGAAGCAGCTGATTGAAACAATTGTTAAACCATTAGTTGATTATCCGGAAGAAGTTCGTATTGAAATTGACGAAAATGCAAACCGTATTGTCTACAAACTTTCTGTCCATTCTGAAGATATGGGGAAAGTTATTGGTAAGCAAGGTCGTGTTGCGAAAGCGATTCGTACCATTGTTTATTCAGCAGCAAGCAGTCACCATAAGAAGAAGACGTATGTCGATATTCTAGATTAATAGTAGAAAAAGGAAGGGGCCATGGTTCCTTCCTTTTTTGTACAATAAGTTGGAATTCCGATTAAACAATAGGACAAAGAAAGACAGCTGTGCCTTTGTGGTGCTAGCTGTGTTTTTAAAATAGACACGGATAAACCGTTTAGTTGATAATTATTAAAAGGACAAATCTGCTATGTACACGCAGGTGTCAATCCAGTCAATGAAGCGTTTAACTTCGCCTATAAATAAGGAGTGAAACAGATGAATTGGTTTAATGTAGGTAAGATCGTGAATACACACGGAATTCGTGGTGAAGTACGCGTCATTTCAAGCACTGATTTTCCTGAAGAACGATATGCTGTTGGAAATAAACTTAGCTTATTTAAAAGTGATTCAAAAACACCGATTGTCTTAACTGTTGCAAGTCATCGTCGCCACAAAAATTTTGACTTATTAACATTTGAAGGCTATTTAACGATTGAAATGGTTCAGGGATTCCGTGATGGCATATTAAAAGTATCGGAAAATCAATTGTCTGAATTAGAAGGCAATGAATACTATTTCCATGAAATTATTGGTTGCACAGTTATTGGAACAGAGGGACAAGAAATCGGTGTAATTACGGATATTTTGCAAACTGGAGCGAACGATGTTTGGACGGTAAAACCGGCTAGCGGAAAAGATCATTATATTCCTTACATTGAGGATGTTGTAAAAGATATCGATATTGAAAATAAAAAAATAACTATCGATGTGTTGGACGGCTTATTATCATGATGAAGATTCATGTCTTATCACTTTTTCCTGAGATGTTTACAGGCGTTTTTAATTCGTCTATTTTAAAAAAAGCTCAAGAAAAAGAAGCTGTTTCGTTAGAAGTTACTGACTTTCGTATGTATTCGGGCAATAAACACCACCAGGTTGATGATTATCCCTATGGGGGGGGTGCAGGTATGGTTTTGAAGCCAGAGCCCTTATTTCAAGCCGTAGAGGCGATTACGAGTACGTCTAAAAAACCAAGGATTATTTTGATGTGTCCCCAAGGTGAGAGATTTACACAAAAGAAAGCTGAAGAATTTGCTCAAGAAGAAGAATTGATTTTTTTATGTGGACATTATGAAGGCTATGATGAGCGAATAAGAGAACACTTGGTTACAGACGAAGTCTCAATAGGGGATTTTATATTAACCGGTGGAGAACTTGGCGCTATGACAGTCATCGATAGTGTAGTGAGACTTTTACCCGGGGTACTAGGCAACGGTGATTCGTCAGTCCAAGATTCTTTTTCAACAGGCATGCTAGAGCATCCACATTATACAAGACCTGCAGATTTTAGAGGGATGACTGTGCCTGACGTTCTAATGTCTGGGAACCACGCGAAGATTGAAAAGTGGAGACATGAAGAATCTCTGTTCAGAACTTGGTCAAGACGTCCAGATTTGCTAACTTTTCTAAATTTGTCCGAAGCAGATCAACAGCTAATAAGTCAATGGGAACAAAATAAAAATAACTAGATTATCTTGTTTTGTGCGTGGTTATATGGTATCATCTATTCTGTACTTCTATGTGGAGTACCGAATTACGATGTTCCGCTGTAGCCATTGTCGCTAGCAAGAGCATCTGTCTAAGGAGAGAAAAATATGCAAAATATTATTACTGAAATTACACAAGAACAACTTCGTACGGATCTTCCGAATTTCCGTCCAGGTGACACAGTTCGTGTTCACGTTAAGGTCGTTGAGGGAACTCGCGAACGTATCCAATTGTACGAAGGAGTAGTTATACAACGTCGTGGTGGCGGAGTAAGCGAAACTTTCACAGTTCGTAAAATTTCTTACGGTGTTGGTGTTGAACGTATTTTCCCAGTTCACACGCCTAAAATCACTCTTTTAGAAGTTATTCGTCGTGGTAAAGTACGTCGTGCTAAATTGTTCTACCTACGTAACTTACGTGGTAAAGCTGCACGTATCAAAGAAATTCGATAATTTACAGCCAGAAAGAGAGCTTGGATTTCAAGCTCTCTTTCTTTTTGCTTGTGGTGTTAATTCCTTGTACAATAATAATAGTACAAGCAGGGGGGCAATTTGATGGAAGAAGTTAAAAAAGAAAAAAATGAAATATGGGAGTGGGCGAAGGCTTTATTGATTGCATTTGGTCTTGCATGGCTCATTCGCTTCTTTTTATTTACACCAATTGTTGTTGATGGAGAATCCATGATGCCGACGTTAGAAAACGGTGATCGAATGATCGTTAACAAAATCGGCTATGACGTTGGAGAACCGAATCGGTACGATATCGTCGTATTTCATGCCCCAGAACAAAAAGACTACATTAAACGAGTTATTGGACTCCCTGGAGATCATGTTGCTTATAAAAACGATCAATTATATATAAATGGTGAAGCAAAGCCTGAACCATACTTAGATCCTTTTAAAAAAGAAATTATTGAAGGAACACTAACAGAAGATTTTACTTTAGAAGAACTTATTCAAGAGGAAGTTGTACCTGAAGGTTATGTTTTCGTAATGGGAGATAACCGACGATACAGCAAGGATAGTCGTCACATTGGCGTTGTCTCGATGGACGAAATCATCGGAAGCACAAGTGTTATATTCTGGCCTCCTAATGAAATAAGTATCGTCAAGTAATACTTAAGGAGGAAAACATATGACCATTCAATGGTTCCCAGGACATATGGCCAAAGCTCGTCGTGAAGTAACGGAAAAGCTTAAGCTCGTTGATATTATCTTTGAATTAGTTGACGCACGCTTGCCATTGTCATCTCGTAATCCAATGATTGATGAGGTTGTAGGGCAGAAAATTAGATTATTGATTTTAAATAAAGCAGATATGGCAGATGATCATCAAACGAAAAAGTGGCTCAAGTATTTCGATGAAAGAGGGCACAAAGCAGTTGCCATAAATTCTTTTGATAGTAAAGGTTTGCAACAAGTAATAAAAGCGGCAAAAGAGTTACTTGAAGAGAAATGGGAACGCATGCGTTCACGAGGTATTAAACCAAGAGCTATACGTGCCATGATCGTGGGTATACCAAACGTAGGAAAATCAACACTTATAAACCGTTTAGCGAAAAAGAATTTAGCTAAAACGGGAAATACGCCTGGTGTTACTAAAGCTCAACAGTGGATTAAAGTAGAAAAAGAATTAGAATTACTCGATACACCAGGGATTTTATGGCCAAAGTTTGAGGATCAATCTGTTGGTTATAAACTTGCTCTTACTGGGGCAATTAAGGATACGATCACGAATATGGAAGACTTAGCGGTATATGGATTGCGTTTTTTAGCTGAGCATTATCCAAAACGTATGGAAGATCGATACCAATTGACAGAAGTTGATGAAGACTTAGTTAAAACGTTCGATCATATTGGAAAACTCCGTCGGACATTTTCTACTGGTGGAGAAATTGATTATGATCAAGTAGCTGAATTAATTGTCCGAGATATACGTGGAGAAAACCTTGGTAAATTAACATTTGACTTCGTTGAAGAAAGCGAAAAACAAGATGTGCAATAACCTTTTTTACCTTCGGGTAGAAAAGGTTTTTCTAATCTAACGAATAACTCTCTAAAAACGTAGAACACAGCCGATAATATAGGTAGTAAAGAAGGACTGATTTAAATGAAAACAATACAAGATATAGCAACTCAATTGAACCTTACGAAAGACCGCAATTCTTTTATCGAAAGTCTCGTTCATGACCCTAGAAAAGGCGTTCAAAAGTTACTGAACTCTTGGGAGATGAAATTAGCAAAACAGCAAATGATCATTCAACAACATCAAAGTAAAATAGAGTTCGACAATTCTTTTAAACAAACAGCTCAAGATTTGATCGCAGGAATAGATGAAGCTGGGAGAGGACCTTTGGCTGGTCCGGTTGTAACCGCAGCGGTGATTTTTGAAGACATACATACAGATTTAATCGGAATAAATGACTCGAAACAAATCTCCCGTAGCAAAAGAAACGAATTTGCTCAGCAGATAAAGAAACATGCAAAATCATATAGCATTCATGTTCAGCCCCCATTAAGAATAGATGAAATCAATATTTACGAAGCAACTAAAGAATCCATGGTTGAATCTGTTAAACTTTTAAGCATTCAACCGGATGTATTGTTAATAGACGCGATGAAACTTCCGTTAGACATATCACAGCACTCGATTATAAAAGGTGACTCTAAAAGCTTATGTATAGCAGCTGCTTCTATATTGGCTAAAACAACTAGAGATGAATTAATGGATGAATGGCATCAACAATATCCGAACTATCTTTTTTCGAAAAATGCAGGTTATGGAACAGCTGAACATTTAGAAGCCTTACAACGTTTTGGCTATACGCCGATTCATCGCAAATCATTTGAACCTATTAAATCTATGTAGTTGGAAAGGAGGGGGTTACCTATGACAGCGGCGTCTTTTTCTTCTATTCAGCCTAATATGCGATCACAATCTGTGTCTGAACAACCTCTCTCTTTAAAGCAGGGACAAGTATTTCATGGCAATATAAAAAAATTGTATCCAAATCAAACGGCTGAAGTGCAAGTAGGAAATCAAAAAATGATCGCCAAGCTTGAAGTCCCACTAAAGGCTGGCGACTCACATTATTTTCAAGTAACAAGTGTTAAGCCAGAGTTGCAACTAAAAGTTGTAACAGGAGCTCTGCCACAAACGTCGTCTCCTTCTGTGCAAATTCAACAATTAATGGATTCGCTTCAATTGCCTAAAACTCCGACAATGCAAGCGCTAGTTCAACATATGGTGAAGGAACAAATTCCTTTGTCCAAAGACCAACTAGTACAAGCAGAACAATGGATAAAAAATCTGCCGCCCCAAGTGAAACTGGCAGATGCAGTGCAAGCTCTTCAACGAATGAGTGAGATGAAATTACCTTTTACAAATGAGATATTTCGATCAATCATCAGTGGTGGTGATAAAACAGGACTCAATACGTTATTGGATTCACTAAAACAAACGCTTCAATCTGACCAATCGCTACCACCCGTTCAAAAAGCTGCAATTCAACAAACACTAAATCAGATTACACAACCATTGTCTAAGGAACTTGGTGGCACCATTGTTGGCAAGGCTTTGGAGACATTATTGTCACCGAATTCTTCTGTAAGTGATAAATCTAGTTTATTAAGCATGTTAAAAGAAGTAGGTCTTGTTCCAAAGCAGGCATCCATCTCTAATTTTTTGAACCCGTCTTCCACTATAAGTGCAAGCTCAAAAACAGAGAGTCAAGGAACGATTGGTCAGCAATTAATTCAGTTGCATCAATCAACACCTAGTCAAGTACAAACGAATGTCCAGGCGTTACAAACTTCGATTCAGCAAAACCAATTATTATCGAATGAAGTCAAACTTCAATTGCAAACACAATTACAACGTTTAGAAAATACACCAGTAAATTCACAAGCTTGGAAAACAAGTGTGAAGACAATGACAAATGAAATCGTGAAAGCATTTGCTTCACTTAGCCAAACAGCACCTTTGCAAACTGATGTTCAAGGCAATGCGCCTAAGGAGCATATTTTGTCCCTACTACAATCTTTAAATGGAACCGCTCCAAACTCAAAAGTATTTCAGCAACTAACTTCAGTAGCTAGCCAATCTACTCAGATACCCGTTCAACAAGTGTTAAGTCAGGCGGAATTAGCTGTCCAATCTGGAGTGAATCAGAAAACAATTGAATTGGCGATGAAGCAAGTCTTACAAGATTTAGGATTCTCCTATGAAGCTAAGTTAGGACAATTAGGTAGTAACCTTACACAAATGAGTGAAACACTTAAGCCGCAACTATTGGCTTTATTACAAGACCCAAGTATTTCTATGCCAATGAAAGAAGTTGCTGACACCATTATTACTCGAATGAATGGACTTCAAATTTTATCAGGTGAAAATGGTCCTCAACATCAATTGCTTATGCAAGTTCCACTTGATTTCTTAGGGAAGAAAATGGATGCTACGCTTCAATGGAATGGCCGCATGAAGGAAGATGGAAAAATTGATTCGAACTATGCTCGTGTTATGTTTTATTTGGATTTAAATGCTCTTAAAGAAACCGTTATTGATATGCAAGTTCAAAATCGAGTGGTTACCGTTACGATATTTAATGAAAATGATGCCTTACAAGCGGTTGCAGAACCGTTTAAAGATGCACTAAAAGATGGTTTGCAAGCACTGGATTATCAATTATCGGGTGTCTTTATGAAACAGTTTGAAAAACAACCGATTCCAGGACTCGATCGTCAACATCAAGTGCCTACACAAGGAGTCGATATTAAGATATGAATGAAGAGCAACTAAGAAGAAAAGAAGCCATTGCCCTCACATATAAGCCAGATGCTGAAAATGCTCCTGTCATTATTGCAAAAGGAAAAGGGAAAATTGCGGAAAACATTTTAAAAAAAGCACAAGAAAACCAAATACCGATACAAGAGGATCCGAGTTTAGTGTCTTTGCTCGGTCAACTGAACATTAATGAATCAATCCCGGAAGAATTATATCAAGCGGTTGCTGAAGTATTCGCCTTTATTTACCGGATTGATCAAACGCAAGGGTTAAAAAGAAGATAAAAGAGATCTTTCGTTACCATCGCTAGATGGACGAAAGATCTCTTTTTTATTGTCGAAAGGTAGCTGGAATGCGTATCAAACTGTTTCGTCATAAAACGACAAGAAGTCGGAATATTTGATGTTTTACGTGTTATAGCAGTCTTATGTGGACATTGTATGACAGGTTTTATACAATGGTAAAGGTAGTAAATTACTTGACAGAAGTTTGATTGGAGGATGTAAAATGAATATCCATGAATATCAAGGTAAACAACTCCTCAGACAATATGGTGTCGCAGTGTCGAGCGGTTTAGTTGCTTTTTCTCCTGAAGAAGCGGTAAAAGTTGCAAAAGAACTTGGCACAGACGTTGTCGTGGTGAAAGCTCAAATCCACGCAGGTGGTCGTGGTAAAGCTGGCGGTGTTAAAATCGCGAAGAACTTAGATGAAGTTCGTACATACGCGAAAGAACTTCTTGGGAAAGTACTTGTTACTCATCAAACAGGTCCTGAAGGAAAAGAAATTAAGCGTCTTCTTGTTGAAGAAGGTTGCGACATTAAAAAAGAGTACTACTTAGGTTTAGTACTTGACCGTGCCACTTCTCGTGTAACTCTTATGGGTTCTGAAGAAGGCGGAATGGATATTGAAGAAGTTGCAGAAGCAACTCCTGAAAAAATCTTTAAAGAAGTTATCGATCCTGTTGTTGGATTGACTGGTTTCCAAGCTCGTCGTATGGCTTTCAACATGAACATTCCAGCTAACTTAGTTAACAAAGCTGTGAAATTCATGCTTGGTCTTTACCAAGTATTTGTTGAAAAAGATGCGGCAATCGTAGAAATCAACCCATTAGTAGTTACTGGTGGTGGGGACGTTATGGCACTTGATGCGAAGTTTAACTTCGATGCAAATGCTCTATACCGTCACAAAGATATCTTAGAATTACGTGACTATGATGAAGAAGATGCAAAAGAAATTGAAGCATCTAAATATGACCTTAGCTATATTTCTTTAGATGGAAACATCGGATGTATGGTTAACGGTGCTGGACTAGCTATGGCAACAATGGATACAATCAGCTATTACGGCGGATCACCCGCTAACTTCCTTGACGTTGGGGGCGGCGCGACTGCTGAGAAAGTAACGGAAGCATTCAAAATCATCTTATCTGACAAAAATGTTAAAGGTATTTTCGTTAACATCTTTGGTGGAATTATGAAGTGTGACGTTATTGCTGAAGGTGTAATCACAGCTGCTAAAGAAGTTGGATTACAAGTACCATTAGTTGTTCGTTTAGAAGGTACAAACGTAGAACTTGGTAAAAAATTATTGAACGAATCTGGCTTAAACATTATTGCGGCTGGCTCTATGGCTGATGGCGCGCAAAAAATTGTTGAACTAGTAGGCTAAGAAAGGCAGGGACAAAAGATGAGCGTATATATTAATAAAGATACGAAAGTACTCGTACAAGGTATCACGGGATCAACTGCTCTTTTCCATACAAAGCAAATGCTTGAATATGGAACTAAAATCGTCGCTGGTGTTACTCCAGGTAAAGGCGGAACTGAAGCTGAAGGCGTTCCCGTTTTCAATACAGTAGAAGAAGCTGTTAAAGCAACAGGCGCTAATGTGTCAGTTATTTATGTACCAGCTCCATTCGCTGCAGATGCAATTCTAGAAGCTGTTGATGCTGACTTAGATATGGCGATTTGTATCACTGAACATATTCCAGTATTGGATATGGTAAAAGTGAAGCGTTATATGGAAGGCAAAAAAACGCGTTTAGTCGGACCTAACTGCCCAGGTGTTATTACACCTGAAGAATGTAAAATTGGTATTATGCCTGGATACATTCACAAAAAAGGCCATGTAGGCGTAGTTTCTCGTTCTGGTACACTTACTTATGAAGCAGTACACCAACTTTCTCAAGAAGGAATTGGACAAAGTACAGCTGTAGGTATCGGTGGAGACCCAGTAAACGGAACTGACTTTATTGATGCACTTTCTGCATTCAATGAAGATCCAGATACGTATGCAGTAGTTATGATTGGTGAAATCGGCGGAACAGCGGAAGAAGAAGCTGCTGAGTGGATTAAAGCAAACATGACAAAACCGGTAGTAGGATTTATCGGTGGTCAAACAGCTCCAGAAGGTAAACGTATGGGCCATGCCGGTGCAATTATCTCTGGTGGTAAAGGTACAGCTGCTGAAAAAATCAAAGCAATGAATGCTGCAGGTATGGAAGTTGCAGCTACTCCATCTGTTATTGGTGAAACTTTAATTAAAGTAATTAAAGAAAAAGGCTTGTACGATCAATGTAAAACACATTAATATAATGTTAAGCGGCACATCAACCGATGTGTCGCTTTTTTTTCGATATAAACCTGAATAGTATTGGATGAAAAAGGAGGAAACGAATGAATGATGATCAGTTTAAGCAACGTTTACTAGCACTGCACTATGTTTTTCCGGTGCCGCTAAACAGACTTACCCCACTTCTTCAGGTAGATCCTGAGTTAGAGTCTGTCGACAAAATGCCAATCCATCAACTTTCCCACTTATTAAAATTATCTTATGAACGAACAGTAAGATTTCAAAAATCATATGATAAATCGCTAGAAACCCCACTTCTGCGAGCATATGAAAAGCATCAAATTACCCCCATTTTATTTAATGAACCCACTTACCCTAAACAATTATTAACGTTATATGATCCGCCAGCTATTTTGTATGCAAGAGGAAAAATCGGCTATTTAAAAGAACAATTATTTGTTGCGATTATTGGATCTCGAGAAGCAACGGCATACTCTCTAGAAGCGATGAACTTTATTATCCCTCCACTAATCAAGGACAAGGTTGTGATTGTTAGTGGACTAGCTAAAGGGGCTGACGCAATGGCTCATACTACTACCAACAATCTTGGAGGTAAAACGATTGCTGTTGTTGGACATGGTTTATTTACGCAATACCCGAAAGAAAATCGTGTGTTATTTCATACCATGGAACAACATCAATTAATTTTGACTGAATATCCACCCTATGTAACGCCAAAAAAATGGACTTTTCCTATGAGAAATCGAATAATAAGTGGATTATCTCATGCAGTGGTAGTTACAGAAGCAAAAGAAAAGAGTGGAACGGTTAGTACAATGCAACATGCAATTGATAACGGCAAGGACGTATTTTGTGTTCCAGGCTCCATATCTTCAGAGTTGTCAGTTGGTCCTCATTTACTTATGCTTGAAGGAGCAAAACCCGTGTGGAACGGCTTCCAAATTCTTGAAGAACTAAAACAAAATGTGCATCAAAGTTGACACATAAATGAAAAATGGTTGCAATCTACTGCAATCTGTTATACATTTTGCAACAGGTATTTCTTTTATTGATTTATTAGGAACCTCTATAAGGAGGCACATACATGTCGGATTTTTTAGTGATTGTAGAATCGCCAGCCAAAGCGAAGACGATTGAACGTTACCTTGGCAAAAAATATAAAGTTAAAGCATCACTTGGTCATGTGCGTGATTTGCCGCGAAGTCAAATGGGTGTAGATGTTGAGAATAACTATTCTCCGAAATACATTACAATCCGCGGAAAAGGCCCCGTAATGCAAGATTTGAAATCAGCAGCTAAAAAAGCGAAGAAAATTTATCTCGCAGCTGACCCGGATCGCGAAGGTGAAGCAATTGCTTGGCATCTCGCGAACTCATTGAACATTGATATTGAATCAGATTGTCGTGTTGTATTTAATGAAATTACAAAAGAAGCAATAAAAGAATCTTTTAAAAATCCTCGTCCGATTGATATGGACCTTGTTGATTCACAGCAAGCTCGAAGAATTCTTGATCGACTTGTTGGATACAACATTAGTCCAATACTATGGAAGAAAGTCAAAAAAGGACTCTCTGCTGGACGTGTTCAATCAGTTGCTCTACGTCTAATTATTGATCGTGAAAACGAAATTAAGACGTTCCAACCTGAAGAGTACTGGTCCATTGAGGGGAACTTTGAAAAAGGTAAAAAACCTTTCGACGCCGTTTATTTTGGAAATGGCAAAGAAAAAGTCAAACTAACAAACGAACAACAGGTAAAAGAAATTTTAAAACAAATAAAAGGCGATCAGTTCGAAGTGACAAGCGTTGTGAAAAAAGAACGTAAACGTAATCCAGCTCCTTCGTTTACGACATCATCATTGCAACAGGAAGCAGCTCGTAAACTTAACTTCCGTGCAAGAAAAACAATGATGCTTGCTCAACAATTATATGAAGGTATAAATGTTGGCAAGGAAGGTTCTGTTGGTTTAATAACTTATATGCGTACGGATTCAACTCGAATTTCTGATACGGCTAAAAGAGATGCACAATCCTATATTGAAACTGAATATGGAAAAGAATACATCTCAACAACCACAGCTCCGGTCAAACAATCTAGTAAATCTCAAGATGCGCATGAAGCGATTCGTCCAACAAGTGTATTAAGAGCACCAGATCAATTAAAAGCGATTTTGTCGAAAGACCAGTTCCGATTATACAAATTAATTTGGGAGCGTTTTTTGGCGAGTCAAATGGCTTCTGCACTATTAGACACTGTAACGGTAGACTTAACAAATCAAGGTGTCGTCTTTAGAGCAAATGGCTCACAAGTGAAATTCCCTGGTTTCATGAAAGTTTATGTTGAGGGGAATGACGATCAGGTAGAAGAAAAAGATCGTATTTTACCGATTATGAATCAAGGCGACATGGTGAAAAAATTAGAGATAGAACCAAAGCAACATTTCACACAACCGCCTCCACGTTATTCAGAGGCTAGACTAGTCAAAACGCTAGAAGAGTTAGGAATAGGTAGACCTTCTACTTATGCACCTACCCTTGATACCATTCAAAAACGTGGTTATGTAACCCTTGAAGCGAAAAGATTTATTCCAACTGAACTTGGCGGCATTGTTCATCAACTCGTTCTAGAATTCTTCCCGGATATTATTAATATCGAGTTTACTGCTCAAATGGAAAAAGACTTGGATAGTGTGGAAGAAGGACAAGAAAAGTGGGTTCATGTCATCGATAAGTTTTACCAAAACTTCGAGAAGCATGTCATTCATGCTGATAAGGAAATGGAAAAAGTCGTAATTAAAGATGAACCTGCAGGAGAAGATTGTGAGAAATGTGGATCTGCAATGGTCTTTAAACTAGGACGATACGGTAAATTTATGGCTTGTAGCAATTTCCCTGAATGTCGAAATACGAAAGCGATCGTTAAGAATATCGATGTGAAGTGTCCGACATGTAAAGAAGGCGAAGTTGTTGAACGCAAGAGCAAAACGAAACGTATTTTCTACGGATGTGACCGTTATCCAACATGTGATTTTGTTTCTTGGGATAAACCAATTAGCCGACCATGTCCGAAGTGTAATGAATTATTAGTTGAGAAAAAGTTGAAAAAAGGAATTCAAATTCAATGTACATCATGTGATTACAAAGAAGATGCACAAGCTTAAATAGAAAAGCACAAAGCGCCGTCTTATAATGAGACCGGCGCTTGTATCTTGACTTGAATGATTTTAAAGACTGCTTAACTTTTTATTGATCAGTCGGGAAGTATTATTTAGCTGATCTCTGATTAACTGAATCGCTAAAACTAATAAATAAACAAATCTAAAGAAATAAATTCTATATCGTAAAGAAAAGGTTGGTGTCGAAATTGACAATAGTTAATGTAATCGGAGCGGGGCTTGCTGGAAGTGAAGCTGCATGGCAAATTGCCAAACGTGGTGTTCAGGTTCGTTTATATGAAATGCGACCAGTTAAACAAACAGCTGCTCATCATACGGATAAATTTGCGGAATTGGTGTGCTCAAACTCATTACGAGCAAACACATTAACCAATGCTGTCGGCGTTATAAAAGAAGAAATGCGAATGCTTGATTCAGTAATTATTGCAGCAGCTGACCAATGTTCGGTTCCTGCAGGGGGTGCACTCGCTGTAGATCGACATGAATTTGCTGCATTTGTAACAGAAAAAGTGAAGAATCACCCACTCATCGAAGTGATTAATGAAGAAGTTACAGAAATTCCTGAAGGGATAACAATTATTGCGAGTGGTCCACTAACTTCACCAGCGTTAGCTGAACAAATCCAAAAGTTAACGAGTGAAGATTATTTATACTTCTATGATGCTGCAGCTCCTATTGTTGAAAAAGATAGTATCAACATGGACAAGGTATATTTAAAATCTCGTTATGATAAAGGAGAAGCTGCATATTTAAATTGTCCAATGACGGAAGAAGAATTCGACCGCTTTTATGATGCTTTAATTACAGCAGAAGTTGTTCCTTTGAAAGAATTTGAAAAAGAGATTTATTTTGAAGGGTGCATGCCTTTTGAAGTAATGGCTGCAAGAGGTAAAAAAACGTTACTTTTTGGTCCGATGAAACCAGTTGGTCTTGAAGATCCAAAAACAGGAAAGATACCATATGCAGTTGTTCAGCTGCGTCAAGACGATGCTGCTGGGACGTTATATAATATTGTTGGTTTTCAGACACATTTAAAATGGGGACCACAAAAAGAAGTATTACAATTAATTCCGGGATTAGAAAACGTTGAAATTGTCCGTTATGGTGTCATGCACCGAAACACGTTTATCAATTCTCCGCGTGTCTTAAAACCAACTTACCAACTTCAAAATAACGACCAACTTTTCTTTGCCGGTCAAATGACAGGTGTCGAAGGGTACGTTGAATCAGCTGGTAGTGGCTTGATAGCGGGCATTAATGCTGCTAAAATGGCATTAGGAGAAGAGGTAGTAACTGTACCTCATGAATCAGCGCTAGGAAGCATGGCAAGATATATCACAGAAGCTGATCCAAAGAATTTCCAACCTATGAATGTGAACTTCGGACTGTTCCCACCTCTTTCCAAAAGATACAAAACAAAGGAAGAACGTGGTTCAAAACATGCTGAACGCGCACTAGCAACAATTCAAAATTTTATGAATACACTATCAGTTTAATTGCGAAAAGCCTCTAATTGTTGTTATAATTTAGAGGCTTTTTATTTTACTGATTATAAAGTATATGATTTGATTGAATATCAGTATAAGAAAAAACATAGCTTTCGCCCTTTTCGGTGCAAGCTGTGTTTTTCTAATACTTGTGTACATTTTCAACATTTGAACTCACATATAAAATGAAAAACTTGTCCTTGTACTCAAGACCAGTTGTGTTTCTCAAATGGAGGGGAATTCTTGATGAGTCCAACCGAAGCACTTAATCAGTTTTTAAGTTATATTCAATTGGAAAAAAACTACTCGTCCCATACGGTTCGTGAATATGAATCTGATATCGTTGAATTCTTCCATTTTCTTGAAGCGGAAGGCGTGACTGAATTAGAACAAGTTGAATATATTCATGCAAGACTTTACGTAACGAAAATGTATGAAAATAAATTATCTAGAACGACGATTTCAAGAAAAATCTCTGCAATTCGATCGTTCTATAAATTTGGGAATCGAGAATTTGGTTTTAAAGAAGATGCTTTTCGCTCCCTATATCATCCTAAAAAAGAGGAACGTCTTCCTCATTTTTTTTATGAAGAAGAAATGCAGGAATTATTTAAAGCTGCAGAAGGTGATTCATTACTCGACATTCGAAATCGAGCATTATTAGAACTGCTTTATGCGACAGGTATTCGAGTTAGTGAACTTACATCTCTAGAAGAAGTAGATATTGATTTGAGATTGGGTATATTACGAGTAATGGGAAAAGGTCGTAAAGAACGTTATTTACCTTTTGGCCAATTTGCCCATGATGCATTGGAACAATATATAGAAGTGGCACGTCCTAAACTTATGAAACAAACAAAACATCAAGTGATCTTTACTAATATGCGAGGGGAACCATTAACTCCAAGAGGCGTAAGATTTGTATTAAATGAGATGGTTAAAAAAGCTTCTCTGCATACAAAAATTTATCCTCATATGTTGCGACATACATTTGCGACGCACTTACTTAACAATGGTGCTGACTTACGTACAGTCCAAGAGTTACTTGGTCATTCTCAACTTTCTTCCACTCAAGTTTATACACATGTCACGAAAGAACACTTAAGGAAAACATATATGAATGCACATCCACGTGCATAACGAATAATGAGGTGAACTAAATGGGTGAGATACATGCAACAACGATATTCGCTATTCAACATGCTGGAAAATCAGCCATGTCAGGTGATGGTCAAGTAACGCTTGGCAATCAAGTTGTGATGAAACATACCGCAAAAAAAGTGAGACGATTATTTAATGGTCAAGTTTTGGCAGGGTTTGCAGGTTCAGTAGCGGATGCCTTTACGTTATTTGAAATGTTTGAAGCAAAGTTAATGGAGTATGATGGGAATTTGCAACGTGCTTCGGTTGAGTTAGCGAAACAATGGCGCGGCGATAAAATGCTAAGACGTCTAGAAGCAATGCTATTGGTAATGAATAAAGAAACTTTGCTATTAGTTTCTGGGACAGGTGAAGTAATTGAACCAGATGACGGAATATTAGCAATTGGTTCTGGTGGTAACTTTGCATTAGCTGCAGGTAGAGCATTAAAACTATATGCTGGTGAGACAATGACTGCCGAACAAATTGCAAAAGCAGCATTAACCACTGCAGCCGATATATGTGTATTCACAAATCATGAAATAATTGTGGAGGCGTTGAATGAATGAGTAAACATCTAACCCCTAAACAAATAACTGAGCATTTGGATCGTTATATTGTCGGACAAAAGGATGCGAAAAAATCGGTTGCTGTTGCCTTACGAAATCGCTATCGCAGAAGTTTGTTGTCTGATGAAATGAAAAATGAAGTTATTCCTAAAAACATATTAATGATTGGTCCTACTGGAGTTGGTAAGACTGAAATTGCACGTAGAATTGCCAAGTTAACAAAGGCTCCATTCATTAAAGTTGAAGCAACCAAGTTCACAGAAGTAGGTTATGTAGGAAGAGATGTAGAGTCCATGGTTCGAGATCTTACTGAAACTTCGGTGCGCTTAGTTAAAGAAGAAATGATGGAAGCAGTGAAAAGCCAAGCTGAACGCTTGGCGAATGATGCCATTGTTCGATTATTAGTTCCTTCATTAAAAAAGAAGCATGAAGGACAAAATCCTTTTGAAATGCTTTTTGGCCAAAAGGCTGAACAAGAAGAAACTAATAATGATGATACAGAAGTTCGTTTAAAACGGTCACAAATAGCGGAAGATTTAAGAGACGGCAAGCTTGAGGAAGAATGGGTAAATGTAGAGGTAACTGAACAGTCTCCATCACTCTTTGACGCATTCCAAGGGTCAGGGATGGAGAACATGGGTCAAAACATGCAAGATGCCTTTTCAAATCTCATGCCGAAGAAAAAGAAAAAACGTCGTGTTCAAGTTAAAGATGCTAGACGAATTTTAACAATTGAAGAAGCTGGTAAATTAATTGATAATGAAGAACTATCTCAAAAGGCAGTCGAACGTGCGGAGCAGTCTGGGATTATCTTTATTGATGAGATTGATAAAATTGCAAGCAAGGGTGGAGCGGGATCCTCTGCAGATGTTTCAAGAGAAGGTGTCCAGCGAGATATATTGCCAATCGTTGAAGGCTCAACGGTTCAAACGAAGCATGGGATTGTTAAAACTGATTATATGTTGTTCATTGCTGCAGGAGCTTTCCATACGGCAAAACCATCAGATTTGATACCTGAACTACAAGGAAGATTCCCTGTTCGTGTAGAACTTGAAAAGTTAACCAAAGATGATTTTGTTAGAATTTTAAAAGAACCGGATCATTCGTTAATTCGTCAATATAAATCACTTCTAGAAACAGAAGGAGTGACTATTGAGTTTACTGATGAAGCTATTACTCGAATTGCAGAAATTGCGACGGAAGTAAACCAAGAAACTGACAACATTGGCGCTAGAAGATTGCACACGATATTAGAAAAGTTATTAGAGGAACTCTCTTTTGAAGCTTCTGAAATATCACCCGCACATATCGACATTACGCCAGGCTATGTCGATCAAAAATTAGGAAATATCGTAAAAAACAAAGATTTGTCACAATTTATTTTGTAATGTATGATAAATCTATATCATTGAAGATTAAAAACCTTTAGAATATTGAATAAATAGCAGTTTAAATCACAGGAGGCCAATTAGATGAATTTATTAGCAAAAACAAGAAAGATTAACTCGATGCTGCAAGGCTCGGCGACAAAGCAAGTGAACTTTAAAGAAATGTCGACTACATTAAGCAACGTAATCGAATGTAATGTTTTTATCGTAAGTCGTAAAGGTAAATTATTAGGTTTCGACATTAATCAACAGATTGAAAATGAACGTATGATTAAAATGATGGAAGAGCGTCAATTCCCTGAAGAATACACAAAAAACTTGTTCCATGTAAATGAAACTTCTTCAAATTTAGATGTATATAGCGAACATACTGTTTTCCCTGTTGAGAACCGCGAACTATTTAAAGATGGCTTAACAACAATCGTTCCAATCATTGGTGGCGGTGAAAGATTAGGTACGTTAATCCTTGGTCGTTTAAAAGAAGAATTCCAAGATGACGATTTAATCCTTGGTGAATATGGCGCAACTGTTGTTGGTATGGAAATCCTTCGTGAAAAATCTGAAGAGATTGAAGTAGAAGCACGTACGAAAGCTGTAGTTCAAATGGCAATCAACTCACTATCATATAGTGAACTTGAAGCAATTGAGCATATCTTTGAAGAGCTTGATGGTAACGAAGGTTTGTTAGTAGCATCGAAAATTGCTGACAGAGTTGGTATTACTCGATCAGTAATTGTAAATGCTTTGCGTAAATTAGAAAGTGCTGGTGTTATCGAATCTCGTTCATTAGGTATGAAAGGAACTTACATTAAAGTGTTAAATGATAAGTTCTTAAATGAATTAGCTCAATTAAAATTAAAATAAGATTTATCAATGAAGGGGCTGTCTTAAAAGTCATAGTAAATGACTTTTAAGGGCAGACCTCTTTTTTTGCAAATGACATAGTCGATTTCCGTTTTAGGCGGACGCGTTCCGCGGGGCGGGTGGTGAGTCTCCTCGTCGCAAGCTCCTGTGCGGTCTCACCAGTCCCACTAATCCCGCAGGAGTCGCCGCCTGCCACTACAATCTATATAAAAGGTTTAATCGCCACTTCCATTCCAATCAACTGAAATTGATGTGAATTAATAAATATGAATAAGCTTATCTAATAGTAAGGCAATCTACAACATAAATAAACGTGTAAGTAATGGTTATATGCCTAATTTATTAATACTGTAATTCAAATTCAATTGTAATAGGGGATTATTTCACGAAATACCCACTTGAAAAATCATTTTTGTAGTATCTCTAATAGCATTTATAAACTTAATCCTTCAAACTATTTTGTAAGAAGGTGGTTGGCTATTTCTGAAGACTCCTGCGGAAAAACGAAACACGCTAGACCCCACAGGGGCAGTTGTCAAAGACAGCTGACTCGAGGAGGCTTGCGTTTCGTCCGCGGAAAGCGAAAGAAATAGCCAACCACCTTCATTTTACATAATGTTATTTAATCTATTATTATTTTCAACTGTCTAAAAACCACAGAGAATTCCATCTCTGTGGTTTTTTTGTTATAGTTTTATCAGAAGATTCTCTTAATTACATGATATTCCGACAAATTATCGTCTTATTCGACAAATAGGAGTTGGGAATGACCGTCTTGTAGAAAAAAGTTCAAATAAATCGAAAAAACAGTCATTATGGACTATTAAAAACTACATAATGTTCATAGACACTATATTACATCTTCTTTACAATGAGATAGAAAGTGTTATTAAAACGTAATGTTACAGGAAAAGAATGGGGTGAAGTATTTGAGTTTATTTGGTGGAACCATACAAAACTTAGAGAACGGACTAGCATATGCGAGTGTGAAACAAAAAACAATTGCACAAAACATTGCAAATGTCGACACTCCAAATTATAAGTCGAAGGATGTCAGTTTTGCACAGATGTTTTCTGATGCAAAGCAGTCGTCGATGGCGGCATACCGGACAGATACCAAGCATTTTGATTTTAAAATGCGTGATTATTCTCCGGGTGTTTTTAGTTATACGAATATGCGTTACCGACAAAATGGTAACGGTGTTGACATGGATAAAGAACAAGCAAATCTAGCAACCAATCAAATTTACTATAATGCATTGATAGATAGAGTGAGTGGCAAATTGAATTCACTCCAAACAGTTATTAAAGGAGGCTAATGAACATGAGTATCTTCCATAGTATGAATACAACTGCATCAGCCTTAACATCTCAAAGATTACGTATGGACGTTATTTCTTCTAATATGGCCAATGTAGACACCACTCGTGGACGTTTAGTCAATGGTGAGTGGGAGCCGTATCGCAGGAAATCGGTTACGTTGAAACCTCTTGAAGGACAGTTTTCATCTTTCTTGAATGTTGCTGTTGGACATTCAAGTAAAGGACAAGTTGGGAATGGTGTTAAAGTTTCTAGGATCAACGAAGATAGAGAAACGCCATTTAAACTAGTATTTGATCCGAGTCATCCTGACGCCGACGAAAATGGATATGTAGAAATGCCAAACGTTGACCCTCTAAGAGAAATGGTCGATTTGATTTCTGCAACACGTTCATATGAAGCAAATGTCACAGTCTTCAATGCCAATAAAGCGATGTTGACGAAAGCGTTAGAAATCGGGAAATAACGGTAAAGAAAGGAAGTAAAAAATGCCAATACAACCATTATCACTTTTAACACCAGTTCAACAACCGGTGCCAAATATCATGCAAAAAACGACTCCCTATGAAGCACAACAACAATTTGGAGCGATGTTAAAAGATGCAATATCAAATGTAAATGCTCAACAAAAAGTGTCTGACACAATGACTGATAAATTAATCCGTGGTGAACAAGTCGAGCTACACGATGTAATGATCGCTTCTCAAAAAGCAAGCATTATGCTAAGTGGAACGATGGAAGTTCGTAACAAGGTGATTGAAGCGTATCAGGAAATTATGCGTATGAGTGTCTAATATATTTCTGATTTAGTCATGACTCACTCACCAGTACCGGGGGATTAAAATGAATGAACGTATAACAAAATTTAAAAATGATATGACCCTCTTTTGGAGGAGCCGCACAAAAACGCAAAAGGGCACATTAATTGGAACAATCTTAGGTGTGATCATCCTCGCTGCAGCTGTTACTTTTTTTGCGACAAAAACTGAATTTGTCCCATTATTTAAGGATGTATCTACAGCAGAAATTGGTCGTATTAAAGAGACACTGGATGCTCAAGGAGTTCCAAATGAGATTGCTCCTGGCGGGACGACTATATTGGTTCCATCTGAACAGGTTGATTCATTACTTGTCCAAATGGCGGCAGAAGGTTTTCCTCAATCAGGAACGATTGACTACTCCTTCTTCTCACAAAATGCTGGATTTGGTATGACAGATAATGAGTTTAACGTGCTAAAGCTAGCATCCACTCAAACAGAACTTTCAAACCTATTAAAAAGCATCCAAGGCGTGAAAGATGCTCGAGTCATGATTACATTGCCTGAAGAAGGCGTATTTTTAACACAAGCAACCGAAGCAGCAAGTGCTTCAATCGTTTTAAACACAGAACCTGGCTATCAATTTGAAGAACCTCAAATTTTAGCTATGTATAACTTAGTTTCGAAGAGTGTTCCGAACTTATCTACAGAAAATATTGTTATTACCAATCAATACTTTGAGTATTTCGATTTGAATAAACCTCAGACCGCTGGTTCATCTGTTATGGATCAAATGGCCATTAAGAAAACCATTGAACGAGATTTACAAAGACAAGTTCAAACAATGCTAGGTACATTAATGGGTCAAGACAAAGTAATTGTCTCAGTTACAACCGATATCGATTTCCAAAAAGAAAATCGTGAAGAAAACTTAGTTGAACCTGTTGATGAAGAGAATATGGAAGGCATTCAAATAAGTGCACAACGTATTTCCGAAACCTTTACAGGAAATTCACCGGTTGAAGGTGGCACTCCTGAAGGAGAAGATCCAACTGACAATTTCACCAATTATGTTGAAGGTGGAGCAGGTAGTGGGGATTATGAAAAAATCGAAGAGACGATTAATAATGAAGTAAACCGAATTCGTAAAGAGATTGTAGAAAGTCCATATAAGATTCGTGATATTGGACTTCAAGTAATGGTTGAACCGCCAAACCCAGAAGATATTGCTTCGTTACCAGATGGTGTTGAGCAAGATATTGAACAAATACTTGCCACAATCGTTCGTACGACGATTGACAAAGATGCAGTCGGTCAATTAACGGAAGAACAAGTGGGAGAAAAAATTGTTGTATCTGTACAACCATTCAATGGGAAGGCTACAGAACTTGCAAACACAGAACCGATTATTCCTTGGTGGGTGTTTGTCGTAGGCGGAATTTTATTCGCAGTTATATTACTTCTAGTATTCTTTATGTTCCGTTCTAGAAAATCAAAACAAGAAGATTTGCTTTTACTTGAAGAACAAAGAGAAGAATTTAACGTGGCAGATATTAATTCAGAAAAAGAAACGGAAGCTACATTGCGTCGTAAGCAATTAGAAAAAATGGCGAAAGATAAGCCAGATGATTTTGCTAAATTACTTCGCACTTGGATTGCTGAAGATTAATGGGGGGTTCGGCTGTTGTCCAGGAAAGAAAAAGACTTATCAGGTAAGCAAAAAGCTGCTCTCCTGTTAATCTCGCTGGGTCCTGAAGTATCCGCTGCCATTTACAAACATCTTAATGAAGATGAAATAGAGCGTCTTACTTTAGAAATATCAGGCGTTAAAAAAGTAGAACCAGAAGTTAAGGAAGATATTATAGAAGAATTCCATACAATTGCATTGGCTCAAGACTACATCTCGCAAGGTGGTATTGGTTATGCGAGAACAGTTCTTGAAAAAGCACTTGGGTCTGATCATGCTCAATCTATTATCAACAGATTGACATCTTCGTTGCAAGTTCGTCCATTCGACTTCGCGCGAAGAGCAGATCCTTCTCAAATATTTAACTTTATTCAAAACGAACATCCGCAAACCATTGCACTAATTCTTTCTTATTTAGAGGCACAGCAAGCTGGAACGATTTTGTCGTCACTTCCACAAGAGGTGCAAGCAGATATCGCGAAACGTATTGCGACGATGGATTCTACTTCACCAGAAGTTATTAGTGAGATTGAATCTGTACTTGAACGAAAATTATCATCAACTGTAACCCAGGATTACACAGAAACAGGCGGTATTGATGCAGTTGTCGAAGTCTTAAATGGTGTTGACAGACAAACTGAAAAAACGATTTTAGATGCACTTGAAATTCAAGATCCAGAACTTGCAGAAGAAATCAAAAAACGCATGTTTGTCTTTGAAGATATTGTTACACTGGATAATCGCTCCATTCAACGTGTGGTTCGTGATTGTGAAAATGAAGATTTACTACTATCGATGAAAGTGTCGAGCGAAGAAGTAAAAGATATCATTTTCCGCAATATGTCCCAACGTATGGCTGAAACGTTTAAAGAAGAGATGGAAATTATGGGGCCAGTGCGATTGCGTGATGTTGAAGAAGCACAATCTCGAATTGTTGCCGTTATCAGACGCCTAGAAGATGCGGGAGAGATCATTATAGCTCGTGGCGGAGGAGATGACGTCATTGTCTAGAATCATCCGATCAGAATTTGCAAGTGCATCAAATGAACCATCAAAATCCATTCAAATTCGAAATCTTTCTTTCCAATCTGAAGTAACTGAAGAAAAGCCTTTGACGATCGATATGCTTTTAAAAGAGCGTGACGTTCTTATGAAAAAGGCTATGGATGAAATTGAACTTGAGCGAAACCTTTTGATGAACCAAAAGCAACAAACTCAAGTTTACATTGAACAGGAAAGAACAAAATGGGAACAAGATAAAATTGAGTTTAAACAGCAAGCTTACGAAGAAGGTTTTCAGCAAGGTTTTGAAGAGGGGCATCAAAAAGTTCAAAGCGATATGACGCATGCCATCCAACAAGCCAATGAGACCATGCAACATACACACGATAATGCCAAAAAATATATCGATGAGCAGGAAAAGGTCATCTTAGAATTATCACTTCGAACAGCTGAACGAATTTTAGGAATAGCTTTAGAAGAAAATGAAGAACATTATTTAGCTCTTGTTAAGAGAGGGTTAAAGGAAGCACGAGAAATGAAAGAAATCAAACTGTACGTTCCAACCATTCACCATGCACTCGTATCTGCAAATAGAGATGAGTTAGCATCCATTTTTCCAGTAGATGTACCGTTTATGATTTTCGTGAATGAAGACTTGCAAGCAACTGATTGTTATATAGAAACCAATCACGGACGAATCGTCGTAAGTGTTGATGAACAATTAACTCAATTGAGATTAAAGCTAACAGAAATACTTGAAAGTCAGGAGTGACCATTATGAGAGCCGATCAACTATCTGAACATATTCCACATATGACGACGTTTAAGAAATATGGTCGCGTGAAACGTGTAATTGGATTGATGATTGAATCTCAAGGTCCTGAAAGTTCAATAGGGGATGTTTGTTTTATTCACGTGCCAAGCTCTCGTGGTGGTGTATCCATCATGAAAGCTGAAGTAGTTGGATTTCGAGATGAAATTGTTGTTTTAATGCCATATACAAATATTCGTGAAATTTCGATTGGATGTTTAGTCGAAGGAACTGGAAAGCCACTTGAGATTAAAGTGGGACCTGCATTAATTGGGAAAGTATTAGATTCAATGGGTGAACCTATTGATGGTAGTTCGTTACCTAAAGGGTTAATCACAACATGGACAGAACAAGATCCGCCGAATCCATTAACTAGACCACCCATCCATGAAAAGCTTGAAGTAGGTGTCAAAGCCATTGACGGCATGTTAACAGTTGGTAACGGGCAGCGTGTCGGGATATTTGCAGGATCTGGTGTTGGGAAAAGTACATTGCTTGGTATGATCGCAAGAAATACAAAAGCTGATTTAAACGTAATCGCACTTATTGGTGAGCGTGGTCGTGAAGTTCGAGAATTCATTGAAAGAGATTTAGGACCTGAAGGACTTAAACGTTCAATTGTAGTTGCTGCAACATCAGACCAACCGGCTTTAATGCGTATCAAAGGTGCATTCACAGCGACTGCGATTGCGGAATATTTTAGAGACCGAGGCTTAAACGTCATGTTGATGATGGACTCTGTCACACGTGTGGCAATGGCTCAACGAGAAATCGGCCTAGCTGTTGGAGAACCGCCTGCAACAAGAGGTTATACCCCTTCAGTATTCGCCATATTACCGAAGCTTCTCGAGCGCACAGGGACGAATGAACACGGGTCTATTACCGCATTTTACACAGTTTTAGTTGACGGTGACGATATGAATGAACCAATTGCTGATGCAGTTCGAGGAATACTTGATGGACATATTGTTCTCGATCGTACATTAGCGAATAAAGGTCAGTATCCAGCGATTAATGTATTAAAAAGTGTTAGCCGACTTATGAATCACATTTCAGATGACGATCACGTTAAAGCCGCAGAGAAGTTAAGGAATTTGTATTACACATATAACAAATCTGAGGATTTAATTAACATCGGTGCATACAAACGTGGGACGTCAAAAGAAATTGATGAAGCCATTCAATATGAACCTTTAATCACAGAATACTTGAAGCAAGGGTATCTTGATAAAATTCATATGGATGAAAGTGTAGACCAAATCATTACGTTAGCAAATGGGAGTGCAAGCAAATGACAGCTTATCATTATCGATTTGAAAATGTTCTGGTCGTTAGAGACCAAGAAAAAAATGAAATGGAACTAGCTTTTAAAGATTCAGTCCGACACTTTGAAGATGTTGCGACCAGGTTATACGACATGTTGAAAAAGAAAGAAGACGTTCTTGAAAACCAACAAGAGAGAATGACAATTGGATCAACGGTTGATGACATCCATCATTTCTCGAGATTCATCAGTGGTTTAGAACGGTCAATTGCTGATATGCAACAAAAAGTAGTACAAGCAAGATCTAAAATGAACTGGCATGAAGAAAAGCTAGTTGAAAAGACATTAGAAGTTCGCAAGTACGAAAAGATGAAAGAAAAAGATTTAGGTGCATTTAATGCAGAGCAAGATCGACTGGAAATGAATCGATTAGATGAATTATCTTCTCTTACATATAGCAGGAAAGAAACTAGGTGATAAAAATGGCAAAACCAACGAAACCAACAATTAAACAAGGAACAATTGCAGTTGAATCTGAAAAAACAGGGTTTTTAAAAAAACTCTTTATGCTGTTTTTCATTCCTGTTTTATTTGGACTTGCCGTTATACTTATCATCGCCCAACTGACGAATATAAACGTTTTTGAATCCGTAACTAAGTTGACGAATGGTGAATCTGAAGAAAATGTCGATTCAGTTGAAGAAGAACAACTTGTATTTGAAGAAAAGGTTGTTACACTTCAAGCACAAATTCAAGAAAAAGAAGCACAAATCGTTCAACTACAAACGCAACTAGATTCTTCCGCTTCTGAAAAAGAAGGATTGCTCATTGAACAAGAGCGACTTCTTGAAGAAATTGAACTTTTAAAACGTCAAAAAGATGACACGAAACGAGACTTTGATGAAATAGTGGCAACATTTGAGCAAATGTCATCCAAATCTGCTGCGCCAGTCTTAAATAATATGAGTGATGCAGAAGCACTACGAATCTTAACCAATCTAAAACCCGATATATTAGCGGGTATCTTAGAAAAAATGACGCCTGAACAAGCTGCCAAATATACAGAACTGATGTCTAAGCAATAAAAGTCAACTCATTGAAAGGAGGTGAATAAATGAACATCGTCGCAAGCAAAGCACTACCGATTCAAGGAAACTCAGCATCAGCCAATCGTGTAAGCTCACAAACGTCCAATTCATCGACAGCTAAAACATCTTCAGAATTCAAGAAGAATGAAGCATTCGGAGCAGTCTTTAATCAATTTTCGGTTAAACAGAATTCTCAAGAAGTGAAAACGCCTGTTACCGATCAATCATCTGAGAGTTTAGGTGAAGTGGCCTCACTCTTACAAGTGGATTCTTTAGAAGGTTTATTGAAGTCAATAGACTTAAATGTTGAGGATTTAGATATATCAGGTCCAATGACATTTGAGAAGTTAGCTAGTTTACTAGAATTGAATGAAGATGAACTAAAGGCTTCGATTGAAGAATTGATAGGTCAAGAAGTGAAAACGAATGACTTGTGGGAATTACTTGGTCAAATTGATTTACATGCATCAACCTTTTTGAAGTCTGTGATGGAATCACTTGAAGGTGTTGGGAAAGTACCACCACAACAAGCTGCAACTGTCCTTCAATTCTTAAAGGGAGCTGAACTGGCTGCACCAAAAACTGATTTACTTTTAAAACAAGAGTTAGCTGTATTTAATTTAAAAGAATTGATGCAATCCTTATCATCACAACTTGAAAAATTAATGAATGCAAACTCATCTCAACATGGTTTCTCAAAAGGACAATCATTCCAATCGCTTTCAATTAACTTTGCAAAGAGTATGACTCCTGAAAAACTAACTGAAACATCTACAGTTACTCAAACTCAAACTGCATCAAAAGTAACTGAAACGACTACTCAAACAGTAACTGTCGGGTTAAATACGCAAGTGAAAACAGAAACTGTAACGGTAAACTTACCGGTTGCTAAAGCTGTACAATCAGAAGCATTAATTAAGGAATTTCAAGCGTTATTAAACCGATCACAATTTGGGAAGACCGGTGGTATGACGAAAATGTTAATCAAAATGTACCCTGAACATCTTGGAACAATCCGAGTAGAATTAGTTCAAAAAGACGGCATTATGACCGCACGAATGCTCGCGAATACATCGCTTGGTAAGGAGATGTTAGATAGTCAACTTCATCAATTGAAGTCAGCCTTTGCTAATGCCAACGTACAAGTAGATCGTATTGATGTCACACAAGCTCTTCAAGACTCAAGCAAGAATGACAAACAACAGCAATTTGGTCAGTCGTTAAAACAACAGCAACAAGAACAAGAACAGCAAGATCAAGAAGAAACTCCGGAGCAAATTTCGTTCCGTGAATTCTTAATGGAATTGGAGGCGTAATTTTGGCTGATATGAATAAAATCACAAGCAATATGTATTTAGCTCAAAAGCCAGATGAACGTAAAACAGGGAACAGTCAACTTGGTAAAGATGAGTTCTTAAAAATCTTAATGGCTCAATTACAAAATCAAGATCCGACAAACCCAATGAAAGATAATGAATTCATTGCTCAAATGGCTCAATTTTCATCATTAGAACAAATGACGAACATGACACAAGCATTTGAAAAATTCGCTTCAGGTCAGCAACAAACTCAATTAATTCAATACAATACGTTTGTTGGGAAACAAGTGAAATGGCATGAACTAACTGAAGAGTTAGACGCAGATAATAAACCAGTTGTTAATGAAGGCTTAGGATCAATCAAATCAGTTAAATTTGTTGATGGTTCAGTCGAATTCACTTTAACTGATGGGAAAGTAATTAATCCAGGAAATATCTCTGAAGTACTTTCAAGCGGTGCAACGACTAATAACTTAGTTGAAGCTAGTATGTTAATAGGTAAAACAATTGGATACACCGATGGAGAAACTGAGAAGTCAGGCGAAGTCGTATCTGTTTCAAACAAAGATGGAAAGATTCAATATATTTTAGCAGATGGATCGAAAGTATCCTCTGATCAATTCTCAAGTATAAGCCAATAAGGAACGGAGATTCGCAATGGACAAATTGACTATTCAACGCGTTCCACTGCAACCAACAACTGTTCGTCAAAAATTAAGCACCAAACCGGCATTGCCACCTAAACAATCTTTCTTACAACAGTTACACATAGCCACGGATAAGCAAGAGTTGAAAGTGAGCAAACACGCTTCTGAACGACTAGCAGAGAGAAACATTCAGATTACTGATCAAGAATGGCAACGTGTCTCTGACAAAGTATTTGAAGCTCGAAAAAAAGGTGTGAAAGACTCACTTGTCTTGATGGAACAAGCTGCACTAATCGTAAGCGCTAAAAACGCAACCGTTATTACAGCAATGGATCGCATGGAAGCGAAAGACCAACTATTTACGAACATCGATGGAACGATTTTATTAAACTAAATGGCAGGACCTAGAAGAGGATGCCAATGTGCTGTGGATCGAATGAAGCAGACACACAATTCTAAGGAGGAACTAACAAATGTTACGTTCAATGTATTCAGGTATAAGCGGGTTAAAAAACTTTCAAACAAAATTAGATGTAATTGGTAACAACATTTCTAACGTAAATACTTACGGATTTAAAAAAGGCCGTACTGTATTTAAAGATATGATTTCTCAAACTACTTCTGGAGCTTCAGCTGCTACTGCAACTCGAGGTGGGGTTAACCCGAAACAAGTTGGTTTAGGTTCACAAGTAGCTTCAATTGATACGATTCATACAGGCGGTTCATTGCAATCTACTGGACGAGTTTTGGACCTAGCTATATCTGGTGATGGCTTCTTCCAATTAGCAGATGGTGCTGGAGGTTCAGCTACTACAGATCCAACTGGATATGCAACAGGAAGACTATTTTCACGAGCAGGAAATTTCTACATGGATAGTAGAGGTTTTATAGTTAATGGAGATGGTAAATATTTAGTTGGAACTACACCATCTGCAGCTGATCCAACTATTCCATCTAATCCTGCCAAGCCTATTAAAATTCCAACGGATGCACAAAGTATGTCAATTGGTCAAGACGGTTCAGTAACATTTGTGGATGTTGGTGGGAACTTAAGAACAGCTGGACAAATTATGTTAGTTAAATTCCCTAATAGTGGGGGACTAACGAAAACAGGTGCAAACTACTTTGAAAAATCTCCAGCATCTGGAGATCCTACTCCTTTGGCTGGTGCTGCACCTCTTACTGATGGTCTTGGTGGCGTCCAGTCTGGTTTCCTAGAAATGTCCAACGTTGACCTTTCAGAAGAATTCACTGAAATGATCGTGGCTCAACGTGGTTTCCAAGCAAATACACGTATCATTACAACTTCAGATGAAATCTTGCAAGAGTTAGTAAACTTAAAACGATAAACTAGATGGATAAATTCATTGTAGAGGGGGGTTGGGCCGACTCCATGTGAGCCCGGCCCTTACCAATGATTGAATTAACTCGCCTTAATGGCAAAGCGTTTTCTTTAAACGCTTTATACATAGAAACAATTGAGTCATTTCCAGACACTACGATTACCTTAACAACAGGTAGAAAGTATGTCGCATTGGAAAGTGAACAAGAAGTTCATGAAAAGATTATTCATTTTTACAAGCAAGTTCAGTTATTATCTAACCCCCATTTAAGAGGTGATAAAGATGAAGAATAAGTTATTAACGATTATGCTCATTATTTTAGTTTCTATTACCCTTATTGGGGTTGTTGCTCTCATACTAGTCATGCAGTTTAATAAGGATGGGGAAGCTGAAGGGCCAACCATTGATGAAATTATTGAGTCTTCGGTTGATGTACCTGAAATTACAACGAATTTATCTGCAGATGATTTTATTCGCTTGTCACTTAAGATTCAAACAGACAGTGTGGAAGCAGCTGAGGAATTAACAAAACGTGATTTCCAGGTGAAAAATATCGTGATTCAAGAATTATCAGAAATGAGTGCTGCTGATTTAGAAGGTAAAGAAGGTAAGCAAACATTTGAAAATGCTTTAAAGCTTCAGATTAACGAACTAATGCATGACGGTGAAGTGCAACAAGTGTACATAACCTCTTACATTATCCAATAAAGAAAAGCTTTTGATAGGAGGTGGGGAAAATGGCTGGAGATGTGTTATCACAATCCGAGATAGATGCGTTATTGTCTGCTCTTTCTACCGGCGAGATGACGGCTGATGAGATGAAAAAAGAAGAGGAAACACGAAAAGTAAAAGTTTATGACTTTAAACGTGCTCTTCGATTCTCAAAAGACCAAATCCGAAGTTTGACCCGGATACACGAAAATTTTGCTCGATTACTTACAACATTTTTCTCAGCTCAACTTAGAACTTACGTGCAAATCACTGTAGCTTCCGTTGATCAAATTCCTTTTGAAGAATTTATACGTTCTATTCCAAATATGACATTAATCAATGTTTTCGAAGTGCCGCCTTTGGACGGGAATATTTTAATGGAAATTAATCCGAACATTGCATACTCCATGCTCGATCGACTAATGGGTGGGCAAGGAGTTAGTAATAGCAAGGTTGATAGTTTGACAGAGATCGAAACGAAAATAATGACAAATCTTTTTGAACGATCGTTTGATAATTTACGAGAAGCTTGGGCAAATGTCGCGGATATTGATCCGATTATGACAGAGCTTGAAGTAAATCCTCAATTTTTACAGATGATTTCACCAAATGAAACGGTCGTCGTAATTTCGTTTAATACCATCATTGGTGAAACAAGTGGAATGATTAATATCTGTATTCCACACGTTGTGTTAGAACCCATTGTTCCTAACCTTTCTGTTCGTTACTGGATGCAAACGAATAAAAAAGCCGTATCTCCAGAGCAACTTGAAATATTAGAGAATCGTGTTAGAAAAGCAGATTTACAAATCGTTGCTGAGCTAGGTAAAACTGAGATTTCAATTGAAGATTTCCTTCTCCTGCAACCGCAAGATGTTATACAATTGAATCAGAAAATAGAAGATCCACTCGTTCTTCGAATAGGTGATGTACCTAAATTTTCTGTTCAACCAGGTAAGTTGAAGAAACGAATGGCTATACAAGTGATTGAACCATTGAAAGGAGGAGACGAGAATGATGAGTGATGACATGCTCTCCCAAGAAGAAATTGAAGCCTTACTTAGAGGAGAACCAATTGAACCAAAAACTCAGCCGTCGACTCAAGATGACATCGTAGTAGAAGATTATTTAGATGCTTTTGCACAAGATGCTTTAGGAGAAATTGGCAATATTTCATTTGGTAGTTCTGCAACAGCGCTATCGGCTTTATTAGGTCAAAAAGTAGAAATTACAACACCTACAATTAGTATGATTAATCGTAATCGTCTTGAAGATGAATTCCCACATCCGTATGTAGCAGTTCAAGTACAATATACTGCTGGTTTAATAGGTATGAATTTATTAGTCATTAAACAATCGGATGCTGCGATAATTGCTGACTTAATGCTAGGTGGAGATGGTCTTTCACCGAGTCCAGACTTAAGCGAGATCCAATTAAGTGCTGTTCAAGAAGCGATGAACCAAATGATGGGTTCTGCTGCGACTTCCATGTCCACAGTATTTAACAAGAAAGTAGATATTTCACCTCCTTCGATTGATTTACTTAACTTTAAAGAAGAAGAAGGATTAGATAAGTTACCAGAAGATGACTTGCTCGTTAAAGTAAGTTTCCGTTTAAAAATCGGGGAATTAATTGACTCGAATATTATGCAATTGCTGCCATTGAAGTTCAGTCAAAAACTTGTAAAAGGGTTAATGGGTGAAGATGATGAGGAAGTTGCGGCAACTAGTGTGGCTGAACCTCCTGTTCAAACTGCACCAGTAATGCAAGAACCTGCTTATCAAGAAACACCAGCAGCCTATCAGCAACCTCAATTTGCAGAGCCGCAATACGCACAGCCGCAATATGCGCAACCGCAGGCAATGCCTCAAAGACCACCGCAAGCACCGGTCAATGTTCAACAGGCCCAATTTGCGAGCTTTGAGTCAAATCAATTAACACAATCTGAATCGCGAAACTTGAATATGCTTCTTGATATTCCTTTGCAAGTAACGGTTGAGCTAGGACGAACGAAACGATCTGTTAAAGAAATTCTTGAACTTACAAGTGGGTCAGTCATTGAGTTAGATAAACTTGCTGGTGAACCTGTTGATATTTTAGTAAACGCTCGATTAGTAGCAAAAGGTGAAGTTGTTGTCATTGATGAAAACTTCGGTGTTCGTATTACGGACATTGTTAGCCAAGCAGATCGATTAAATAATTTACGATAGACCATTACTGGAGGAATCACGTTATGTCAAAAAGAATTTTAATAGTAGACGATGCAGCATTTATGCGTATGATGATTAAAGATATTTTATCGAAAAATGGATTTGAAGTTGTTGGGGAAGCTGCTGACGGTGTACAAGCCATTGAAAAATATCATGAACTTAAACCTGATTTAGTTACTATGGATATCACAATGCCTGAAATGGATGGGATTGCAGCATTAAAATCAATCAAAGAAAAAGATCCTTCAGCAATCGTTATTATGTGTTCTGCAATGGGTCAACAAGCGATGGTTATTGATGCTATTCAAGCAGGTGCAAAAGATTTCATCGTGAAACCTTTCCAAGCTGATCGTGTAATAGAAGCTATTCAAAAAGCGATAGGGTAATCGAATGAACATGATTCACTTGGGATTTAAAAAAAGTATTGTCACTATATTGTGTGCGTTTCTATTATTGTTAATAGGTTCGGCACCAATGGATGCATCTACGAATCCGAACGCCAATATTAAACAATGCATCGAAAATCCTGAATCCTGTGATCAAGATGACCCGCCAGCTGCCGAAACTACACCTGAGACGGCAGCTGTTAGTTTGTCTGCTTGGGATTATATCAAAATGGTTTTAGGATTATTGTTTGTTTTGGCATTATTATATGGAGTTTTGAAATTCATCAACAGTAAAAATCGACAGTATCAACAACATCAGTTGATCCAAAATTTAGGTGGACTTTCACTAGGTCAGCATAAATCGGTTCAGCTTTTACAGATTGGTGATTCACTCGTTTTAGTTGGTGTAGGAGAAGATATTTCGATATTAAAAGAAATTACTGATCCTGAAGAAAAGGAAAAAATGTTAACTTTCTATAATCAAAAACAAGAAATAACATCTCAAATTCCGTATATTGTGGAAATTGTAAATCGCTTCAAACAAAACTACTCGAAAAACTCGACAAATGATCAGTCTTCGGGTAAATTCGATCAAATTTTTAAAAACCGCTTAAATGAAATCAAGTCAGACCGTTCTAACGGTTTACGTGATTGGAAGAAGAAGGAGAACGATCGCCAATGAACGAATTTGTTGATTTATTTGCGAATAGTGATGCTTCAAGTGTTTCTACTTCCATCAAGCTTATGCTCCTTCTTACGGTTCTTTCTTTAGCGCCTAGTATTTTGATATTAATGACATCATTTGCTCGAATTGTCATTGTACTATCATTTGTAAGGACGGCACTCGCTACTCAGCAAATGCCACCGAACCAAGTCATCATTGGGCTTTCATTGTTTTTGACATTCTTTATCATGTCACCAACGTTACAAGAAGTGAATGAGAACGCATTGACACCTTTATTTGATGAAGATATCACGTTAGAAGAAGCTTATACACGTGCAAGTGGTCCATTCAAAGATTTTATGAGTGAACATACGAGACAGAAAGATTTAGAGCTGTTTTTAAGTTATACAGGTGCTGAGCAACCAGCATCAATCGAAGAGATTCCCTTAACGATTATGGTTCCGGCTTTTGCGTTAAGTGAAATAAAAACCGCTTTTCAAATTGGCTTTATGATCTTCATTCCATTTTTAGTTATAGATATGGTTGTAGCCAGTGTTTTAATGTCAATGGGGATGATGATGTTACCACCGGTAATGATTTCATTGCCATTTAAAATTTTATTGTTTGTGTTAGTTGATGGTTGGTACTTAGTAATGAAATCTTTGCTTCAAAGCTTTTAGGGGATGAATCCATATGACGGGTGAAATGGTTATTGCGATAGCAGAGCGAGCAATTTGGGTTGTCCTTTTAACTTCAGGACCCTTACTAATTCTTGCGCTTGTTACTGGTTTGTTGGTTAGTATTTTTCAAGCAACCACACAAATTCAAGAACAAACGTTAGCATTTGTTCCAAAAATCGTGGCTGTCTTGCTAGGAATCGTATTCTTCGGTCCTTGGATGTTAACTCAAATTCTGAGTTATTCACAGGATATTTTTGAGAATTTGATACGATACATTGGTTGAGTCTATGGAGCAAATATTGCCAAGTGTTACCGTCCTTTTATTAATTATTGCAAGAGTATCTGCTTTCTTTGTTATTTTACCGTTATTCTCACATCGAACAATTCCTGCAAGTCATCGGATCGCTTTTGCAGTCATGCTCTCATGGATGATGTATTACACGATGGATGTTGAACCCTTTGAATTCAATGGCGACTATTTATTTTTAGTTGCAAAAGAAGTTATTGTTGGATTATTTATTGGTTTACTCGCTTACATAATTTTGACCGCTGTTCAAATTGCCGGGAGTTTTGTGGACTTCCAAATGGGGTTTGCGATTGCGAATATCATCGATCCCCAAACGGGTGCACAAAGTCCATTACTTGGTCAATTTTTCAATACGCTTGCCTTATTGTTAATGCTCGCACTAAATGCCCACCATTTGTTATTGGATGGTATCTTCTATAGTTATCAATTTGTACCTATGGAATTTGTTTGGCCGCCTTTTGGAGAACCAGGTTTTGCAGAATTTATTATGAGAACTTTTACAGCTGTGTTTGCAATCGCATTTCAAATGTCGATTCCAATTGTCGCAACCTTATTTTTAGTGGATATTGCGCTAGGGATAACAGCAAGAACAGTTCCTCAATTAAACATTTTCGTAGTTGGTTTTCCTATCAAAATCGGTGTTAGTTTCTTAGTGTTAATCGTGATGATGGGTGTCATGATGAATGTCATAAAGAATTTATTTGAAATTATGATTTTAAGCATGCGTGATCTAATGATCATCTTAGGTGGTGGATAACTTGAATCGGTTACATTTGAATTTACAGTTCTTCGCTGGTGAAAAGACCGAAAAAGCTACACCTAAAAAGAGACAGGACCAACGTAAAAAAGGACAAGTTTTAAAAAGCCAAGATGTAACTAGCGCTATTGTGTTATTGTCCGTTTTTTTATTTTTACTATTTGGTGCCGGATTTATGAGAGACCGAATTTTTTCCTTTTTCTATCAAACGTTTAATCGCTATGTATTAATTGATAGTCTATCAGTCGAGTTAGTGATGGAAATCTATTCAGATGTATTAATGGAAATGGGCTTCATTCTTTTACCGATTATGTTAGTTGCAATGGTTGCAGCAGTAGCTGCCAATTTCTTTCAGTTTGGGCTGCTATTTACGACTGAACCGTTGAAAATGGATCTTAAAAAATTAGATCCTATAAAAGGTCTAAAACGAATCTTTTCATTACGAGCTATTATTGAGTTAATCAAATCAGTTTTAAAAATTTCTTTAATTGGTTCAGTAACCGTCGTTATTTTATGGATGAATCTTGAGAATGTTCTTTCGCTTTCTTTTAAAACTGCATGGGATACGTTATCTACAGTTTCATATTTAACTGTGATGATGGGAATTGCAGCGTCTTTTGTTTTACTGTTCGTTTCTATATTGGACTATTTTTATCAGAAGTATGACTTTGAAAAAAATCTTAAAATGTCTAAACAAGACATTAAAGATGAATATAAAAATTCCGAAGGGGATCCGGTTGTAAAATCTCGGATAAAACAAAGGCAACGTGAAATGGCCATGCGTCGTATGATGCAGGAAGTTCCAAATGCGGATGTTGTTATTACGAATCCGACTCACTATGCCATTGCATTGAAGTACGAAGATGGTCAAATGGATGCCCCTGTAGTGGTTGCCAAAGGTGCGGATTTTATTGCACAAAAAATAAAGCTTATTGCCAAGGAAAATGAGATTGTTATGGTAGAAAATCGCCCATTAGCTCGAAGTATGTACGATCAAGTTGAGATTGGCGACAGAATACCTGATGAGTTTTTCAAAGCAGTAGCTGAAATTCTAGCGTATGTTTATCGAATAAAACGAAAAATTTAGTGTAATACAAGTGGAGGGCAAGTCATGCAGATTCGCGACATCGGAGTTTTAGCAGCCGTCATTTTAATAGTAGCGATGCTCATCATTCCACTTCCAGGATGGATGTTAAGTTTTTTAATCATGGTCAATATTACATTGGCACTAATGGTTTTATTAACTTCTATGAATATGAAGGAAGCGTTAGAGTTTTCTATATTTCCTTCCTTGCTTTTATTGTTGACGTTATTCCGATTAGGTTTGAACGTATCTACCACCCGTTCCATTTTAAGTAACGGTGAAGCTGGTGGGGTTGTTGAAACGTTTGGAACATTCGTGGTGGGTGGAAATGTCCTCGTTGGTATGGTTGTTTTCGTCATCCTAATTATTATTCAGTTCATTGTTATTACAAAAGGGGCAGAGCGAGTATCTGAAGTAGCTGCTCGTTTCACACTTGATGCAATGCCTGGTAAGCAAATGAGTATTGATGCGGATTTAAATGCCGGGATGATCTCTGAAGCACAGGCGCGAGAAAGACGATTAAAAGTTGGGAATGAAGCAGACTTTTATGGAGCAATGGATGGTGCTACTAAATTCGTTAAAGGTGATGCGATTGCCGGTATTATTATCGTTATTATCAACTTATTAGTAGGAATGATTATTGGTGTTGTCCAAATGGGTCTGCCATTTGGTGAAGCAGCCTTGTTATTCTCTCAATTAACAGTGGGAGATGGAATTGTATCACAAGTACCTGCTTTGCTTATCTCAACTGCTACAGGGATTGTGGTTACTCGTCAAGCTTCAGAAGGAAATTTAGGGTCGGATATTACGGGTCAATTATTGAGCCAACCAAAATTACTATATGTAGCATCTGCTACTATTTTGCTTCTAGGTTTATTCACACCGATTACTGATCTACTTACAATTCCATTAGCCGCTACTTTAGCAATTGGTGCATTTATGATGAGTCGTAAAGTAGAAGAAGATCCAGCTGAAGTTCAAGAATATGAAGAAGAAGTGGCGACGGATGGAATGAAGAGCCCTGAAAACGTAGTGAACCTACTTAACGTCGATCCGATTGAATTCGAGTTTGGTTATGGATTAATTCCATTAGTAGATACTGCACAAGGTGGAGATTTACTAGATCGAGTTGTTATGATTCGTAGACAGCTAGCACTTGAGCTTGGGATTGTCATTCCAGTTGTTCGTATTCGAGATAATATTCAATTACAACCAAATGAATATCGAATTAAAATCAAAGGGAACGAATTGGCACGAGGAGAATTATTGCTTGATCATTACTTAGCAATGAGTCCAGGAGACGATGATACGATTGAAGGAATAGATACAATTGAGCCGTCATTCGGATTGCCAGCTAAATGGATTACAGAGCATGTAAAAGAAGATGCTGAAATGCTAGGCTACACAGTCGTCGATCCTCCAAGTGTCGTTTCTACACATATGACCGAAATCATTCGAGCGAATGCAAATGAGTTATTAGGAAGACAAGAAACGAAACAGTTAATCGATCATGTACGCGAAACGTATCCTATTTTGGTGGATGAGTTAACACCTACACCATTATCAGTAGGTGAAATACAAAAAGTTCTAGCTAAATTACTTAAAGAGCATGTTTCGATTCGAAATTTACCGATTATATTTGAAACCTTAGCTGATTATTCTAAAATGACTTCTGATGTCGATATTTTAACAGAGTATGTTAGACAATCGTTAGCACGTCAAATTACGACGCAATATGCTGGTACCCAAGCCAATTTAAAAGTATTAACGGTATCAGGTAGAGTCGAAAAATTAATTGCTGATAGTATTCAACAAACAGAACATGGAAATTATTTGTCAATTGATCCTAGTGATTCTCAAAATATTTTAGAGTCCATTGCGAAGGAAGTCGATCGGGTTTCTCTTATTGAACAATCGCCGGTTGTATTATGTTCGCCAGCGGTAAGGTTGTACTTGAGACAAATGACAGAGCGTTATTTCCCGCAAATTCCGATTCTTTCATATAACGAACTGGAATCATCGATTGAAGTACAAAGTGTTGGGGTGGTGAACGTAGAATGAAAATGAAAAAATATACAGCAGTCACAATGACAGAGGCTATGAGCAAAGTTCGTGCCGATTTAGGTGATGACGCGGTGATTTTAAATTCAAAAGTAGTTTATACGAAGGGGTTTTTGGGTCTCTTTAAAAAGAAAACCATTGAAGTTGTTGCTGGAATGGATAAATATGAAACACCACTTCAACCTGTTCAACCACTTCAAAAAGAAATGATATCAAGTGTTAAAAAAGAAGAAGTCGTTTCAAGTGAACTAAAAAAAGAGTTAAGTGATATCAAAATGCTTGTTCAATCAATGCAACGTCCAGTTGAAACAAAAAAATATACGGAAGACATTGAGTCTTTCCTTCAATATTTACGTAATCATGAAATAAATGAAGAGCTTATCACACGTATTGGTGATGAGCTTTTTGAACATGTAAATGAAATTGATTCAAACAAACAATCCCTATCTTATCGTCAAATTGCCACTCAAGTTCTAAAAGAAGCTTTAATAGATGTTCCATTTGGTGGCCTATCCTATCAAAAGAAGTACATTAATGTTCTTGGACCAACTGGAGTTGGAAAAACGACAACGATTGCCAAGATGGCTGCTCACGCTGTTTTACAAAAGAAAAAGAAAATTGGTTTTATTACAACAGATACATACCGAATTGCCGCAATCGAGCAATTGAAAACGTACGCTGGTCTTCTTCAAGCCCCAGTGGAAATCGTATATAACAGCGAAGATTTCACAAAGGCTATGGAGACTTATAAAGACTTCGATTTGGTTTTCATTGATACTGCAGGTCGTAACTATAAAGAAGTGAAGTTTGTAGAAGACGTGAAAAAGCTGATTCAATTTGAAGACAATGTAGAATCGTATTTAGTTCTATCAAGTACATCGAAAGAGAAGGATATGGAAACGATTATTGAACAGTTTAGCTCGTTTCCTATCGAACAATTTATTTTCACGAAAGCTGATGAAACAAATTCTATTGGCTCTATGATCAATTTAATGATTAAATATAATAAGGGACTTGCTTACTATACGGATGGGCAAGAAGTCCCGGAAGATATAAATGAAGCTTCAGTTGATTCTTTATTAAAGTTACTTTTTAAGGAGTATGAAGATGAGAGATCAAGCTGAGTCACTTCGAATGCATATGCTTCGTAACCAAGGTCAAATTGGTCGCTCTATCGCTGTAGTTAGTGGGAAAGGTGGAGTGGGGAAAAGTAATTTTTCTTTAAACTTTTCTTCCATGCTAGCTTCATTAGGTAAAAAGATTGTCGTTATCGATATGGACATTGGTATGGGCAATATTCATATTTTATTAGGGAAGAGTGTCCCTACGAATTTAAAAGATTATTTAGATGGAAAACAGTCATTGGAAAGTGTTATGTACGAAGGACCTAATGGTATGAAGTATATATCAGGTGGATCTGGATTGAATGGTGTATTGGAATGGACTGATGAGATGTTTGATCGGTTAATCCAAGCATTTGAACATTTCCAAAAAGAATACGATGTTATATTGTTCGATATGGGCGCAGGTGCTACAAATAAGATTTTAGATTTAATCGTAGCTGTGGACGATGTCATTGTGATTTCAACTGCTGAGCCAACTGCCATAACAGACGCCTATTCTATGATGAAATATATTCACTTTAAGGATCCAGAAAAGAATTTTTATGTTGTTTGTAATCGCGCTTTTACTGCAGAAGAAGGAAGGGACACAGTAACGAGACTTTCCTTTGCTATGTCTAAGTTTCTGGATAAGGACGTCACGATATTAGGATCACTTCCTGAAGATCCAGCCGTAAGAAAAGCTGTAAGAGAGCAAATGCCTTTCTCAATCTTGTATCCAGAAGCTGAAATTTCAAAAACACTTCGTGTAATGACGAATCGTTTTATAGAATCTTCGCAAGAAGAAGTACATGCAAATGAACAACAAAATACTTTTATCAGTCGTTTGAAAAACATGTTTAAGAAAGGTCGTGACTAACATGATTTTAGGCGAAAAGAAAAAGTTACTCATCGTTGATGATTCTGCATTTATGAGAAAACTTATTAGTGACTTTTTTACTGAGCATCCTCAAATTGATGTCGTTGGAACAGCGCGAAATGGGAAAGATGCTTTATTAAAAATGAAGTCCCTAAAACCGGATGTTGTCACGATGGATGTAGAAATGCCTGAGATGAATGGCATTGAAGCATTAAAACTCATTATGGCAGAATATCCTGTTCCCATTGTTATGTTATCGAGTACCACGAAGAGTGGAACAGAAAACACAATGCTTGCAATGGAATATGGAGCTGTCGATTTTGTTGCAAAACCAAGTGGAACCATTTCACTTGATTTACACAAGGTCAAAGATGAGTTAGTAGAAAAAATTTTCCACGCCTCTCAAGTTCCAGTTAAAAAAATCCGAAACACGGAAGTAAGTAAGCTACCGAAAAAAACGGTAAATGAAAACGAACACGGAAGCTCATTACCTATAGCTGCGACTTCTGAAATATCAAAAGAACACAAATGGGTCACGTCACGTAAAAAAATAGTTTTAATCGGAACTTCAACAGGTGGACCACGTGCTTTACAAGAAGTTTTAACAAGACTTCCAAAAAACATAAACTCGCCGATATTAGTTGTACAGCATATGCCTGCTGGATTTACAAAATCACTTGCTAACCGACTCGACCAATTATCGGAGATTCACGTAAAAGAAGCGGAGCATGGTGAAGTACTCATGGATGGTACGGCCTATATAGCACCGGGAGGCTTACATTTGCAACTTGCGCGAATCGGTACGAACTATGCGGTTGAAATAAATAACCAACTTCCACCTCGAGTCGGACATCGTCCATCAGTGGATATCCTCTTTGAAAGTGCAAGTCTTTTAACGGATGTTGATAAAATTGCCGTTATTATGACTGGGATGGGTTCAGACGGATCTAAGGGCTTAATTCAACTGAAAGAAAAAGGTGTAGTAAAAGCAATCGGTGAATCTGCCGATACATGTATTGTATACGGCATGCCAAAAGCTGCATTTGAAACGGGTTTAATCGACGAAGTGGCAGATGTCGATGATATAGCGAAAATAATCATGAAATTCTTGCCTTAAAGGGGTGCCATTCAATGGAGATGAGTCAATATTTAGAAATGTTCATCGAAGAAAGCAAAGAACATTTACAAGCATGTAATGAAAATTTGTTGGAATTAGAAAAAAATCCTTCTGATTTAAGAATTGTAAATGAGATTTTCCGTTCTGCACATACCTTAAAAGGGATGTCAGCAACAATGGGGTATGAAGACACAGCAGATTTAACACACAAAATGGAGAACGTCCTTGATGCCATTCGAAACGAAAAAATTGTCGTGTCGACTGCTATTCTGGATGTGGTCTTTACTGCAGTGGATCATTTAGAAGCAATGGTTATGGACATAGCGAGTGGTGGAACAGGAAAGCGCGATGTAAGTGCGACTGTTAAAGATTTAAATGCCATAGAAAAAGGTGAATTAGCAGTAGTTGATACTTCTGAAATTGCCGCAACAATAGTAGAAGAAACGAAACAACATTCATTCTTAACATACGATGAATTCGAACTAACTGTCATCTCTCAATCACATGAGCAAGGTTTTTATACATATGAAATTTCTGTAAGCTTACGTGAAGACTGTTTACTGAAAGCTGCACGTGTCTTTATGGTATTTGAGTTACTTGAAAAAATGGGCGATGTCATTAAGTCTTCCCCATCAGTAGATCAGTTAGAAAGTGAGCAGTTCGATACTCAATTCCATGTTTCATTAGTTACCAACGAACCCGCTGAAGATGTTCAAAAGAAATTAATGAAAGTTTCTGAGGTTGTGGAAGTCGTCGTTCATTCAGTGACGATTGAACAATTACAATCTAGAAACAATGATTCAGCCGTTGCACAGACTGAAAACCAAACTCAGAATGTAAATGCATCAAATGATGTGGCTGTTGCTCAAACTGCAACTAACGCTCCATCAAAAGGTGTACAAGCTGGAAATAAAACAATTCGTGTAAATATTGAGAGATTAGATATTTTAATGAATCTATTTGAAGAGCTTGTAATTGACCGAGGAAGATTGCAGTCAATTTCATCAGAGTTAAACCATAGCGAATTAGATGAAACAGTAGAACGCATGACAAGAATCTCCGGAGACTTACAGACAATTATTTTAACAATGCGTATGGTACAGGTAGAGACAGTATTTAATCGCTTCCCTAAAATGGTTCGTCAGTTAGCGCGTGATTTGAATAAGAAAATTAATCTTGAAATCATCGGTGCAGAAACCGAACTTGACCGTACAGTTATAGATGAAATTGGAGACCCACTTGTTCACTTAATACGAAATGCACTTGATCACGGCGTAGAACGACCAGAAATTCGTGTAGCGAATGGTAAACCTGAAGAAGGTACAGTTGTTTTGAGAGCTTATCATAGTGGAAACCATGTATTTATCGAGCTAGAAGATGATGGAGCAGGGATTAACCGAGACAAAGTTTTAAATAAAGCAATTTCTAAAGGGATCGTTACAAATGAAATGGCTGCAACAATGACCGATAAGCAAGTGTTTGAATTGATCATGGCATCTGGCTTCTCTACTGCTGATACCATTTCAGATGTTTCTGGTCGTGGTGTTGGACTAGATGTAGTGAAATCGACCATAGAATCTTTAGGCGGATTTATCACGATTGATTCAACTGAAGGGAAAGGTTCATTATTCTCGATTCAATTGCCACTAACATTGTCTATTATTTCAGTAATGCTTGTTGAGATTGAAGAAGAAATGTTTGCGATCCCATTATCATCAATTATTGAGACAGCAATTATTCGTTCAACTGATATTTTAAATGCACACAACCAAAAGGTAATTGATTTCCGTGGCAAAGTTGTTCCTCTTGTATTCTTGGATGACGTCTTCAGTGTTCCAAGAAATGAACAGAGCGATGAAGAGTTTTTATCAGTAGTTATTGTTCGCAAAGGTGACAAAATGGCTGGACTAGTTGTTGATTCATTTGTTGGTCAACAAGAAATTGTACTTAAATCATTAGGTAATTATTTATCAAGTGTATTTGCCATTTCAGGTGCAACCATTTTAGGAAACGGTAAAGTGGCATTGATTGTTGATTGTAATGCATTGATCAAATAGTTCACTCGGAGAGGGTGCGGAAAAATGACAGAATTAAAAGCAATGGATGATTTAAAAGTTATCGTATTTGAACTAATGAATAAAGAATATGTAATTCCAGTAAGCCAAGTGCAGTCAATTGAAAAAATGATGCACATTACACGTGTACCTAAGACACCTTCATTTGTAAAAGGAGTTATAAACTTACGTGGAGTAGTCACACCAATCATCGATTTACGTGAACGTTTTAACTTGCAGGCAAGTGAAGCCAATGAACAATCTCGTATGATTATGATTAAGCTTGAGGATATGGAAGTTGGATTAATCGTCGATGCTGCAAATGATGTATTGGACATTCCTTTATCCGCAATCGAACCTCAACCTGATGTAGTCGGTTCAATTGAATCTGAGTTTATTGGAGGCGTTGCAAAACTGGAACGTCGACTGCTTGTCATGCTGCAATTAGAAAAGGTATTGAATCCAATTAAGCAGGCCATATAATATGGGGATTCATCAAAATATTACATCTATACATTTAGATGTTTTAAAAGAAATTGGTAATATTGGAGCTGCTCATGCAGCCACAGCATTATCCAGTCTTTTAAATAAGAAAATCGATATGAAAGTTCCAAAAGTTGAAATGGTGTCTTTTAATGACATGATGGATCTTGCTGGTGGACCAGATAATGTCGTAACGGCTATTTATCTACGAATCGAGGGAGATGTTTCAGGTAGTATGTTCTTTATACTACCAATTGAACAATCAAATGCTTTCATTCGAAACTTAATACAAGATCCTACATTTGATTTTGAAAAACCCCCTTTATCAGAGATTGGAATTTCGGCCATGCAAGAGCTAGGAAATATTTTATCAGGTTCCTATCTATCGGCACTTTCAGATTTCACTAGATTAAAAATATATCCTACTGTGCCAGCATTAACTGTAGACATGGTAGGAGCAATTATTAGTTTTGGTTTAGTAGAATTGTCTCAAGTTAGCGACTACGTTATTGTAATTGACACAGCAATTCATGAAGAAGATGTGCCGGGATCAGAAGATGTGAGAGGCCATTTCTTTTTACTTCCTGACCCAGAATCGTTTGATTCCATTTTTAAATCATTAGGAGTTACCTTACCATGATCATTACAAGGCAGGTTGTCAAAGTAGGTATTGCAGATATGAATGTGGCAAAAAATCCGGATACAATTCGGACATCTGGTCTTGGGTCTTGTGTGGGTGTAGTTTTGTATGATGAGTTCCAAAAAATTGCTGGATTAGTCCACGTTATGTTACCTGACTCAAGTCTTAATCGCACTGAGTCTATCAATCTTGCGAAATTCGCTGATACTGGTATACCTGCCATGATCGAACAGTTAAAACTTGAAGGTGTTCAACCATTTAAACTGAAAGCAAAAATTGCTGGCGGCGCACAAATGTTTCAATTTGCATCAAGCCGAGATACTTTGCGAATTGGGCCTCGAAACGTAGAAGCGGTAAAAGCATGTTTGCTCCAGTTTAAAATTCCATTAATCGCAGAAGAAACAGGCGGTAGCAGCGGGAGAACGATTGAATTTGACCCATCTACTGGACTATTAAATATTCGAACGGTTAACCAAGGAGTGATTGATATCTAATGGTTGGTTCTATATTATCTAATTGTTGGGCAGCTTTAATTGCCTTTTCATTGTATTTTGCTCTTGCTTTACCAAATGGCACTCCCATTTCCATACTTACAGGATCGTTTATTTGGGCCCTAGTACTATTCCTTCTCACATTTATTATTCGATATTTGCTCTATTACGTATGGCAATCTGAAGAGATGCCAGTTTTAGACTTAATTGAACAAGTGGAGATTGCACAACAAAAATCCAACGAACCGAACCCATCATCTGAAGAAATGGCTGCAGTCGTAAAGCAATTATTGAAAGATGAATAAAAGTACAGATATCTAAGGCAGCTGAATATATTCAGCTGCCTTAAATTATGATTAAAAAATAAAATTCACTTCTAAGTCTTTAACAATTGAGCCTGTAAGGTCTAGCGTGTTTCGCTTTCCGCAGGTGTCTCAAGAAATAGCCACCCATTTTGACACTGTAATTTATATCAACATACTTAAAGTGGTGGTCATGATAACTTCACAAGCTAACCAATCGTTGATACAGCTGTTTTTACGATAAGAGATTTCACATGAAGATACTCCGTGTCATAACTTGCAATTACCTATGTTGAAGTTGGAAATAATATAGTAAATGGTAGATATCCTTATATGAACAAAAATATAGATAATTCATCTTTACCTCAATTTCAGTTGATTGAAATGGAGGTGGCGACTCCGGCGGAATCAGCAAGAACTGAAGACCCTGGACTGAGCATAGCGAGGGAAGCGGCTGAAGTCTTGCCCGCGGAAAGCGTCCACCGCAATGAAAATCAACATTTATTTTATTTGTTTAATTCATAGGCAGCTGAGTGTATTCAGCTGCCCTTTTTGTCGAAAAATTTGTTATAATGTTCTTAATATATATTTTTTTACAAATGATAGGGGGATTCGATGACACAATCCAATCAATCCGACGAACAACGTAACTGGCAACTATGGATAAACGAAAAAGATCCAGATGCAGGCGATTTGTTAATCCGTAAATATACCCCCTTGGTTAATTATCATGTCCAAAGAATTGGTGCAGGTCTACCCAAGAATGTCTCAAAAGATGACTTGAAAAGTTTAGGGATGATGGGGTTATTCGATGCGCTTAATAAATTCGAGCCTCAAAGGGACTTGAAATTTGATACATATGCATCGTTCCGTGTTCGAGGAGCAATTATTGATGGTCTAAGAAAAGAAGATTGGCTTCCACGATCAACTAGAGAAAAGGCTAAAAAGTTAGAGGCTAATATTGAAGAATTAGAACAAAAATTGATGAGGCATGCGACACCCGAAGAAGTGGCTGCGCATGTTGATTTACCTGTTGATGATATTTACCGAACTGTCCAAGAACATTTCTTTTCAAATGTCTTGTCGATTGATGAACAAATACAAGACAGTGAAGAGGCTGAAGGCAAATCATTTGTCATTCGTGATGTCGAAACGAAATCACCAGAACAACAGCTGGTAAAGGTCGAATTATTAGGAGACCTTGCAGATCGCATAAAATTATTAAACGAAAAAGAACAACTAGTTCTCAGTTTGTTCTATACAGAAGAGTTAACACTAACCGAAATCGGTGAAATGCTAAATTTATCGACCTCAAGAATTTCACAAATTCATTCTAAAGCCCTATTTAAGTTACGAAAGTATTTAACCAGTGAAATGTTAAATGCCTAATTGGGGGAAAACATATGAGCCTAAAAGGTGTCGAATTACAAATTGCCATACCCAAAACATTTGACGCTGGCAAGATGTCTGATACATCAAATCAGTTAACTTTAAGAAACCAAGAAGCTGCTTCCGATGCCATGATGCGACAATTAGAACGAAATCGTTCAACCGTCACAACGACATTGCATGCTGAAGAATTACATCAAGAGAAAGATCCTAAACATCATGAGTCTGAACAGCAAGAGGAACAAGAAGAAAATAGTATAGAAACCAAAGTTGTGTCAAAGCATCCCTATAAAGGGAATTTTGTGGACTTTAGTGGATAGGAGTATCTATGTCAGGTGTGTTATTAACATTTTTATTTATTCTTCAATTTGTTTCTTTTTTTCTAATCGCATTATTATTCACTAGACTATCTAATGCGAAAGAGATAGAAAAGCAACACGAAGAATTTATGAAAGAAATGGACGATGCAGTAAGTGCGTATTTATTTGAAATAAAAGATGAAAATAACCGTTTAATCGAAGAGTTGGCGATAACGAATGAAACGAATCACTTTATAAAAAAAGAAGAAAAAACACCAATAGATGAGATTCCATTTTCACCTCGGTCAACTGTTTCGAAAAGTGCAGTAGCAAAACTTTATCAACAAGCTTCCCCTGTTAAAGAAACAGTAGAGAGTAAAAATGAACTAACTCCACAAAATCAAGTTTTAGCTTTATCAAACGCTGGTAAATCAATTGAAGAAATCGCTAAGGAATTAGGAAAAGGGAAAACTGAAATTGAACTTATGTTGAAATTTCACCATGAATAGGTTGCAGTACTATTTTATATATGGTATATTATCAAATGGTGTTATCACACACGCATTTGGATAGTGACAAGTGGTCCTTATTAAATTAAGGTCTTGTGCTCTAGTTGAAGAATGCGGAGGGAAATTAAACCAAACCAGGAGGAAACAAAAAATGTCAGTAATTTCAATGAAACAATTACTTGAAGCTGGTGTACACTTCGGTCACCAAACTCGCCGTTGGAATCCAAAAATGAAAAAATACATTTTTGTTGAACGTAACGGAATCTACATCATCGATCTACAAAAAACAGTTAAGAAACTTGAAGAAGCTTATGCTTTCATGCGTCAAGTTGGAGCAGATGGTGGTAAAGTTCTTTTCGTAGGTACGAAAAAACAGGCACAAGATGCTATCAAAGAAGAAGCAGAGCGTTCAGGTATGTACTACATTAACCAACGTTGGTTGGGTGGTACACTAACTAACTTCGGTACTATTCAAAAACGAGTTAATCGTATGAAAGCTATCGAAAAAATGGAAGAAGACGGTACATTCACAGTTCTTCCTAAAAAAGAAGTAGGACAACTTAAAAAAGAACACGAACGTCTTGTTAAATTCTTAGGCGGTATTCGCGACATGAAAGGGACTCCAGATGTTATGTTCATCGTTGACCCACGTAAAGAGCGTATTGCTGTTGCAGAAGCTATCAAATTACACATTCCAATCGTTGGAATTGTAGATACTAACTGTGACCCTGATGAAATTGATTATGTAATTCCAGCAAATGATGATGCGATTCGTGCCGTTAAATTATTAACAGCTAAAATGGCAGATGCTTTAATGGAATCAAGACAAGGTGAAGAACAAGCTCCAGCTGAAGCTGCTGCAGAATAATTCACATGTACGATAAAGGTGATAAGCGGCTAAACCCCTTATCACCTTTTTTTGAGAAAAAGACACTCATATATATTGATAGGAGGAAACAAAAATGGCAGTTACAGCACAAATGGTAAAAGAATTACGTGAAAAAACAGGCGCAGGTATGATGGACTGTAAAAAAGCATTAGTAGAAACAAATGGTAATCTTGAAGAGGCAATCGATTTCTTACGTGAAAAAGGTCTTTCAAGTGCTGCTAAAAAAGCAGACCGTATTGCTGCTGAAGGTACAACATCTATTTTAGTAAAAGGTAATGAGGCAGTACTTCTTGAAGTAAATGCTGAAACTGACTTCGTTGCTAAAAACGAAGGGTTCCAAGTACTTGTTAAAGAATTAGCTGAACACTTGTTAGCAACTAAACCAGCTTCTGTTGAAGAAGCAACAGCTTCTACACTTCCAAATGGTCTTACAGTGGCTGATCACATTTCAAATGCAATTGCTAAAATTGGTGAAAAAATCACTTTACGTCGATTTGTTGTTCGTACAAAAACAGACAATGATGCTTTCGGTCCTTACCTTCATATGGGTGGACGTATTGGCGTATTGGTAATGCTTGAAGGATCTACAAACGAGCAAGCTGCTAAAGATGTTGCAATGCATGTTGCTGCATTAAACCCACAATTCATTTCTCGTGATGAAGTTTCTGAAGAAGAAGTTGACCGCGAGCGTAAAGTGTTAACTGAGCAAGCTTTAAACGAAGGCAAGCCAGAAAACATTGTTGCTAAAATGGTTGAAGGTCGTCTTGGTAAGTATTTTGAAGAGGTTTGTCTTTTAGATCAATCTTTCGTTAAAAATTCAGATCAAAAAGTACGTGATTTCGTTAACTCAACTGGCGGAACAGTAACAGAATTCGTTCGTTACTCTGTTGGTGAAGGAATTGAAAAACGTCAAGATAACTTCGCTGAAGAAGTTATGAGCCAAGTAAACAAAGGGTAATTATTATTCGGTTAGTCACTTTATGTGATGAACAGAATATACATCCAATTATACGATTTTACCTAGGGGGCACGATTTTGTGTTCCCTATTTTTCCACAAAAAAGTGTGATGGAGGATTCCTATGAGCGAACCACAATACAAAAGAGTTGTACTAAAGCTAAGCGGAGAAGCATTAGCAGGGGAGCAAGGTTTTGGTCTATCACCCCAAATTATTATGTCAGTTGCAGAACAAGTAAAAGAAGTAGTTGAGTTAGGTGTGGAAGTTGCTGTAGTAGTTGGCGGCGGAAACATTTGGCGTGGGAAAATAGGTAGTGAAATGGGAATGGATCGTGCTACAGCTGATTACATGGGCATGTTAGCAACCGTTATGAATTCATTAGCCTTGCAAGACTCATTAGAAAAAGTCGGCATTGAAACTCGGGTTCAATCATCGATTGAGATGAGACAAGTTGCTGAGCCATATATTCGTAGAAAAGCAATTCGTCATCTTGAAAAGAAACGTGTTGTAATTTTCGCAGCGGGTACTGGAAATCCTTATTTCTCTACTGATACGACAGCGGCTCTTAGAGCGGCAGAAATTGAAGCAGATGTTATTTTAATGGGTAAAAACAATGTTGACGGTGTTTATTCAGACGATCCTAAAACAAATAGCAATGCTAAAAAATATGATGAGTTATCTTTCTTAGAAGTTATCCAACAAGGTCTGCAAGTAATGGATTCTACAGCATCAACCTTATGTATGGACAATGATATTCCGCTTATCGTATTCTCAATAATGGAACATGGAAATATTAAACGTGTTGTATTAGGTGAAAAAATCGGAACTGTTGTTAGGAGGAACTCAAATTGACTAAAGAAGTATTAAATCAAACTACTGAAAGAATGACCAAAGCAATTCAAGCATTGACTCGTGAACTTTCAACGATTCGTGCAGGTCGTGCAAGTGCTTCATTGCTTGATAAAATCTTTGTTGATTACTATGGTGCTCCAACACCTATTAATCAAATCGCTGGAGTTGCGACGCCTGAAGCTCGTTTGATCACGATTCAACCTTACGATAAATCTTCACTTGGTGACATTGAAAAAGCAATTCTAAAATCTGACCTTGGTATTTCTCCGTCGAATGATGGAACGTTGATTCGAATTGCCATTCCAGCGTTAACGGAAGAACGTCGTAAAGATTTAGTTAAAGTGGTTAAAAAAGAAGCAGAAGAAGCAAAAGTTGGAATTCGCAACATCCGTCGTGATGCAAATGATGAATTGAAAAAGTTAGAAAAAAATGGTGACATCACTGAAGATGATTTACGCAGCTTCACAGAAGATGTTCAAAAATTAACGGATGATCATATTGTGAAAATTGATCAAGTTGCAAAAGATAAAGAAAAAGAAATTTTAGAGGTTTAAAGAATCGTACGAACCTTATTCTAATTTTCTTTCTTAACGGTAGAACTTTCTTTTAATGAAGACGTCCTTACTACTAGGACGTCTTTTTTTTCGTCAGAATGAAGAATATGCCAGCATTTTTTGTTATGATAAGAAAGAAACCGTTCCGAGATGTAAGTAAAGTGGAGGCTCCAATATGTTGAATAAACTCTTTCGGCGTAATACTGAACGACCGAACCTAATGTTAGCGGAACGAATTTCGCTAGTGAAAAATGAAATGATACCTACTCACATTGCCATTATTATGGATGGAAACGGGAGATGGGCCAAAAAACGTGCACTTCCTAGAGTAGCTGGACATCATGAAGGCATGAAAACCGTTAGAAAAATTACACGATTAGCGAATGATCTAGGCGTGAAAGCCTTAACTGTATATGCTTTCTCAACCGAAAATTGGAAACGACCAAAAATGGAAGTCGATTTCCTCATGAGGTTGCCGGAAGAATTTTTAGGTACGTATTTACCAGAACTAATTGAACAAAATGTTCGTGTCGAAATGATGGGAGAAATCGATTCAATTCCACCACATACACACGCTGCTGTTAATAAAGCAATGCTTGCAACAAAAGACAATACAGGATTAGTTTTAAACTTCGCATTAAACTATGGAAGTCGCTCAGAAATTACAAAAGCAACTCAAAGTCTTGCTGAACAAGTGAAACAAGGCAAGTTACTGCCTTCTGAAATCACAGAAGAAATGCTTTCACAACATTTAATGACTTGCTCATTACCTGAACCGGACCTATTAATTCGTACAAGTGGGGAAGTCCGTCTTAGTAATTTCATGCTTTGGCAATTAGCTTATACAGAATTTTGGTTTACTGATACGTTATGGCCTGATTTTGATGAAAGTTGTTTACTTGATGCAGTGGAGAGCTATCAGAAAAGGAATAGACGTTACGGAGGATTGAAAGGGGAGTAAAGCACTTGAAACAACGCATACTCACAGCTGTGATAGCTGCTGCATTTTTTATACCGATTGTCATTTTAGGAGGTCTACCATTCACTATATTGGTGTATGCGATGGCAACTGTAGCTTTATATGAAATTTTGAAGATGAAGGGACTATCCCTTTTTTCTGTTCCAGGATTAATATCATTGTTTGCTTTGTTTGTATTTTTATTACCTACCAAATGGGCAAATCAATTAATGGATTTAACTAGCTACACAAAAATAGATTTAGCACTTATAACCATATTAATTTTACTTACTTATATTGTTGTAGTAAAAAATCGTTTTAATTTTGATGATGCAGCCTTTTCGATTTTAGGTGCTCTATATATTGGAATCGGATTTTTCTATTTTGTTGAAACGAGAATGGCTGGTATTGAATATGTCATTTTTGCATTAGGAATTGTGTGGACAACGGACTCGGGCGCCTATTTCATTGGCAAAAAATTTGGTAAGAACAAATTATGGCCTGATATTTCACCGAACAAAACCATTGAAGGTTTTGTTGGCGGGATTATAACGGCCATTGTTTTTGCGCTCATTTTTCAGTTCATCTCTCCTTTCCCAATTTCAATCATTGCTTTAATCCTTGTTACAATCATTGCTTCTATTTTCGGGCAAATCGGTGATTTAGTTGAATCTGCTTTAAAGCGACAATACCAAGTAAAGGATTCAGGTGATATTTTACCTGGGCACGGAGGAATATTAGACCGATTCGATAGTTTATTGTTCGTGCTACCATTATTACATTTCTTGCATTTTGTTGGATAAAGGGGATTGAATTGCATGACGAAGCATATAAGTTTATTAGGCGCTACAGGATCAATTGGAATACAAACGCTTGATATTATAAAAGAACATCCAGAAGAATTTAATTTAGTTGCCTTTTCTGTAGGTCGTAACTTGGACAAAGCACGCGAGATTCTTCGTGATTTCAAGCCTTCACTAGTGTCTGTACAAGAAGAAGCAGACTCTCGAGTGCTTCAACAAGAATTCCCTAAAATTCAATTCACATATGGCTCGAAGGGGTTAGTTGAGGTCGCAACCCACCCTGATACGAGTGTACTTGTGAATGCGGTTTTAGGAAGCGTAGGTTTAGAATCAACATTAGAAGCTATTAAACAACAGAAGACCATCGCTTTGGCCAATAAAGAAACACTCGTAACAGCAGGACATCTCGTTATGGCTGCCGCTGAAAAATACCAGACTTCTATATTACCTGTGGATAGTGAGCACTCAGCACTGTTTCAATCAATGAATGGGGAAAACCGCAGTGAGATCAGTAAACTGATTTTAACAGCATCTGGAGGCAGCTTCCGTGATAAGACGAGAGAAGAATTAGCCGATGTAACCATTAAAGATGCTTTAAATCATCCGAATTGGTCGATGGGCGCCAAGATTACAATCGATTCAGCTACGATGATGAACAAAGGTTTAGAAGTCATCGAAGCTCATGTGTTATTTAATATCCCTTATGATGATATTGAAGTTGTATTACATAGGGAAAGTATCATTCATTCAATGGTGGAATTCAAAGATACAAGCATAATGGCCCAATTAGGTACACCTGATATGAGGGTACCTATTCAATATGCATTATCGTATCCGAATCGTTTGCCTAGAAAGAATGCAAAACGGTTAAACTTAGTCGAAATAGGAAAACTTCATTTTGAAGAAATGAATATGAAACGATTCCATGCTTTGAAGTTAGCCTATGATGCAGGACGAGCTGGTGGGACAATGACAACTGTACTAAATGCTGCAAATGAAGCGGCAGTAGCCTTATTCCTGGAAGAACGTATTTCATTCCTGGAAATTGAAGAGTTGATTGAAAGAATCATGGACGAACATCAAATTGTTTCAAAACCTGATTTGGAGACAATCCTTCATGTAGACGCTGAAACAAGAAAAGCCATTCAAAACATGGTAAAATAATTAAAGCTTTGAGTGAACTGAAAAGCTAGATAAAGGTGGGATACCATGGAATCAACCATTGCGTTTATATTAATTTTTGGATCACTTGTTTTCTTTCATGAATTAGGACATTTTATTTTCGCCAAAAGAGCAGGGATTATGGTAAGAGAATTTGCCATTGGTTTTGGTCCGAAAATTTTAGGATTTACGAAAGGTGAAACTTTATATACCATCCGTTTATTACCTTTAGGTGGATATGTGCGTATGGCTGGTGAAGACATGGACTCGGTTGAATTACAACCAGGTTTTCGTGTCGGATTACTTCTAAATCGAAATGAAGAAGTCACAAAAATTGTTTTAAATCAAAATAAACTTTTGCCAGACATGCTTTTTCTAGAAGTTGAACGTTCAGATTTAGAAAAAGGTTTGTGGATAGAAGGCTATGATGAAGAAGAACGTTTAGTACGTTATACAGTTTCTCGGAATGCTGTCATCTCTGAAAATGGCAAGGATACACTTATTGCTCCTTACGATCGTCAATTCGGTTCGAAATCGATTGGGAAACGAGCGATGGCTATCTTTGCAGGACCTTTATTTAATTTCATTTTGGCCTTTTTCATTTTCTTAGCGATTGGATTGCTTCAAGGTGTTCCTACTTACGAACCAGTGATTTCTGGTGTTCAAGATAACGGCCCCGCAATTGAAGCAGGCATTCAAGAAGGAGATTTAATAACTAAAATTAACGGTCAAGCAATTGATTCATGGCAACAATTAGCTGGAAAGATTCAAGAAAGTCCCGGCAAAGAGCTGAATTTTGAATATGTCCGTGATGGAGAAACCTTACAATCGAACATTACGCCAAAAACAATTGAACAAAAAGGACAAACTTTTGGTCAAATTGGTGTGTTATATGAAAGTCCAGTTGAAAAAAATCCGCTTAAAGCAGTTGCTTATGGCGCAGAACAAACATATACATGGATTCTTAAAATCTTTGAACTACTCGGTATGCTTGTAACAGGTCAGTTTACAATCGATGCATTGTCTGGTCCAGTAGGGATTTATAAAGCTACTGAAGAAGTTGCGCAATACGGGGTGTTCAATTTAATGAATTGGGCAGCAATTTTAAGTATTAATTTGGGGATTATGAATTTACTCCCACTACCTGCTTTAGATGGTGGCCGCTTACTATTCTTCTTGTTCGAAGCAATTCGTGGAAAACCGATTGACCGACAAAAAGAAGGCATGGTTCATTTCGTTGGAATTATGTTGCTGATGGTTCTTATGGTTGTTGTAACATGGAACGATATTCAACGATTTTTCTTTTAATTAATACTTAATTCATTGTCAATGAAGATATTCACATAAAGAGATCTCACCTAAGCTTAATAGCTAGTGGTCTCGAAGACATTTCACTAACGCAGTGTTTCTTACTAAAGAATTCAAAAATCACTAAAATACGTATTCGTTTGAGGAGCTTATTTATTTATGAAACAGAGTCAAACTTTTATACCAACACTACGAGAAACGCCAGCAGATGCAGATGTTAAGTCACATCAAATGTTATTAAGATCAGGATTCATTCGTCAAAACACAAGTGGAATTTATTCATTCTTACCGCTTGGTAAACGAGTTCTACAAAAGGTAGAACAAATCGTTCGCGAAGAAATGGATGCTATTAATAGCGTTGAAGTGCTAATGCCTGCTATGCAACAAGCTGAACTATGGCAAGAAACAGGTCGTTGGTATTCATATGGACCAGAGTTGATGCGCTTAAAAGACAGACATAATCGTGAATTTGCGCTTGGTGCAACACATGAAGAAGTGATTACGTCACTTTTGCGTGATGAAATAAAATCTTATAAAAAATTACCTTTAACGCTTTATCAAATTCAATCGAAATTCAGAGATGAAAAACGTCCCCGTTTCGGTTTGTTGCGCGGCCGAGAATTCCTAATGAAGGATGCTTATTCGTTTCATGCAACACGTGAAAGTTTAGATCAGACTTATGAAGATATGGTTCAAGCTTATTCACGAATCTTTACACGTTTAGGACTTAATTTCAGAGCAGTAATTGCAGACTCAGGTGCTATTGGCGGAAAAGACACACATGAATTCATGGTACTTTCGGAAATTGGCGAAGATACAATTGCTTATTCAGACTCATCTGATTTTGCTGCAAATATTGAAATGGCCGAAGTGAATATGAAGTACGACGTATCAACTGAAGAGTTACTTGAAATGGAAAAAGTGAACACGCCAGATCAAAAAACAATTGAGCAAGTTTCAAGTTTCTTGAATGTGAGTCCACAACAATGTATCAAAACATTAGTATTTAAAGCTGATGAAGAATTCGTTATCGTTTTAGCGCGTGGCGACCATGAAATTAATGACATTAAGGTGAAAAATGCCTTACAAGTAAAAACAATTGAATTGGCTAGCGAAGAAGAAACAAAACAATTAATGCAATGTGAAGTGGGATCCCTTGGTCCTGTTAAACTTCCGGTTGGTATAAAAGTTTTAGCAGATCACGCAGTTGCTTCTATTCGAAACGGGGTTTGTGGGGCGAATGAGGCTTCTGTTCATCTAACTAATGTGAACCCAGAAAGAGATTTCGCAGTAGACCAGTATGAAGATCTTCGTTTCATTATAGAAGGCGACCCATCACCTGATGGCAAAGGAACAATTGTCTTTGCTAAAGGCATTGAAGTAGGACATGTATTTAAATTGGGAACGACTTACTCTGAACCAATGAATGGTACTTTCTTAGATGACAATGGTCGTAGTCAACCTTATATTATGGGTTGTTATGGAATCGGCGTTTCTAGAGTCATGGCAGCTGTAGCCGAACAATACCAAGATGAAAAAGGATTTACTTGGCCTGGTGCTGTTTCTCCATATGACGTTCACTTAGTACCTGTAAATACGAAAGAAGAAACACAAGTGGCTTTAGCAGATGATTTATACAAGCTTCTTAAATCATATCGTTATGATGTGTTATATGATGACCGTGCTGAGCGTGCGGGAGTTAAGTTTGCGGATGCAGATTTGATCGGACTTCCAATTCGAATAACAGTTGGAAAAAAAGCATCAGAAGGCATTGTTGAAGTGAAAATTCGTCATTCTGGTGAATCATTTGAGTGGAGCAGAGAAGAAGTATTAGACCATTTACAAACATTTTTCCGTACATTCAATCAGTGATTCGTAAAAATACTTTGTGTTAAACACATGGCAAAGAAGTAGGAAGACCGAGTTCTCAGGTCTTCCTTTCTTATTCAGTAACGAGAGGAGGTCCATTGGTGACTGAAATACTTGAAGCCAAAAGACGTTTACAACATTTACTACTGCAATTGCAATTAACAGACGATCAATACATGCCATTTTTTGAATCAGCCTCATTATCGAGAATGACGGTACATAAAAAAGAGCGAGTTTGGAAATTTATGATTCAAGTAGAACAGGTACTACCTTTTGAATTATTCTTACTTCTTCAAACGAGACTACGTGAAAAATTTGCAGGCATAGCAGATGTGAAATTAATACTTGCTTGTGAAAATAAAGAAGTAAGCCATGATCTAATTTGTTCTTATTGGCCCGTTATTTTAGAGGAAATAGATGATATGTCTCCACCTCTTAGAAATCGTTTAATTGGTCAACAACCAGCTTTTAATGGACAAACTGTTTTATTCACCTGTGCATTAGAAATTGAGCATCGAACATTAAAGGCGAAATATGCTGAGAAAATTTCAGCTGTATATACATCCTATGGATTTCCATTGATGCCTGTAGATTTTAAAATGGTGGAAGAGGCTGCGGAACAAGCAGAAGCGCATCAAGCATTTTTGGAACAACGTAAAATCGAAGAAGAAGAACTAGGTAAAAAAGCGCTTGCCGATATGCAAAAACGTGATAAAGACCGTTCAACTTCTGGTCCTTCCCATAATGGTCCATTCCAATTAGGTGTAAATATAAAGCCGGATGAACCAATAATGGAAATTAAACAAATTCAAGATGAAGAACGCAGGATTACGATAGAAGGATTTGTGTTCGATGTTGAAGTGAAAGAGTTACGAAGCGGTCGTTCGTTATTAACCGTTAAGATGACCGATTATACAGACTCAATTTTAGTTAAAATGTTTTCCCGTGATAAAGAAGATGCGGAATTAATGACATTGTTGAAAAAAGGGACTTGGTTGAAAGTGCGAGGGTCTGTACAAAACGATACATTCGTTCGCGATCTAATTGTGATGGCTCAAGATATGATGGAAATCCGAGTAGACGTTCGTAAAGATACAGCGCCAGCGGATGAAAAAAGAGTAGAACTTCATTTGCATACGCCGATGAGTCAAATGGATGCTGTATCCTCTGTTGATGCACTTGTTGGCCAAGCAGCGAAATGGGGGCACCCAGCAGTTGCCATCACTGATCATGCAGTGGTGCAATCATTCCCAGATGCTTACGCAGCGGGTAAAAAACATGGCATTAAAATTATTTATGGGTTAGAAGCTTACTTAGTTAATGATGGGGTTCCCATCGCATACGAAGAAGAGCACAGAAAATTATCTGATGCTACTTACGTGGTCTTTGATGTTGAAACAACGGGTCTTTCAGCCGTCTATGATTCTATTATAGAATTAGCAGCAGTTAAGATTAAAGATGGCAATGTAATCGACAAGTTTGAAAGCTTTGCGAATCCACATCACCCACTGTCTGCAACCACAATTAATTTAACTGGTATTACTGATGATATGGTTACCGATGCACCAGAAATTGAAACGGTCATTAAAGATTTTCATGATTGGATTGGCGATAGCATTTTAGTCGCACATAACGCTTCTTTTGATATGGGCTTTTTATATGTTGGGTATAAAAAATGTGGCTTGCAAGAGACCATCCACCCTGTCATAGATACATTAGAATTAGCGAGATTTTTACATCCTGAACTGAAAAATCACCGATTAAATTCATTGGCAAAGAAATTCAATATCGATTTAACGCAACATCATAGAGCGATTTATGATACTGAGGCCACAGGGTATTTACTGCTTATCTTGTTAAAAGAAGCAGAAGAAAAAGGTATTCACTACCACGATGAATTTAATCACCAAACAGGAAATGGCGAGTCATATAAAAGGGCGAGACCCTCGCATTGTACCTTATTGGCAACTGATGAAGTTGGATTGAAGAATTTATTTAAATTGGTGTCAACTTCACATATGAATTCGTTTTTCCGAGTTCCTCGTATTCCAAAGTCCGTTCTAGTAAAGCATCGTAAAGGATTAATTATTGGTTCGGGATGTGACAAAGGAGAAGTTTTTGAAGGGTTAATGCAAAAATCTCCTGAAGAAGTTGAAGATATTGCAAAGTTCTATGATTATTTAGAGATTTTTCCAAAAGAAGCTTATTCTCATTTAATTGAATTAGAGCTTGTGAGAGATGAATGGAATCTTGAAGATATCATTCGTAAGATGGTGAAGCTTGGTAAGAAACTTTCAATTCCAGTAGTAGCGACAGGGAATGTACATTATGTTGATGAAAATGATGCGATATTTAGACAGATATTAATTGGCGGTCAAGGTGGAGCAAACCCATTAAATCGAGCTAAATTACCGAAAGTACACTTTAGAACCACGAATGAAATGTTAGATTCATTTGCTTTCTTAGGTGAAGAAACAGCTAAACAATTAGTTGTAGAGAACTCAAATAAAATTGCAAATATGATTGAAGACATCAAGCCGATCAAAGATGATTTGTATACACCGAAAATTGAAGGCTCAGATGAAGAAGTTCGTGAACTTAGTTATTCAATGGCAAAACAAATTTATGGTGAAAACTTACCTGAAATTGTTGAAGCTCGAATTGAAAAAGAACTCACGTCGATTATTGGACATGGATTTGCGGTTATTTATTTAATTTCGCATAAGCTTGTAAAAAAATCATTGGATGACGGATACCTAGTAGGTTCACGTGGTTCAGTAGGTTCATCATTGGTCGCAACATTGATGGAAATTACGGAAGTAAATCCGCTTCCTCCACATTATGTTTGTCCAACGTGCAAACAGGCAGAGTTTTTCGATGATGGTTCCGTAAGCTCTGGTTTTGACTTGCCGAATAAAGACTGTCCTGTCTGTGAAATTCCATACCGCAAAGATGGGCAAGATATCCCGTTCGAAACTTTCCTAGGTTTCAAGGGGGATAAGGTGCCAGATATTGACCTTAACTTTAGTGGGGAATACCAGTCTGTTGCCCATAATTACACAAAAGTTCTCTTTGGAGAAGATAATGTGTATCGGGCGGGAACAATTGGTACAGTTGCAGAAAAAACAGCTTATGGATACGTTAGAGGATATGCAAATGATCATAACTTAACAATTCGTGGTGCTGAAATTGATCGATTGGTTTTAGGATGTACTGGAGTTAAACGGTCAACCGGACAACATCCAGGGGGCATAATCGTTGTGCCTGATTATATGGACATCTTTGACTTTTCACCAATTCAGTTCCCAGCAGACGCTCAAGATTCCGAATGGAAAACAACTCATTTTGACTTCCATTCTATACATGATAATTTGTTGAAACTTGATATTCTAGGACACGATGATCCTACTGCTATTCGTATGCTACAGGATTTATCAGGAATAGATCCTAAAACCATTCCGACGGATGATCCTGAAGTGATGAAGATTTTCAGTGGTACATCGTCTTTAGGTGTTACAGAAGAACAAATAGGGTGTAAGACAGGAACGCTTGGTATTCCTGAGTTTGGAACGCGATTTGTGCGTCAAATGCTTGAAGAAACAAAGCCTTCTACTTTTTCTGAACTTGTTCAAATTTCAGGATTATCCCATGGGACAGACGTTTGGCTAGGGAATGCACAAGAGTTGATTCAAAACGGTACATGTCAATTATCTGATGTTATTGGATGTCGTGATGATATTATGGTTTATTTAATCTATCAAGGATTAGAACCGTCGTTGGCATTTAAAATTATGGAATCGGTGCGTAAAGGTAAAGGACTTACACCTGAATTCGAAAGTGATATGCGTTCAAATGGCGTACCGGAGTGGTACATTGACTCTTGTAAAAAAATCAAATACATGTTCCCGAAAGCCCATGCGGCTGCATATGTATTGATGGCCGTTCGTATTGCTTACTTTAAAGTTCATTTCCCAATTCTTTATTACACGGCTTATTTCACCGTTCGCGCAGCAGACTTTGACTTGCACGTAATGACGAAGGGTTCTGCATCAATTAAAGCGAAGTTAGATGAAATAAATGCTAAAGGCTTGGATGCTGCACCGAAAGAGAAAAGCTTAATGACAGTCCTAGAGATTGCTCTTGAAATGTGTGAACGTGGTTACCACTTTAAGAAAGTGGATTTGTACCGTTCAAGTGCTTCTGAATTTATCATTGATGGGAAAGGGTTAATCCCACCATTTAATGCGATACCAGGTCTAGGAACAAACGTAGCTAAAGCGATTGTGGAAGCACGGAAAAATGGAGAGTTTCTTTCTAAAGAGGATTTACAACAACGTGGACGTGTCTCCAAAACATTGATTGAGTACATGGATACACTTGGTTGTTTAGAAGGTATGCCTGATGCAAATCAGTTGTCTCTATTCTGAGCCTGATTTGCACACAGTGCATGGTTATGGTATAATTTGAGTAACATTTGTTGATAGGTACGCGACAAAAGAGTGGGATTTCCCGCTCTTTTCTGTTTGTTATGTCGTAAACAATATCTAGCAGGAGGCATGTATGAGCAAAATATTAAACGAAGTAGAAACGCTTGTGAAGCCCATTGTTGAAGAATTAAACCTTGAATTAATTGATTTGGAATTTGTAAAAGAAGGCCGAGATTGGTTTTTACGTATTTATGTAGATACACCTCAAGGTGGAATCGATATCGAACAATGTGCACTAGTTAGTGAACGTGTAAGTGGTGTTTTAGATGAACAAGATCCGATTGAACAAAATTATTTCTTAGAAGTTTCTTCACCTGGTGCAGAACGACCGCTTAAAAAAGAAAGTGACTATGAAAAAGCAGTCGGGAAGTATATCCATGTAAAAACATACGCAGCAGTTAAAGAGTTGAATGAAAAGGAATTTGAAGGAACTTTACTTTCAAATACTCCAGAAGAACTTGAAATTGAAGTGCGTGTAAAGACTAGAAAAATTAAAGTTAAATTGACAAAAGAGAAAATTGCATTTGCGCGATTAGCAATTAATTTCTAAGCATAATGTGAATTTAGGAGTGAAGAAAATGAGTAGTGAATTGCTAGATGCGTTAGTCGCATTAGAAAAACAAAAAGGCATTTCTCGTGATGTTTTGGTTGAAGCGATTGAAGCGGCCTTAGTAACGGCTTATAAACGCAATTTCAATCAAGCACAAAACGTACGTGTAGATTTAAATTTAGATAATGGTTCAATGCGTGTTTATTCTCGCAAAGACGTTATGGAAGAAGTATTAGATGAGCGCCTTCATATATCATTAGAAGATGCAAAAGTTGTTAACCCAGCATTTGAACTTGGTGACATCGTGGAAGAGGAAGTAACACCACGTAACTTTGGTCGAATTGCTGCTCAAACTGCAAAGCAAGTTGTTACACAACGTGTACGTGAAGCTGAGCGTGGACTTATTTATGAAGAATATGTAGATCGCGAAGAGGATATCGTAAACGGAATTGTTGAACGATTAGACGCTCGTAATATTTATGTAGGTCTTGGAAAAGTTGAAGCTGTTTTACCAGTAAATGAGCAAATTCAAAATGAAGTGTATCATCCACATGATCGTATTAAAGTGTTCATCACAAAAGTTGAACGTACAACTCGTGGACCTCAAGTATTCGTTTCGAGAACACATCCAGGTTTACTTCGTAGACTTTTTGAGATGGAAGTTCCAGAAATCTTTGATGGAATTGTTGAGATTAAGTCAATCGCTCGTGAAGCAGGCGACCGTTCTAAAATTTCAGTTGTTGCTCATAACGAAGAAGTAGATCCAGTAGGATCATGTGTTGGTTCAAAAGGCTCTCGTGTTCAAACGATTGTTAATGAATTAAATGGTGAGAAGATTGATATTGTTGAGTGGTCTGAAGATCCTGTAATCTTTGTTGCAAATGCTTTAAGTCCTTCTAAGGTTCTTGATGTTCAAGTAAATGAAGAAGAAAAATCAACGACTGTCGTTGTTCCCGACTATCAATTGTCTTTAGCAATTGGTAAAAGAGGTCAAAATGCTCGTCTAGCTGCTAAATTAACTGGTTGGAAAATTGACATTAAGAGCGAAACGGATGCACGTGAATTAGGATTATATCCACCTGCTAATGCTCAATATGATGATGAGTACGAAGAAGATGAGTATGAAGACAATGATTCAATTGACTTATATAAAGACGATGAAGAATAAGCGAAGAGGGTGAATTCTGATGTCGAATCAAAAGAAAATTCCACTGCGTAAATGTGTAGCTACAAACGAAATGTTTCCTAAAAAAGAAATGATTCGTATTGTTCGTTCCAAAGAAGGCGAAGTGTCAGTTGATACAACTGGTAAAAAGTCTGGACGCGGTGCATATGTTTCAAAATCAGTGAAAGCTGTTGAAGTTGCTAAAAAACGCAAAGTTTTGGAAAGTCAATTAGAAGTAGCCGTACCGGAAACAATATACGAAGAATTAATGACCATTGTTTCAAAAGAAGGCACTTTATGAATCCGGAACAAGCAATTTTACAACTATTAGGATTGGCTACTCGAGCACGAAAAATTACTACTGGTGAAGAATTAGTGGTAAAAGATGTTCGTGGCAATAGAGCAAAACTAGTTATTATTTCTACGGATGCTTCTGCTAATACGAGCAAAAAGTTAAAGGATAAATGTACGTCTTACAACGTTGAGTTGCATGAATTCGGTGATCGATATGATCTCGGACATGCTACAGGAAAAGAGGCCCGCGTGGTACTCGCCATTACAGATGCCGGTTTCGCGAAAAAACTGTCCGGCCTTCTCAACGAAATAAACCGGGGGTGACCTAATGAGCAAATTAAGAGTTCATGAATATGCGAAACAGATTAATAAGACCAGCAAAGAAGTTATCGAAGAATTAGGTAAATTAAATGTTCAAGTGACGAATCATATGTCGACATTAGAAGGCGATGCTGTATCTAAATTAGATTCAGTTTATAAAAAATCTTCAACAGCACCAAAACAAACGACATCAACTGATCGCCCACAAGGACAAAACAGTCGTCCTCAAGGAGATCGCCCACAAGGACAAAACAGTCGTCCTCAAGGAGATCGCCCACAAGGACAAAACACTCGTCCGCAAGGAGATCGTCCACAAGGACAAAACACTCGTCCCCAAGGAGATCGTGCACAAGGACAAAATACTCGTCCTCAAGGAAATCGTCCACAAGGACAAAACACACGTCCTCAAGGAGATCGACCACAAGGGCAAAACACTCGCCCTCAAGGAAATCGTCCACAAGGACAAAATGCTCGTCCACAAACTACTACTCCAGCGAAGCCATCTAATGGTCAAGCTAGAGGTGTAGCTACTCAAGGAACTGCTCGTGATAAACAAAAATCTCAAACGACTAATTCAACAGATAGTCGTAAACAAGAACAAGGTACACAAGCGAAGGAGCAAAAAGTTTTCGGTCAAAACAAAGCTCCAGCTGGTGCATATAGAGGTCGTCAAGGTGGCGGTGGTAATCATCGTCCTGGTACAGGAAATCGCGCTGGTCGTAAAGGCAAGCAAAATCGCCAACCGGTAGCTCCACCAGTACCAAGAAAAGAAAAAGAATTACCAGAAAAAATCACTTTTTATGAATCATTATCAGTTGCAGAACTTGCGAAAAAGTTAGGCCGTGAACCGTCAGAAATCATTAAAAAATTATTCTTACTTGGTGTAATGGCTACTATCAACCAAGAACTGGACAAAGATGCAATTGAACTAATTTGTGCAGACTATGGTGTTGAAGTAGAAGAAGAAATCCGAGTAGATATTACTGATTTAGAAGTTTATTTTGAAGATGAAACAGAAGTTGCTGGCGTACAAAAAGAACGTCCACCAGTTGTAACGATCATGGGTCACGTTGACCATGGTAAAACAACTTTACTTGATTCAATCCGAAAAACAAAAGTTACAGCTGGCGAAGCTGGCGGTATTACTCAACATATTGGGGCATACCAAGTTGTTGAGAGCGGTAAGAAAATTACCTTCTTAGATACTCCTGGACATGCGGCGTTCACAACAATGCGTGCTCGTGGTGCGAAGGTTACGGATATCACAATTTTAGTAGTTGCAGCAGATGATGGTGTAATGCCTCAAACAATTGAAGCAATTAACCATGCTAAAGCAGCTGAAGTTCCAATTATCGTAGCTGTTAATAAAATGGATAAACCTGCAGCAAACCCTGACCGTGTAATGCAAGAGCTAACAGAACATGGGTTAGTATCTGAAGCTTGGGGTGGAGAAACGATTTTTGCTCCGATTTCAGCTTTAACTGGAGAAGGTATTGATAATCTGTTAGAAATGATTTTATTAGTTTCTGAAGTTGCTGAATTAAAAGCTGACCCTAAACGTCGTGCTATTGGTACAGTAATTGAAGCTCAATTAGATAAAGGTCGTGGATCGGTAGCAACTCTACTAGTTCAAGACGGAACATTAAAAGTTGGAGATCCAATTGTTGTTGGTCATACATTTGGTCGAGTTCGTGCGATGGTAAACGATTTAGGTCGTCGCGTCAAAGAAGCGGGTCCAAGTATGCCAGTTGAAATTACTGGATTAAGTGAAGTTCCACAAGCTGGCGATCGTTTTGTTGTCTTTGAAGATGAAAAAACAGCTCGTCAAGTTGGTGAATCTCGTGCAACAACTATGGTTCAAGAACAACGTTCAGAGAAAACACGTGTAACATTAGATAACTTGTTTGACCAAATGAAACAAGGCGAGATGAAAGAGCTTAACCTTATTGTGAAAGCAGATGTGCAAGGTTCTGTTGAAGCAATGGCTGCGTCATTGATGAAGATAGAAGTTGAAGGTGTTAATGTTCGAATTATCCACACCGGTGCTGGTGCAATCACTGAATCTGACATTTCACTTGCTGCTGCTTCAAATGCTATCGTTATTGGGTTTAACGTTCGACCTGATATTAATGCAAAACGTGCTGCAGAAGCTGAAGGTGTAGATATTCGTTTACATCGTGTTATTTATAAAGTAATTGAAGAAATCGAAGCAGCTATGACTGGTCTATTAGATCCTGAGTTCCAAGAGAAAATCATTGGTCAAGCTGAAGTTCGAGAAACATTCAAAGTATCGAAAATCGGTACAATTGCAGGAAGTTATGTGATCGAGGGTAAAATTGCTCGCGATAGCGGAATCCGCGTTATTCGTGATAGCATCGTTGTCTTTGAAGGCGTTTTAGATTCACTTAAACGTTTTAAAGATGATGCAAAAGAAGTAGCTAAAGGGTATGAATGTGGTATTACTGTGAAAAACTATCATGATGTTAAAGAAGGCGACATCATTGAATCGTTCGTTATGGAAGAGATTAAACGCAAATGATTTCATACGCGGAATGTGAGTTCATCATTCCTACGTCCCATTCGTTAAAAGAGAAGAGAGCTGTTTTACAGCGAATGCTGACTCGAACGAAGCAAAAGTTTAATGTTTCTATTTCTGAAATAGATCATCAAGATGTTTGGCAAAGAACGAAAATAGCGATTGTTTGTGTTGCTTCTTCTAGTGATGCAAGCGATCGTGAACTCACTCACGCCATCAACTTTTTAGAATCAAATCCAGAGTGGGAAAGAACGGAAACGATCCGTGAACATTTATAGATAGAACAGAGGTGAAGCCAATATGGCGAATCGCTCAACTCGAGTAGCAGAACAAATGAAAAAAGAATTAGGCGAGATTATTGCTCGTAAATTAAAAGACCCTCGCATTGGGTTTGTTACCGTTACCGATGTAGAAGTAACAGGCGATTTACAACAAGCAACCGTTTATATCACTGTTTTAGGGAATAACAGAAAGCGTTCAGACACATTAAAAGGTCTAGAACAAGCTAAAGGGTTTATTCGTACTGAAATCGGTCAACGTATTCGATTACGTAAGACGCCGGAACTTATGTTTGCATTTGATGTTTCTGCAGAATACGGTAGTAAAATCGATACATTGCTTAAGCAAATTAAGACTGAAGACAACGAAAAAACTGAAGATATCGAATAACAGAGAAGAAGTCTGCTTTTTATAAGCAGGCTTTTTCTCAATTCCATACATAAAATTTAATTAGCTAAAGGAGATGGAACGAATGCACAATGGCATTCTTCCCCTATGGAAAGAAAAAGGAATGACTTCACATGACTGTGTCTTTAAACTGCGTAAAATTCTAAAGATGAAACGAATCGGTCATACAGGAACCCTCGACCCTAATGTTGAAGGTGTCTTACCTATTTGCTTAGGTGAATCCACTAAAGTAGCTGAATATTTATCGAACGCTGGCAAGGAATACATTGCTGAAGTAACAATAGGATTTTCCACCACGACTGAAGATGCAGACGGTGAAACGGTAGATTCCAACTTAGAGATCAAGACCATTTCAAAACAACAATTACAACAGGTCTTAACTTCTTTGACAGGTGTAATTACTCAAACACCACCCATGTATTCTGCGGTTAAAGTAAATGGGAAAAAGTTATATGAGTACGCAAGACAAGGACTAGTTATTGATCGGCCATCTAGAGAAGTAACCATTTATGAGTTGGAATTACTTAGCGATGAACCATCATTTACGGGCGAGCAGATATCATTTCCAATTCGTGTGTCATGCAGTAAGGGTACTTATATTCGCACATTAGCCGTTCAAATTGGAGAGAAATTGGGTTATCCTGCTCATATGTCTAAATTAGTTCGTACCGCTTCAGGGTCATTTAAAGAAGAGCAATGTATAACTCTGCAAATGGTTCAAGACAAGGTGGATGATGGCACACTCGGAGATTTTCTTCTGCCGTTAGATTATGCTTTAGAAAACATGGTGTCATTTGAAGTGCCTAAAGAATTTGTGAAGTCCATTAAAAATGGTCAAGTGTTAGATCAAGTTGAACTATTAAAAGAACATGATCGCTTAGTTTTTACTTATGAAGGACAAGCAGTAGCTGTTTATATTAATCATCCAACCAAAGAGGGAAAGATGAAACCAGAAAAAATGTTTTCTTGGGAAGTTGAGGAGAATTTATTGTGAAAACCATTCATTTATCCTATCCACATCATATTGCAAATATAAATACAGATGGAGATCTTTCTTTAGCGATTGGTTTTTTTGATGGAATTCATTTAGGTCATCAATCCGTTATCTCAAAAGCGAAAGATGTAGCAAAAGAAAAAGGGATTAAATTAGCGGTTATGACATTTGATCCTCACCCTTCAATCGTTTTAGGTAAACGCAATGAGCAGGTTTTCTATATCACTCCAATGGAACAAAAATTACGTTTACTTGAGTCTATGGAAGTCGATATTGTATTTGTTGTGAGGTTTACTTCAGACTTTGCGAAATTAAGCCCACAAGAATTCATCGAAAAGTTCATTGTAGATTTAAATGTTAAACATGTAACTGCCGGCTTCGATTTCTCATTTGGGTCATTTGGACAAGGTTCAATGGATACAATGCAGGAATTGTCTGAAGGTCGCTATGAAGTCAATGTGGTTCAGAAAAAGACAGATGAAACAGAAAAAATTAGTTCTACGAGAATTCGTCAAGAATTGAAATCAGGAAATATGGACAAAGCTCGAGCATTGCTTGGTAGGCCCTATCAAATTCCTGGTGTTGTTGTCCATGGTGATAAGAGAGGAAGACAAATCGGATTCCCTACGGCCAATATTCAAGCACAAGAGGGCTCTTTCATTCCGGCGAACGGCGTATACGCGGTTAAAATGCTTGTGCAAAATGAATGGATTGAGGGAGTTTGTAACGTTGGTTTTAAACCTACTTTTAATAATCCAGAACACAAGAAGTTGACCATTGAGGTTCATCTTTTCGATTTCGATAAAAACATTTATGGGGAAGAAGTGTTCGTCGATTGGTTTAAGCGAATACGAGATGAGCAAAAATTCGATGGTATTCATGCATTAAAAAAACAAATTGAAAAAGATAAACAGTCTTCCATTGAGACTTTGAAAAACTTTCGGTAATGGTTGCTTATCCTTTCTGAATATGCTACTATTTTAAGGTGCACAGTCGTGTACTTAACTGTTGCTTGGCAGTGCGATTCACCACCGCTTGCTCAGTAATTGGGGATATTAATAGAGTATTGGAGGTGAACCGGATGGCAATTACACAAGAACGTAAAAACGAATTAATCGCTGAGTACCGTACTCACGAAAGCGACACTGGTTCTGCAGACATTCAAATCGCGGTCTTAACAGAAGAGATTAACAGCTTGAATGAACACTTACGTACACACAAGAAAGATCATCACTCACGTCGTGGTCTATTCAAAATGGTAGGTCGTCGTCGTAACTTGTTAAAATACTTACGTGAAAACGAAGTATCACGTTACCGTGACTTGATCGCTAAACTTGGTTTACGTCGATAAGATACATTTTAGAAAAAGCGGGAGTTTTCCCGCTTTTTCTTTATGTTCTTATATAAATTTTATATAATGCGTATACTGTGACGGAAATGAAAATATTTTCGCATCGATTACGCTTTTTTGATACACTACTAATGATACATACAACTTTGCGATACAGGATTTTCAGTAGGAGAGGAGTTCATCCAATGAACGAAAAACAAACGTACAATTTCGAATGGGCAGGTCGTCCCTTGCAAGTGGAAATAGGCAAGTACGCTAAACAAGCAAACGGTGCCGTTATGGTCCGTTACGGGGATTCGACTGTTCTTTCAACAGCGACAGCATCTAAAAATCCAAAACCACTAGACTTCTTTCCGTTAACAGTGAACTATGAAGAACGTTTATATGCAGCAGGTAAAATTCCTGGTGGCTTTATTAAACGTGAAGGTCGTCCTTCGGAAAACGCGATTTTAACGAGTCGTTTAATTGACCGACCAATTCGTCCGTTATTCCCAGACGGTTTCCGTAATGAAGTACAAGTAATCTCGATCGTTATGTCCGTAGATCGTGATTGTACAACAGAAATGGCAGCAATGTTTGGTTCTTCATTAGCATTAATGGTCTCTGATATTCCTTTTGGTGGACCGATTGCAGGCGTGCAAGTAGGTTTAATAAATGATCAATTTATTATTAACCCGACCGACGCACAATTACAAGAAAGCACAATTGATTTAATTGTTGCTGGTACAAAAGATGCGATTAACATGGTAGAAGCTGGTGCTCTTGAAGTTCCTGAAGAAATTATGTTAGAAGCGATTATGTTTGGCCATCAAGAAATAATTAAATTAATCGAATTCCAAGAAGAAATTGCAGCAGCATTTGGAAAAGAGAAATTAGATATTAAATTATACGAATTAGATGCTGAACTTTCGGCTGAAATCAAAGCGACTTGTGAAACGAAATTAAATTCGGCTATTCAAGTTCATGAAAAACATGCTCGTGAAGAAGCGATTCGCGAAGTTAAAGATGAAGTCATGGCTACTTATGTAGAAAAAGAAGTAGACGATGCTACATTGAAACAAGTTCGTGAAATCTTGGATAAAATGGTTAAAGAAGAAGTTCGTCGATTAATTACGGAAGATAAGATTCGTCCAGATGGTCGTAAGTTAGATGAAATTCGTCCATTATCATCTGAAACAGGCGTTCTACCTCGTACGCATGGTTCTGGTTTATTCACACGTGGGCAAACGCAAGCGCTAAGTATTGCTACTTTAGGTGCACTAGGTGATGTGCAAATTATTGATGGTATCGGAATTGAAGAATCAAAACGCTTCATGCACCACTATAATTTCCCTCAATTTAGTGTTGGTGAAACTGGACCTATTCGTGGACCAGGTCGTCGCGAAATTGGCCATGGTGCATTAGGAGAGCGTGCATTAAAAGCAGTTCTTCCTGATGAAAAAGAATTCCCTTACACAATTCGTTTAGTGTCAGAAGTTCTTGAATCAAATGGTTCAACATCTCAAGCAAGTATTTGTGCGTCAACATTAGCAATGATGGACGCGGGTGTTCCAATTAAAGCACCAGTTGCTGGTATTGCAATGGGACTTATTAAAAAAGGTGATAATTACTCCGTTTTATCTGACATTCAAGGAATGGAAGATCATTTAGGGGATATGGACTTTAAAGTTGCTGGAACTGCAAAAGGTGTTACAGCTCTTCAAATGGACATTAAAATTGACGGTTTGTCACGCACTATTTTAGAAGAAGCATTAACTCAAGCAAAAATTGGGCGTATGCACATTCTAGAAAGCATGATTGCAACGATTTCTGAACCACGTGAAAAACTATCTAAATACGCTCCGAAAATTGTTATGATTAAGATTAATCCAGACAAGATTCGTGATGTAATTGGACCTGGTGGGAAGCAAATCAACAAAATCATCGACGAAACAGGGGTTAAAATTGATACAGAGCAAGATGGTTCAATTTATATCTCTTCGATTGATGAAGAAATGATTGCTCGTGCAAAACAAATCATCGAAAACATTGTACGTGTTGCTCAAGTTGGAGAATATTTCATGGGTAAAGTGAAACGCATTGAGAAGTTCGGTGCATTTGTTGAAATCTTCCCTGGTAAAGACGGTCTTCTTCATATTTCAGAAATTCAAGAAGAACGTACGAAACAAGTTGAAGATGTCTTGAAACTTGATGATGAATTAAAAGTTAAAGTTATTGAAATTGATAACCAAGGCCGAGTTAATTTATCACGTAAAATTGTTGTTAAAGAAGAAAAAGAAGCGGCAGAAAAAGCAGAAGCTTAAAACTGTTAAGAACATATGTAAAAGGCTACCTATGTGATTAATAGGTAGCCTTTTTTTACACTGATAGGATTGTAAAGTTTACGTATATCAGTATAAGAAGAGACATAGCTTACACCATTATGTGTGTATGCTATGTCTTTCTAATACTCAAAAAATCATAATTAAGGTCGCTTGAGTATAATTAAGTGTGTTGGAAATTAGGGGGTTTCAAAATGTTACAAAAACATACGAGTCAAAACGGTGTTCGGATAGTTTCCGAGCACATACCACATGTTCGTTCTGTAGCGGTAGGTGTCTGGGTTCATGCTGGTTCAAGTCATGAAAAACCAGAGCAAAATGGGTTAACTCATTTTATCGAGCACATGCTTTTTAAAGGAACGGCTACGCGAACTGCTCGTCAAATTGCAGAAGAATTTGACCGTATCGGTGGTCATGTGAATGCATTTACTTCAAAGGAATATACTTGCTATTATGCAAAAGTACTTGACCACCATGCAAAACATGCAGTTTCCGTTCTTGCAGATATGTTCTTTCATTCCCAGTTTGATGAACAAGAATTAGATAAAGAACGTCAAGTGGTTTTAGAGGAAATTTCAATGGTTGAAGATACTCCAGATGATGATGTCCATGAGCAATTATGGAATGTCATGTATCCAAACCAGTCAATTGGTGCGTCCATATTAGGGACAAAAGAGACGTTATCTTCATTTACTCCAGACATGATTCATCAATTTATGGATCATCATTACCGACCAGAACAAATCGTCATTTCAGTTGCTGGGAATATCCCTGAAGGGTTTATTGCCCATATTGATGAGTTGTTTGGTCATTTTTCACCCGCTACTCCAACAATTGAAAAAACCATTTTCGAACCAGCTGTATTTTTTGCTGGTGAATCGAAAAAGACAAGAGATACCGAACAAGGACATATTTGTCTTGGGTATCCGGGATTAAGTGTTAAACATAAGCATATTTATGATTTAGTCGTCTTAAACAGCATTTTAGGTGGGAATATGTCCTCACGACTTTTCCAAGAAGTACGTGAAGAAAAAGCATTGGCCTATTCGATTTATTCGTATCATTCTTCTCATGAAGATAGTGGGTCTGTTGCCATATATGGTGGAACGTCAAGCCACCAAATGCCTGAGTTGGAACAAACCATTCATGAAACAATCAATAAAGTTATTAGTGAAGGTGTAACTGACACTGAGGTAGATAATGCAAAAGAACAATTAAAAGGTAATTTAATGTTAGGGTTAGAAAGTACGAATGCTCGAATGAATCGAAACGGTAAAAATGAATTGATTTTCGAAGAGCATAAAACATATGATGAAGTTTTAAAATCAATTGATGAAGTGCACATTCATCAAGTTCAAAAATTAGTATCTGAAATCTTTGATCAAAAACCAGCATTATCAACAATCACACCGAAACAATAAGTATTAATGAAAATGAACAACAAACAGAGAATACATGTCATTTCCTGCAGACTGACTTTAACCTCCTTGCAAAATTGTGGAGTTTTGAAAGTCAGTTTTCCAGCGGGACTGACGTGTATTCTCTTTTTTATTGGTGACTTTTGAGAACATCGCGACTTGAGAGAGCAAGATCTAGAAACGAAAGAACAAGAGCACCGAAAGAGAGTACAAGGTGGACCGATAATCCCCCGCAAGAGGGAGAACCCAGAGAAGCGAAGCGTATAAAACTAATTTGGGCTGCAAATGCAGCCTTTCTTTTGGAAACAAATGGGCTTTCGCTCATAGAACTCAAAGAAGAGTGAAAGGTTTGTGTTTGAAAGAGCAAGATCGCGACTTGAAAGAGCAAGGTCATCCAAACCGAGTACAGAGTGAAGCTTTGCTTTTATGGTTGTTGCCTCGAGAAAAGTGATTATTAAAATGACTGATCTTGAATAATTAAGTCATAAAAAATCCCTCTTAGAAAAACAAAACCTGCACAAACGGTAGGCACAATATATGTTTTCTAATGAACGTTGAGGTCTGTTTTCGCATATAAATAATGTGATGGATACAGAGGAGGGACAAAATGTTACTATCTGAATTAGCCATTAAAGAATTAATCCAAATTGAAGATGGTAAAAGGGTTGGATTATTGGCAGACACTGAATTAATCTTTGAAGCAACAAGTGGAAAAATTATTGGGTTTTTAGTATTAAAAGATCAATCAAATCGACCTTTTAAATCAAAAACGGTTTCCAAAAATACGTATATCGCTTGGGAAGATATTGTGTTGATAGGTGAACATCGTATTTTATTTACGAAAATGTCTTATCTGGATTCGGATTATCATTCATGAGCACGTCTAAATGGTGCGTTATTGGAACTGATCCACGTATGGCAAAACTGGCATTCGAACTGGAGACAAATGGGGAACACGTATTATATGTAAAATCTAAAGCTTGGGGATACCAACTTGAACGTTCCATTTCAGAATTTCAACCAGATTACATTGTATTCCCGATACAACCGCTTGAATTAGCAGTACCGAATATCGATCGAGATATATTTAAACATACCCCAACTTGTTTTGTTGGGAGGCTAACATCCGATTGGGCTCAGGTATTGAATGACATGAATTGTCCCGTTAAAAAGTATCTAGAAAACGAAGAATTTATTTGGTTAAATGCAAAGTTGACAGCAGAAGGTTTCATCGCTGCTTTTTATTTGCATGAAAAGCAAACAATAGCAGGGAAAAAGTTTGTTATTACAGGATTCGGTAGAGTATCAAAATTATTAGCTGCCCAACTAAAGAAAATGGATGCTTTTCCACTCATTGTCGTAAGGTCCTTGGAGCAATTGGCCGAAGCAAAGGCAATGGGCTACGAAGCGGAAATTCTCAGACCAGCTATAGCTTGTGATGATGTATTTTTTATTAATACAATCCCGGCTGCATGGTTAACGGATGATTATGTTCACAAGATTTCAAAAGCGAAAACATTTTATGATATCGCGTCGGCACCAGGGTGTTTAAATTGTAATGAACCCTTGACCGTACCATACCATTTATATACTTCGCTTCCTGGTCAATTCATCGAAAATGATGCTGCCTCTTTACTGTCTAGTTGTATTCAGAGGTTGTCTAAACAATCAGAAGGAGGAAGTATGTGTTAACAAATAAAAGAATCGGCTTTGGTATTACAGCCTCACATTGTACGTATGAAGAAGTGGTTCCGAAAATTGCTGCTTTACGTGAACTTGGAGCAATTGTTGTACCAATCGTTACGCATTCAGTATTAGCCGCAGCCACTAGATTTGGAACTGGAGACGAATGGGTGAAAAAAATTGAAGAGGCGGCAGGGGCAAAAGTGATTTCGACAATTGCAGATGCAGAGCCCTTAGGACCTAAAGCTCCATTAGATTGTATGGTGATTGCACCTATGACAGGAAATTCACTCAGTCGCTTTGCAAATGCAGCAACTGACTCCCCCGTTTTAATGGCCGCCAAAGCAACGATGAGAAATGGGACCCCCGTAGTTATTGGCATTTCAACGAATGATGCTCTCGGATTAAACGGTGTAAATTTAATGAAACTTCTCAACTCGAAACATATTTATTTCATCCCCTTCGGTCAAGACGATCCCTACAAAAAACCAAACTCCTTAATATCCGATTTCACATTAATTGCACCTACAATTGAAGCCGCGATTAACCACCAACAACTCCAACCTATACTCATCCAACATGAATAATTCAATTAATTTTCATGCACATAAGTGAAAGTTTATGATACAATACCTCCATTATGCTCGTGTTTTATTGTGAAGGAGAGATTGGAATGTCAAAACGTTATTCGGTAGCCATCGTAGGGGCAACAGGTGCGGTAGGCGAAAAAATGAAAGAACAATTAGAAAAAAGAGAGTTTCCAATTAAACACATAAAATTTTTAGCTTCTAAACGTTCAGTTGGAAAAACAATAAATTTTCAAAACCAAACATACACAATTGAAGAAGCCACTCCTGAGGCATTTGAAGGAGTAGATATTGCACTCTTCAGCGCAGGTGGATCAGTTTCAAAAGTATTAGCACCTGAAGCTGCAAAAAGAGGTGCAGTAGTCATAGATAATACAAGTGCGTTTCGTATGGATATAGATGTTCCATTGGTAGTTCCTGAAGTTAATCCTCAAGATCTACATGCTCATAAAGGGATTATTTCGAATCCCAACTGCTCAACAATTCAAATGGTTGTGGCACTCGAACCAATTCGTCAAGCTTATGGTTTAAATCAAGTTGTTGTCTCAACTTACCAAGCGGTTTCAGGTGCTGGGACACATGCGATAAAAGAATTAGAACAACAAAGCCAAACATTTGGTGAAACGAAGGATACGCAAGCAACTATTCTTCCAGTTAAGAGCGCTGAAAAACACTATCCGATAGCGTTTAATGTAATTCCTCAAATAGATGTCTTTGACGACAATGGCTACACATATGAAGAAATGAAAATGATCAATGAAACGAAAAAAATTCTTCATATGCCAGATTTAGCAGTCTCAGCGACTTGTGTAAGATTGCCTGTAGTATCAGGTCACTCTGAATCCGTATTTATACAAATTGATAAAGAAGATGTAACCGTTGATGACCTTAAAAAGCTTTTAGCAGATTCGAAAGGGATTCAATTACAAGATAATCCAGCACAACAAGAGTATCCAATGCCTTTGTATGCTGAAGGAGAAGATCCTGTATTTGTTGGGAGAATTCGTAAAGACCTATCGAATAACAAAGGTTTTCATCTATGGATTGTCGCTGATAATTTATTAAAAGGTGCTGCACTAAATTCAATTCAAATAGCTGAAGCAATGATTGAAGAGGGAATTTTGTAAGGGGGAATAGACATGCAAATCGGCCGCGTATCAACAGCAATGATCACACCATTTCTTCCGGATGGATCGATTCATTTTGAAATGGTAGCAAAACTAATTGAGCATCTAATCGCAACAGGAACTGACTCTCTTGTTGTATGTGGGACGACAGGTGAATCACCAACTTTAACAAGCCAGGAAAAAGCAGATCTAATTCGTTTTACGGTGGAGACTGTAAATAAGCGAATCCCAGTCATTGCGGGGACGGGTAGCAACAGCACGCAATCCTCCATCGAATTAACAAAGATGGCAGATGAAGCAGGTGTTGATGGTATCATGTTAGTCACACCTTATTACAATAAACCCGATCAACGAGGGATGTATGAGCATTTTAAAACAATCGCAGGTGTGACGAAACTGCCAGTATTACTTTATAATATCCCGGGTCGATCGGTTGTTAATATGTTACCTGAGACTGTAGAAATGCTAAGTCGAATTCCTAACATTCATGCCATCAAAGAAGCTGGTGGCAACTTAGAGCAAATGTCAGATATTATCGCGAGTACCGGAGACGATTTTGACGTCTATAGTGGCGATGATGGGTTAACGCTACCTCTATTATCAATAGGTGGTGCAGGAGTCATTTCAGTTGCATCTCATGTTGTTGGGGAAGATATGCAAAGACTTACTCGTGCATTCAATGAAGGACGTCATCAAGACGCGGCTACTATTCACCATGCACTGCTGCCATTGATTCGTGCTTTATTTGAGAAGCCTAATCCAGTGCCAGTAAAATATGCGTTAGGAAAATTAGGTTTAGATGTGGGATCTGTACGTTTACCACTAGTCGATATGACCGACGAAGAGAAAAAAACTTTCGATCAAGCATGGGATTTATATGAACAAAAGAGAAGTAATTTCAAATAATACGTAAGGTCAGTCATGTACTGACCTTTTTTTGTTTGTACTGTTGTCATGTCTACCGTATAATGAAGTACAGTGGAAGTTGTTCGGGTAAATTTTTAGGAGGAAAGCACGTGACTAAAATTAAAAATGAAACGATCCGCATCATCCCGCTCGGTGGAGTTGGAGAGATCGGAAAAGCAATGTACGTTGTCGAAATCGACGAAGAAATATTTGTAGTAGACAGTGGACTAATGTTCCCTGAAGATGAAATGCTTGGAATTGATATTGTTATTCCAGACGTTACATACCTAGAAGAAAACAAAGACCGTATTAAAGGGATTTTCTTGACGCATGGTCATGAAGATGCAATTGGCTCGATTTCTTATTTATTAAATAAAGTTCAAGCACCTATATATGGGTCACGCTTAACCATTGCTTTAGCAAAGGAACATTTAAAAGAAATGCCAGCACCACACCCAGTGAAGTTTTTTGAAGTAACAAATCGTAGTCGAATGAACTTTAAATCCACATATGTAACGTTTTTCCATACAACACATAGCATTCCTGATTCTTTAGGAATCGCATTCCACACATCTGAAGGAGCAATCGTTCATACTGGGGAATTTAAATTCGACCAATCCGCGCAAGGAAGCTATCGACCGGATATTGCTAAAATGGCTGGTTTGGGTGAAGAAGGCGTATTCATTTTAATGTCTGATTCAACTGAAGCTGAAAGACCTGGATATACAACGTCTGAATCTGTCGTTGAAGGACATCTATCTGAAGCATTCTACGGAGCAAAAGGAAGAATATTAGTTTCTTTATATTCTTCAAACTTTATCAGAATGCAACAAGTCTTTAATAAATCATTAGAAGTTAAACGAAAAGTAGCTGTAGTAGGGAAAACGTTAGAAAACGTATTCGAGGTTGGTTTGAAACTTGGCTACCTAACAGTTGACGAAGATACACTTATTTCAATTAAAGATATCGATAAGTATGCAGATGACGAAGTAATCATTATCGTTTCTGGTACACAAGGTGAGCCACTTGAAGCACTTGAAAAAATGGTTCGTAAACATCACAAAGATGTGAAAATCAAAGATACGGATACCGTTTTAATTACCTTTACACCATCTCCAGGAATGGAAGTGGCAATGTATAAAACGATGAATCATTTAGCTAAAGCAGGTGCGAAAGTTTTAACTGCTGATAAAAAAGTTCACGTTTCTGGTCACGGTAGTCAAGAAGATTTGAAAATGATGTTAAACTTGATGAAGCCTCAATACTTTATTCCGATTCAAGGTGAATACCGTATGTTAATGGCTCATTCCAAGTTAGCTCAATCAACTGGTTTAACGAAAGCTCAAATTTTTATTGCTGATAAAGGCGATATTGTTGAATACAAGAGCGGCAAAATGAGAATGAGTGGTCGAGTTCAAGCTGGTAACGTCTTAATTGACGGGATTGGTGTAGGTGATGTAGGCAATATCGTCCTAAGAGACCGTAAACTTCTTTCTCAAGATGGTATTTTCATTGTTGTCGTTACATTAAACCGAGCTCAAAAGAAAATCGCATCAGGTCCTGAGATTTTATCGCGAGGATTTGTTTATGTTCGTGAATCAGAAAAACTGATGGACGAGTCTACAGAGCTAGTTAAAAAAATAGTTGAAAAATATGTGAATAAAGAGACCTTTGAATGGACAAATATTAAACAAGAAATCCGCGACACGTTAAACTCATATTTATTCCAACAAACAAAACGACGCCCAATGATTATCCCAATTATTATGGAATATTAATGTGTCAATAAGCGAAAGGATTTCCTAGCCATATGTATCGGCGGGGAATCCTTTTTGTTTGATAATGAAAGAAGGTGAAAATAATGACGAGAAAAAAGAAAAAACCGATTAATAAGAAAAAGGCGGAGCCTATGCATCCGTTAATGTATGAGATTATTGGACTGTTACTAATTGGTTTAGGAATTATAACTTTTTTTGAATATGGATTCATTGGTTTTACGTTATCGTCCATTGCACGATTCCTCTTTGGAAATTGGCATGTGGCAGTTTCATTATTTTTAATAGTGATAGCTTTAATGGTCATGATTCAACGATCATTTCCGAAATTTAATAATCGCATTGTATTAGGGTTTGGAAGTGTGTTAGCCAGTTTAACTATATTTAGTCATCTTGTGTTATTTGAAAATCTATTTCAAGGTGGCGCATTACTTAGTGACTCGGTCATTAGGGAAACATGGCGTGTATTAATCGATAGCGGAGGCATTACGGAAAGAAATCATTCCCTTGGTGGAGGGATGATTGGTGCTATTATTTTTGCTACGTTCCATGTGCTATTTGATTCGAGTGGCGCGACAATAGCTGCTTGGTTATTGCTATTGATTGGTTTTGTTTTATTGTCAGGAAAAGCCTTAGTTCCGATTATTGCGAGTGAAATTCCTGAGTGGAAGAAGAAGTGGGGAGCTTACCGTAAAAATAAAAAAGCAAATGCAAAACCAAAACCGGTTGTTTCAAGAAGAAAAGAGAAAAGGTTGCAGACAGAAGCTCAAGTTCAAATTGAACAACGTCCAGAAGCCGCAACTGTTGTAGAAATTGAAGAACCACATGTATCGCCAATTATTTCAGCATTTACGGAAAGAGCTGAAAAACGAGTTGAAGTTGAACTTGAACCTGTTGAAGTTGATGGTGAAACGGAAAAGGTTTTTGAAACTGTTTCTGAACCAGTTCAAGAAAATGAAGACTATACTCTGCCACCCATATCACTATTAAATGCACCTCCACATAGTGATCAAAGTGGAGAATATTCATTGATTCAAGCAAATGCGAAAAAGTTAGAGCAGACCTTCCATAGCTTTGGGGTTAAAGCACGAGTAACGCAAGTTCATCTTGGACCTGCTGTTACGAAATATGAAGTTTTACCAGATACAGGGGTGAAAGTTAGTAAAATCGTTAGTTTAAGTGACGATTTAGCATTAGCTCTTGCGGCTAGGGATATTCGTATTGAAGCACCGATTCCAGGAAAATCTGCTATTGGAATTGAAGTGCCTAACCAAGAAGTTGCGATTGTAAGTTTACGTGAAGTACTTGAAGCAAAAGAAAATAGTAAACCCGACTCAAAATTATTAATCGGTCTGGGTAGAGATATTACTGGACAAGCCGTTCTTGCGGAATTAAATAAAATGCCTCATTTACTTGTGGCAGGTTCCACAGGAAGCGGGAAAAGTGTATGTATTAATGGCATTATCGTTAGTATTATCATGCGTGCTAAACCACATGAAGTAAAAATGATGATGATTGATCCGAAAATGGTTGAATTGAATGTGTACAATGGTATTCCACATTTACTTGCCCCTGTTGTTACAGATCCTAGAAAAGCTTCACAAGCATTGAAAAAAGTCGTTTCTGAAATGGAACGACGATATGATTTGTTTTCTCATACAGGAACTCGAAATATTGAAGGTTACAATGACCATATTCGTAAATGGAATGAAGAGAATGATGAAAAACATCCAAAGCTACCTTACATTGTCGTTATTGTGGACGAGCTTGCCGATTTAATGATGGTTGCTTCTAATGATGTGGAAGACTCTATTACAAGATTGGCACAAATGGCTCGTGCAGCAGGAATTCATTTAATTATAGCGACACAACGTCCAAGTGTTGATGTAATTACAGGTGTTATTAAAGCAAATATTCCTTCACGAATTGCTTTTGCCGTATCTTCGTCTATCGATTCAAGAACGATTTTAGATATGGGTGGTGCTGAAAAGTTACTAGGTCGTGGCGATATGCTCTTCTTAGCGGCAGGTGCTTCTAAGCCTGTTCGAGTTCAAGGGGCTTTCCTTTCTGATCAAGAAGTAGAGACAGTTGTCGATTCTGTTATAGCTCAGCAAAAAGCTCAGTATCAAGAAGAAATGATTCCGTCGGAGATAGAAGAAGTTGCGATTGAAGAACAAACGGACGATTTATATGACGAAGCCGTTCAACTAGTGACAGATATGCAAACTGCTTCGGTGTCATTATTACAACGAAGATTCAGAGTAGGGTATTCAAGAGCAGCCCGTATCATCGACCAAATGGAATTACGTGGTGTTGTTGGTCCTTATGAAGGAAGTAAACCACGACAAGTTCTCGTATCGAAACAAAATGATGACTATTGATATAGAAAAATATGTCATTCGTATTACAAATAAATCATTATTTTTACGGATCTTTTCATAATTCGCACATAAATCTATTTATTTACACAAATAAAAGTGGTATAGTATGTCTGATTAGTAGGAAAGTTTTACATCAGATGTCTGATCTCTACTGTTGGTGGTGGTTCATATGACAATTAAATCAGATAGTCGGCATTTGTATCTTCAAGTGATCGATCGTCTAAAAGACGATATTGCAAAAGGTGTGTTCGTAGAGAAGGAGAAATTACCTTCTGAATTCGAACTAGCCAAATCTCTTGGAGTCAGTCGTGCAACGCTTCGCGAAGCACTTAGACTGTTGGAAGAAGAAAACGTCATCGTAAGACGACATGGAGTAGGTACCTTTGTAAACCCACGCCCTGTTTTTACTTCAGGCATTGAGCAGTTAACAAGTGTCTCTTCTATGATTCGTAAAGCGGGAATGGAACCGGGAACTATTTATTTAAGTTCATCGGAAGCACTTCCGTCTGAAGAAGATGTAAAACGCTTTCATTGCGAAAACGATGATTCTGTCATTACTATTGAACGTGTAAGAACAGCTAACGGTGAACCGGTTGTTTACTGTGTGGACAAAGTGCCAACTAAATATTTGCCGAATGATTTTTTAAGTCGGCAAGAGGGATCTATATTTACTGCTATTGAGGAATCCGGACAAATTCGAATTTCACATGCCATTGCATTTATTGACCCGACTGGCTATCACGAGGAAGCTTCACCAATTTTGGAATGCGAACCTGAAACAGCGTTACTTGTTCTGAAACAATTACATTATGATGACAATGATCAAGTTGTGTTGTATTCAAAAAACTATTTTAGAGCTGATAAATTCAGTTTCCATGTAGTGCGTAAAAGGGTGTAAAACAACAAAATTCCTGCTAATAAGAAAACACATTTTGAGGGGGAACTCAAATTGACAAAACGTAAATTCGGTCTAGCTTTATCTATGGTTCTAGCTGCAAGTACAGTATTAGCTGCTTGTGGTAGCGATGATAAAGACGGCGCAACTGGTACAAATGGTGACGCAAAAGAAAACGATTTTTCTGTAGCAATGGTAACTGATGTAGGTGGAGTAGATGACAAATCTTTCAACCAATCAGCTTGGGAAGGTATTCAAAAGTTTGGTGAAGACAATGAACTGACTAAAGGTGATGGTGGGTTTGACTACCTTCAATCAGCTTCAGATGCAGACTATAACACTAACTTGAACAACTTAGTTCGTCGTGACTTCGATTTAGTTTTCGGTATTGGTTTCTTAATGGAAGCTGCTGTAAACGAAATCGCTGAACAACAACCTGACGCACAATTAGCTATTATTGATGCAGTAGTAGATCAACCAAACGTTGCTTCTGTTCTATTTAAAGAGCAAGAAGGTTCATACCTTGCTGGTGTTGCTGCAGCATTAATGACAAAATCGAAAAAAATCGGTTTTGTTGGTGGTATGGAAATCCCAGTTATCGAGCGTTTTGAAGCTGGATTCTTAGAAGGTGTTAAAGCTGTAGATCCTGCAATCGAAGTTGACGTTCAATACACAGGTGCTTTTGATAAAGCAGAACTTGGGAAAACAACTGCTAACCGTATGTATTCTTCAGGCGTAGATATTATTTTCCACGCTGCTGGTGGTACTGGTAACGGTGTATTCGCTGAAGCAAAAGAATTAAAAACAAAAGATCCTAACGCATATGTTTGGGTTATCGGTGTTGACTCTGACCAATATGAAGAAGGTGCTGTTGGCGAAGATAACGTAACTTTAACTTCAATGTTAAAACGTGTTGACGTAGCAGTTCAAAACCTTTCTAAATTAGCAATGGACGGAGAATTCCCAGGTGGGGAAACAACTGTTTATGGTCTTGCTGAAGAAGGCGTTGGTCTTGCTGATTCTCGTGGAGCAATCCCAGAAGACGTAATGACTCAAATTGACGAGTATGCTAAAAAAATCGCTGATGGCGAAGTTACAGTTCCTGAAACTGTAGAGTAATGCTTGAAATGTTTGTACATAATAAAGACCGGTATACCGGTCTTTATTATGTTTTACTTCTTTTTCTAAATTAATAGATGAAAGGTTTTAAGTTTTAAAGCCTTTCCTGTATTAATTTATTTTTAATTTAACAGCGTTTAAGGGAGTGAAGACATTGGAATATGTAATTGAAATGCTTAACATCCGTAAAGAATTCGGAACTTTCGTGGCTAATGACAACATTACCCTTCAACTACAGAAAGGTGAAATTCATGCATTGCTTGGCGAAAATGGTGCAGGAAAATCTACCTTGATGAATGTTCTTTTTGGTCTTTATCAACCAGAAGGCGGAGAAATCCGTGTAAATGGTGAAGAAGTAAAAATAACTGATCCTAAAGTTGCGAACAAATATGGAATTGGTATGGTTCATCAGCATTTTATGTTAGTTGAAGATTTCACAGTAACAGAAAATATAATTCTTGGTAGTGAACCTACATCTGCAGGGATGATTAGCACGAAATCTGCAGCAAAAAAAGTGCAAGAATTATCAGAGCTCTATGGATTAGAAGTGGATCCTTATGCAAAGATAGAAGATATTTCAGTCGGTATGCAACAACGTGTTGAAATTTTGAAAACGCTTTATCGCGGAGCTGAAATTTTAATCTTTGATGAACCTACAGCCTCATTAACACCACAAGAAATTACCGAGCTTATTCAGATTATGAAACGCCTAATTAATGAAGGAAAATCTATTATCTTAATCACACATAAATTGAAAGAGATAATGGATGTTACTGACCGCGTAACGGTCATTCGAAAAGGAAAAGGGATTGGAACTGTTATTACCGCAGAAACCAATCCAAATGACCTTGCCTCTTTAATGGTGGGGCGTCAAGTTGAGTTTAAAACTGTAAAAGGAATTGCTCATCCGACGGACAATGTATTAGAAGTGAAAGATTTAGTCGTAACAGATTATCGTGGCATTGAAAAAGTAAAAGGCTTAAATCTAAATGTACGTAAAGGTGAGATTGTGGGGATTGCAGGAATTGATGGCAATGGACAATCAGAACTAATAGAAGCAATCACTGGTTTACGCAAAGTTAAAAGTGGTCATGTGTTCATGAATGGAAACGAAATTACGGGTAAGCGTACACGTAAAATAACTGAATCTGGTATTGGACATATTCCACAAGATCGTCATAAGCATGGATTGATTCTTGACTTCCCAATTGGTCACAATATTGCGTTGCAAACGTATTATTCAGCACCGATTTCAAAAAATGGCATTATGAATTACGGTACGATTTCTAAAAAAGCCAATGAAATCATTCAAAAATTCGATGTACGTACACAAGGTGATCATGAACCTGCTCGTGCATTATCTGGTGGTAATCAGCAAAAGGCTATTATTGGTCGAGAAATTGACCGTAACCCTGATTTACTAATCGCTGCATTACCTACAAGGGGATTAGATGTAGGGGCTATCGAATTTATTCACCAACAATTAATAGAACAACGTGATAAAGGTAAAGCTGTTCTATTAATTTCATTTGAGCTAGATGAGGTAATGAACGTATCAGATCGAATTGCTGTTATTTATGATGGACAAATAGTTGATACACTGGATCCTCAACAAACGAACGAACAAGAACTTGGTTTATTAATGGCGGGTCAAACAAAGACCAAAGCTAATGGAAATCAAGTGAAAGAGGAGGACAGTAAGCATGTCTAAGCGCTTAGTAAATATACTTGTCCCTTTAATTTCCGTTATTTTAGGTTTGATTGTTGGGGCATTGGTAATGATTTTTAGTGGTTATGATCCAGTTGCTGGTTATACGGCACTTTGGAATGGAATATTTGGAGACATGTATACAATCGGTGAAACGATTCGTCAAATTACACCGTATATTTTAGCAGGTTTGGCTGTTGCTTTTGCATTTCGTACCGGCCTATTCAATATTGGTGTTGAAGGACAGCTAATCGTAGGTTGGTTTGCAGCTGCTTATGTGGGAATTGCATTTGAAGGAGCTTCTAAATTCGTCCATTTACCTTTAGCATTAATCGCTGCAGCTTTAGCGGGTGCTCTATGGGGCTTTATTCCAGGACTATTAAAAGCTAAATTCAAGGTCCACGAAGTTATTGTAACAATCATGATGAACTATGTTGCATTGCATACAACGAATGCATTAGTTAAAACAGTTTCTGATGGTGGAGACAATACGGGGAAAATTTTCCCTTCTGCATCTCTTCGTTCGGAATTCCTTGAAAACATGACTGACTTTTCTCGTTTGCATTTAGGGATTTTCATTGCTCTAGCAATGGTTGCTGTTATGTGGTTCATTCTTGAAAAAACAACTCGTGGTTTTGAGTTAAAAGCGGTTGGATTAAATCATCACGCTTCAGACTATGCGGGGATGAATGTAGATAAAAATATCATTCTTGCAATGGTCATTTCTGGTGCATTTGCCGGACTAGGTGGCGCTATGGAAGCTTTAGGAACATTTGAATATGCATCTGTAAAAGGTGGATTTACAGGTATTGGGTTTGACGGTATTGCCGTTGCCTTACTTGGCGCAAATACACCACTTGGTGTCATTTTCGGAGCAACATTATTTGGTTCATTAAAATATGGGGCATTAAATATGCCTAATGAAGCTGGGATTCCAGTAGAAATTGTTTCGATTGTAATTGCGATTATCATTTTCTTTGTTGCATCTGGTTATGTAATTCGCTTATTTATCGAACGTCTCAGCAAGAATAAGGAGGCGAAGTAATATGAGTTTCTTAGATGTATTATATTTCATCGTTCCTGTTGCGATCGCCTATGCTGCACCTCTAATTTTAACTGCTATTGGCGGTGTATTTTCAGAACGTTCGGGTGTAGTTAATATTGGGTTAGAAGGTTTAATGGTAGTTGGAGCATTTATCGGAGTTATTTTCAATCTATCATTTGTTCATATATTTGGTAATGCAACACCATGGATGGCTTTATTAGCTGCTATGGTTGTCGCTTCATTATTCTCTATACTACATGCGGTTGCATCTGTATCATTCAGAGCAGACCAAGTAGTTTCGGGTGTTGCAATTAATTTACTTGCTGTCGCATTGTGTTTATTCTTAGTGAAAAAGATTTACGGCAAAGGTCAAACAGACTTTGTTCAAGAACGTTTTTTACGTGATGATATTTGGTTACTTGAAAAAATTCCTTTCCTTGGGCCAATGTTTTTCCAAAACGTTTATTGGACATCGGTATTAGCGATTTCGGTTGCGATTATCGCATGGGTTATTTTATACTTTACACCATTCGGTCTTCGTCTTCGTTCTGTTGGTGAACATCCAATGGCAGCTGATACTATGGGAATCAATGTAAGCCGTATGCGTTATATTGCGGTCATGATTTCTGGTGGATTAGCAGGGATTGGTGGAGCAATTTATTCGCAATCAATTTCTCAAGACTTTGGTCATTCCACAATTAACGGACAAGGATTCATGGCTTTGGCAGCAATGATCTTTGGTAAATGGCATCCACTTGGTGCAATGGGAGCAGCTGTATTCTTTGGGTTTGCTCAAGCATTAAGTATTGTCGGTGGATCAATTCCGATTATTAAAGAAGTACCAAGTGTCTTCTTGTTAATCTTGCCATACGTGTTGACGATATTCGCTTTAGCTGGATTTATCGGTAAAGCTAACGCTCCACGTGCTTTAGGAACTCCATATATTAAAGGGAAACGATAAGACATTTAAGAACTAGGCGATTTGCCTAGTTCTTTTTTTGTCGACAAAACCGTTTACTGAAAGCGAAAAAAATAGCCGACCACTTTCTTTTTCACTCCAATAAAAAATATCAAATTTTTATTTTGTTTTAACACTCAATAGCCATTATGTACATGGAGTTCATTTGAATGTGTGGATAAATATCACTCTATTTGCAATCATTTAACAGCTACATGTATAGTGAATGTATTGGTTTGGCATATTAATTAGATAGGGGGGGATTTCGATGTTTCAATCCATCGAGTTAAAACAAGGCATTCATTTACATATTCGAAAAACGGATCAATTTAAAACGGTCAATTTTTCATTGAAATTCAAACAAATCTTGAGTGAAAAGTCTGCTGCACAAAGGTCAGTATTAGCGAATGTATTGCTTCATAGCAATAAACAGTATCCGTCCAATCCCGCATTCCGTAGTGCTTTAGATGAATTATACGGTACGTCAATGTATATGGATTCTTCTAAAAAAGGAAACGAACACATCATTACATTTATGGCTGAATCGGTAAATGATCAGTATTTGTCATCAAATGGTGTGTTAAATCAAGTCATTGATTTATTTAAAACTGTCTTATTTAATCCGAATGCTGATCATCATGAATTTAAAGACAATATTGTGAAACGAGAAAAGGATTCGGTTATTCAGCGAATTGAATCTTTATATGATGATAAAACAAGATACGCACAGCATCGACTCATTGAATTACTTCGTCCAAATCATCCAGCATCTATCGGAGCTAATGGAACAATTGAAGAAGTGGAGTCCGTTACCCCTAAATCACTTTGGGAAGCATACCAACAGATGCTACATGAAGATGAATTAGACATTTATATTGTTGGTGATGTCGATATGGACGAAATGACTGAAAAAATGAAGACTTTATTCCCATTAGAAGGCCGAACGTTGGCTAATAAACAAGAAATGGAATTTAATGATGAACTTAATGCCAATTCATCACACGTAAAAGAAGTTCAAAATATGAAGCAAGGTAAACTTCATATTGGGTTTGAAACACCAATAACATTTACGCATCCTAAATTTCCGATTATGCAAATTACGAATGGCATATTTGGTGGGTATCCACATGCTAAATTATTTATGAATGTTCGTGAAAAAGAAAGCTTGGCTTATTATGTTTCAAGTTCGTTCTCGTCATCCTATGGTTTAGTGTTTGTCATGGCCGGTATCGATGCGAGCAATGAAGAAAAAGCAATTAAATTAATTGATGACCAACTAGAAGCAATGAAGAATGGTGAAATTACACAAATGGAAATTGATCAGACGATTGCTATGCTTAAAAACCAATTAAAAGAAGCCTTAGATTCTGCAAGAGGTCAAATTGAAATATTTGATCAATACAAAGATTTGGGCGAAGCTTTTACCGTTGAAAATTGGTTCTCAAAATGGGAATCGGTTGGGAAAGAAGATATTCAAGAAATGGCTAAGACCATTGATAAAAAAATGGTTTACTTCCTATCTGGAAAGGAGGAACTAGCGCATGAAGGAACTTCACTTTAAACAAATAGACGAAAAAATGTACCATGAACAAATGGATAATGGGTTAGATGTATATATCTTACCGAAAAAAGGATTTTCTAAAACTTTTGTGACCTTTACTACAAAATATGGCTCGATTGATAATACATTTACACCGATGGGCCAAAATGACGTTGTAAATGTTCCTGATGGAATTGCTCATTTTCTAGAGCACAAGATGTTTGAAAAAGAAGATGGAGACGTTTTCCAAAAGTTTAGTGGATTTGGAGCTTCTGCAAATGCTTTTACTTCTTTTACGCGCACTGCTTATTTATTTTCTTCAACAAATCATCTATATGAAAATACAGAAACATTATTAAATTTTGTTCAAGAACCTTATTTCACAGCTTCAACGGTTGAAAAAGAAAAAGGAATTATCGGACAAGAAATAACGATGTACGATGACCTTCCAGATTGGCGATTATACTTTGGAACAATTGATAATATGTATCATAATCACCCAGTGAAAATCGATATTGCTGGAACAATCGAGTCCATCGATAAAATTACAGCGGAGCATTTATATACATGTTATGAAACCTTTTACCATCCATCTAATATGTTGATGTTTGTGGTTGGAGCTGTTAATCCTGAGGAAATGATGTCTTATATTAAAGAGAACCAAAGCAAGAAAGAATTTGTTGAACCTTCGACAATTAATCGTGTTTTTGAAGATGAACCAAGTGATGTAGCGGTGAAAGAAAATACATTAGAGATGGATGTTCAAAAACCAAAAGTATATGTTGGCCTTAAAGCGAAAGAAACATCTCTTCAAGGTGAAGAAATGTTGAAACACGAATTAGCTGTCCAACTATCCTTAGAATTAGCATTTGGCCGTGCATCTGATTTCTATCATGAAGCTTATGAACAAGGCTGGATTGACGAGTCTTATTCGTTTGACTTTACACTAGAAAAAGGATTTGGATTTGCCATTATTGGATCTGATACCTCTACTCCAGAAGCGTTAGTAACAGCTATAAAAAAACAATTAACTAAAATCGAAGAGAAATGGCCATTCGGTTTATCAGATTTGGATCGAGTACGCAAAAAGAAAATTGGCTTCTTCCTTAGAGCTTTAAATTCAGTTGAGTATATTGCGAATCAATTCACAAGATATGCGTTTAATGATATGAACTTGTTCGATGCTGTTCCAGTATTAGAGAAAATGACTGTTAGTGATCTTCAACATGCATTTGCTTCAATTCAAGGTGAGAGTCAACAAACAGTCTTTACAATTCAACCTAAAAAAGACCAGGCGAAAAAATGAAAAAATTCGCTTGTGTCTTTGGGGCATCGGGAGAAATCGGACAGGCAATATGCATAGAGATGGCGAAGTCTGGATGGAGTTTATATTTGCATTTCCATCAAAATATGGAGGCTGTCCTACATTTGCAAGAAAAACTCTCAACAACCTATCAAGACCAAGATTTTTTAATCATTCATGCCGATTTGTCTTCTACACAGGGGGCTCAAAATGCAATTGAATCCATTTTTGATGTAGAGGCGATTATTTTTGCAAATGGGCAATCCCTTTATAAATTATTAGAAGATACTTCCCCTACAGAAATGGATAATTTGTGGAAAACACACGTGCAAAATCCAATGCACATTATCGGTAACCTAGCATCCAAGTTGAGAAATCATCAAGTGTCTTATATCGTGCTCATTGGCTCGATATGGGGACAAACGGGTGCATCTGGTGAAGTGGTTTATTCAGCCGTTAAAGGTGCACAGCATGCTTTTGTGAAAGCATATGCTAAAGAAGCGGGCTCCTCTGGTGTGCGAGCAAATATCATTGCTCCTGGTATCATCGACACACAGATGAATGCCGGCTTAAATGCAGAGGAACGGTCACAAATTCTGGATGAGATTCCTTTGCAAAGGTTAGGTAAAGCAAAGGAAGTAGCAAATATAGTGGGATTTTTAACAAGCGGAAAAGCTGATTACGTGACTGGACAAGTGATTGGCATCAATGGTGGATGGTACATATAATTGATTCCTTTACACATACTACTTGTGAAAAGGAGGGATTATCATGGCACTGTTAGAAAATTGGCAAAAGTGGACGAATTTCTTAGGCGCAAATGTCGAAACTGCGGAATCGACAGGTATGTCTAAAAAAGCAATTCAAACGACTGCTTTTCAAATTGGTGATTACTTAGCTAAAAATGTTGATCCTAAGAATGAACAAGAACGAGTTTTATCAGATTTATGGTCTGTTGCAAATGAAGATGAACAACATGCATTAGCCAATATCGTGGTAAAACTTGTAAAACAAAAAAATGTTCATTAAATCAAAAGAAGGACATTGCTCCTTCTTTTCTTTTTTCCTTTTCTTACGTTACAAAATCAGATATGATAGAACTTATAAAGCTTTTAAAGGTCTTTGTTACATAATTCAAAAATGGTCACTTGTACTTATGATTTTCATGAATTTGTAAGCTGCTTATAAAATTGTTCTTTTTCACACAATGGAAACGTTCACATTAGAAAGGTCGTAAAATGATGCGCGAATGGTATTTCGAATATGAGATTCAAATAAATCGTCCTGGATTACTTGGAGATATTGCATCCTTACTTGGTATGCTTAGAGTAAATATTGTAACGATTAATGGTGTAGACCAAGGAAGACGTGGGATGTTGCTTCGTGCTGAAAATGACGAACAATTAGAACGCTTTGAAGCCATTGTTTCGACAATGGAGACCATTCAAGTGACAAAGTTCAGAGAACCTAAGTTAAGAGACATTTTAGCTGTTAGACATGGTCGATATATCCAACGTGATGCTGATGACCGCAAAACTTTTCACTTTGTTCGTGATGAGTTGGGATTACTTGTTGACTTTATGGCCGAACTCTTTAAACAAGAGGGGCATAAATTGATTGGAATCAGAGGAATGCCACGTGTTGGGAAAACTGAATCTGTCGTTGCGGCAAGTGTTTGTGCAAATAAAAAATGGGTTTTCCTTTCATCTACAATGATTAAACAAACGGTTCGAAACCAGTTAGCTGGAGATGAATTCAGTGATAATAACATTTTCATTTTAGATGGCATTGTGACAAGACAATCTTCAGATGAAAGACATTTGCAGTTAGTGAGAGAAATGATGCGTTTGCCATCAATAAAAGTTGTCGAGCATCCTGATATGTTTGTTCAACAATCAGATTTTTCTATTGAAGATTTTGATTACATAATTGAATTACGGACAGATCCAGAAGAAGAAATAACATACGAAATGATGGAAAAAAATCACATGATGTCGCAGAATGGTGACTTTGGTGGTTTTAACTTTTAACAGGTAGGTGTTTTAATTGAGTGAACTTGGAACTCGTCTTAAAGAGGCGAGAACGGCAAAAGGTTATAGTTTAGAAGACTTACAAGAAATGACGAAAATTCAAAAACGTTATTTGGCCGGTATTGAAGAGGGAAATTATAGTATGATGCCCGGTCCATTTTATGTTCGTGCATTCATCAAACAATATGCAGATGCTGTTGGTTTGAATTCTGATGAATTGCTAGAATCATATAAACAGGAAGTACCGACCTCCTCTAAGGAAGAGGTATACCAAACAATGAACACTGCTCCTTCTAGAAGAAGACCAATTTCTCGATCATCGAGTCGAGTTTCAGAAGTTTTCCCAATGATTCTAGTTGCATTATTTATCATAGGTGCACTGGTTATATTCTGGTTTTTATATCAAAACATGGCGCAAAAAGATGAGCCTACTGAAGAAGAAGTAGGAGAAAATACGGTCATAATTGATAAGAAGGAAGAGCCAGAAACTCCTGTTGAAGAAGAGCCAGAAGAAGAAGAACCGGTTGAAGAAGAACCAGTTGAAGAACCTGAACCGACTCAAACAATTGAGGTTGGAGCTGTAGAAGGAGAAACAACGAATTATACACTATCGGGAACTGATACGTTTGCTCTAAAAATTGTCGCTCGTGGTAATTCATGGGTAGAAGTTCGAGATCAAGCTGGAGTGAAACCATTATCACGAAATGTTGCTGCTGGTGAAACAGTTAATCTTGATTTGAGTGATGTGGAAACTGCACGAATCCGTATAGGAGCATCTCCACAAGTGGATGTTTTTATTAATGACGAAAAAGTTGAATACGGAACGCCAACTTCGGACAGAGTAACACAAAATATGATGATTCAATTTTCTAAACAGTAATAAACCGTAATAGTCATCTCTTACAAGATGGCTATTTTCTTTGAAACGAAAGGAGAAAGCATATGAACATTCCAAATCAAATCACTGTATCCAGAATTTTTATGATTCCATTGTTTGTTGTATTTATGTTAGTAGATTTTGGTTGGGGAACTCTTGTATTATTAGGAACTTCTTTACCAGTAGAGCATTTAATTGGAGCTATTATATTTATTTTTGCTTCAATTACTGATTTCATCGATGGGTATTACGCTCGTAAACATAATCTTGTAACGAATATGGGGAAATTTTTAGACCCTCTAGCTGATAAACTTCTTGTTTCCGCAGCTTTAATCATATTAGTGGAACTTGGTTTTGCAGCAGCGTGGATTGTTATTCTGATTATTAGCCGCGAGTTTGCAGTTACAGGGTTACGCTTAATATTAGCTGATGAAGGTGAAGTAGTGGCAGCAAAACAATTAGGCAAAATTAAAATGTGGACTCAAATCGTCGCAATTTCAGCTTTACTTTTACACAACATCATTTTTGAAATGTTCAATATTCCGTTTGGTACAATCATGCTTTATGTGTCATTGTTCTTTACAATTTGGTCAGGGTGGGATTATTTCTACGCAAACCGTCGTGTTTTACTTGACTCAAAATAGAGGAGATTCCAATTATGAACGCAGAGATTATTGCCGTAGGTTCAGAATTATTACTTGGACAAATTACCAATACAAATGCCCGATACATCTCAAGTCAATTAGCTGAGTTAGGGATAAATGTTTATTATCATACTGTAGTTGGCGATAATGCAGATCGATTAGAAGATGCAATTCAACTTGCAGAATCGAGAGCGGATTTAATTATTTTCTCAGGTGGGTTAGGACCAACAAAAGATGATTTAACAAAAGAAACGATTGCTCAGCATCTTCAAACGCAATTAGTGATGGATGATGAAGCCATGATTTCTATAGAAGCCTTTTTCAAACGCATTAATCGACCAATGACAGAAAACAACAAAAAGCAAGCTCTTGTATTGGAGAACTGCCAAGTTTTAGCAAACCATAATGGTATGGCACCTGGCATGTTTTATTCCAACCTAGATAAGATTTATATTCTTTTACCCGGTCCACCGAAAGAAATGGAACCGATGTTTCAACTTGAGGCGAAACCGCTATTAGCAAAATGGTTAAACCAAGGTGAAGTGATTGTTTCACATGTATTACGATTTTATGGTATCGGAGAAGCAGAGCTCGAAACGAAGATTCACGATTTATTAGATGTACAATCGAACCCAACGATTGCTCCTTTAGCTTCGGATGGTGAAGTGATGTTGCGTATAACTGCAAAAGCTTCTACCGATCAAGAAGCTAAGGCATTAATTTCTCAAACAGAGCAATTGTTAATGGACCGTGTTGGTACTTATTTATATGGTTACAATGACGATTCGTTAGCATCAAGAACAGTAGAGGTCTTACAGGAAAAAAACTGGACGATTTCTGCTGCTGAAAGTTTGACTGCCGGATTGTTCCAATCAGAACTAGCAGCGATTCCCGGTGCAAGTGCCGTCTTAATAGGTGGTATGGTAACTTATTCAACTGAGTCTAAAATCACGCAGTTAGGGGTCCAGCAAGAGCTAATTGAAAAACATGGTGTGGTGAGCGGAGAGTGTGCTGTCGCTATGGCTATGCGGATTAAAGAAGCTTTTAATACCGATATTGGTGTGGGACTTACTGGATCAGCAGGACCGAGTTCGCTTGAAGGGAAACCCGCAGGAACTGTTTGGATTGCTATTGCATTTCCGAATGGTATCGTGAAAAGCCATGAACTACATCTATCAGATATGAGAAATACGAATAGATTACGAGTTGTAAAGCGAACATGTTATGAAATTATCCATCAATTAACGAATCGAAATGAGTCATAATTTAAATATCAGACCTTAAAACGCCTGAAAATAAAGATTTGAGCAGTTATTCGTGCTCAAATTTTTATTTTGCCTAAAAATAAAGCGAATAAACGTTCGCTTTTTTCTTGTGTATTTCTCATAAACCAAGTATAGTAGAGACAGAAGTTAATTTTGTGTTTGAAACATAAGGAGGAACCATAAATGAGCGATCGTAAAGCAGCATTAGACATGGCGTTAAAACAAATTGAGAAACAATTCGGTAAAGGTTCAATAATGAAACTTGGCGAAAAAACGGATCGAGAAGTTTTGACGACTTCTAGTGGATCACTTGCACTTGATGTAGCACTTGGTGTTGGTGGGTATCCACGAGGACGAATCATTGAAATATATGGACCAGAGAGTTCAGGTAAAACAACAGTAGCACTTCATGCTATTGCTGAAGCACAAGCAGCAGGTGGGCAAGCAGCATTTATTGATGCTGAGCATGCACTGGATCCTGTTTATGCACAAAACTTAGGTGTTAATATTGATGAGCTTTTATTATCTCAACCTGATACGGGTGAACAAGCACTAGAAATTTGTGAAGCATTAGTACGTAGTGGAGCAGTTGATATCGTTGTTATTGACTCAGTAGCTGCCTTAGTTCCAAAAGCGGAAATTGAAGGGGAAATGGGTGACTCACACGTTGGATTACAAGCTCGTTTGATGTCTCAAGCCCTTCGTAAACTTTCTGGCGCAATTAGTAAATCAAAAACAACAGCTATTTTCATTAACCAAATTCGTGAAAAAGTTGGCGTTATGTTTGGTAACCCTGAAGTAACACCTGGTGGTCGTGCACTTAAATTCTATAGTTCGGTTCGATTAGAAGTACGTCGTGCAGAAGCTATTAAATCAGGTAATGATTTCATGGGGAATAAAACAAAAATTAAAGTTGTTAAAAATAAAGTAGCACCACCATTCCGTACGGCTGAAGTCGATATCATGTATGGTGAGGGTATTTCACGTGAAGGTGAAATCGTAGATTTAGGTGTAGAAATGGATATCGTTAACAAGAGTGGTTCTTGGTACGCTTACAATGATGATCGTCTTGGACAAGGTAGAGAAAATGCGAAACAATTCCTTAAAGATAACCAAGCAACACGTAATGAGATTGCTCAAAAAATTCGAGCGGCTTACGGTATGATGGCGACAGCTTATACAATTGCTGCCCATGACGATGAAGAAGAAGAATTTGAATTACTAATTGATGAAAAATAGGATTCAATTGATAACCTACCAATTAATTTGGTAGGTTGTTTTCATCTTACGAGACTCGTGAATCCTTGACAGAGTATTTCTACATCTATACAATTAAAATTGTATAATTTCCAAATGAAATCAATAGGGCTACGTAGTTTAAAGCTATGTATACAAGCCTACTGAACATGAAAATGAAATAGCAAGAGGAGGTGTTCGAATGATTGAAATACTCATCTCCGCTTTGATTGGTCTTATCGTCGGTGCCGCTGTAAGTTATTTTCTTGTAAAAAATGTGAATGATTCTAAAGTGACTGGTGCGAAGCAGTCAGCTGTTCTCATCGTCGATGAGGCGAAGAGAGAAGCGGAAGCTTTGAAAAAAGAAGCACTATTAGAAGCAAAAGATGAATCTCACAAATTGAGATCTGAAGCAGAATCTGACATTCGTGAACGCCGAGCTGAACTGCAAAAACAGGAAAATCGGTATTTACAAAGAGAAGAAAACCTTGATCGTAAGGATGATGCTCTTAACAAAAGAGAAGCGGGTCTAGAGCGTAAAGATGACGCTCTGACTGAAAGACAACAGCATATCGAGCAGATGGAAAGCAAAGTGGCTGAGTTAGTTGCAAAAGCACAAACCGAACTAGAACGCATATCTGCGTTAACTCGTGAAGAAGCTAAAGGCATTATTCTACAACAAGTAGAAAATGAGTTATCTACTGATATCGCAGTGATGACGAAAGAATCTGAAACTCGTGCAAAAGAAGATTCAGACAAAAAAGCACGAGAAATTCTTTCGCTAGCTATTCAGCGTTTTGCAGCAGATCATGTGGCAGAGACAACAGTTTCTGTTGTTACCTTGCCAAATGATGAAATGAAGGGTCGTATTATTGGTCGTGAAGGCCGAAATATACGCACACTTGAGACACTGACTGGTATTGATTTGATTATCGATGATACACCAGAAGCAGTAATCTTATCTGGTTTCGATCCAATTCGTCGTGAAACAGCTCGTCTTGCACTTGAAAAATTAGTTCAAGATGGTCGAATTCATCCTGCACGAATTGAAGAAATGGTTGAGAAGTCAAGAAGAGAAGTAGATGAGCAAATCCGAGAAATTGGTGAGCAAACTACCTTTGATGTTGGCATTCATAATTTACATCCTGATTTAATTAAGATCATGGGTCGTATGCGTTACCGTACAAGTTATGGACAAAACGTTTTGAAACATTCAAAAGAAGTTGCCTTCTTAGCAGGATTGTTAGCTGCTGAACTTGGCGAAGATGTAACATTAGCAAGACGTGCTGGCTTACTACATGATATTGGGAAAGCAATTGACCATGAAGTGGAAGGTAGCCACGTTGAGATTGGTGTTGAACTTGCTACGAAGTACAAAGAGCATCCAGTCGTTATTAATAGTATCGCTTCCCATCATGGTGACACTGAAGCAACATCTGTCATTGCAGTTCTAGTTGCTGCTGCAGATGCATTATCAGCTGCTCGTCCAGGTGCTAGAAGTGAAACACTAGAAAACTATATTCGCCGTTTGGAGAAACTAGAAGAAATTTCTGAGTCTTATGATGGTGTTGAGAAATCATTCGCTATTCAAGCAGGACGTGAAATTCGCATTATGGTTCGTCCAGAACAAATTGATGACATTACTGCTCATCGATTAGCTCGAGATATTCGTAAGCGAATTGAGGAAGAATTAGATTATCCAGGGCATATTAAAGTAACGGTTATTCGTGAAACACGCGCTGTAGAATATGCAAAATAATAGTAAGTAAAGGGGGGCTTCATAAAGAAGCCTTTTTTTATTGAAACAGAAAGAAGGAATTTGAATGAAAGTATTGTTTATTGGAGACATCGTCGGTTCAATTGGCCGAGATACATTAGAAGATTATTTGCCTCGATTAAAAAGAAAATATCAACCTGACGTCGTCATAGCAAACGGTGAAAACGCTGCATCGGGTCGTGGGATTACTAAATCCATTTTTCAATCATTACTGCATATGGGTGTTGATGTTGTGACGATGGGGAATCACACGTGGGATCAAAAAGAAATTTTCGATTTTATTGACGAGACAGATTATTTAATTAGACCAGCAAACTTTTCAGATGAAGCACCAGGAAAAGGGATGACGACAATTTCAAAAAACGGCCATACTTTATCTGTTATCAATCTCCATGGTCGTACATTTTTACCTCCGCATGATGACCCGTTTAAAAAAGCAACAGAGCTAGTGAAAGAAGCAAAAGAAATTTCACCATTAATTTTTGTGGATTTCCATGCAGAAGCAACGAGTGAAAAAATTGCACTAGGCTGGCATCTAGATGGAGAAGTTTCAGCGGTCGTTGGAACACACACACATGTCCAAACAGCTGATGCAAGAATTTATCCGAATGGAACTGCTTATATTACAGATGTAGGCATGACAGGACCATATGATGGCGTATTGGGTATGAAAAAAGAAGATGTCTTATATCGATTCCAAACAAATATGCCGGCACGTTTTGAAGTGCCTAAAACAGGACGCTCCGTAATAAGTGGTGTCTTTATCGATATCGATAATCAATCAGGAAAAGCGACATCGATCGAGCGAATTTATATTAACGAAGATTATCCGTTTCAATCTTAGGTTCTTCTTTTTTCCATCGACCTCGCATACAGTGAGTCAAGGACATTGACACTAAAGTCCAACTCACAGCAAGTATAAGGAGGAATAGAGATGGAATCATTAAAAGTATCTTCGAGATCAAATCCTAATTCAGTAGCTGGTGCATTGGTTGCTGTAATCAGAGACAAAGGGTATGCAGAAATGCAGGCAGTAGGCGCTGGAGCATTAAATCAAGCAGTGAAGGCGGTTGCTATAGCAAGAGGGTTTGTAGCACCTAGTGGAACCGATTTAATTTGTTCACCAGCTTTTACTGATATCATTATTGCTGGTGAAGATCGAACGGCTATTAAATTGTTGGTTGAAAAAAGAGTAAGATCATAACCAGTAAGGGGCTATCTCAAAGGTCATTTAGTGACTGAGAGATGGTCCCTTATTTTTGTGCATTGATATCTCACTTTCATGCCTCAAGCGAAGCGATACATAAGCAGAACGGAAACATCAATATGTAGGACAAGCTCTTATCATAGATAAGTAGACATCTTGTGTTATATCAAATGTAAAAACGATGTGAGCAACTGAATCTCTTGGTGTCTTTATTTGTCGAAAACAAGACAATTCTAGTAATGACCTTGTAGGTTTGGTACTTCTTTCAGTATAATAAATGAATGTAGATTTAAACCGATGTGACTAGGCAAAGGAGTGTTCTCGTGAACGAAGAACAGCGATTAAATAGTTCTCAAGTGAAAGAAATAAATCCGCAAAACAAGGAAAGTAAAGACTATAGTCAATACTTTCAATCTGTTTATGTTCCTCCTAATTTAAAAGAAGCAAAAAAAAGAGGGAAAGAACAAGTAGAATACCAACATGATTTTGGCATTAAACCTGAGTTTGCAAACATGGGGATTGGTCGAAAGTTTTATATTCGGACTTATGGCTGTCAAATGAATGAGCATGATACAGAGGTTATGGCAGGAATATTTATAGGTCTTGGATATGAACCTACGAACACTGTTGAAGAGGCAAATGTGGTCTTATTAAATACTTGTGCCATTCGTGAAAATGCAGAAAACAAAGTGTTCGGTGAGTTGGGTCATTTAAAATTATTGAAACGAAATAATCCGGATGTGTTAATCGGTGTGTGTGGATGTATGTCTCAAGAAGAATCGGTGGTTAATAAAATTCTCAAGACATATGATCAAGTCGATATGATTTTTGGCACACATAATATTCATCGCTTACCTAATATTTTGCACGAAGCTTATTTATCAAAAGAAATGGTGATTGAGGTTTGGTCAAAAGAAGGCGATGTAATTGAAAACTTGCCTAAAGTGAGACGCGGAGAAATAAAAGCATGGGTAAACATTATGTATGGCTGTGATAAATTCTGTACATATTGTATCGTTCCTTATACACGTGGAAAAGAACGCAGTCGACGTCCTCAAGATATTATTCAAGAAGTGCGACACCTTGCTGCACAAGGTTATAAGGAGATTACATTATTAGGTCAAAACGTAAATGCTTATGGGAAAGATTTAGATGACTCTTCGTATCGATTAGGCAATTTAATGGATGACTTACGTTTAATTGATATTGAAAGAATTCGATTTACAACGAGTCACCCTCGTGATTTTGATGATCACTTAATAAGTGTCTTAGCTAAACGTGGAAATCTTGTCGAGCATGTTCACTTACCAGTCCAATCTGGATCAACAAGTATGCTGAAATTAATGGCACGTAAGTATAGCCGAGAGCAATATTTGGAATTGGTACAAAAAATCAAGTATGCTATACCTAATGTAGCATTAACGACTGACATAATTGTTGGATTCCCAAATGAAACAGAAGAACAATTTGAAGAAACCATGTCTTTATATAGAGAAGTTGGATTCGAAATGGCATACACTTATATTTATTCTCCTCGTGACGGCACACCTGCTGCGAAGATGGAGGACAATGTGCCAATGGAAGTGAAAAAAGACCGTCTGCAACGTTTAAATAACTTGGTTAATCAATTCGCTCTTGAAGCGATGGAAAGATATAATGGTGAAGTTGTTGAAGTGTTGGTAGAAGGTGAAAGTAAGAAAAATCCCGATGTACTTGCCGGTTATACAAGAACGAGCAAATTGGTTAACTTTGTAGGACCAAAAGATATTATCGGAAAGCGTGTTTTAATTAAAATCAATCAAACAAAAACATGGTCATTATATGGAGAACTTATTGAAGTCCTATCCGGCCAAGAAGTGGGTGTCTTATGACAACAGAATTTACAAAAGACGAAATTATCGCGAAAGCAAAAGAAATTGCAGATATGATCGCACAAACAGAAGAAGTTGATTTCTTTAAACGAGCAGAAGCTCAAATTAATGAAAATCAAAAAATCCGTGAAAAGATTGCAAGCTTGAAGAGTTTGCAAAAACAAGCTGTTAATTTCCAACATTATGGAAAAGAAAAAGCTTTGTCCTTAATCGAAGGAAAAATCGAGAAAATTGAAGAAGAAATTGATACGATTCCGATTGTTCAAGAGTTTAAGCAATCCCAAATGGATGTAAATGATTTGCTTCAACTTGTTTCGAATACAATTGCAAATCAAGTGACGAACCAAATCATCGAATCCACTGAGGGAGATATTCTTCGTGGTGAAACTGGATCACGCGTTCAAAACAGTAAACCTGGTTCTTGTGAATAATTTGACTCGGAAGCACAGCTATTCCCCTAAAAAGGAATTGGTTGTGCTTTTTCTTTTGACATCAAACTATATAAAATGCACAAAGTTACGACGAAGAAAAAACAATGTGCTTTCACCTAATGGGTAATCCGTGCATATGATGAATGGAATCGAACGGAGGAGGATGGGTTTGAAATATCTACGTCAAATTGTGACAAAAGCCGTCGTGGCCAAAGGGAAGAAAAAAGTCGAAGCTTGTGAAATGCTTCGTCCACCTAACAACCCTTCCAGCATTTTAGGGTGTTGGGTCATTAATCATACGCATTCAGCGAAGAAACACGGAAAATTTGTGGAAGTGACAGGGAAGTATGAAGTCAATGTTTGGTATGCGCATCACGACCATTCGAAAACATCCGTATTTTCTGAAACAGTTCCATACAGAGATCGTATAAAACTTCATTATCGAGATGGAGAATCACACGGATCTGAAGAAGTGCATGTTCGAGTTTTACAACAACCAAATTGTACGGAAGCCATCATTACACCAGATGGCGAGCAGTTCCAAGTTACTGTGGAGCGGGAGTTGTTGGCTGAAGTTGTTGGTGAAACAACAGTTTGTATTTCAGTTCACCCTTCAGATTTTGAAGAGGAATGGGTATATCAAGATGAAAGTTCGTCATCTTCATCTACATCCTCATTTAACGAATCAAAAGAATCGTCTTCATTTTAATGAGCCGGAAAACATCCGGCTCTTTTTTTCTTTTAAGGATATTGTGTATGTAGAAATTTCAACTTAATAGCAGGAATGTTGAATAGATTGCTTTCAAAATTTCTAGTTAGTTGTATTAGTGAAATGAAATAACATCTAAAATACAAAGATGTAGCAATTGTTGTTTTTCTCATCACGTGTTTTGTTATAATGAAGGAATAGCTTCAACAATTGAAAGAGGTATCAACATGACAACTTACACGCCAATGATTCAGCAATACCTAACAGTTAAATCTGAATACACCGATGCTTTTTTATTTTTTCGCTTAGGTGATTTTTACGAACTCTTTTTCGATGATGCAGTAGAAGCATCTCAAATATTAGAAATAACATTGACCAGTAGAGATGGCGGATCGAAAGAACGTATCCCTATGTGTGGTGTTCCACATCATGCGGCTCAAAATTACATAGAAACATTGATTCAAAAAGGATATAAAGTAGCTATTTGTGAACAAGTTGAAGATCCTAAAGTTGCAAAAGGTGTCGTTAAGCGAGAAGTCGTTCGATTAATTACGCCTGGTACGATTATTGAAGGAAAGAATATGGATAGTAAATCGAATCATTTTATTGCTTCAGCAGAAGAAATAGACGATTCACGATATGCGTTCTGTTACTTAGACTTATCGACTGGCGAAGGGTCAAGCACTATTCTGAATGGTGATGAAAAAAGCTTGATGCAAGAATTACAAACATTATCAATTCGAGAACTAATTGTATCTGAACATATGTATGTATTATTGTCTGAATTTGCTAAAGCACAATCGATTTTATTATCCATTGAAGAAAGTGAGAAAGTGGGAACTTCACATCTTCCTTATTTTGAAGAGAATCCGGTAGAAGTTCATGATGCTTGTGATCGATTAATTCGATATTTACATCGAACACAAAAGCGCTCGCTCGAACATATTCAACCTTTTGCGTATCAAGAAAGAAATACATTCTTATCGATCGATTTTCATTCGAAACGAAATTTAGAATTGATCCAGTCGATACGTGGTGGAGACCAAAAGGGTTCCCTTTATTGGCTTCTAGATGAAACGAATACAGCAATGGGTGCACGAAAACTAAAACAATGGTTACATCAGCCCTTAGCGAATCGTCTGCAAATCGAGGAACGTCAAAACATTGTCGAAGAAATGATTGAGGCATATTTCGTTCGTGCGGATTTACGTGAAGCACTAAAAGAAGTATATGATTTAGAGCGATTAATTGGAAGAATCTCATTTGGGACTGCTAGCGGACGGGATTTAAGTCAGTTAAGACAATCTTTAATGCAAATTCCTTTAATTAAAGCACATTTAAACTCTAGTAAGTTAATAGCCTTACCAAAATTGGCATCAGCTTTAGATGAGTGCTTGGAAGTTGTTGAATTACTTCAAACCGCAATTGCAGAACATCCTCCTTTGTCAGTAAAAGAAGGAGATATTATAAAAGATGGATACCATGAGCGCTTAGATGAACTAAGATATGCGAAAAAGAATGGGAAAGAGTGGATTGCTGCACTCGAACAAAAAGAGCGAGAGCGCACCGGCATCAAAGGACTTAAAATTGGTTATAATCGTGTGTTTGGCTATTTTATTGAAATTACAAAGTCCTACGTTCATCTAGCGGATGCTAATCGATATGAGCGTAAACAAACATTGGCGAATGCGGAACGTTATATTACCGATGAATTAAAAGAAAAAGAATCAATTATATTAACCGCTGAAGAAGAGAGTCTAGCACTTGAATATACTTTGTTCGTTGAAATTAGAGAGAAGGTAAAAGCATTTATACCTCGTGTTCAACAGGTTGCTTCTCAAATTAGTGAATTAGATGTCTTTGCTAGCTTTGCTGAAGTTGCGGACCATTACCGCTTAACAAAGCCAACCTTCCATGACGGGCATGAACTGAAGATTATAAACGGTCGTCACCCAGTGGTTGAAAAAATGATGAATAAACAACACTATATTCCAAATGATTGTTCCTTAACAACTGAACAAAATATGCTCCTAATTACAGGGCCGAATATGTCAGGTAAAAGTACGTATATGCGACAAGTAGCCATCACCGTTATTATGGCTCAAATGGGTTGTTATGTTCCTGCTGAGGAAGCGTTATTGCCAATAACCGATCAAATTTTCACTAGGATTGGCGCAGCTGACGATTTAGCCTCAGGGCAAAGTACATTTATGGTGGAGATGCTCGAGTCCACATTTGCTATTACGCATGCGACTGAGCGAAGTTTATTGCTATTTGATGAAATAGGGCGAGGAACATCAACTTACGACGGTATGGCCCTTGCACAAGCCATGATGGAGTATATACACACAGAAATAAAAGCGAACACTTTATTTTCCACGCATTACCATGAATTAACTGGACTTGAAAATGAATTAGACAAGCTAAGAAATGTTCATGTTTCTGCTGTTGAACAAAGTGGTAAAGTTGTATTTCTGCATAAAGTTAAAAATGGTCCTGCAGATAAAAGTTATGGAATCCATGTTGCTGAACTAGCACAATTACCAGAACCGATTATTCAACGTGCCCGATTAATATTAGAACAATTAGAACAAGAAAATAAAAGAGACTCCCAAGTCGATCAAAATGCATTAAATGAGCAATTATCCTTCTTTGGAACTGAATCAATTGATTCGGCCCAACAACAAACTAATCTTAAAGTAAATGAAACAATTGAAGTAATTCGTAGTATAGACATATCTAATACAACACCTTTGAAAGCACTTCAATATTTACATGAATTACAACAAAAAATAGACAAGTAGAATAAATAGAAAGGAGTTGTGCTTATGGGACAAATTCGTTTAATGGATGAACCTTTGTCGAATAAAATTGCTGCTGGTGAAGTTGTTGAACGTCCAGCGTCAGTCGTAAAAGAACTTGTTGAAAATGCGATTGATGCGGGTAGTACTTCGATTGATGTCTTCCTAGAAGAAGCGGGACTGCAAACCATCCATGTAACGGACAATGGAAGTGGGATGGATGAAGAAGATGCCGTTCTTTCTTTTTCAAGACATGCCACAAGCAAAATTTCGAATGAGCATGACTTGTTCCGTATTCGAACACTTGGATTTAGAGGTGAAGCTCTTGCAAGTATCGCTTCCGTTTCAAAGGTATCGCTATGGACTTCCGATGGCGTTACATCAGGCACTCATATTGAAATTGAAGGCGGTCATATAAAAAAACAAACCGCTGGTGCATTACGAAAAGGAACAGATATTAAAATCTCCCAATTGTTTTACAATACACCAGCTCGGTTAAAGTACATGAAGACTATTCAAACTGAGTTAGGTCATATTATTGATTTACTTAATCGTTTGGCATTATGCTATCCATCCGTTGCATTTAAGTTAACACATGGTGAGCAAACTTTATTGCAAACAAATGGTCGTGGTGATTTACAACAAGTAATAGCAGCGATTTATGGTATCTCTATTGCGAAAAAAATGATCGCATTTGAAGGAGAGTCTGCAGACTATCGGATTTATGGCTATGCTTCATTGCCGGAAATCACAAGGGCTTCAAAAAACTATTTAACACTCTTTGTAAACGGTAGATGGGTGAAACATTATACAGTGCAACAATCAATTGTAAATGCCTATCATACATTTTTACCAATTGATCGATACCCGCTGGTCATTCTTCAAATTGAAGGTGATCCGTTCCTAACTGATGTAAATGTTCACCCTTCAAAACAGCAAATTCGACTTAGCAAAGAAAAGGAACTAATGCAGTTAGTCGAAGAGACGATTCGTAAAACCATTCGTTCGATTATGCGTGCGCCAGAAATTGTCGAGAAAACAAAAAAAGTATCTACTCCAAGTGAGCAGATGGACTTGTGGAAATCTACGCCCCCACCAGTCAAGTCTTCTTATGTAAAAGAAGTTCCTTCTTTACCAACGTTCAATAAAGAAGTGGATTATAACGTAATAAAGGAAACTCAGGAAACACACACAATGCCTATTTCTGAAGAGGAAGATATTGAATCCATAAACGCTGCATCAAATGAGCCTTTTCCTGAACTTGATATCGTTGGTCAAATCCATGGAACATATATTATTGGTCAAAGTGCAGATGGATTTTATTTGATAGATCAGCACGCAGCTCAAGAGCGCATTAAGTATGAATTTTTCCGAGAAAAAGTGGGGGACGTTCAGTCGGAAGAAAGACAATCGCTTCTTATTCCACTTTCGTTCCATTATTCAGCTGATGAGGCACTAAAAGTAAAAGAACATCAACTTGTACTTGAGGAAATAGGAATCTTTTTAGAAGAATTTGGACCAACTACGTTTATCGTGAGGGAGCATCCCTTTTGGTTCCCTAAAGGATTTGAAGAAGAGATCGTGAAGGAATTAATTGAACAAGTACTAAATGATCGACGTCCCGATATCAAAAAACTTCGTGAAGAGGCAGCTATTATGATGAGTTGTAAACGTTCAATAAAAGCGAATCACTTTTTAACGAAGGAAGACATGTCCATGTTAATCAAGGATTTAAAGAACACCGAACATCCATTTACATGTCCACATGGGCGACCAGTGATTATTCATTTCACTACTTATGAAGTGGAAAAGATGTTTAAACGAGTTATGTAATATTTTTAGCAACAAATTTAATGAGGTGTTCCTAAAATCATGAAAAATGATTTCTGGGTACATCTCTTTTCTCTTTCAAAAAGGAAGTGGCTGTTTTCATTTCTACCGCTTTCCGAAGCCAATAAAAAAACAAGTAGAGAAAAATCAATCATTACTCTACTCGTTTTATTAAATACTTATTGGAAGCCTCAATTAGTGAAATCAGACGCGTTGATCCACTAAAATAGGATTCCCATCTGGATCTTCAATCGTAAAGCTTGCAGGACCTTCACTGGATTCGTCTGCTTCTGTTAACAACTTAATTCCTTTTTCTTTTAGCTGCTTTTGAAGATCCCGTATGTCTAAAAACGAATCGAGATTTTCGGCATTTTGGTTCCATCCAGGATTAAAGGTGAGGATGTTCTTTTCAAACATGCCTTGAAACAAACCAATTACACAACCCTCATTCTTAAGGATAAGCCAGTTTTGAGTAATATCCCCACCCAATACTTGAAATCCTAGCGTTTCATAAAATGATTTTGATTTTTGAATGTCTTTAACATTTAAACTTATAGAAAAAGCTCCTAGATTCATAGTTCCTCCTTTAAATAATTCGAAATATTCAGATATACATTATTCAGTATAAGTGAGTATATTGAAATTCACAACTCAGCATGGTTTAAAAAATATAGGATTCAGTTTTGTGATATTTATATCATGGTTATTGAGAGGTGCACTCTTGCGTTTTTGATTTCTGAATAATTTAAGCTCTATTAAAGCTGGTTAGCAGTGATTGTAGTGAAAGGCGTAAAACATCTGCTCCTGTTTCTGTTTCTGCATCGCTTCACTAGCTTCGAAACATGGAAAAGAGTTGCATCGCTCCGCTAGCTTCGAAACATGAAAAGGCGTTGCATCGCTGCGCTAGCTTCGTCGCAAAGATTAGAACTATGGTTCTAATCTTTCCAGCGGGAAATGCGTGTCCTGGTGAGACCCCACAGTCGCTTGCGACGAGGAGGCTCACGGACCGCCCGCGGAAAGCGTTCGCCTGTAACGAAAATCAACAATATCTTAATATAGAGTCATTAAAAACAAAACCACCCTATCTCGATAAACCGAGATAGGGTGGCTTGATGAATAAACTATGTGTACATGTTCACTAGTCTCAAGAAAAATGGTTGCCCTTTTTAAATGGCCATGAAAGCCACAACAAATCACTTTATAAGATATTTTTCAGCTTAATCTTCATCCTGAATATCTTCGTTAAACCACAATGGATCATCATTATCAACTTCACCATTATAATTAATCAATATTTCTTGACCAGCTTCAATATCCGTATAGGCATAAAAATCGAATGTGTGGTTTTCGAAGTTTATATCGTAATGCGCATTAGGCGTATAAGAATGATTGAATAACATTCCGTAACCTAGCACGATCGCCGTATGGTTTGCACCATATTCGAAAGCATAATCGGCTAGCAATGTCTTTTCAATGTGTTCATGTTCATCATTTGGATAGGGAAGTACAGGTGCTGCGTGAAACAACACACCTTTTGCGATGTTTTCTGTAGCAAAAACACCACGTTTAAATTCTCCATCACTCAATGTAGAAATTTTAATTTCGATCATTTTTTCACCTTCTCAGTCTAATTTCAGTAGGAATCTTTGCTGAGTTTGTCAGATAAGGTCTACTCGATTGAGAGTCGATTATACCATGTTTTCAATCGATGAAAAAATAAATCGGTTCTTTACTCTTTTTCAGTTAAACCTTTAAAGATCGTATCAATGTTCCATTTCATCATTTTTATATACGTATCTCCATCTTCGCCAGGCTTCCCGATGGAATCTGTAAATACTTTTCCGTAAATAGGGACACCTGTTTCAGAAGAAACCATTTCCATACTACGAGGATCAATACTCGTTTCGACAAAGAGAACAGGATTTTCTTTTGAACGAATGAAATCTACAATGGAACTAACTTGTTCAGGCGATCCTTGATTTTCGGAATTAATTTCCCAAATATATGCGGCTTCAAAATCGTAAGCTGCAGAGAAATATTTAAATGCCCCTTCACTTGTGATCAAAAGACGTTGTTCTTTTGGAATTTCTTTATAACGAGCAACTGCTTCATCATGTAATTTTTCTAATTCAGCGATATACGCTTTTGCGTTCTCTTCATAAACATCTGCATGGTCTGGATCTACTTTTATAAATCCATCACGTGCATTTTCTGCATATTTTATCCCATTACGAACATCTAACCAAGCATGTGGATCTTCTTCACTTTCTTTCCCTTTAGATGTTAAATGCATAGGTGTAACACCTTCACTTAAACGAAAGACCGGGGCATCGTCACCTGATTTACCTGATGTTAGCAACAGCTTTTCAAACCACGAGTTGCCACCTTCAAGGTTCAATCCATTATAAAAAACAATATCAGCATCTGTTGTCAATTGAACATCCTTTGGAAGAGGATCATATTCATGCGGGTTTGATCCGACCGGTGCTAAAGAATGAATTTCTACGCGGTCACCACCAACGTTTTTTGCAATATCGTAAAGAATCGAATAGGTCGTAATCACTTGAATTTTATCGGATGATGAATCTGTTTTCTCATCTTGATTCCCACATCCTGCTAATGACAACAGAACAATAAGTATAGTGAAAAACCCTAAAATTTTTATTTTCATTTTTAATTCCTCCAATTAAATCTAAGTTGAAATCGTTTTTCTTTTAAAGTTTTTCATTGAACGCCATAGTAAGCCTTGTTTAGGTGAAAAGATAAATGCCAATATGAATAAGAAAGTTGCTGCAAGTACAATTGTTGCACCTGATGCCAGATTATAAGTGTAACTAAAATACAATCCAATAATGGATGATAGAATTCCAAGCCCTGCAGACAGGTATAACATGACCCATAATCTATTCGTTAGTAAATATGCTGTAGAAGCGGGAGTAATCAGCATCGCTACTACAAGAATGATGCCAACTGTTTGAAGAGAGGCAACTGTAACTAAAGTCAGTAAAACCATTAAGAAGTAATGGATGACTCTTACTGGTAGTCCGTAAGCTCGAGCCATTGTAGGATCAAACGAGCTAACAAGTAATTCTTTATAGAATACATAGATACTAACCAATACGATGATTCCAATAAACAAAGTGGTCCACATTTCATCTGGTCGAACAGCTAACACGTTACCAAAGAGAATATGATATAAATCGGTACTACTTTTCATCATCGTAATGAGAATAATCCCTGAAGCAAACGCTGCAGTAAACATAATCCCAATGGATACATCGTTTTTAATTCGACTATTTTGACTGATGAATCCAATACCTAGGGCAGTTAATACACCCGTAAAGACAGCGCCAAAAAAGAAATTAATTCCAATCATATAAGAAAGAGCGACTCCAGGTAGAACAGCATGTGAAATAGCATCGCCCATTAAAGCCATTCCTCGTAAAATGATAAAACAGCCAATCACGCCACAAATAATTCCGACCATTATGGAAGTGAGTAAGGCTTTTTGTAAAAAGCCATATTGAATAATGCCCTCAATAAAGTCCATCATACAAACACCTCCGTGTCTGGTTTAGTTTGAAAAGGTTGATTATAAGCACGACCGATTATTTCAGGAGCAAATACTTTTGCAACTTCACCATACTCAATAAGTTCTTTATTTAATAAAATCAATTGATCAAAATAATCAGCTGCTTTACTTAAGTCATGATGGACAACCACGACAGTTTTACCTTGATTGCGTAATTGTTTTAAGACAGAAATTATCGTTTCTTCACTCGTAATATCTACTCCAACAAATGGTTCGTCTAAAAAATACATATCCGCTTTTTGGGCCAATGCTCTCGCCAAGAACACCCGTTGTTGTTGTCCGCCTGAAAGTTCTCCGATTTGTCGATTGCTATATGATTCGATTCCCACTTGTTTCAAACATTCGAGAGCCCAAATTTTATGTTCTTTTTTAGGACGTTTGAAGAGACCTAGGTTCGGATAAGTTCCTAGTAAAACCGTATCTAATACGGTAATTGGAAAATCCCAATCAATATCATTTCGTTGGGGTACATACGCAACTTTTGTTTTCATTTCTTTAATTGAATGACCAAGTATCCGAATTTCTCCACTATCTTTTTTTATTAAATTAAGCATGGCTTTTAATAGAGTGGACTTCCCTGCACCATTGGGTCCGATTATTCCAACTAGGTTTCCTTCATTTATCGAAAAATTTATGTCACTTAAGGCTGTATTGCCTAGATATGAACAGGATAAATGTTTAACTTCGATTGCTAAACTCATAATGTTTCCTCCTTTTAAAATATATTATTCTATAAAAATACTTTTACTAACGCATAATATTTTCTTGGTTATAAAAAAGTTTCCTTAAAGCAACTATATGCATCTAAAGTCAAAAAAGCAACTTTTTTATAAAGAAAAAGATGTTGTGTGTTGTTAAGTGCAGCGAAAACTCTTTTAGAAATTTAGACAATATTGGCCAAATAATCATTCTAGGAAAGCAAAACTTTTTTAGATGGAGGTAGTTCAATATATTTTTATCGTGAATGAAAGGGAACGTTGTTTGATATACATTGAAATAGGAAAAACAGTATAATTAGAGGGTACATACTTCTTGATACCACGGATTTAAAAGGAATTAATGAGGGGGTTTATAAATGGGTGAATACATGCTTGCGATTGATCAAGGAACAACAAGTTCTAGAGCCATTCTGTTTAATAAAAAAGGTGACCTCGTACATACTGCACAAAAAGAATTTCAGCAATATTTTCCGAAACCAGGATGGGTCGAACATAATGCAAATGAAATATGGGGTTCTGTCTTATCTGTGATTGCAGCTGTATTAACAGAGAGTGGGATTCAGCCTACAGATATACATGGAATTGGAATCACCAATCAACGTGAAACGACCGTTGTCTGGAATAAAAAAACGGGTCGACCTATTTATAATGCAATTGTCTGGCAATCTAGACAAACCCAATCAATAGTAGATCGTCTAAAAGAAGATAATTTGGAAGATTGGTTTCAAGACAAAACCGGTTTACGTTTAGACCCTTATTTCTCTGGCACGAAAGTAAAGTGGATATTAGAGAATGTTGAAGGGGCAAAAGAATTAGCGGAACAAGGTGATTTATTATTCGGAACTATTGACACATGGATTATTTGGAAACTATCGAATGAAAAAGTTCATGTGACAGATTATTCGAATGCCTCACGGACGCTATTATTTAATATTCATGAATTAAAATGGGATGAGGAAATTTGCGAAAAACTTTCCATTCCTTTATCAATGCTTCCAAAAGTAGCATCTTCTTCTGAAATATATGCAGATACAGACCCTTCTGTCTTTTTTGGTGCTGCTGTTCCAATAGCAGGGGTAGCGGGTGATCAACAAGCAGCTTTATTTGGTCAATGTTGTTTTGAGAAAGGTATGGCGAAAAACACATATGGTACAGGCTGTTTTATGCTGTTAAATACAGGTGAGGAAGCGGTCAAGTCTGAACATGGACTCTTAACGACAATTGCATGGGGACTTGATGGAAAAGTGAGTTATGCATTAGAAGGCAGCGTTTTTGTAGCAGGATCTGCTATTCAATGGTTAAGAGACGGTCTTCGAATGTTAAAACAAGCTTCTGATAGCGAATCTTATGCAAAGAAAGTTGACTCTACAGAAGGTGTATATGTAGTGCCGGCTTTTGTAGGACTAGGAACGCCTTATTGGGATTCCGAAGCAAGGGGGGCCATTTTTGGCTTAACTCGCGGAACTTCTAAAGAACATTTTATTCGCGCAACAATTGAATCACTGGCTTACCAAACAAAAGATGTTTTCAACGCAATGGAAGAAGATGCGCAGTTGAAGATAGAGGTATTAAGAGTTGATGGTGGTGCGGTTAATAATGATTTTTTAATGCAATTCCAAAGCGATCTTCTAAACTTGGATGTAGAATTGGCTAAATTAAACGAGTCAACTGCTTTAGGAGCTGCATATTTAGCGGGATTAGCGACAGGTTTTTGGAAGGATTTAGAGGAAATCGAACAAATGCGGAGTACTAAAAACACCTTCCAACCTAAAATGGAAGACGAACAAAGAGAGTCATTATATAACGGATGGCAAAGAGCAGTAAAGGCGACAAGAATGTTCTAAAATTGAGGAGGAATTCAAGATGTTTTCAGCATTATCTAGACCTAAAATGATTCAATCATTGGATTCGTATCAATTTGATCTTCTAGTTATCGGTGGGGGAATAACGGGAGCTGGGATTGCGTTAGATGCTGTAACGCGAGGTCTTTCAGTTGCCCTAATTGAAATGCAAGATTTCGCTGCAGGAACTTCAAGCCGTTCGACAAAATTAGTTCATGGTGGCTTACGCTATTTAAAACAATTTGAAGTTCAAATGGTAGCTGAAGTAGGGAAAGAGCGTGAAATCGTATATGAAAATGCTGTGCATGTCACTGAACCTGAATGGATGCTGCTCCCTTTCCATAAAGGGGGAACTTTTGGTCCTCTTTCAACTTCTGTTGGCCTACGTGTATATGATTTTCTTGCAGGTGTGAAGAGGGATGAGCGACGCGAAATGCTATCTTCACAGGAGACTCTTCTTAAAGAACCTCTATTAAAAGGGAAGGGTCTCCGTGGTGGTGGGTATTACGTAGAATATCGAACGGATGATGCCCGTTTAACGATAGAAGTCATAAAAAAAGCGGTTGAAAAAAATGCATTATGTGTAAACTATGTTAAGTCAGAATCTTTTCTTTATGAAAATAGTCGAGTGGTTGGCGTACAAGCAATCGATCAATTAACCGGACAAATTTTAAACATTCATGCGAGTCAAATCGTTAATGCGACTGGTCCATGGGTAGATACGGTTCGATCAAATGATTCAATTGCCAATGGGAAACAACTAAAAATGACTAAAGGAGTTCATATTGTTCTCGATCATAAAGATTTTCCCTTAGAGCAGGCAGTTTATTTTGATACACCTGATAATCGTATGGTATTTGCAATACCAAGAAACGGTAAAGCATATGTAGGCACTACCGATACTTTTTTTGATGAGGATCCTAAAAACCCTGTTGCGTCAATGGAAGATGTAGATTATCTAATAAAAGCAATTGCCTTTATGTTCCCTACTATTAAATTAACTTTTGACCAAGTTGAATCCACTTGGGCTGGTGTAAGACCTCTCATTTTTGAAGATGGTAAAAATCCTTCAGAGATTTCTCGTAAGGACGAGATATGGGAATCTGAAACTGGTTTAATTACCATTGCTGGAGGCAAATTGACTGGCTATCGTAAAATGGCAGAAACAATTGTAGATTTAGTTGTAAGTAAACTTAAAGGGAAATACCCTAATTCTATGACCAAGCATTTACCTCTATCTGGAGGTGATATCGGAGGTTCAACGCAATTCTCATCGTTTATTAACAAAAAAATCGAAGAAGGTCGTTCTTACGGTTTATCTGAAGAACAATCAAAAGAGTTGGCAGCATTTTATGGAACAAATGTCGATCACCTATTCTCATATGCTAATATGCTTAAAGGGCAAACACTTTCGATTCCCTTGGTAATGGCAGTAAAACTATACTATAGTATTTATCATGAAATGGTATGTACACCTTCTGATTTCTTTATTAGACGAACAGGATCATTATATTTTAATATTAAGGAAGTCGAGCAACACAAAGAAGCTGTATTATTACTAATGAAAGATATCCTGGGATATTCTATGGAACAAGTAAATTATCATCGATTTGAACTGCAACACCAACTTGAATTAGCAACTTCCTTTAGAAATGGGGAGACACAATGACAAAGTCAATACAATATGTCTCCATGTCTGACGGACAAGAAATATATACGGTTATTTACAAACCAGAAACAGACATTAAAGGACATATTCATATTTTGCATGGGATGGCAGAACATATTGGACGCTATGAAGAATTCGCGCTATTTCTAAATGAACACGGTTATTTAGTTAGTGGCCATGATCATAGAGGCCATGGACATACTGGTCAAAAAGATAATCTGTTTGGTTTCTTTGCAGATGACAAAGGTTTTGAACGAGTTACGGAAGATGTCCGAGAAGTGCTACATGCTATTCGTCTAAATCTGGATGTACCTGCACCGATATTATATGGTCACAGTATGGGTTCATTCATTGGTCGACGATATATTCAAAAATATGGTCAGTCCATTTCTAAAATCGTCCTCTCGGGAACACGAGGACCTTTAAACCCAGTAGATAAAGCAGGAAAATGGGTAGCTAAAGGTTTTGCGAAGTTTAAAGGGAAGAAGACGGAGAATCAATTATTGAACAACCTTTCATTTGGGAAGTTTAATAAAGCTATTTCCAATTCAGAAACTGATTTTGATTGGCTTAGTACTGATTCAGAACAAGTAAGAAAATACGTGGAAGATCCTTTATGTGGATTTGTCGCAAGCAATCAATTTTTTGTGGATTTACTAGATGGCTTGAATAGTATTCATAATCCTAAGGAGATTGCCAAGGTTCCGAAAGAGCTCCCAATTCTACTGATTTCTGGGGCAATGGATCCTGTAGGCGATATGGGACAAAGTTTATGGCCAGTAGCTGAACAATTTAAAAAACAAGGTATATCAGATGTAACCGTCGTTATTTTAGAAGGTAAAAGACATGAAATTTTAAATGAACAAAATCATATCGGCGTATATGAAAAGGTATTAACATGGATGGAGAAAAAATGAATTTAAACTATGATGTCCTAGCGATTGTAGGACCTACAGCATCAGGTAAAACAGCATTGTCGATCCAACTGGCAAAGGAACTCAATGGTGAGATTATCAATGGAGACTCCATGCAAGTTTACCGTGGTCTCGATATTGGAACAGCCAAGATTAAAAAAGATGAAATGGATGGCGTTCCCCACCATTTAATTGATATTAAGGATCCAACCGATTCTTTTTCAGTAGCTGAGTTTCAACAGTTAGTAAGACAGAAAATATGCGAAATACAAGAACGTGGAAAAATTCCGATTATTGTTGGAGGAACAGGTTTATATGTACAAGCTGTTCTTTATGACTTTCAATTTACGGAGGACCGAGTAAACGAAGACGTGCGACAAGATTATTACGATGAAATGGAAAAGCATGGACCGCAATTTATGCATGATCGATTAAAAGTGATTGATCCAGAAACAGCAAGTAAGATTCATCCTAATAATTCAAGACGGGTGATCAGAGCTCTTGAAATCGCCGAACATTCACCGACTCAAAAATCTGACCCGTCTCAAAATCAAGGTAATATCCCTATTTACAAGCATTTCATCATCGGTTTAGATATTGATCGTGATATTTTGTACGAACGAATCAATCATCGAGTTGATCGTATGATGGAAGAAGGGTTGTTGCTTGAAGCCAAGATGCTGTTTGAAAACGGAGTTCGAAATGTTCAATCCGTACAAGCAATAGGCTACAAAGAATTGTTTCTTCATTTCGAGGGTGAAATAAGTTATGATGAAGCAATTCGGCAATTAAAGCAAAATTCAAGAAGATATGCTAAAAGACAATTTACATATTTTCGCAACAAAATGGCGATTCATTGGATAGATCCTCTCCAGGGGTTAGAACAAATAATTCCCGAAATTCATAATTTAATGCAGGATTCTACCGTGTAAAAGCGAATACTTAGTGTAACGAGAAAAATAACCTAAATGCCGGTTGTTCAAACAGGAGGAATTTGTAGATGAAACCAATCAATATTCAAGATACTTTTTTAAATCAGTTACGTAAAAATAATATTTTTGTGACTGTGTTTTTGTTAAATGGATTTCAATTAAAAGGAACGATTAAATCCTATGATAATTTCACAGTATTAATGGAATCTGATGGAAAACAGCAGTTGATTTATAAACATGCTATTTCTACATTTGTTCCTTCAAAACCTGTTGCAATAACAACTGACGAAGAATAAGCGTTTTGTAATTCAAAGAATTAAGAATAGATTTATCAACATGGAGGTTATTGAAATGAAAACAATCACACCAAGTGAATTACAGTCAAAATTAGAATCTGGCGAGCAAGTAAACTTAATCGATGTACGAGAATCCGAAGAAGTGGCAGCTGGAATGATTCCCGGTGCAGAGCATATTCCTTTAGGCTCAATTGAATTTAAACACCAAGACTTAGATAAATCGAAAGAATACATTATGATCTGTCGATCAGGTAATCGAAGTGGACAAGCTTGTCAGTTCCTTGAAGAGGAAGGTTACAACGTGACCAATATGTCAGGTGGAATGTTGGAGTGGGAAGGCGAAGTAAAATAATAAAAGCAGTGTAACTCAATTGAGTTACACTGCTTTTTCTGTTCCTTGAATCGAACGGAAAGGCAATCGCCATTTATATAGATACGACACAACGCGTAAAGTAGTAGTTAGAACAAATACAACATATAAAGAGATATCATCCTTAGCGATACCAAAACCAATAACTAAACCTGTAATAACAGCCCAAACGGCATAAACCTCATTACGTAAAACGAGTGGTTTACGTTTTGCTAATACGTCACGAACAATTCCACCACCAGAACCCGTTAAAACTGCTGCAACGACTATAGCGCTAATAGGTAATCCAAGATTAACGGCAAATAGAGCTCCTTGAATTGCAAAGGCAGAAAGCCCAATTGCATCAAAGAAATTTCCCCAACGATGCCAATGTTTCAATAAATTATTTGGAAATAAAAATACCGCCGTAATGGCAAATAATGCAATTTGAAACATCATTTCTTGTTCCCACAAAGCGGATACAGGTACTCCTATTAATAAATTCCGAATTGCCCCGCCACCAAAAGCGGTTACAATACCGAGTAAATAAACACCGAATAAATCATATTCTTCTTCCATTGCAACAATTGCACCAGATACTGCAAATGCAATTGTGCCAATAATACTTAATACATCCCATGCCACTTTACATTCCTCCATCAATCAATCGAACGGATTAAATTGTATCAGATTTTAAAACAAATACAAGAAGTATTAATTTTAAGAGGCAGATACGGATGAATGAACAAAGTATTGGATTAAATTTCAGCATCTCACTAGAATAATCTTGTTTACGAATTGCACTATTAAAACTCACTGACCTTCTAAATCAATACATAGTTTTTTGATATTTAGTCAGGAGAATAAATATGACACAAAAGAGCACATTAGAATTTAGGAGGTGAACCATTCATGAGTAAAAATAACAAAAAGACTTTGAATGTAAGAAACCATAATGCAAATGGAATATACAAAAGTCCGAACAATCCGAATGAAGAATTTGCTGAAGAATTTAACTCTATCCCTAAAGATAAAAACATTGTGAATAACAAAAGCTTTAATCAGCAATCCAACAAAAACAAATAATTTCATATAGCTTGTAGGTGCGAATCATCTTCACATTCCTCGAACGTGCTTATAATCCCCTCTACTAAAATGGTCAAAGTCAAGAAGGCATCGCCACGTAATTTGGTTTTGCCTTCTTTTTCTGTCCGCAATTGAAGTATTCAATTGTCTTGTTATCTGATTGAACAAAATTCTATACATTTATTTGAATGGAAGATTTAAGAACAAGGTTGTTTCTTAATCACTTTATCCTACGAGAAATAAGATTCCTAAAATAAAGTATGTTGATACATAATAGGTTGCCTTTATGAAATAATGGTTTGAAGCCATAGCTGTTACTGGTAATATGAAAATGGAAATATTCAAGAATAGAGGAATTATTAATGACATTTCACACTTCACTAACGGAACAAACAATAAAAGACGCCAAGGAAGTTGAACAATTAATTAAGGTTCAGCAAGAACGTGCAGATCGATTAGCATTTATCAATCAAGAGAAAGTGATTGCTGCATTTCGAAAACATCAGGTAAGTGACTTTCATTTACACCCATCAAGTGGATATGGTTATGATGATGAAGGAAGAGATAATTTAGAACGAGTTTATGCGGAAGTTTTTGGTGCGGAAAAGGCACTAGTTCGACCACAGATTATATCTGGGACGCACGCAATTACAATTAGCTTATTTGGCGTCCTGCGACCAGGAGATGAATTATTATATATTACTGGAAAACCTTATGATACGTTGCAATCCATCGTGGATGGAGGGGACCAAGACACAGGCTCGCTAAAAGATTTTAATATATCTTACCGCCATATCGATTTATTGCCTGAAGGAACGATCGATTGGTCTTCTGTGGAAAACGCGGTTCATAAAAATACGAAAGTTATTGCTATCCAACGATCTAAAGGATATGCAAACCGTCCTTCATTTACTGTTGGTGAAATAGAAGCAATGGTGACAAAAATTCGTATGTTAAATAAAGATGCGATTATTTTTGTTGATAATTGTTATGGAGAATTCGTTGAAGAAATAGAACCAACGGATATAGGTGTCGATTTAATGGCTGGATCACTCATTAAAAATCCAGGTGGAGGACTCGCGAAAATTGGTGGGTATATTGCAGGTAAAACAAAATTTGTAGATATGTGTGCATACCGAATGACTTCTCCTGGGATTGGGGCTGAAGCGGGAGCTTCTTTAAATACTTTGGCTGATATGTATCAAGGCTTCTTTTTAGCACCACATGTCGTCTCTCAGGCAGTTAAAGGCGCAATCTTTACTGCGGCTATATTGGAAAGAGCCGGAATGAAAACGTCCCCTCATTTTTCTGCAGTTCGCACAGATTTAATACAATCTGTTTCATTTGAAACTGCGGATCAAATGGTAAAATTCTGTCGAGCTATTCAAGCGAATTCGCCAATAAATGCTCACTTTGTACCTGAACCTGCTTATATGCCTGGATATGAAGATGATGTAATTATGGCTGCTGGAACGTTTATTCAAGGTTCGAGTATTGAACTTACTGCAGATGGTCCCATTAGACCCCCATTTACAGCATTCGTTCAAGGTGGGCTCACATATGAACATGTGAAACTTGCCATACTTTCAGCTGTGCAATCATTACAATTAGATAAATAAGCTAAAAGACAATCCTGTAAATCGACAGGATTGTCTTTTGTTTTATAGATATATAACTAAGGATTGAGTTTGAAAATAAACAAATTATAATTCGCCAAAAAATACATGTTAGGTTATCTGACATGCACTTGACAGGAAACGTAACATAAGATAGTATTAGAAATGGAAAGCGTAGGTGATACATTGTGAGTCAACAACTTAGAAGATCGATGCCTTTATTACCTATAAGTATCGTGATGCAGCTGACTGAACTTTCAGCTAGACAAATTCGCTATTACGAAGATCATGAGTTGATTCATCCTGCGCGAACAGATGGTAATCGACGCATGTTTTCTCTAATTGATGTTGATACTTTATTGGAGATTAAAGACTTGCTCGAACAAGGTATTAATATCGCTGGTATAAAAAAGGTATTTGATATGAAAAATCAACCAATACTTTCAATTGAAAAGCCTCAAATGACTGATTCTGAATTACGTCAACTTTTGAGACTTGAAATGCAACAGTCTGGAAGGTTTCAAAAGGCTTCCTTAAGACAAGGTGATCTATCTCGTTTTTACCACTAAAACGAGCAATATAAACAAAATTAATTTTAGGAGAGTGACAAGAAGTGAGTAAGTACACTAAAGCGGACATTCATAAGTTAGTAAAAGAGCAACAGGTTAATTACATTCGATTACAATTTTCCGATATTCTTGGAACAATCAAAAACGTTGAAATTCCAGTTAGCCAATTAGACAAAGCACTTGATAATAAAATGATGTTTGACGGTTCTTCAATTGAAGGATTTGTACGTATTGAAGAATCTGATATGTACCTAGTTCCAGACTTGAATACATGGGTTGTATTCCCATGGATCACAGGTAAAGGGAAAGTAGCACGATTAATCTGTGATGTGAATAAAGCAGACGGCACGCCATTTGCTGGAGATCCACGTAGCAATTTAAAACGTGTATTAAAAGAAATGGAAGAAGCTGGGTTCACAAACTTTAACTTAGGACCTGAGCCTGAATTTTTCTTATTCAAACTTGATGAGCGTGGCGAACCAACACTTGAATTAAATGATAATGGAGGCTATTTCGATTTAGCACCAATGGATTTAGGTGAAAATTGTCGTCGTGACATCGTGTTAGAACTTGAAGAGATGGGCTTTGAAATTGAAGCTTCTCACCATGAAGTAGCACCTGGTCAACACGAAATCGACTTTAAATACGCAGATGCGATTACCGCTTGTGATAATATCCAAACATTTAAATTAGTTGTTAAAACGATTGCGCGTAAACATGGTTTGCATGCTACATTTATGCCAAAACCATTGTTTGGTGTTAACGGTTCAGGTATGCATATGAACGTATCTCTATTCAAAGGGAAAGACAATGCATTCTATGATGAATCTGGTGATTTACAATTAAGCGATACAGCTTATAAATTTATGGCTGGTATTTTAAAACATGTACAAGGATTTACTGCCATTACAAACCCGACAGTAAACTCTTATAAGCGTTTAGTACCAGGCTACGAAGCGCCTTGTTACGTTGCATGGTCAGCTCAAAACAGAAGTCCACTTATTCGTATTCCATCATCACGCGGTGTAAGTACACGTGTTGAAGTACGATCAGTTGATCCATCAGCTAATCCTTATTTAGCAATGGCTGTTATCTTAAAAGCTGGTTTAGACGGTATTAAGAATGACATAGCTCCACCGAAAGCTGTAGATCGCAATATTTATGTTATGAACAAAGAAGAGCGACGTGCAAACGGCGTAGAAGATTTACCTGCAACTTTATACGCTGCTCTTGAAGAGCTAGCTAAAAATGATACGATTCGCGATGCTTTAGGCGAACATATCTATGCAAACTTTGTAGATTCAAAAGAAATCGAGTGGGATATGTTCCGCACTTCTGTACACCCATGGGAACGCGAACAGTATTTGAAAATGTATTAATAAAAAAAGAGATGAAGCGATTTCGCTTTATCTCTTTTTTGTTGTTGATTATTAAAGATGAAATTTGAAAGTAATGAAGGTCATATGAATGCATCACCGAGGAAATCCAATCTATTATGACTAATCATGAAAACGTATCAAAATAAAGAGACCCAATCAACATCCCAGAAGGGTGGTTGATTGGGTCTCTTTCCACAAAAAAATAATATTGGCTGACTGAGGATGAAAATGTCAGTCAGCATGATATCGGCTCGTTACTACTATAGCATTTTTATCTCGTAAATTCAATAGAGATTAATAAAAAAACCATCTCCTATAAAGGTAGATGGTTTGATGTATTAATGAATATGTCGGTATACGCCAACTACTTTACCTAAAATAGATACTTGATTCACGATAATAGGTTCCATAGATGAGTTTTCAGGCTGTAATCGGAAATACGATTTTTCTTTGAAGAAGCGTTTAACAGTAGCTTCGTCATCCTCTGTCATAGCAACGACGATTTCCCCGTTATTAGCTGATTGTTGTTGTTTTACGACAACATAATCTCCATTTAATATTCCTGCTTCAATCATACTATCTCCCATGATTTCAAGCATAAATAAGTTATCTTCTGTTGATCCAAATGTATTCGGTAGAGGGAAGAATTCTTCTATGTTTTCAATCGCTGTAATAGGTAAACCAGCAGTAACTTTACCGATAAGTGGGACGTGTAGAACACTTGGGCTTAACGATGCGAATTCATCCAAATCTAGTATTTCAATTGCTCTAGGTTTTGTTGGATCTCGACGTATGAGACCTTTACTTTCTAATCGAGCTAGATGCCCATGAACTGTAGAACTAGAAGCTAAACCAACAGCTTCACCAATTTCTCTAACGGAAGGCGGATACCCTTTTTTACGTACCTCATCTTTAATGAAAGTTAAAATATCTTCTTGACGCTTAGATACTTTTTTCAACTGGTTCACCTCTTTTGTCTATAATAATGTCTTTAACTAAAGATAGTATATCAATTCAGAACGAAAAATGCAAACATAGGTTCTAATTATTTGTTGACAAGAAACAAGTGTTCGGTTTATAGTTAGTTTATTAATTACGAACACACATTCTGTTTGGAGGGATTTACAATGATATGGATAAAAAATAATCAATTTATTACTTTGCTAATAGGTGTGGTATTTGTTTGTTCAATCTTATTTGTAACGAATATAGTAGAAACGAATGAAGCATATAATGAGATTTTTATTAATGACGGTGATACTCTTTGGTCATTGTCTGATCAATATAGAGGAAAGATTCCTAAAGAAGCATGGATTGCGGAAGTAATGGCTGCTAATCATCTACCTACTCAAATGATTCAAACTGGTGATGTTTTAAAAATTCCTGAAACCTTACATCAATATGCGCCAGATCATGGTGTTGAATTAGCTGGTGAAACTGAATGAACAATTCAGTGAAAACAGCAGTTATATATTCACGTGTAAGTACGGATAAAGAGACGCAAGAAAAATCCTTAATTAGACAAGAAGAAGAATTAAGGATATTTGCAGCAGACAATAATTACTTTGTAAAAGAAACATTCTCAGATCAACACAGTGGCTATTCTGTTGAAAGAGAAGGCTTGCTTGAAATGTTAGATTACGTAAAGGAACATAGCATTTCAGTTGTCTGCATTCAAGACGAGACTCGACTCGGAAGAGGTAACTCTAGAATGGCTGTTTTGCATTTATTAAAAAAAACGAATGTTCAAGTTGTTTCAATAAATGATGGTGGTTCACTTCAAATGAACGAGATGGACTCGATGATGCTAGAGATATTGGCATTAGTTGAGGAATATCAACGTAAGCTTCATAACGCTAAAATTAGAAGAGGAATGAAACGAGCTGTTACTCATGGTTTCAAACCTGAGAAGAACTTAAAAAATCAAGGGAATCCAGAAGGTAGAGAAAGAAAAGATATCCCAATACAAGAAATTGTTAATCTCCGAAAGAATGGATTAACTTATGAAGAAATTGCGTCAACACTTAGAGGGTTTGGCTACGCGGTTAGTAAAGCAACTGTTCATCGTCGATATATTGAATATTCCGAAAGACTTGAAGGCTAAATGCTTGCGCTTCAAGTCTTTTTTGCATACCTTTAATAAAGGTTAATTTAAGAAAGGCGTGAATATTTATGTTATCACCGGAAAAACTCCAAAGAATCAATGAACTATCTAAAAAGTCAAAAACTAGCGGCTTAACAATGGAAGAAGCTAAAGAACAAACGAATCTTCGGAAAGAATATCTAGAAACTTTTAGATCTACAATGAGAGATACGATTGAACATGTTAAAGTTATTGATCCTGAAGGCAATGATGTGACACCTGATAAAGTAAAAGCAACAAAATCTAAAAAGTTTTTAAATTAATCAACATCTTAGTTAGCATTGTCAGCATGCTCAAAGTTGACTACACTAAGAGAAGAAGAAAACTTAGTTTCAGAAAGGGTGTCGTTTATGACTCAACAAGCAGATCAGTTAGCTATTAATACTATTCGTACGTTATCCATTGATGCAATCGAAAAAGCAAATTCAGGTCATCCAGGTTTACCTATGGGTGCTGCACCAATGGCATATACCCTTTGGACAAAGCATTTACGTCATAATCCTGAAAATCCAACATGGTTTAACCGTGACCGATTTGTTCTTTCTGCTGGTCATGGTTCAATGTTGCTATATAGTTTATTACACCTAGGTGGGTACGACTTACCGATGGAAGAGATTAAAAATTTCCGTCAGTGGAATTCAAAGACTCCTGGACACCCTGAAGTTGGACATACTTCTGGAGTTGAAGCGACAACAGGTCCTTTAGGGCAAGGTATTGCTATGTCTGTAGGTATGGCAATGGCCGAGAGACATTTGGCTGCTGTATATAACAAACCAAACCATCAAGTGGTTGACCATTACACATATGCTTTATGTGGTGACGGTGATTTGATGGAAGGTGTTGCAGCAGAAGCTATTTCTCTTGCAGGGCATTTAGAATTAGATAAACTGATTGTATTATATGATAGTAATGACATTTCATTAGATGGTGATTTAAATAAATCGTTCTCTGAAAAGATTCAAAAACGTTTCGAGTCAAACGGTTGGAATTATATACATGTAGCTGATGGAAATTCAATTGAAGATTTAAATAACGCAATTGAATCGGCGAAAAACCATAAAGGTCAACCAACTTTAATTGAAGTTAAAACAATTATTGGATTTGGTTCGCCAAATAAATCTGGGAAATCAGATGTTCATGGAGCTCCTTTAGGAAAAGATGAAACTTTATTAACTAAAGAAGGGTACAAATGGACTTTTGAAGCAGACTTCCATGTACCGGATGAAGTTTACGCTACATTCAAAGAAGCTGCCCAAAAATTAGGTGGCGACAATGAAGCTTCATGGAATGCTTCATTTGATGCGTACAAATCAGAGTTTCCTGAATTAGCAGCTCAATTACAATTAGCGATTAAAGGGGACTTACCAGATAACTACGATTCAGAATTCCCGGTATTTGAGGTTGGGACTTCTCATGCTACACGTTCGACAGCTGGAGATGCTTTAAATGCAATTGCGAAAACTGTTCCTTCTTTGTTCGGTGGTAGTGCAGATTTAGCTGGTTCAAACAAAACAAATCTTAAAAATGCTGGTGATTTCTCAGCAAGTTCGTATGAAGGTCGTAACATCTGGTTTGGCGTGCGTGAATTTGCGATGGGTGCAGCTTTAAACGGAATGGCACTTCATGGTGGGTTACGTGTATTTGGTGGAACATTCTTTGTCTTTAGTGACTATGTTCGTCCAGCTATTCGTTTGTCCGCATTAATGGGATTACCTGTTACTTATGTGTTTACACACGATAGTATAGCTGTTGGTGAAGATGGACCTACGCATGAGCCAGTAGAACAACTGGCATCATTACGTGCAATGCCAAATCTATCCGTTATTCGTCCTGCTGATGGTAACGAATCGAATGAAGCATGGAAACTTGCCATTTCTTCGAAGGATATGCCGACAGCACTTATCCTTTCACGTCAAAACTTGCCTATACTTGAAAATAGTGCAGCATTAGCTAAAGAGGGCGTTGCTAGAGGAGCATATGTTGTTTCACCAGCATCTAAAGAAGAAGCAGATGCGTTAATTCTAGCGACAGGATCTGAAGTTTCGTTAGCAGTAGATGCTCAAAAACAATTAGCGAAAGATGGAATTGATGTTGCTGTTGTTTCAATGCCTTCTTGGGATCGCTTTGAAAAACAAGATGCTGAATATAAAAATTCGGTACTTCCGAAAACAATTAAAAAGCGTCTTGCAATTGAAATGGGTACGCCTTTTGGTTGGGAGCGTTACTCAGGTGATGAGGGAAGTATTTTAGCTATTAATCGATTTGGGGCAAGTGCTCCGGGGGAAATAGTAATGAAAGAATTTGGTTTCTCAGTTGAAAATGTTGTAGCTCGTGTGAAATCGTTAATGAATAAATAGTAAAAACAAGTAATGGCTAAATTTCGCCATTACTTGTTTTTTTTCGCTGAAAATAGTAATAAACAGCTTACTCCGTTCGACAGAATATTCTTGACGTATCCTTTATACTATTGAAAAAACGGGGGAATGAATATGCGCACATATAAAATAATTCATATCAAAAAAGAATATCAATCCTTTGTCATTGGTAGGGAAAAAATGTTGCATGAATTACTGTTTGATGAATCGCATTTCGTTACGGAAGAGCCTGACGAGTTGAAATTTGTTTGTGAAAGCTTAAATACGAAGAACATGAAAGAATGTATTCAAGATCGTTTGCAGCGCGTATTTACGAATATGACACTTAATCAGGATCACATCTTTTTTGAGCACCCTGTAAAGGGGTCGATCGAGATGTCCTTTTCCCCTTATTATTTACACGTGAGTTGTGAAGGTTCACAAATGTTAGATTTAGATCTATTTGCTGGTTTGTCAGATACATGTGATTGTTACTTAGCGTTCCAACAAGAAAAGAATGCATTTGGGTGGTTAAAACCAATTAAAATTGATTCATTGCATTCGTTTTCAGAAATTCTAGACTTCGTATAGAAAGATTATGTGTTTTACTGTATAATCCTTCATGGAGATAACTTCTCAGTGGAACTTTCAAGAAGGAGGATATGAAATTATGGAATTATGGTTAGCTATAACTTTAATTGTTGTTGCATTAGCAGCTGGAGTTGCAATTGGTTTCTTTGCTGCTCGTCAATATATGATGAAGTATTTAAAAGATAACCCACCGGTTAACGAGCAAATGCTTCGCATGATGATGGCTCAAATGGGTCGCAAACCGTCTGAAAAACAAGTAAAACAAATGATGAATCAAATGAATAAAATGCAAAAATAAAAACAGCACTCCTTTGTGAGTGCTGTTTTATTTTATTGGCAACAAATCATACGTATATAAAAAATCTGCTACTGTTTGTTCATATTCTTCAGGATTTTGATTAAATGATTGGGCATGTGGACCATTTTCAAATAGTTTTAATTGTTTTGGACCATTTTTCAGTTCGTATAATTCTTTTGTCATTTCCGGCAAAATGAAATCATCTGGTAAGCTATGAATGAATAAGACCGGTTTTTCAATATGTTTAACTGCTTCACGAGGGGATACAAGTCGCATTGAATAACCATCTCGAACTCTTAAGAAAACATCAGCTAATTTAATGGCATATCTCGTACGTAAAGGGGTTTCTTTTTTCATTAAATACAGCAATTGATCAGTGAAGTCTGAAAAAGCACAATCTGAAATGTAGAAATGGGCATGATCTTCAACTGTTCCAGCATACAAAATAGTTGTAGCGGCTCCCATAGATTCTCCATGTATCCCGATGATAGCTTCTTCGCCAGCATAATCGTGAACAGCATTAACAACAGCTTGTAAATCCATTTTTTCATAATGTCCAAAACTCGTTGTTTTACCTCCAGAATCCCCATGCCGTCTATGATCATAAACCACAGAATTAAAACCTAATCTTTCAAACAACCTTGCATATTTAACTGAATTTATTTTATTCTCAGTAACACCATGGCAAATGACGACAAAATTAGTTGTTTTCAGAGGTTCTAGAAAAATCGCTTTTATCGGATACCCGTTTGGACTGTCAATCCACTTTTCTGTTTTCTGAACGGTATTAAACCACACTTCATCAAATCGCTTCGCAGTTATTTCACGATCAAGAATAAATGCATCATCTTTTTTCTTTAAATACATGAGACGATTCGTGAAAATGAAACCAAAAATCGCCGCACTGGCCGTAAAGATACTCCACAGAATACTCGTAACCCAGAGAATGCGACGCTTCATAATAATTCCTCCTATGAATGATTTATGGCAAACAGTCGATACATACCTGTGTCGATTGGTCTAGAAACATGAGGATCTATTATTGAAACTGCTTTACATAATTGATTTAAATCGATTCCTGTCTCTATATTCATTGTATGCAACATGTTAACAACATCTTCCGTTGCCACATTTCCTGTTGCACCTGGAGCGAAAGGACAGCCGCCAAGACCACCAGCAGAAGTATCAAATCTCGTGATTCCAGCTTGTAGAGCAGCGAAAATATTAGCTAAGCCCATTTTACGTGTATCGTGAAAATGTGCGGTCATCAATACATTTGGCAAAAGCTCAGCTAATTTAGAAAATAGTTGGTAACTCTCTACTGGATTAGCCATACCTATAGTATCTGCAACACTTAGCTCGTCAACACCCCATGAAGCGAACTCTTTACATAAAGCTATTGTATCTGCTTCATTTATTTTTCCTTCATAAGGACAATAAAAAGCAGTAGAGATACAAGCTCGGATAAAAATTCCTTGTTCTTTTAATTTCGTTATGACCGGTTTTAAATCCTGCATGCTTTGTTCAGTCGATTTGTTAATGTTTTTTAAGTTAAAGGTATTGCTTACACCGACAAATACAGCAAGGGAATCAGCTCCAACTTCAAGCGCACGTTCTATTCCTTTTTCGTTTGGTGTCAGAACAATTTGTCGCCCTTTTTTTGAACTAAGTTGAACAATTTGAGAAGAATCAGCCATTTGTGGTACCCATTTTGGAGATACAAATGATGTGATTTCCATTTCTTGAATGCCTGCGTCTTGTAAAGAATGTATGAATTCTAATTTTGTCTCTGTCGAAACTTGATTTTTTTCATTTTGAAGCCCATCACGCGGACCTACCTCGATAATTGTCACATTGTTTGGTAAACTAAACATATCATCCCTCCTACCTCTATTGTAATGATGGGATGGTGTCTCTAGCAAATATATTTTACATAAGGGTTGAAGGAGGATTTTCATGTCGACAAAAGAAGTTGTAATTGTCAGTGCGGTTCGTACAGCAATCGGTTCATTTCAAGGGTCACTTAAAGATGTGCCTGCTACAAAATTAGGTGCACTTGTAATAAAAGAAGCGTTAGTAAAAGCAGGAATTGAACCACACCAAGTTAGCGAAGTAATTATGGGGAATGTTCTTCAAGCCGGGCTTGGACAAAATCCTGCTCGTCAAGCATCCATTTTTGCAGGTTTACCCGATACAGTACCATCCATGACGATAAACAAAGTATGTGGATCGGGTCTTAAAGCAATTCATTTAGCGACACAAGCGATTGTATCGGGAGATTCTGATATTGTTGTTGCGGGTGGTATGGAGAATATGAGCCAAGCTCCTTACCTATTAAAAAATGCTCGTGAAGGTTTCCGTATGGGCGATCAAAAAGTCGTAGATAGTATGATTTCTGACGGATTATGGTGTGCGTTTAATGATTATCATATGGGAATTACAGCTGAAAATTTATGTGACCGTTACGGTATTTCTCGTGAAGAACAAGATGAGTTTTCTGCTCGTTCTCAACTACGAGCTGTGAAGGCGATCGAAGCAGGTAAATTTAATGAAGAAATCGTTCCTGTAGAAATCCCACAACGCAAAGGTGACCCTATTATTTTCGATACAGATGAATATCCAAAACAAGGTTCGACTGCAGAAAAATTAGCTGGTTTACGACCTGCATTTAAAAAAGAAGGCAGTGTAACAGCTGGTAATGCATCAGGAATCAACGACGGTGCAGCTGCTGTTGTGGTTATGTCTAAAGAAAAAGCTGATGAACTAGGCTTAACACCATTAGCAACAATTATTGCAAATGCTTCAGCAGGCGTTGATCCATCAGTAATGGGTATCGGACCAGTTCAAGCAGTCAAAAATGTTTTCCAAAAATCAGGATTATCGATGGCTGATATGGATTTAGTGGAAGCCAATGAAGCTTTCGCTGCTCAGTCTATTGCAGTTGACCGAGAATTATCATTTAATCATGAAAAATTGAATGTCAATGGTGGAGCTATTGCTCTTGGACACCCAATCGGAGCAAGTGGTACTCGTATTTTCGTTTCACTTTTACATGAAATGATTAAACAAGATGCTAAAACTGGATTAGCTACGCTTTGTATCGGTGGCGGTCAAGGTGTGGCAACAATTATTAAAAGACCTTAAGTAGTAGGTGAGAAAATGGCGAAAAAGAAACAACAAAAACGAAATCAATCTTCACCCTCATCACAGAAGCCAAAAGAATCATATTCGGAACATTTAAATATGGATGTTTTAGAAAAACTCAAATTGGCTAAGAAAGAATTGCAGGAAGCAGAAAAAATAAAAGAAGAAGAACGTGAAGCTCAATTACAATTTGAACGAGTACAACGTGAAAAGAATAAATCCTTCGAAGAATTACTAGACGATTACGGTATGAGGGGCAATAAGTATTAGAAATATAGTGCAAAGAGCGAATCAAAGTGAAAACTTCACTTCGATTCGCTCTTCTTTTTCTTGAATTAAACGCTTACTTCTAGAAAGAACGAAAGTAATTAAAAATATGTTTAATCTCGATGCTCGTTATATACATCCTGTCTTAATAAATGAGAAACTTCCAGCAAACGTTCGTCGGTGACAGTTCGTTTATATGCTCGAATTGTTTCGTTTAATTGATCTAATGAACTTGCACCAGCTAGAATACTCGAAATTTGTGGGTTTTTTAGAATAAAGGCTGTAGCTACTGAATGCAAATCTATTGAGTCACTTTGTAATTGCTGGAGCATTTCTAACAACTCTGCTTTAGAATACGTCCCATACCCCTCAGAAGCAGATGCTCGTGTAATTGCTTCATCCGTTAATAAACCTTTTGCAAGAGAACCACGAGTAACCACTGAAGCACCATAAGAAGAAATCGTTTCCAACCACTCTTCAGGTCGACGGTCAAGCATACTATATTGCATCATGACGGAGGAAGCATGACTATTCTCTAAAAAGTGTTTAATGACATTCGGTCGAATCGAAGAAATTCCATATGCACGGATGAGCCCTTCGTTCTTTAAATCTTCAAAAGCATCAATCGCTTCATCCAAGTTATCATCCATTGTTCCACCATGAAGCTGGTACAAATCGATGTAATCAGTTTGCAATCGCATTAAGCTCTCTTTAACTTGGTTTTTGATATATATCTTTGATGAATCCCACGACCAGCTTGACCCATCAGAATTCCATTTGTTGCCGACTTTTGTAGCTAGAATAACTTGATCTCGTACTCCTTTTAAAGAGTAGCCAACTACTTCTTCATTCTTTCCTCGATCGTATAAATCTGCCGTATCAAAATAAGAAATGCCTTGATCAATTGCAGCATCTACTATGTATTTAGCTGCAATCTTATCAGTCGGTAATGACATACAACCTAAACCGATTTCTGAAACATATAAACCACTATTACCTAATTCTCGTTTCTTCATTAAGCATCCTCCTCATGTCATTCATGGTACAATTACGCTACTGATTAGTAAAACAGAAAGGATGATACATATGAAAAAATACGAAGAAAAATCAATTACATCCACCCCAATATACGATGGGAAAGTAATATCCTTGCGAGTTGATGAGGTTTCATTGCCAAATGGAAAAACGTCAAAAAGAGAGCTAATTAAACATCCAGGGGCTGTTGCAATCATTCCCATCACGGACGAGGGTAAAATTCTTTTAGTGCATCAATATAGGAAAGCACTCGAACGTTCAATTATTGAAACGCCAGCTGGTAAATTAGAAGCTGGTGAATCACCTGAGGTTACTGCACGAAGAGAATTAGAAGAGGAGACGGGATTCGGCTGCCACAAATTGACGTATATTCAAAGCTTTGCAACTTCACCAGGATTTGCAGATGAAATTATTCATTTGTATGTAGCTGAAGATTTGTATGTACCTGAAGAAAAAGCACAACTTGATGAAGATGAATTCTTGGATGTTCTCCATACATCTATCGAAGAAGCAGAAAAAATGATGGCGAATGGTGAAATCTATGATGCCAAAACTGCTTTTAGTATTTTGTGGACAAAAGAATATTTACGAAATAAATAAGGTAGGACATGCATACATTACTCTATCGAGAAAGGTAGGTGGGTAATGTTGAACCGTTCTTTTCCTCTTATTTATTTACTAGGATTATTGGTTGTTGGTTATCTAGGTGGGCTATGGCTATTTTCGCATATGCCAAATGAACAAGTGAATCAGTTGATTAAGTGGATGGATCCTAGAATCTTGGATGATAAAGTACCAAGTAAGTTATCGTCTATCCTTCCTCAATTAGTATCCATTTTTCTGCTACTCCTGTTTGCTACACATTTAATTTTAAGGTATATAATCTTGCTGATTGGTACAATGAGATCAGTATTTTGGGGGATTTGCTCAGGATACTTGATTGCTCAAGAGACTGAATTTTGGTCCTATGCGCTATGGTGGTTTCCATTCCAATTACTTTATTGCTCCCTTTTATTGTTAATTGGCTACTTGATGGTACCACCACATGCATTGCATCCTCAGTTAACCAATCAAAAATTAAAGGTAATCGGCGTGTTGGGTTGCATCTACTTATTGGTTATCGCAATTGAATTATTTGTTCTCCCTTACATTCACGTATTATAATTTCTATTAAATTATAATAATAATCATTATAATCTATAAGCCTTTCTCTATCTTGAAAAAAGAAAGGTTCATTTGTTATAATGAAAGAAGTTTGAGGGGGGCGTCACATGGAAAGCCGTATTGACCGAATTAAAAAGCAACTTTCTGGTGCGAGCTATAAACTGACGCCACAACGTGAAGCGACAGTTAGAGTATTATTAGAAAATGAAGAAGATCATTTAAGCGCTGAAGATGTGTACCTTCTTGTTAAAAACAAAGCACCTGATATTGGGTTAGCTACTGTTTATCGTACATTAGAATTATTAACAGAACTGAAAGTCGTTGATAAAATCAATTTCGGTGATGGTGTTTCTAGATATGATTTAAGACAAGAAGGAGCGGCACATTTCCATCACCACTTAGTCTGTATTGAATGTGGTGCTGTTGATGAAATCCAGGAGGATTTGCTTGAAGATGTGGAAGAAATCGTAGAAAAAAGATGGAACTTCCAAATTAAAGATCATCGCTTAACATTCCATGGTATATGCTGGAGATGTCATGATAATGAAAGTAAGCCTTTAGAAGAAGAAAAATAACGACTAACAAGGATAGCTGCTAGCTGTCCTTTTTTCGTTTAAGGAGACATATAAATGACGACAAATATGACCGATTCGATTCAAGATTATTTGCATTTTTTACGAGTTGAAAAGCAATTAGCGCAAAATACGCTCGTTTCATATGAAAAAGATTTAAAATCCTACATATCTGATCTTTCAGAATCACAACAGATTAAGTCCCTTGAAGATGTTGAAAGACATCATATCTTGGCGCATTTACAAAATTTAAAGTCATCTGGTCATTCGGCTAGAACTTTGGCTAGGCATATATCATCTATTCGTTCATTTCATCAATTTTTGCTTAGAGAAAAGGTTTCATCTAGTGATCCAACCGTTCATTTAGAAATCCCTCAACAAGATCGAACACTTCCAAAAATTCTTTCGCTTGAAGAAATTGAAGAATTACTGGAAGCCCCAAATCGTAGCAAACCACAAGGGTTAAGAGACCGAGCAATGTTAGAACTTCTTTATGCAAGTGGAATGCGTATTAGTGAATGTATATCGCTTGCAATAGAGGATGTACATTTAACGATGGGCTTCGTTCGATGTTACGGAAAGGGTGGCAAAGAACGTATTATTCCACTAGGCCGAACAGCTTTAGGAGCAGTTGAAGAATATTTACGTGAAGGTAGACCAAAACTAGCTAAAAAAGAAGTCCGAACGGATGCACTTTTTATTAATCAGCGTGGAATTGGACTAACTAGACAAGGGTTTTGGAAATTATTAAAAGAGCATGCACTAAAAGCAGGAATAAAAAACGAAATCACACCGCATACTTTACGACATTCTTTTGCTACGCATTTAATCGAAAATGGAGCGGATTTAAGGGCTGTTCAAGAAATGCTCGGACATGCTGACATTTCCACTACGCAAATTTATACACATGTTAGTAAAACTAGACTTAAAGAAGTTTATAAACAATTTCATCCTAGAGCTTAATTTAATTGCACATGTCAGAAGTCTGACGTGTAATATACCCAAACTTTTGTTAAGATACATTTATAAGCTTAAAGGAGGATTCTAATGGAAAATCTAACATTTAAACGCATACATTTAGTTGTAATGGATTCAGTAGGTATTGGAGAAGCTCCAGATGCTAAAAGCTTCGGAGATGAAGGTTCAGATACGCTCGGACATATTGCAGAGCGAATGGGTGGACTGAAGATGCCTAATATCGAAAAGATGGGTCTATCAAATATTAGACCGATTAAAGGGATTTCCCCAGTGGATAAACCAACCGCTCATTTTGGTAAGTTACAAGAAGCATCTGTAGGTAAAGATACGATGACTGGACACTGGGAAATCATGGGCTTAAACATTGATAAGCCTTTTAAAGTTTACCCAGATGGATTTCCTCAAGAATTAATTCAAGCATTAGAAGAAAAGACTGGACGTAAAGTAATTGGGAATAAACCTGCAAGTGGTACTGAGATATTAGACGAACTTGGTGAAGAACATATGAAAACGGGTGCGATTATCGTCTATACATCAGCAGACCCTGTGTTACAAATCGCTGCCCATGAAGAGGTTGTTCCTTTAGAAGAGCTTTACAAAATTTGTGAAATTGCTCGTGAATTAACATTATCGCCTGAATTTTTAGTGGGTCGAATTATCGCTCGTCCGTTTTTAGGAGAGCCAGGTAACTTCAAACGTACAACTAATCGTCATGACTATGCTTTAAAACCATTTGAACGCACGGTTATGAATGAACTTCAAGACGCTAATTATGATGTCATAGCAATCGGTAAAATTGCTGATATTTACAATGGTGAAGGCGTAACTGAATCATTAAGAACAAAAGACAATATGGATGGAATGGACAAACTAAATGAAGTTGTTCGAAAACCTTTCCATGGCATTAGTTTCCTGAATTTAGTTGATTTTGACGCTCTTTATGGACATCGTCGTGATCCTATTGGATACGGTGAGGCGTTAGAAGCATTTGATGCAAGACTTCCAGAAGTTTTAGAAGCGTTAACAAATGACGACTTACTTATTATTACTGCGGACCATGGAAATGACCCAACATTTGAAGGAACGGATCATACACGTGAATTTGTACCCGTTTTAGCATACTCACCAAGATTTACAGAAGGAACTGAACTTCCTGCAAGTGAAACGTTTGCTGATATTGGTGCTACAATCGCAGAAAACTTCCAAGTGCAAATGCCGAAATTCGGTCGTAGTTTTCTTTCATATTTAAAATAGAGGATAGGTGATCATTCATGAGAATGGTGGATTTAATAGAAAAGAAAAGAGACGGATCTGCATTAACGAATGAAGAAATTCGTTTCTTCATTAATGAATATACAAAAGGTGAAATACCGGATTATCAAGTAAGTGCGCTATTAATGGCTATATATTTCCAAGATATGAACGATCAAGAGCGAGCAGATTTAACACTTGCGATGGTCGAATCAGGAGATCAAATTCATCTGACTGAAATAGAAGGTATTAAAGTAGATAAGCATTCTACTGGCGGTGTAGGTGATACAACAACACTTGTCCTTGGTCCATTAGTTGCGGCTTGTGGTGTTCCTGTAGCTAAAATGAGTGGTCGTGGCTTAGGACATACTGGAGGAACAATTGATAAATTAGAAGCAATTGAAGGCTTCCATGTCGAATTAACGACCGAGCAATTTACAAAACAAGTGAATGAGTTTAAATTAGCTGTTATTGGACAAAGTGGTAACTTAACACCTGCAGATAAAAAGCTTTATGCTTTACGTGACGTGACAGGTACTGTGAATAGCATTCCATTAATCGCTAGTTCAATCATGAGTAAAAAAATTGCTGCAGGTGCTGACGCAATCGTTTTAGACGTTAAAACGGGTGAAGGTGCATTTATGAAAACGGTTGAAGATTCGAGAGCCTTAGCTAAAGCGATGGTTCAAATTGGGAATAATGTTGGTAGACAAACAATGGCGATTATTTCAGATATGAGTCAACCTCTAGGTTTTGCAATTGGAAATGCTTTAGAAGTGAAAGAAGCAATTGATACATTGCGAGGTAAAGGTCCTGCCGATTTAACGGAACTTTGTTTAGTACTTGGAAGCCAAATGGTTGTTGTTGGTGGAAAAGCGAAAGATTTAGATGAAGCGAGAAAAATGCTTCTTGAAGTGATTGAAAATGGAAAAGCATTAGATGTCTTTAAAGACTTCATACAAGCTCAAGGAGGAAATCCAGCAGTTGTGGATCAACCTGAATTACTCCCTCAAGCAGCGTTTAGATTCGAAGTCCCTTCAAAGGAAAGTGGATTTGTTTCATTCATCGAAGCTGATGAAGTAGGAACAGCAGCGATGTTATTAGGTGCTGGAAGAGCGACCAAAGAATCCGAAATAGATTTAGCTGTCGGTATTGTTCTTCACAAAAAAGTAGGGGATTCAGTGGAAGCGGGAGAATCATTAGCCACCATTCACGCAAACACAGAAAACATCCAGCAGGTTTTGGAGATTTTGTATAAGCATATTGAGTTCTCTGCAGAACCGGTTACACCACCAAACTTAATCGAAGAAATTATTACCGAATAAAATAAGTAAGAAGAGGTGTTTCGAAAGTCGTGAAAAGTGACTTTCGGAACACCTCTTTTTTGTATCTAAAATGAAATGACACCCTTTACGAAGGCGATCCAACAGTAAAGGCTGCGAAAGCTATGCATGCAGCCCCAATTAGCCCTGCCCGCTCCGCTTGGCAGAGGTTTCTGTTGGTGAATAGTCGCTCAGTTAAAGATTTGGTGATCTCAGTTAGAATTATGGGGTTCTCAGTTAGAAAATAGGCATTCTTGGTTAGAAGAATCGCCATCTCAGTTGTAATTGTTGAGGTAGCACGATCTCAGAAGAAAGGCGATCCAACAGTAAAGGCTGCGAAAGCTTTGCGTGCAGCCCCAATTAGCCCTGTTCGCTCCGCTTAGCAGGTGTTTCTGTTAGTGAATGGTCGCTCAGTTAAAGATTGGGCGATCTCGGTTAGAATTATGGGGTTCTCAGTTAGAAAAAAGGCATTCTTGGTTAGAAAAATCCCCATCTCAGTTGTAATTGTTGTGGTAACTAGATCTCAGAAGAAAGGCTAACCAAAAGTAAAGGCTGCGAAAGCTATGCATGCAGCCCCAATTAGCCCTGCCCGCTCCGCTTGGCAGAGGTTTCTGTTGGTGAATAGTCGCTCAGTTAAAGATTTGGTGATCTCAGTTAGAATTATGGGGTTCTCAGTTAGAAAATAGGCATTCTTGGTTAGAAGAATCGCCATCTCAGTTGTAATTGTTGAGGTAGCACGATCTCGGGAGAAAGGCGATCCAACAGCAAAGGCTGCGAAAGCAGAGTGTGCAGCCCAAATTAGCCCTACTCGCTTCGCTAGGCAGGAGGTGTATCTGTTGGTGAAGGGTCACTCAGTGTTGGCCTTCGCGGAAAGCATCCGTTGATATGGAAATCGATCGTTTTATTTTTATGCAGGTTCAGATCTTCTTTTTTAAAAAAAGAAGGTCTTTTTTTATCTTGGTTGTTTAAATGTAAGAAAGATTTTCCATACTAGGAGTGGTGGCAATGTGCAGGAATTGTCGATAAATAAGAAGTTTTTACTTTATTTGTCAACGCGAAGGAATAACGATTAATCACCTCGAATAAACACCGAAAGGAGGATGAGAAATGAAACATCAACTGTTATTTGTCGAAGACGGCATCGCCATTATCCGGTTACGAGGTGAATTGGATCATCATGCGACACAACTAATTCGTGAAGAAATATCACAATCTTTATACAGAGGTAAGTTAAGGGCAATTATTTGGAATTTACAAGAGTTACATTTCATGGACAGTTCAGGGATTGGTTTAATTTTAGGAAGAATGAGAGATTTTGTACCTTCCAATGGTCAAACGGTTATTTTGCATCCATCTGAAACTATGAAAAAAATCTTTCAATATTCTGGTTTAGGGTCATATGTGTGGGAAACAACAGAACAAGAAACAATTGATGCGTTAGGGGGGATTTTAAATGGACAATGAAATGACGCTATCGTTTATTGCCATTAGTGAAAATGAGGGTTTAGCGCGAATGGTTATGACCAGCTTTATCGCATCTTTAGACCCTACGATTGATGAGCTTGCTGAGTTTAAAACAATCGTCTCAGAAGCGGTTACAAACGCAATCATTCATGGGTACGAAGAGGACGCTCAAGGAATCGTGACGATTCGAGCGAAAAGAGATGGAAGAAAAATCACCATGACAATCAGTGATGAAGGTCGTGGAATCTCCGATTTAGAACAAGCCATGGAACCTTTGTTCACGACTAAGCCTGAAAGAGAACGTTCAGGAATGGGCTTCACCATTATGGAAAGTTTTTCAGACCACTTATCGGTATGGTCAGAACCTCAGAAAGGAACTGCGATTACCTTTTCAAAAGATTTTTCACCCATTCACTCTAAAATCACGATGGGTGAACGATGACAGCCCCGATTGAACAACAACCCGTGTTGTTGACACAGGAGAAAATGAGAGAACTTATTTATGCATCACAACAAGGAGACAAGTTAGCTAGACAAACAATGGTTGAAGGCAATACGCGCCTTGTTTGGTCAATTGTGCAACGATTTGCTTCGCGGGGAGCCGATTTAGAAGATTTGTTTCAAATTGGATGTATCGGATTAATGAAATCTGTAGATAAGTTCGATTTATCGTATGAAGTGAAGTTTTCAACGTATGCAGTTCCAATGATTATTGGAGAAATACAAAGATTTTTAAGAGATGATGGAATGGTTAAAGTAAGCCGCTCCATTCGTGAACTGAGTTTTAAAATACGTCATGCTACAGATGATTTCATTAGACAGCATGAAAGACAACCTACATTAACTGAGCTTGCTGAAAAGTTAGAAGTAACAATGGATGAAATCGTTTTAGCTTCGGATGCTTTAAGAGATCCAGCCTCGTTGCACGAGCAATTATTTGAAAGTGAAGGCGATGCTTTAACTTTGATGGACCAAGTAAGAGATGAAAGGTCAGAGCGGTCATTTGACCATATACCTCTTAGGGATATTATTTCAAAGTTAGGCAAACGCGAACAAATGATCATTTACTTGCGTTATTACTTAGATTGTACACAAAGTGATATTGCAGAAAGGTTGGGAATCTCACAAGTTCAAGTGTCAAGATTAGAAAAGAAAATACTGACACAGCTTAAGAGTTGGTTGTTACCAAAACAGACAACTGCAAAGGATGAATTCCGATAAAACAGTCTCTATTTACAAATATCGAAGCAGCTAAAAATTTTATAAAAGACCAATTTGGTGATGGTGAAAGCTTTGATGTGGGCATTAAGGACATGCATATTTGGTCCATGCCCACTCTCTTGATTTATATGAACGGCTTAATCGATAGCAGTATGTTAACTCAATTATTGACATTGACACAGCCTACAGCGAATCAATTAAGAAGAAAGCATGAGTTAAACGAGTTTGAAGCTATGAACACTTGTTTTCCCTACCACTCGGTAACAATTTACGACTCTAAGGATGCCTGGGTTTCGGCAATATTAAGTGGTCAATTAGGAATTGTAACCTCACAGGGGTTCGTCTTTACAGTAGATGTTCGATCCTATCCTGGAAGACAGCCTGAAGAACCGGATAATGAAAAAGTCATTAGAGGAGCAAGGGATGGATTTACTGAGAATATACTGCAAAATACAGCTCTGATTCGAAGAAGAATTCGTGATGTTTCCTTAAGATTTGAGCTAACGAAAATTTCGACAAGGGGTCAAACAGATATTGCTATTGGGTATATTAAAGGACTAGCAAGTAAAGAGCATATAAATTTCTTAAGAAAACGCTTAAAAGAAATTCAACACGATGGCATGACAATGACTGATAAATCATTAGAGGAGTGGCTTTTTAAACAAAAATTCCATCCGGTTCCTTTTGTGAGATATACGGAGCGGGCAGATACTTGCGCTGCTCATTTGCTGGAAGGGCATATTGCCATAATCGTCGATACTTCTCCTTCAGTCATACTTGTACCCACAACCATTTTTCATCATTTACAACATGCAGAAGAATATAGACAAGCACCATTGATTGGAACGTTTGTTCGTTTATCGAGAATGGCAGGCTTTTGGATGAGTTTAACGTTTTTACCATTTTGGTATTTACTCGTAAAAGAGAAGGAACACTTACCCGATTTCCTTTCATTTATTGGTCCAAAAGAAATGGCAGAAGTCCCTCTATTTTTACAATTAGTTTTTGCGGATCTTGGGTTAGAGTTTTTAAGGTTAGCAGCCATTCACACACCGACGCCCTTGTCTACCGCTATGGGATTAGTTGCCGCTATTATAATTGGTCAAATTGCCATTGATGTCGGCTTGTTCATACCTGAAGTTGTTCTTTACACAGCAATTGCTGCAATCTTCACTTTTGCTATTCCTTCATATGAGCTCAGTGTTGCAACGAAGATTTTTAGAAATATGTTGTTAGTAATTACAGCTATATTTGGAGGAGTAGGTTACTTTGTAGGGTTACTCCTATTATTTATGTATTTTTCTTCTTTAAAACCTATGGGCGTCCCATATTTATGGCCCCTCGTCCCGTTTTTCCCGAAAGCATTTAGCCGAATATTAGTGAGGTTTCCGATATCTTCAGGTGCATTAAGGCCATTTATTGTTCAGTCTCCTAATCGTAAAAGATCATAGTCCATACATTGCATCTAAGTCTTTTCCTATGGTAAGGTTCATATATTGAAAAATCACCAGGAGAGATGAAGATGCATTTATATGGAACGCAATCAATTAATGATTTAGGCGTATTACAAATTGGACAGGTTGACACTGTTGAACTAGCTAAAATTTATGGTACTCCGTTATTTGTCTATGACACTTCTTTAATTCGACAAAGAGCAAGAGCTTTTATTCAAACTTTTAAAAAAGAAAACGTAAAAGCAGAAGTTGCATATGCTAGTAAAGCTTTTTCAAGTATTGCAATGTACCAACTTGCAGCTGAAGAAAAACTATCTTTAGATGTGGTTTCAGGTGGAGAACTATTTACGGCAATCCGTGCTGGTTTCCCGGTTGAACGAATTCATTTTCATGGAAATAACAAAAGTGATGAAGAAATTATGTTTGCCATCACTTCCAAAATTGGATGTATTGTTGTAGACAATTTCCATGAAATCGATCGTTTAAAAGCAATCGCAAGTGAGCAAAACGTAGAGGTACGAATTTTACTACGTGTTACTCCTGGAATTGAAGCCCATACACATGACTATATTACGACAGGTCAAGCAGATTCGAAATTCGGATTTGACTTAATGAATGGACAAGCTGATCAAGCTTTTCAATCAGTAAAAGACCATTCATCAATTCATCTATTAGGTATGCACTGTCATATAGGTTCTCAAATTTTTGATACCGTTGCTTTTTCATTAGCCGCTAAAAAACTGATGAATAAAATGAAGGATTGGCATCAAAAAGATGATTTTATATGTGAGGTTCTTAACTTAGGTGGAGGATTTGGAATTCGTTATACCGAAGAAGATGATCCGCTAGAGCCATCGGTATATGTTGAAGATATGATTAAAACGATCAGAGATGAGTTAAATAAAGTCGATTATCCGATGCCTGAGATTTGGATTGAACCAGGTCGTTCGTTAGTTGGTGACGCTGGAACTACGTTGTATACAATAGGTTCTCAAAAAGAGATTCCATCAACCCGTACCTATTTAGCTGTAGACGGAGGAATGTCAGACAATATTCGACCGGCTCTTTATCAAGCTAAATATGATGCTGCGATTGCCAATAATATGCTTTCAACCGCCGATACAACTTATACGATTGCAGGGAAATGCTGTGAATCTGGTGACAAATTAATTGAAGAAATTAATCTTCCTAAAGCGAATGCAGGTGATTATTTAGCTGTTTTTTGCACCGGTGCATACGGCTATTCTATGGCAAGTAACTACAATCGTCTTGCTAAACCAGCTGTTGTTTTTGTTGAAAATGGAAACCATCGTTTAGTCATTAAAAGGGAATCATTAGAAGATTTGATACGTTTAGATGTTTCTTTATACGATGACTCAATTGGTGGTGTAAAATGAAAAAACAAAATGTCATGTTGTTCATATTTATAGGTTTAATCGCGATAATATGGGGTATTATATATTGGGTTTTCATTGCTCCAAATCGCTAATCAATGGAACTTAAGTTGAAATTCTTTTCTTTATCATGTAGGATTGTCATGGTGCTTAAAGGGATCAAAAATGAGGGATATCAAATATGCTAGTACGTTATAAAAAAACATGTGAAAAAATAGCGATGGGTCTTTTATCGTTTATGCCAGAGGAAAAAGCTTTGAAAAAATTGCAGGTTTCCATGCAATTATATGAGACAAATCCGAATTGGCATTTATTCATGTGGAAAAAAGAAGAAGACTTTGTTGGCTTAATAGGTGTGGAGTCTGTTGAAGACGTTTGTGTGATTCAGCACATTACGGTTAATCCGTCACATCGTGGAGATGGTATAGGCAAAGCAATGGTGAACAGTGTTCAACAATTTTTACCTTGTACAGTCGTAACTTCTACTGAAATTACCAAGCCTTTCATTGATAAATGCATGAACTAAAAAGAAGGAACTATCTGCTAAGTCTTTAGTGACTGAGTGATGGTTCCTTTTTTAATGCAATGATTTCAGTTTTAAAGGAATTACATATTTGGAAGTAAGCAAAGCGATTCTGAACCAAAAACAGAAGTTTTGATAAGTATCCACTTTAGTCTAGTGTCAACTAGAAAAAGCAATTTATTAAATAGAATAAAATCAGGGATATGCCAATGATAATTTTTGATGTACATATATAGTTGTTAATGAAAATTTTTTTATGATCCATGATTGGAATGGAGGTGGCGACTCCAGGGGGGAACAGCACGAGCTGAAGACCCTGGCACGGATTAGAGGATCAAAGACTAAGAACGCCACATCGTGTGGCAACGTCTTTGAAACCAACATCCTGTTGGCCACGTCCCCGGAAAGCGTCCACCGCAAAGAAAATCCTCCATTTCTTAAATAGAAAAGGGTTGCCCCTAAAGTCACTTTTCATGACTTTTGGAACAACCCTTCTTTTTTTCTTCTCTAGCTTTTAGTATTTCACTGCGGTCTCTTCGCATATGTTTGTGTATAAGTTCTTCACCAATTAAAGCTAACGGCATCTGTTGTTTTTGAATTCGTTGATTTAACTCATCGGAAAGGATTGAAAGGGTGAACGGTTTAAACTCTTTTGATTGATTAATGAGGGCAATAGAATTTTCTAAGTTCAAATGCATTTCTGCCATATCTATTCCACTATAATATTCACTATATAGATCCAATGAAAATCGTTTTTGTGCATTTTCTAAAGACCGTTTTGCGCCCGCTCTGTTATTCCTTCTCCAATGGTACATTCCTGTTGAAAGTAAGATCCACGCAGTTAAAGCATGTGACTTATCATTAGGTGAAACACTTTTCCAATACTCCTCTAGTACTTCATGACATTCAAAATAATCTTGTTGTTCATTGAAATAAAGAATAAATTGCAAAAAAAGTGGATGAAACAACGGATGCATTCTTTTCACCATTCCTCTATACTAAAGTTTGATTATATATTGCTAGGGGGAGAGACTGTGTCTTACAAAGTTAGATTAGAGGCGTTTGAAGGTCCTCTCGATTTATTATTGCATTTAATACATCGTTTGGAAATTGATATCTATGATATTCCAATGGCAGAACTGACAGTTCAATATATGGACCACATACGTGCAATGCAGGTAATGGAATTGAATGAAGCAAGTGAATATTTGGTCATGGCCGCATCACTCTTAGCTATAAAAAGTAAAATGTTATTACCAATCCATGAAGGAGAAGTGGACGATCTCGACCTTCAAATGGAAGGGCAAGATCCGCGTGACGAGCTGGTTAATCGTCTAATCGAGTATAGAAAATATAAAGAAGCTGCTGAAACTTTTCAAGAACTGGAGCAAACTCGGGCACAATATTTCACAAGACCTCCAAGTGATTTGACAGATCTTCAACAAATATCTCAGTTATCTTTTTTTGATGATTCATTGAATGTCTATGATATGCTTGGTGCTTTTCAAAAAATGCTGAGAAGAAATGTTTTAAAAGCGCCACTTACAACAAAGATTGCACGACAAGAACTCTCCGTGAAAGATCAAATGCAATCCGTCTTTCACACACTTAAAACGAGGGGAGGCCGTTGTTCGTTCAGTGACCTCTTTCCAGTGCATGATAAAACAACGTTGGTCGTAACATTCTTATCCATTTTGGAGTTAATGAAGCGACAGTATATTACCGTTTCCCAACAAAAGAACTTTGAAGATTTAGACGTACAACTATTGATTGAAAAGTGGGAGGATGAATCTCTTGAAACAGTTGATGAGTAAAATAGAGAGTCTACTTTTCGTAACAGGCGATGATGGACTGACAATTAAACAATTAGAAATTATTACTGAAGAACATTCGAAGGATCTGATGGAAGCGATTAAAGCCCTTCAAAACGACTATGCTAGTTCTGATGTACGAGGAATTGAGATAAAAGAGTTAGCAGGAACCTATCAGTTAATATCTAAAAAAGAGAATGCTGAAATTATTCAAAAGTTAGTTGAAAATCCTACAAATCAATCACTCTCTCAAGCTTCACTTGAAACATTAGCAATCATTGCTTATAAACAACCGATTACGAGAATTGAAGTGGAAGATTTAAGAGGTGTTAAAAGTGAAAGACCGATACATACATTAGTAGCCAAAGGTTTGATTCATGAAGTTGGTCGAGCTGAAGGAACGGGTAGAGCAATTCTATATGGAACGACAAATGAATTCTTGAATGCATTTGGATTAATGAACTTACAAGAGCTACCGCCTTTACCAGATGAAGTCGTTGACTCAGAAGATGATGGGCAAACGGATTTATTTATGACGAAGTTTCAAGAAACGTTTGGAGATCAACAAGATTAAAAAACGAAAGGTGTTCATGCTTGAAAAAAATCTTCTCTATTTTTTTGTTAGTCGTTCTTATGTTCCTTTATGTCAGTCCGAATACTGAAGCGTATGGATCTTCTTATGCGGTTATTGATGCGAATACAGGTCGATTGCTATTTGGTAATAATGCTCATGAACAAATGCCAATTGCGAGTTTAACCAAGATTTGGACGGCTTATGTCACTGCAGAAGAAGTGAATATGAAAGAGGAAGCCCAAATTTCTTCTAATGCAGCTACGCAAGAGGGATCTTCCATTTATTTAAAAGCAGGCGATAATCAACGAATTGAAAAATTGTTATACGGTCTTATGCTTCGATCTGGAAATGATTCAGCTGTAGCGTTAGCTGAGCATGTAGGCGGGTCTGTCGAAGGCTTTGTGGATTTGATGAATGAAAAAGCAAGAATCGCTGGACTTCAACAAACTGTCTTTAGAAATCCATCTGGTCTTCATCATGAAGAACATCTCTCTACGGCTTTTGATACAGCTCTAATGTTGAAAAATGCAATGGGGAATAAAGAACTGAAAAAAATTATGAGCACTGATTATTATCGAAGCGAAGGTGTACACTGGGAAAACAAACATAAACTCGTCCGTTCAAATTCTTTAGCTATTTCAGGAAAGACAGGATATACAAAAGCAGCGGGAAGAACGCTTGCTACATACTTTAAAAAAGACGAGCAAGAAATTATTGTTGTGACGCTGAATGATTCAAATGATTGGAAATCCCATCAAGAACTAGCTGATCGAGCGTTTAAACAATATAATATGGTACAATTAGTTCAAGAAGGTGCATATGACTTACCAGGTGATTTAGTTGTCCGGCTGAATAAGCCAATCCATTTGATTGTTAAAGATAAAGAACAGGTACAGCATGTGGTCTTATTAAATCGATCACACAATGGGATTCGAACTGGTCAATGGACTGTTCAAATAGATGGAAAACCTGTTTATTCACAACAAGTGCATATTGAGCGGAATCGTAGATGAAGACTGCTTTTTCTAAAAGCGGTCTTCTTTTAATTTGGTTGAAAGTGTGACATACTTTTTTTAATTAGAAAGCAATTATAATGAGGTGAAACCATGGAAAGATTACAAAAAATGCTAGCCCACGCAGGTGTAGCATCTAGACGAAAAGCAGAACAATTAATACTTGAAGGAAAAGTACAAGTTAATGGGAAAGTTGTTAGAGAATTAGGAACGAAGGTTTCTGAATCAGACACCATCGAAGTAGCAGGAGTAAAGTTGGAAAAAGAGCAAAAGGTGTATTATTTGTTGTACAAGCCTAGAGGCATTATTTCAGCTGTTACGGATGATAAAGGAAGAAAAACCGTTTCGGATTTATTTCCTTTCGTACCTGAAAGAATCTTCCCGGTTGGTCGTTTAGATTATGAAACATCTGGTCTTCTTTTGATGACAAATGATGGTGATTTTTCATATATGCTTACACACCCGAAATTTAAAATTGATAAAACGTATGTTGCTCGTGTTAAAGGTATACCAACAAGAGAACAATTGCGACCACTTGAACGTGGTGTCGTATTAGAAGATGGCAAAACAGCTCCTGCGCGAGTTAAAATGCTTTCTTCCGATAAAAAAGCGAACAAAGCTATCATTGAAATTACAATACATGAAGGGAAAAACCGCCAAGTGCGTCGTATGTTTGATGCGATCGGTTTCCCCGTCCAAAAACTAAAAAGAGAACGTTTTGCCTTTTTAAATCTGCACGGCTTAAATGCAGGAGAATCTCGCGAGCTTACTTCTCATGAAGTGAAATTACTTCGAGTTCAAGCTGAAACAGGGAAAATAGGCTCTTGATTTAAATGACTAAACGTTCACAAACCCTTCAAATGTATAGGCAAAGTACGATTTTTTCTTTGTTATAATTAGTTTACATTCGTACGTCTTGTAGGAGGTTAACAAAGTGACACAGTCGAAACAAAAAAGATTTATTTTAAGAACTGTCATTCTTACAGTTTTAGCTGCAGCTATTATCTACACGATTTATTCCAATGCAACGAAAGAAAGAACTCAAATTTTAGGTGTTGGAGATGAAGCACCTGATTTTACTTTAGAAGATTTAAATGGTGATGAGCATCGTTTATCTGATTATAAAGGACAAGGTGTATTCTTGAATTTCTGGGGAACTTGGTGTAAACCTTGTGCAAAAGAAATGCCAGCCATGAATAATCAATATGCAGAATTTAAAGACCAAGGTGTTCAAATTCTTGCTATTAATATTGCGCAATCTAATTTCGAGGTCCAAAAATTTGCTAATCAATATGGGTTGGATTTCCCAGTTGTTTTAGATCGTACGAAAAGTGTCATGCACACATATAATGTGGATCCTCTTCCTACAACTATTTTAGTGAACCCAGAAGGTAAAATTGAACGCATTATTACTGGAGAAATGACAGAACAGGATATCGCTACTTTTATGGAGCAGATTAAACCTGAATAAGGAGTCAATCATATGAACAACATTAAATGTGCTTGTGGGCATGAAAATCCAGAAGGAACAGTGTTATGTGGGAATTGTGGTAGACCTCTTACGGCAGAAGCTGAAAACCAAAAAATGGTAGATATGCGTTATGAAGGTTCTGCAAGAAGATCTCAAACCTACAATAAAACAGTAATCGATAAGATATGGAACTTTTTCTCAAGTGTGAGAGTGGGTATCTGGCTTATCGTGATTATTTTAGTCGCAGCCGCTATAGGAACGATTTTACCTCAAGTTCTTTACGTACCGGCAACAACTGAAAGTGATATTGCGGCTTATTATGAGCGTGTATATGGCACGTTTGGAAAGCTTTATTACCAACTAGGTCTTTCAGATTTGTATGGTTCTTGGTGGTTCCAAACGTTAATTGGAATGCTTGGTATTTCATTAATCGTAGCAAGTCTAGATCGTGTCATTCCTTTGTATAAATCTTTGAAAAAACAAAGAACAAGAAGACATGAAAGCTTTATGAAACGTCAACGTCTTTATGGTGTTGGTGAAAATCATTTAAACGAAGAAACGTTTGTTAAAAGTGAAGAGAAATTAAAAGCATTGCGATACAATGTCAAACGTGAAAATGGAGCTTTACTTGCCGAAAAAGGGCGGTTTTCTCGATGGGGTCCATATGTAAATCATGCGGGATTAATTATATTCTTAGGTGCCGTAATGCTTCGTTCGCTTCCTGGATTCTACGTGGATGAAACGATGTGGATTCGAGAAGGAGAGACACGTGCCATTCCTGAAACTGGAGGGTACTACCTTGAGAGCAAAGAATTCACATTAGAAACGTATGATAAAGACCAAACGGATGAAGTATTTGGCGACGCAATTGAGCGAGTTGGAACGATTGCTTCTAATTATCAAACCGATGTTGTGTTGTATAAAAATCCAGAGAATGCTTTACCTGGTGACACAAAAAATCTAAAAGAAGTTAAAAAAGAATCTATTCAAGTAAATCAGCCATTAAAATTTGATGGGTTTGCAGTTTATCAAATGGATTTCAGATTAGACGAACTTAAAACAATGAATTTTAACTTGATCAATAAACAAACAGAAGAATCGCTTGGTGATGTGTCAATTGATTTAATCGATCCAGAAAATCAGTATGACTTAGGAGAAGGTACTTCTGTAGAACTATTGGGTTATTATCCTGATTTTAGTGGTTTTGAAAATGGAGAGCCTCAAACAAAATCTCCTTTGCCAAACAACCCAGCATTTTTAATTAAAATGATTACTCCTGATACACCTGAAGGAGAGACAAGCTTTGTAGCCATTAAACAAACGGTTGAACCGCTTGGTGAAAATGAATACAAACTAGCATTCAAAAATGTTGAAACGCGTGACGTTTCTGGATTAACGATTCGTAAAGATAAAACACTTTGGATTTTAGGGCTTGGAGGTTTAATCTTTATGATTGGTGTCGTGCAAGGAGCTTATTTCAATCATCGTCGAATTTGGATTCATGAAACAAAAAATGGTGAAATTGCCATTGCAGCTCATACGAATAAAAACTGGTTTGCAATTAAAAAAGAATTGGACCAAGTTACTGAGGCTGCACTTTTACCAAGATATACCGATCAACAAGATATAGATTCTGAAGTTGATAAAAAGGAAGGTGAAACATCGTCATGACACTCGTAGAAATTAGTGGAAATCTATTATTCTTTGCCTTTGTATGTTATCTCGTCGCTACTTTGCTATTTGGTGGAGCTGTAAAAGGATCGAAGTCTGAATCTGGTGCTTCTGAAATGCGTTGGGGTAAATTAGCGATTCTTGTAACGATACTTGGATTCATTTCAAATTTAGGCTACTTTATCACTCGTTGGATTGCAGCTGGACATGCTCCGGTTAGTAACTTATTTGAATTTACGACTGCTTTTGGCATGATGGTGGTTGGTGCTTTTATTTTAATTTACTTTATTTATAAAACACCTATGCTTGGACTATTTGCGCTACCAATTGCGGTTATCATTATTGCATATGCAAGTATGTTCCCGCGTGAATTAAACCCGTTAATTCCGGCTCTTAAGAGTTACTGGTTATACGTGCATGTAATAACAGCAGCTCTTGGAGAAGCGATTCTAGCTATTAGTGCTGTTGCAGGATTAATTTATTTATTAAAACATGTCGATGTTACGAAACGCACGAAACAAAGATTTTGGTTAGAAGCGGTTATGTTTACACTCGTATTAGTGCTTGGTTTCGTAGCTTCTACTACTACTTTTTCTGTAATGGATTACGAAGCTTCCTATTCGTATGTTGATAAAGAAGGAAAAGACAGTCAAATTACGTATAACACACCTCCGTTATTTGGGATGAATGAATATAAAGCATTGACTTCCAATAAGATGGAGCCGTTAGCGGAAATGCCTCCTATCATTAATGCGAAGAAGTTATCGACTGTTACTTGGGCGTTCCTATTCGGTACAGTCCTATATGGATTGATTAGACTGATTGCTAGAAAGTCAATTTCTGCTTTACTTCAACCGTTAGTGAAAAAAGCGAATTCGAGCTTAATGGATGAAATCGGTTATCGTGCAGTATTAATTGGTTTCCCTGTCTTTACTCTTGGTGCTCTTATATTTGCTATGATTTGGGCGCAGGAAGCTTGGTCTCGTTTCTGGGGCTGGGATCCAAAAGAAGTTTGGGCTCTTATCACGTGGTTATTTTATGCAGCATTTTTACATCTTCGACTATCTCGAGGATGGCATGGTGAAAAATCTGCTTGGTTAGCAGTAATTGGTTTCATAATTATTATGTTTAACTTAATTGCCGTTAATTTAATTATTGCAGGATTACATTCGTACGCTTAATTTACAAGCCTTTTCCTTCTGTGGAGAAGGCTTTTCTTTCATTTTGGAAGTCTAACTTGTACAATATATGGTAGTGATAGGCACGAAAGGAGTAATTTTAATGTCAGAGAATATAACAATATTAGTAGCAGATGATGAGGATCGTATCCGTCGATTATTAAAAATGTATCTAGAACGAGAAGGGTACGAAGTAGATGAAGCTGAAAATGGTGCAGAAGCACTCGAAAAGGCAGTAGAAAAAGATTACCATGCCATTATTCTTGATGTGATGATGCCAGAAAAAGATGGTATGGAAGTTATTGCTGAATTACGTGAACATAAAGCGACACCGATTCTTTTATTAACAGCTAAGGGTGAAGAGGCAAATCGAGTACAAGGATTTGAACTTGGCGCTGATGATTATATTGTTAAACCATTTAGTCCTAGAGAAGTCGTATTAAGAGTTAAAGCGGTATTAAAAAGATCGGTTTCATTTGCACCTGTATCAAACACATCAGTATCAAAAGATTTAGTGGTCTTTCCACACTTAACAATAGATCATGATGCACACAGAGTGACAGCTGATGGGACTGAAGTGAATTTGACTCCGAAAGAATACGAATTGCTTTATTTCCTAGCTAAAGCACCTGATAAAGTATTTGATCGTGAGCAACTTCTAAAGGAAGTTTGGCATTATGATTTCTTTGGGGACTTGCGTACAGTAGATACTCATGTAAAACGCTTGCGTGAGAAGTTAAATCGAGTTTCTGAAAAAGCTGCAAAAATGATTGTAACTGTTTGGGGCGTAGGGTATAAATTCGAGGTTATCAATGAATAGAATATGGAACAGTGTTGTCGGGAAGCTATGGATTACCATATTGCTTCTCGTTTGTTTTGTATTGTTTATCATCACCATTTTAATCCTTGAATTTTTAGGTAATTATCATAGTGAGCAAGCTGAAGCCTCCTTACGCCAAGAAGCCACAACCATTGCGAGTATTGTGGATGAACACGAAACCGTCAACTCATCACTAATGATTATTTCGGAAATTTTAGGTCCTGAAACAAATGCTATTATTGCAAAAGAACCTGAAGAAATTTCACTTACCTTACATGAAGGTTTGAATGGGGAAAAGATTCAACAAGCGTTAATAAATGATCAAAACCTTTCAAAAGTGTTTCAGTCATCTGAACCGATTATTAAAGAAATGATATTGCCTTCTATTAAGAACGAAAATCAAATGGAATCATATATTGTTTTGGCTAGCCCGTTGAATGTTGAAAATGAATTGCATGGCGCGGTATTTATTTACCAAAGCTTAGATGTTATTCACCAAACAACAAAAGAAACGACAAACATCGTATTTTTATCTGCCTTTATCGGATTTATTTTAACGACGTTTTTTGCGTTTTTCTTATCTACCCGTATTACATCGCCACTACGAAAAATGCGTGAAGCTGCATTTGAATTGTCAAAAGGTAATTTTGATACCAAATTACCATCACTTCAAAATGATGAAATTGGGCAATTAGCAACAGCTTTCAATCAGATGGGCAGACAATTAAAACATCATTTAGAAGTAATTAATCAAGAAAAGGAACAACTGTCGAGTATATTAACTTCGATGACAGATGCTGTGATTACCTTTAATCGTGATCACACGATTTTATTAAGTAACCCACAAGCCGAGAAGCTATTACAAAAATGGTTTTTCCAAATTGGTACGACAAAAGGGCAACCAATCCCTGTTGAAATGGATCATATGTTAGATCATGTTCTTCACCTAGAAGAAGAAATTAATGAAGAACTTGAAATGCAAGGTAATTATTATGCTATTTCGATTAGTCCGCTATACAGCGGAGATTCTGTTCGTGGAGCAGTAGCAGTTTTGCGTGACATGACTGAGCAGCATAAACTGGATAAGTTGAGATCAGATTTCATTGCCAATGTTTCTCATGAACTTAGAACACCAATTGCGATGTTACAAGGTTACAGTGAAGCAATTGTGGATGATTTGGTTACGTCCGAAGAAGAACAACGCGAAATAATGAAAATCATTTACGAAGAATCTCAACGTATGGGACGCTTAGTTACAGACTTATTAGATCTTGCGCGTATGGAGTCTGGACGTATGAGGTTATATAAAGAAAATGTGTCTATTGAGTCAGTGATCAGAAGGATTACACAAAAATTTGCTCAAACGGCTAAGGAATCATCGATACATTTGACATTTAAATCAACTGTATCAGATGAACTGAAGGTTGAAATAGACGAAGACAGAATTGAACAGGTGTTAACCAACTTAATTGATAATGCCATTCGCCATACACCTCAAGAAGGAAAAGTGAACGTTCTTGTCGAACAAGAGAATGCATTTGTAAAAATTACGGTTCAAGATACAGGGTCTGGCATTCCAAAGGAAGACTTACCTTTTGTATTTGAACGCTTTTACAAAGCTGACAAATCACGTACTCGAGGTAAGGGTGGAACTGGGTTAGGCTTAGCGATAGCGAAAAATATGGTAGAAGCACATGATGGGACAATTTGGGTGACAAGCGAAGAGCAAGTAGGAACCACTTTTGAATTTAATTTACCGATAAAAAACGTGTAACTTTTCACACCCATTACACGACTACTATTATGAACGGGGGGAGTATATGAATGACTCCGTTTTCAATCGATTGTATGATGAGTTTCACCAGGACGTTTTTCAGTTTTTAATTTATTTGGTGAAAAATAGACAGACCGCAGAAGACTTAATGCATGAAGTTTATGTAAGAGTTTTAAAGGCATACAGTCGCTTTGAAGGGAAAAGTACTGAAAAGACATGGCTATTTTCAATTGCTAAAAATGTAGCGATTGATCATTTCCGCAAAACAGCTGTTCGAAAAAAACATTTGTTTGATTTTTTTGACTGGGAAACTCAAGAACTTCCTTCGATGGGTCCTTTGCCTGAAGAACTGGCGGTCATGAATGATGAAATGAAGGATTTGTTGCAAGCATTAGATGAATGTACGGGAGATCAAAAGATGGTCGTCATCATGAGGTATTTCCAAGATTTATCTATTGCTGAAACTGCCCAGATACTGGGTTGGTCCGAAGGTAAAGTGAAAACGACACAACATAGAGCCATTCATAAATTACGTGATAAATTAACTGGGCATGCAAGAGGGGAGGTCGTTCAACATGAGTCAGAATAACTGGAATGAACAAAAAATTGAACAGTTACTTAGCCAAATGCCCAAACCGAGTGATTCAAGATCGAAAGAAGATGTTTTCAACAGATTACAGCAAGAAATTGATACATCTATAATTCCTAAGAAGAAGCGTAAATATTGGGCACCGCCAGCAGTTGGTGTCGCAGCAATGATCACCTTAACATTACTTGGAGTAACTTATATCAATAACTCTTCATCAAATGATGAAATGGCAGTTCAACATGATGCCAAAGAAAGTGCTTCAACGAATGCAGACGATAGCTCAACCATGATGAAAATGAATGAAGAAGCTGAAACAAGTAATGAAATGAGTACTTTAGACAATTCCAATGAAGAATCTGTAATAGCGATGGGTTCAAGTGATATGGAATTCAGCAAAGCTGTTTATGAAGAAGATGTCCAAAATTATACACCATTTCAAATTGGCCTTGCAGGAGACCAAGCAAATAGTGTACCTGTGACAATTTTAATACCAAATGAGATGATTCAAAATGATTTTGCAAAGGATACGCCATCTCAGCTTGAAGTGTACCAACAGTATGCACCTCTTATTAATGAAGAAGCGCTGGGTTTTTCTGAATATCATCCTTATAAAGGTGAATTCACAACAGAGGAAGATTCCTTAATTCATGTGTTACCTGAAAATCACGACTATGATTTAGCGAGTGCAACAATGGTAGTTTACGGTTCTTCATTAAAGTATACTTTCGATGAATACAAAAAGATTCGTTTTCAAAACGAAGACGGTTCAACTATCGAATTTGATCAGGAAGGCATACCAAAAGAACCTATGACATTAACAAAAGATAAATTAATGCAAAATTATTATTTATTTACCTCTGCAGATGGTCGAGAATATTTGAGCCCAAGTTTTGGTCAATCTTTTAAAACTATTACTGAAGCGTTAGAAGCAATGAAATCTAAACCAAATGATATATATACAACTGTGATACCAAGAGGCGTTAAATATGAAATCCAAGAAGAAGACAAAGTGGTGCGAATTACGTTTGAAGAACCATTAGATTTAGAGGCAATGGATCCTAAAGTAGCTACGCATTTGATTGAAGGGATTTTGTTAACTGGTGGAAGTTTTCAACAGTCCATTCAGTTTGAAAATGTTGTTCAATCGAATTGGAATGGCTTTGATTTTACTAAACCAATGCCAATGCCAATAGGACCGAACAAAATGTATTATGAAAACATACAATAAAATAGACCATTTGTAGGCTCAAGTAGTTTACAAATGGTCTATTTTTTCTTATAGTAGTCTATGTAAGTAAATATTGATTCATCTTCGGGGCAGGGTGAAATTCCCGATCGGCGGTAATAGAAAATAATTTTCTTAAGCCCGCGAGCCGTAAGGCAGGATTTGGTGCGATTCCAAAGCCGACAGTATAGTCTGGATGGGAGAAGGTGAAGGTGCGGTCGTTTTTCGTTCTGTCATTTAACGAGACGCCTATTTAAGTGCGCCTTTCTACTCCCTTAAGCGATAACGGCTTAGGGGTATTTTGATGGGACAAAACGAACGAACTTTTCTTCTTGTGGAGTGAATCGCAAAAGGAGAGAGTTACATGAAGAACAACAAACTACGATCGATGATCGTAATCGGAATGTTAAGTAGTATCTCATTTGTATTGATGCTATTGAATTTCCCATTACCTGCTTTACCACCATTTTTGAAAGTGGATTTCAGTGATGTACCTGCATTAATTGCGGCCATTACAATGGGGCCAGTCGCTGGGATTTTAGTCGCTTTGTTTAAAAATGTGTTGTATTGGATTTTCAGTGGAAGTCCTACTGGGGTTCCAGTGGGTGAAATGGCGAATTTCGCAACGAGCATTCTGTTTATGCTTCCTGTCTATGCCATCTATCGTAAAATTTCTAGTAGCAAAGGTTTATTAATTGGATTAGTAGCTGGCGTTTTAGCGATGACAATTGGTATGAGTGTACTTAACTATTTTGTATTTTTACCAATGTATACGTACTTCTTAAATGCACCAGCACTAACTGGATCTGCTATGAGAGATACAATCGTGCTTGGAATTTTACCATTTAATTTAATCAAAGGCATTTTGTTGTCAGCCGTAGTATTCATGTTATTTAAAACAATGAAAACATGGTTAGACAAACAACGTGTACAATTTTCATAAATAAGAACGAATCGTGCCTTTCATACAGACTGACTACCGAAGATTCCTTGCTTTTAAAAGTAAGAGGTCCGGACGGTTTGTAAAAAGCACAAATAAAAAAGCTGCGGATTTGCTCCGCAGCTTTTATTCGTATTTTAGTGCATCGCCATCGAAAGAATCGTCAGCAACTTTAATAGAGTCTGTTGGACATCCTTCAAAAGCGTCCTGCATATCTTCTTCTAATTCGTCTGGAACTTGTGTAGTTCCCGTGTTATCATCTAAAATAACAAAGGCAATCCCTTCGTCATCATAATCATAAATATCAGGTGCTGCAGCGCCACATGCTCCGCAAGCTATACATGTATCTTTATCTACAATTGTATACTTCGCCATTTTGTTCCTCTCCTTTATATCCGTTCGCTTGTAAAAGCTTTCGTTTTCATTCTAATCATGTTTTCCCTACTTTTCAACCTAAAAACTCTTCAATTGGAGGATTGTTACGTGCTTTTTGAACAAATTCTTTTAAAAATGATTGATCGTTTAAATGGAGAGCGTACAATTGCTGCTCCATTTCATCTTCTAAGAGGGAAAAAATCAGGTCAAACCATTCAAGATGTGAAAAGTTATGGATTAACAGACACATTTTCAATTTTCCCTAAACTCTCTCAAAATAAATACAATCACATTGTTGAAAAAATGATTCAAGATCAGTTACTAGAAATTGACCAGAATAATATACCTTCATTAACTGAAAAGGGCATTCTTTTTAAAGATAAACTAGAGCCACTAGCCATTAACGGATGGTTGTATCGCGGAAATGAAATGGTGTTTTTTCAAAGGCTATCTTTATTGGTACAAACTCTTTCACATGTGAAGGCACAATCTATGAATTTTATCCCTGTTCAAAAGGACGAAAAAATTCAAAGATGGATTCGTAGTTTTATGTTAAAAGTTCCATATAAATCGCCAGAATATGCTCAAAAAGTGTATGAGGAACTGGAGAGTTGTTTAAATCAAGCATATTTAACAGAAACTCATCGTCAATTAATTGTTTTTCGATTAAGTGGATTTAAAGTAACCGGTCTTACATGGCAACAACTTTCTTTTGATGTTAAATACGAGCCGATAGATGTTCAATTGCTATTTATAGAAGGACTACATCAAATGCTAAACGAAATCTGTTCAAAAAATACATATCCTATTCTTTATTCATTGGCTGAGGGAGTCCAAGCGAACAATCCTTTAACCGAATCTGCTTCTAAAACTGCACAACTATACGCTGCCGGAAATTCGTTACAAGCTATTTCAAGTATTCGTCATTTGAAACAAAGTACAATTGAAGATCATTTTGTGGAGATGGCCATGAATGGCGTATGGATTAATTGGTTGATGTTTTTTCCGAATGAAAACATAGATGATTTAAAACGAGAAATCCAAACGACATCTTCACGTAAGTTGTCTATTTTAAAAGAACAGTTTCCTCAGCTATCATTTTTCCAATTAAGATTATTATTAGCAAGTAGAGGTGAGAAGAATGACAAGTGAAATCTATCAAGTTCTGAGTGAGAAATTTGGCTATCATTCTTTTAAAGTAGGTCAAGAAGAAATAATTAAAGCAGTTTTAGAAAAGGTCGATGTAATTGGGATTCTACCCACAGGGATGGGAAAATCATTATGCTATCAATTGCCAGCTTATTTGATGCCTCACCCGGTACTAATCATTTCTCCGTTACTTTCTCTTATGCAGGATCAAGTTGAGCAGATGAAGATGTTTGGTGAGAAAAAAGTGATCGCTCTCAATTCACTTTTATTACCAAATGATAAGCAACAAATTTTGAGCCAGTTATCTACATATAAATTCATTTTCATTTCTCCAGAAATGTTGATGCAACCACAAGTGTTGGCAGCATTAACTCAAACACCAATTTCGTTAATTGTAGCCGATGAAGCACATTGTATTTCACAGTGGGGATATGATTTTAGACCAGATTATTTAAGATTAGGTGACGCGTTTAGACATTGGAAAAGACCACCTATTTTAGCGTTAACTGCAACGGCAACGTCTAAGGTTTTAGACGATATTTCTCATTTTTTGCACTTAAAACAACCTAAAACCGTTATTCAATCATTAGATCGTCCAAATATTCGATATAAGGCAATTCCGACCCAACATGATGAAAAATATGAGATGATCCTGCAACAAATCACTACGTATGAAGGCCTAGGAATAATTTATACGCAGTCGAGAAAAAAAGCGGATGAATATGCCGTGAAATTAAATGAGGCGGGCTTTCGAGCAGCATCGTATCACGCTGGAATGGAACCAATGGACCGGACTTTGGTGCAACAACAATTTGCAAACCATGAATTAGAGTGGGTATGTGCAACAAATGCTTTTGGTATGGGCGTACACAAAAGCAATATTCGTCAAGTCATTCATGACCATATTCCATCCTCGATTGCTAGTTACTCACAAGAGGTGGGTCGCGCCGGACGTGACGGCAAAGACGCTATTGCTACCTTGTTTTTTTCCTCAGATGATGAAGATATGACCATATTTATTTCGACAAATGACTTTCCTGATAGGTCTCAAATCAATCTTTATTTACAACAAGCCAATCCCAAAACGTTAGTTGATGATGGATTCTTAAGTGACACGATGTATCGGATTTTAACTTATTGGTTAGAAAAACACTCTGAAGATGAAACGGTTCAGATTATGGAAAATTTGAGGTATGAAAAAATACGACAGATTTATTTAATGAAGGAATTATTAACAAATAATAAGTGCATTCGGCATCAACTAGTGTCATTTTTTGGACAAACATTAACGAACACCCCTAGTAACTGTTGTACTGTATGTGGAATGACAGATGATGAGGTATTAAGGACAAGGTCTATTGAGGTGTTAAGTGACAATGGTCTCAATTGGAATGAAAGATTAGCACGCATTTTTAACATAGAACAAACTTAGGTGCATTTACTTTTTCTACATATTTCGTCATAATAAGTAGAGAAGAACAGTAGAATAGGAGTTTTACAACATGAATAATGATGATTATAAACATAAAATTGATGAGCATAGAAAACCGATTAGTTTAGATAATGAAAGTCGAACGAATACGCGTGTGACTAGACGCTCAACAAAACAGAACGTGGAACAAGTCAAACCGCGTCGAAATCTTTTACTACCGATTTTGTTTACGATATTTATATTAATTCCCGTAGGTTTTTTGATTTATATCCAAGTGTTTTATCAACCAAACACAAATCAAACCGCCATTACCGATGCTGGAGAATTTGAGTTTGAAGAAAATGAAGTGGACTCTGTTGACACGAACGTTAAGGAAGAGCCAGAAGAAACGAATACTGAAGACTCATCTAATGAGGATGAAAATACAGAACCTGTAGAACCGGTTGTAACAGAAGATGAATCCGAAGGTGAAGTCACTGAGGAAGAGCAGGAAGAAGTGGTTGAAGAACAACCAACTGAAACTGAAACTTCTGGGAAAACGCACATCGTCCAACCAAATGAAACACTATACCGCATTGCGATGAATTATTACAATTCGCCAGATGCAGTGGAGAAAATAAAAGATGCGAATGGTTTAACATCGGATTCAATTTCAGAAGGACAAAAATTAATATTGCCTTAATTTTTTACTTTAAAAAAAGGGATAGATTAATTGTCTGTCGAATAGGGTAAGTATTGATAATAGAATGAGGTGTTTAAATGTTTGCAAAAAGTGTAATGATTCCAAAAGAAAAATGTATAATGATTCAAAGTTCAGCTTCTTTAAATGAAGCATTGGATTTGCTAGAAAAGCATCAATTAGATGCTTTACCAGTTTGTGAAAATGGAATGTATAAAGGGATACTAAATCGCTATATTGCGTACCGTGCATTTTATTTTAGCGGACTAAGCAAAGAAGAGTTCTTAGCAAATACTTTACTTAAAGACGTAATCAGTAAATCAGATACATTCTTACATATTGAAGATGTATTTGAAAATTCATTCCTTCAGTTAAATGATTTCCCTATAATCGCGGTTGTTGAAGAAGGGAAATTCCTTGGCATCGTGACACGTTTTGATATGATGCATCAATTCCGCAGTGCTTTTGGAATGGATCGTCCAGGTGTTCGTATCAGTTTCACGTCTGCAGAATCAGAAGGCCGTATTGCTCGACTTGGTGACATCATTCAGAAGTTCCATGAATCGGTTATATCACTTGTCACATTTGATGAAACAGATAAGTTGTTAAGAAGAATTGTTTTAAAGATCGAAAAGAAAGACAATGTTCAAAAATTCTTAAAAGAATTAGAGCGATCAGGATTCCGCGTTTTACACATGGAAGAAGATTAATGATAAAATAGGTACACCACAAAATTTAAAAGGTGGAAGGGGAAATTTCCCTTCACCTTTTTTTTTGACCATTATTAAAATCCTGCAAATTATTATGTGTCCTAAGATAAAGAGGTGTGATCAATGCGTTATTTATTTAGTGTTTTTGGTTTATTAAGTTTGATTCCCATGTATATGTTTAAAAAAGCGTTTGAGATTAACGTATTGCATCATCAAATTAATCATGAAGCTTTTAATGATCAACCATCCTTTAAGCTTTTTTTCATATCTGATATCCATCGACGTAAAGTGACGAAACATCTGTTGAAAAAAGTTGGAACCAATGTGGATTTCGTTCTAATAGGTGGTGATTTAGCTGATCGACGTGTTGATAAGGAACGTCTAGAGGCTAATTTACGCCAATTAGCTAAAATTGGCCCCATCACGTATGTATGGGGTAATAATGATCGTGAAGTTGGTGAAGAAATCATCCGTGAAAAGATTAATCAAGTCCAAGGGAAGATTATTGAGAACCGCTCGCTTATTTTAAAAGAAGGACAATCTACAATTAAGTTAGTTGGTATCGATGATGTATCTTCAGGAAAAGCAGACATTTTAGAGGCATTTTTAGGCGTAAAAAATGAAGAGTATACGATTTTTGTTTCCCATACTCCATCGGTATTTTCAAAAGTAGTTGATAGATATAGACCAAATCTTTTACTGGCAGGTCACACACATGGTGGACAAATTAGGTTCGGTAAATATGGATTATATCCGAAAGGTACATTTGATGACTCTTCTAATTCCATATCCTTGATAAGTAATGGGTATGGCACATCGCTTATTCCATTTAGATTTGGTGCTTCACCGGAATGTCATATGATTACTTTTACTGGAAAAGGCTATACAGAGGATAAATAAAACATATACAATGTTTACACGAGTGTAATTATTTCCTATACTGAACCGAATAGATGTACTTGAAGTATGGGAAGGAGAAGATAATATGGATAATGCGAATATAGGAAGATATAACATAAAAGCCGTTTCCACAATGGTGGGAATCCTTCCAGGAACAATAAGAGCGTGGGAAAGACGTTATCAAATGATTGAACCAATTCGAAATGAGGCGGGCCATCGTTTATACTCAGATGAACATGTCCGCACATTAAAATGGTTATCTAGCAAGGTAAACGCAGGATTTACAATTAGTCAGGCGGTTGCATTGCTCGACCAAAATGATAACAAAGCTGCACTTCCAAATGTGAAAGAAGATGAAAATCGCATAACTCGTATGCAAAGCGATCTTATGGAAGCTTTAATAAAATTCGATGAAAGAAAAGCACAACATATCATGAATGAGGCATTTACGATCTATACAATGGATAAAGTCCTAATCGATTTGTTAGCTCCCATTTTAGTGAAAATAGGTCTGCTGTGGGAAAATGGCGAAATCACAACAGCCCATGAGCATTTTTCTACCGCTATCTTACGTTCTCGAATTGGATCTGTCATGCATGCCTATCCACATAATGGACTTTTACCAAAAGTAGTAGCGGTATGTGCTCCAGGTGAATGGCATGAATTAGGCCTACTTATTTTCACTTTGTATATGAGACGCAAAGGATTTGAAGTCATTTATCTTGGAAGCAGTATAAAAAAAGGAGATATCCAAGTTGTACTAGAAACTGTACAGCCAGGTTTCTTATTTTTATCCTGTACAATGAAAGAAAACGTATCGCCTACAATTGAATTAATTCAGTCTTTAGATGAGCAGTTCCCCAAAATACGAATTGGAGCGGGAGGCTATGGCTTCGATTCTATGCATGAAGAACTGAAAAAAGAAATTGAAACATATCTGGTTGGTCAAACGATGGTAGAGTGGGATGACTGGGTAGAAAAATACACATATGCGAATTAGTTGAGAAGAACCATTTTATCTCCTATCATTAGATGGGAGATTTTTAATTTGTCATGAACGAAAAATTTTCATTTCAATTTTGAGATGAACATAGGTTTGAGTATGAAAAGGAAGTGAATGGAATGGAAAAAGTAGATGCGATTGTCGTTGGGGGAGGCCCATGTGGATTGGCAGCTGCCATATCATTGCAGAACATCGGATTAAAACCAATTGTCATTGAAAAAGGCAATGTAGTTGAAGCGATACATAAATACCCTACACATCAAACATTTTTTAGCACATCGGAAAAATTATCAATAGGGGACGTCCCATTTATCATTGAACAAAGGAAACCGAAGAGGAACCAAGCTCTTGTTTATTATCGTGAAGTCGTAAAACTGAAAGATATTCATGTCCGACGCTATGAGAATGTAGAAAAGGTTATCAAGAAAAATGGTGTTTTCGAAGTGTACACATCAAAAGGATCATACATATCCGAATATGTCATTATCGCTACTGGGTATTACGATCATCCAAACGAACTCAAAGTGCCAGGCGCAGATCTTAAAAAAGTACATCATTATTTTAAAGAAGGCCATCCCTATTTTCAAATGGACGCACTAGTTATCGGCGGTAAAAACTCTGCCATTGATGCTGCTTTGGAGTTGAATAAAGCAGGTGCTCAAGTGACAGTCGTGTACAGAGGGGAAGACTACTCACCGAGTATAAAACCATGGGTTTTGCCTGAATTTACCGGACTTGTGAAAACGGGTGAAATAAGCATGATGTTTGAAGCTCATGTTGAAAAAATAGATGAACACACGGTTGACATTGTACAAAATGGAAAAAGACATCAATTGAAAAATGACGTCGTGTTTGCGATGATTGGTTACCATCCGGATCATCAATTCTTAAAACACATGGGTGTTAAAATGGATGATGAGACAGGTAGACCATATATCAACGAACAAACGATGGAGTCAAACGTCGACAACTTATATATTGCAGGAGTCTTAGCGGCAGGTAATAATGCAAATGAAATCTTCATTGAAAATGGACGATTCCATGGTGAACAAATTGCACAGTCTATAAAAAATGGACGAAAATAAAGAGCTGCCATTGTGCAGCTCTAAAAGTTTTGAAAAACAAAACGTTGATTTACATTGCGGCGGACGCGTTCCGCGGGCAAGACTTCAGCCGCTTCCCTCGCGATACTCAGTCCAGAGTCTTCAGTTCTTGCTGATTCCGCTGGAAAGATTATAACTATAATCTTTGCGACGAAGCTAGCGCAGCGATGCAGGAGCAGATGTTTTACGCCGCCTGCATTCCAATCTACTAGACAGTCTTACGGGAATTTAGTCGAATCAAAGAGTGGTTAGCTTAAAAGATATGGTAACTATCAATTCAATTTTGAAGTTATGTGCAAAGTGACAATAAATACTTACTTAAAAAAATTTTTTTCACTTTAAGCATGACGTTGCTGTCTATTTAGTAGGTTAGTGGTCGGTTATTTCTGAAGACTCCTGCGGAAAAACGAAACACGCAAGACCCCACAGGCAACGAATTGTGCACAATTCGTTTGCGACGAGTAACCGCAGGAGCATAGGTTTTTAACAGCCGAGGAGGCTTGCGTTTCGTCCGCGGAAAGCGTAAGAAATATCCGACCACTGTCTTTTTTAATAAATCGGTGTCAGATATTTACCATGTTCCGTATTTATATAGAACTAAATAGTCTTAAGCTGCCATTGTGCAGCTCTTTTGAATGAATTTTTTTATTAGTACGTTAAAAATAGCGCTGGGATATTAAGTGACTTTTCGACTTGAGACAAAGCCAACAATAATTTTATACGAGCTTTTTGACCATTTAAACCATGTGCAAAAATGACCCCAAGGTCTGCAAGCATTTTCCCTCCACCTTCATAACCATAAACCGGTTGGGATATTCCGTTATAACAACGAGAAACAATAACCACATAGATGTTTTTTGCCAGTAACTCTCGAATGGCTGGAACAATTGCAGGGGGAACGTTTCCTTGACCTAACCCTTCTAAAATCAATCCATCATAATGATTTTCACCAATGGATGAAATCAAATCAGCATCCATCCCAGCATATACCTTTAACATCGCAACTTTTTTCGTGATTTCGCGAACAACAAACGTTTCATGTTGAATGGGTGAATGGTGAAAATGTACACCAGTTTTCGTAATAATTCCGATCGGCCCGTATTGAGGGCTTTGGAAAGTAGAGACATTGCTCGTCGATGTTTTGGTTACGTTTTGTGCAGTATGAACTTCATCATTTAGAACCACGAGTATTCCTTTATCAATTGCATCTTTGCAAATAGCCACTCGAACTGCTGAAAGTAAATTATAAACCCCGTCAGCACCAATTTCATTTGAAGAACGCATTGCTCCGGTGAGCACAATTGGGATGGTCGTATCAATCGTTAAGTCTAAAAAATAAGCGGTTTCTTCTAATGTATCCGTGCCATGAGTTATGACAAATCCATCTACATGATTATGTTGAGAATACTCCATGATCATTTCTTTTAGAATTAACATTTCTTTTGTTGTCATATGAGGAGAAGGTAAATTAAACGCTTCAATTTCAACCACATCTGCAAACTGATCCAGTTTATTCATTTCAGCGCTCAACGGATTAATTTCCCCAGGTACAACAGCACCAGATTGAGAGTGAACATGCATGGAGATGGTTCCACCTGTATGTATAACCACAATTTTTTTCATAAATTTTTCCTCCTAATCGGTCTTCATATGAGTTAAGAATGATATAATTAAAATTAGTGAAAAGGGGGCGAGAAGCAACATGATATTCATATTGTCAGTCGCGATCGCTCCAGGACTCGCTTTGTTTAGCTATTTTTATTTGCGTAATCACATTGCGAATGAACCTTCAAGAACATTGTTTCACACTTTCATTTATGGTGCTATCTTAACATTTCCATTGCTGTTTATTCAGCATGTATTTGTTGAGGAGGCAATCATACAAAATTTATTTTTACGACAAGTTTTATTTTCAAGTATTTTAGAAGAATTTTTCAAATGGCTCATCCTGGTGATGTTGATTTTTAGACATTTTGATTTTGATGATCCATACGATGGAATTCTATATGGTGTTAGTGTGTCATTAGGTTTCGCCACGGTCGAAAATATATTATATTTATTTGCATTTGGTGTAGACACAGCCTTTTTGCGTGCGTTACTTCCCGTTTCTAGTCATGCTATTTTCGGTGTTGTAATGGGGTATTATTTGGGTCGAGCAAAATTCGCAAAGGAACAATCATACAGGCCGCTTTTATTTGTGGCCTTACTCGTTCCATTTGGATTACATATGGTTTACAACGGCATTTTATCCATACCAGGGATATGGGTGTATTTGATGGTGCCATTTATGTTATTCCTATGGTGGTTAGGTCTTTTAAAAGTTAAAAAAGCTCATTTACTAACGGTCGAGCATTTTCATAACAAAAATATTTTCACAGGAAGTCATTAAGCAAATTGCTTAATGGCTTTTTTTATTTTTAATAAACTAATCTGGACAAATCTTTACATTTGTTTCATAACTAATTAACTTAATCTCTCCGTTTTTATGTATAAATTATGGTTCTTATCCCATACTAATAAAAAAAGGAGCATGTGTATGAATCAATCTAAAAAATGGTTAGCATGGCCACTTACTTTCTGTCTTTTATCAATGTCACTCTATACACCTCAATCGATTAGTGCTTTCTCAGGTCAAGTGATTGAACTAGGTGCTTATGGTGAAGATGTGATTGAACTTCAATCAAGGCTACAGCACATCGGTTTCTATAAAGGGAGAATCGATGGTGATTTTGGATATGGTACATATTGGGCCCTTCGAAACTTCCAAGAACAATATGGTTTACCGATCGATGGACTAGCTGGAAAAGATACTAAAGCTAAATTAGTAAGTGTCTCAAAGTATCATAAAGAGTTTGTGCAAACACAAATTAAACAAGGAAATCAATTTACTCATTACGGGAATGTTCCTTTAGATCAACAAACAAAAAAAGGAACAGGGAAACCAAAAGCTGAGCAAGTTCAATTACCTTCTAAATACTCAGAGCAGGATTTACAGCTTATGGCTAATGCTGTTTATGGTGAGGCAAGAGGAGAGCCTTATGAAGGTCAAGTTGCTGTAGCAGCCGTCATTCTAAACAGAATTGAGGATTCGGAATTCCCAAATAGTATAAGTGGTGTAATTTTTCAACCAGGTGCTTTTACGGCTGTTGACGACGGTCAAATTTGGCTGACACCAAACGCACGGGCGAAAGAAGCAGTATTAGATGCACTAAATGGTTGGGATCCAACAGAGAATGCCCTTTACTACTTTAATCCAGTGACGGCTACGAGTGATTGGATTTGGACAAGACCACAAATTAAGACAATTGGAAAACATATATTCTGTAATTGAGGAGGCAAATGATGAAAATATTATCAAGCGTTTTAGCGATAGGTTTAATTGTCATGGGTGTTTTTTTATTTCAGTCGAAGCAAAGTGAGACCGAATTAAACAGACACTTGCGTGCTCAATATACGGAACGAATGAGCGATGCTTCGGATAAATTAGGAGAACTTGAAATAGCTGTCCAAAAAGCAAGTGTTTTCAATGAACCTTCCGCACAGGCAGAACCGTTAGAAGACATATGGCGACTATCTTCAGAAATTAAAAGTGATATTGCTACTTTGCCTCTTCAAAGAGATTTTTCAAACGAATGGATGAATTATTTAGGACGTCTAGGTGATTTTGCTAAAATGAAAAGTGAACAAAAGGTTCCTGAAGATAAATGGTTAAAAGTTGCTGCCAACGTGTCTCGAAATTTAGATGAATTCTCAAATGAATGGGAGAATGCAACGACTGACTTACTTGCACAAAAAGAGCCTTATAAAGAATGGCGTAAACAAGTAGCGACAGCTAAACCCTCAGAAAATTGGTCGGGCTTAGCTAAAAACGTTAAGAGCTATACAGAAAGTGATTTCCCATTAACAGCTAGTGAAGCAGATGTTCAAAAGAAAAGAGAATTAAAACATATAGACGAAAAGGAAATAACGCAGCAACAAGCTGTAGATCAATTTAAAAAGATTTTCCCACAATTTAAAAATGCCAAAATAGTCACGACCAAAAGTAAACCAGGTGCAACCTATCCTTTCTATCATGTGCAATTCCAAGAAGGAATACGTATAGGATATGCAGATTTTACAGTAAAAGGCGGTCACCTACTTTCAACGCTAGTTGAAAGACCAGTCAGTAAGGATCGTATTGGACCAGAAGTGATTAAAGAAAAAGCAACCCAAGCAGCAAAAACTTATGGATTTGATGACGTAGAATTAGTTGAATCGCGTGAAAATCATTCGGTTTGGCATGTGACATTCATCCGAGTGACTCCCGAAAATAAGGCCAGAGTTTACGACGATGCGATTCAAATGAAATTAGCGAAAGATAACGGAGAAGTGCTTGGTATCAGTACGATGGAATATATTCAAAAAGAGACTCTCCCTTCACAAAAAATAGTTGCCATCAATTGGTCCGAATTTTTCACGGAGGATGTAAGAGTTGAAAATGAAGCGTTTGCTTATACGGATAATAAAGAATTGCAACAACGCTTGTGCTATGACCTATTAGTTGTAAAAGAAATCAATAATATCCCAGAAACATTCCAAGTTCTCGTAGACACTGAAACGAAAGAGGTTCTAAAAACAGAACCATTATCGTAAAAGAATTTGGAAATAAAATGTAGTATTCCACATCGTCTCATGTCATAATAAATTAACGATTTTATGAGGCGAAGGTGATATGCTATGAAACCAAAAGTAGGGACTATTCTCATGCTTGAACCAACATATACAGAAACTGAGGAGAAATTCAGGTGTAAAGTTGTCGAAGAAAAAGACAATGTCATATTAATTGATTATCCGACTAATATGCTGACAAAAAGAACATCTTTTTTAATGGAAGGTGCTCAAATGCGAGCGTCATTTGTAGAGGATGCTAAAGCCGCATTTGCTTTTCAAACAGAAGTTTTAGGAAGAGTTCAAGGTCAAATTCCAATGATTACGTTATCTTTTCCAGGAGTAGACCAAGTGATCAAAATTCAACGAAGAGAATTCGTCCGAGTAGACACCCCTGTTGACATGGCAGTGGAATTCCAAGGTGAGTTTTCACAATTTGTTGCAGAAGACATTAGTGCAGGTGGCTCTGCAATTATTATCAATCAACCTGTATCATTTAAAGAAGGCGATTCAGTTAATTTAACGATTGTCTTACCCTTCTCCAATGGGGATATCAAATATATCCAAACGAATGCATTAATTGTTCGTTTTTGGGAAAAGGATTTAATTAAAATGGCTTCTATCCGATTTGAAGAGACAGATGATGTAGATAAACAATTAATCGTAAGATTTTGCTTCGATCGACAATTACTTCAACGCAAAAAAGGTGTAGAATAACAAAGTTAAAAAACATCAAAAGAATTAGACATCTTATTTACCGCTATTGATAAAAAATGAATGTGGTCGGCTATTTCTTTCGCTTTCCGCGGACGAAACGCCAGCCTCTCCGACTCAGTCTGTCTTTGACAGCTGAGCCTGTAGGGCTAGCGTGTTTCGTTTTTCCGCAGAAATCTTCAGAAATAGCCGACCATTTTTATACTTTTGAGTTTGGAGTGTCTTGCTTACAGAAGTGATTTAAGTAATTTGTTGTGTAGACGTTTATATATGCTCTACAACACCTAATTGAATTTTTTTAGTTTCATAAATGTCTTTAGTAAAAAGACACAACCTTTGATTGGGTGGAGTGGAAGGTGGCGACTCCAGCGGAATCAGCGGGTCCAGGTGAGACCCCGCAGTGAGCTTTGCGAATGAGGAGGCTCACGGACCGCCCGCGGAAAGCGTCCGCCTGAAGCGGAACAACATAATTATTTCTGTAAATTTACATTTAGATTTTTTTAGAATGTTACTCTGTACTTAAAAGAAAATGTGAACTTTAATATTAAAACAGTTACTTTCACAATTTATTTATTTGTAATCAGCCTGAAAGCCCTAGTCTATGGGCTTTTTTTTGTGCAATTATGATACAATAAACAGGATAAATATTAGGGGTTGATTAGATGAAAAAAAATATTCAAATTGCTATAGATGGGCCTGCCGGTGCTGGTAAAAGTACCATTGCGAAAATAGTGGCAGAAAAGCTTGGCTATACTTACATAGATACTGGTGCAATGTATCGTTCTATTACGTATAAAGCGTTAACGAATCACATAGATATTAATGATGAGCTAGCAATGACACAATTATTGCTTGATTCCACAATCGTACTAAAACCATCTAAAAATGGACAACTAGTTATTTTAGATGATCAGGACGTTTCAGAAGAAATACGCTCAAATGAGGTTACTTCTTCAGTGTCTATAGTTGCAGCTCATGCAAGCCTAAGAATCGAAATGGTAAAAAGACAATTAGCAATGGCTGCAGTTGGCGGAATTGTAATGGATGGACGTGATATTGGCACTCATGTATTAACAGAAGCAGAACTAAAAGTATTTATGTCCGCATCAGTGGAAGAACGTGCAAAACGTCGTCAACTAGACAATGAAGTTCGTGGCATACCATCACATTTCGACCAGTTGGTTTTAGAAATTTCAAATCGAGACAAAATGGATAGTGAACGTGAAGCGTCTCCTTTAGTTCAAGCCAAAGATGCGATTTATTTAGATACCACGTTATTAACAATCGATGAAGTGGTTAATCAAATAATTCATTTAGCACACGAAAGGATGATTTAAATGAATCTTTATACGTTTGCAAAATCATTGGTTTGGAACGTTCTCAATCCGCTCTATCGATTTGAAGTGAAAGGGCTTGAACATTTCCCGAAAACAGGAGGTGTCCTTATTTGTGCCAACCATATTGATGCTCTTGATCCACCTGTAGTCGGAATAACTGCACCCCGAGATGTGAATTTCATGGCTAAAGAAGAATTATTCAACATGCCAGTCTTTAAAGGTCTTTTACCTAAGTTAAGGGCATTTCCAGTTAAGCGTGGAATGAGCGATAGAGAAGCTCTAAGAAAAGCAATCAGTTTACTGAAAAATGGGGAAGTAATGGGGTTATTCCCTGAAGGAACGCGCAGCAAAACCGGCGAATTAGGAAAAGGGTTCTCAGGTGCAGGTTTCTTCGCCCTAAAAGGTGAGGCAGTAGTTGTGCCATGTGCAATTATTGGACCGTATAAATTATTTAAACGTGTTCAAGTCGTATACGGAACACCAATTGATATGGAACCATTCCGTGAACGAAGAGCCTCGGCAGAAGAAGTAACCGGTGTAATCATGCAACATATTCAAAACTTAATAGATGAAAACAAATCGAAATAAATAAATAATTCTGTAAAAAAAGTGTAAATTTTTGTTTTTATTAAAGAATTCGCATAAAATAGATAAATGAAACGTTGTGAAGGAGGATGCTATATGTCTGAGGAAACGAACTTGTTGGAAAACCAGGAATTCCGTGAGGGAGATCTAGTTAAAGGTACGGTTGCCCAAGTTGATGAAAAGGCAGTTACGGTAACAATTGATGGTGCACCATTTGACGGTGTGATTCCAATTAGTGAACTGTCCAGCTTGCACATTGAAAAAGCTTCCGACGCCGTTTCAATTGGTGACGAGTTAAATTTAATTATTACAAAAGTTGAAGAAGAGAACTTTGTCCTTTCAAAACGTAAAGTTGACGCAGAAGAGGCGTGGGGCACGTTAGAACAAAAATTTAACGATGGCGTCATTATTGAAGCTGAAGTCAAGGATGTTGTAAAAGGTGGATTAGTTATTGATTTGGGTGTAAGAGGATTCGTGCCTGCATCATTAGTAGAAGACCATTTTGTGGAATCGTTTGAAAATTATAAAGGTCAAGTTTTGACTTTTAAAATTGTTGAAATGGAAAAAGAAAAAAACCGTTTAATTCTTTCTCATCGAGCTGTAGTTGAACAAGAAAAAGAATCACAAAAACAAAATATTCTCGACCATATCCATCCAGGAGATGAGATGACTGGGACCGTTCAGCGGATTGCTGCATTCGGTGCTTTCGTTGACTTGGGCGGAGTCGATGGTTTAGTTCATATTTCTCAACTCTCGCATGAGCATGTAGAACATGTAACGGATGTTGTGAATGAAGGTCAAGAAGTTAAAGTAAAAGTGTTGTCCGTTGATCGTGACAGCGAACGTATATCTTTATCTATCAAAGATACCTTACCTGGACCATGGGAAGGAATCGAGGAAAAAGCTTCTAGAGGATCTATCCTTGAAGGGAAAGTTAAACGCTTAGTTACATACGGCGCATTTGTTGAAGTGTTCCCGGGTATTGAAGGCTTAGTTCACATTTCTCAGATTTCTCATTCCCATATTGGAACACCTCATGAAGTCCTTAAAGAGGGCCAAGAAGTTTCTGTGAAGGTGCTTGATGTGAATAAAACGGACAAACGATTGTCTTTAAGTATTAAAGATTTAGTTGAAAAAGAGGACGATTATCAAGGAAATGATTATGAAATGCCTGAAGAAAATAAGGGCTTTTCAATAAGCGATGTAATTGGTGATCGATTAAAAGACTTTAAATAATGGGGATTTGACATGACAAGAGCTGAACGAAAACTAGATCATATTCGACATGCTCTTTCCACAGGTCAATCTAGAAAAACAGGCTTAGATGATATAACGTTCATTCATCAAGCTTTGCCAGATACTTCGTGGGAAGATATCTCACTCCATACACAAGTAGGCGGACTGAATTTTAGTTCGCCTTTTTTCATCAATGCGATGACTGGTGGTGGTGGTGACCGCACCAAAATAGTCAATGCTCAATTAGCTAGAATTGCAAAACAAGTAGACATACCTATGGCTGTTGGCTCGCAAATGGCAGCATTAAAAGATCCCGATGAAAGAACGTCTTACGCTGTTGTACGAGAAGAAAACCCAAATGGGTTAGTTTTTGCAAACCTAGGTAGTGAAGCAACTGTTGAACAAGCAAAACAAGCTATTGAAATGATTCAAGCGGATGCTTTACAACTTCATTTGAATGTCATTCAAGAATTAACAATGCCTGAAGGGGATCGCGATTTTAAAGATGCCCTTAAAAGAATAGAGCAAATAATCCATGGACTTGCAGTACCCGTGATTATTAAAGAAACAGGTTTTGGACTTTCGAGAGAAACGGTACATAAGCTTAAACAACTAAATGTCGGTGCAATAGATGTTGGTGGTTTTGGTGGAACAAATTTTGCGATGATTGAAAACGAACGAAGAAAACGGCAACTATCTTATTTCGATCAATGGGGAATACCAACCGCCGCATCTGTTATTGAAGCGAAAATGGAAGCTCCTGATACGTCAATCATAGCTTCTGGAGGGATACAAAATCCTCTAGATATCGTAAAGTGCTTGTCGTTAGGCGCGTCAGCTGTCGGACTCGCAGGGTTTATTTTAAAATTAGTAGTTGAGCATGGTGAAGATGAGACATGTCAAGCTATTGAGGAAATGAAAGATGATATCAAAATGATGATGGTAGCTTTAGGGGCAACAACTGTGTCAGAGCTGCAAAACAGCCCATTAATACTTAATGGAGAATTATATCACTATATCTCTCAACGGGGATATGATACATTTAGCTTTGCAAATCGTAAAAATATAAAGAGATGATGGACAATCCCTAACGTCCTCATCTCTTTTGTTGTATAATACGAAAGAGAAGAAGTTGGAAGGATGAATTGTATATGGCAAAACCGGTAGTAGCAATAGTCGGTCGACCGAATGTCGGGAAGTCAACAATCTTTAATCGGATCGTTGGTGAACGTGTATCAATCGTCGAGGATATTCCTGGCGTTACACGTGATCGTCTTTATAGTGGGGCAGATTGGCTGACACATGAATTTAATATAATTGATACAGGTGGAATTGAGATAGGTGATGAACCTTTCTTAGAGCAAATTCGCCAACAAGCAGAAATCGCGATTCAAGAAGCGGATGTTATTATTTTCTTGACCAATGGTCGTGAAGGTGTCACAGCTGCTGATGAACAAGTAGCAAAAATTCTTTACAAAACTAAAAAACCTGTTGTTTTAGCGATTAATAAAATCGATAATCCAGACATGAGAGAAATGATTTATGATTTTTACTCTCTAGGTTTTGGCGAACCCTTCCCAATTTCAGGATCTCATGGTTTAGGTCTTGGAGACTTATTGGATGAAGTTGCAAAAAATTTCCCAACTGAAGAAGAAGAAGAGTACCCTGAAAACGTAATTAAATTCTCTTTAATTGGACGCCCAAATGTTGGGAAGTCTTCTTTAGTTAATAGTTTTCTTGGTGATAACCGTGTAATCGTAAGTGAAATTGCGGGAACAACACGCGATGCGATTGACTCTCAATATGAATATGAAGATCAACCATATGTCATCATTGATACAGCAGGTATGCGTAAAAAAGGGAAAGTGTACGAAACAACTGAAAAATACAGTGTATTACGTGCATTACGAGCAATTGAACGCTCTGACGTCGTTTTAGTCGTTTTAAATGCTGAAGAAGGAATTCAAGAACAAGATAAGAAAATTGCTGGATATGCACATGAGGCCGGTAAAGCGATTATTATTGTTGTGAATAAATGGGATACCATCGAAAAAGATGATAAAACGATGAATACGATGACGAAAACGATTCGTGAACATTTCCTATTCCTAGATTATGCTCCGATTATTTTCGTATCAGCAACAACGAAACAACGTGTACATGCAATCTTACCAATCATAAATCGCGTAAGTGAAAACCATGCAATGCGTGTTACTTCAAGTGTGTTAAATGAAGTAATTGAAGATGCAGTAGCGCGTAACCCTGCTCCTACAGACAAAGGGCGCAGATTACGTATTTACTATGTGACGCAAGTTGCGATTAAGCCACCAACTTTCGTTGTATTCGTCAACGAACCGGATATTATGCACTTTAGTTACGAGCGTTTCCTAGAAAACAGGATTCGTGATTCATTTGACTTTGAAGGTACACCTATTCGTTTAATCACACGTGCTCGTACTTAAACGAGTAGTTGAGGAGTGAGTCAGATCGAAAAAGTAGTCGTATTAGGAGCGGGAAGCTGGGGCACTGCCTTAAGTATTGTTCTTGCAGAAAAAGGGCATGATTGTCTTTTGTGGTCTCATCGAGAAGATCAAGCAAACGAAATCAACCAAAAACATAAAAATCATAAATATTTACCGGAAGCCCAGTTACCTTTAAATTTACATGCTTCATGTTCTTTACAAGTAGCTGCTGAACACGCAAAAATTATTGTTATGGCAGTTCCGACTAAAGGCATTAGAGAAGTGTGTCAAAATTTAGTGAAGCATTTAACTGAGCCAGTTCTTTTCGTTCATGTTTCAAAAGGGATTGAACCCGATTCTTTAAAGCGAATCTCTGAAATGATGCGAGAAGAAATTCCGAATGAATTCATTCAAGAAATTGTCGTCTTATCGGGTCCTAGTCATGCCGAAGAAGTCATTTTGAAGCATCCAACGACAGTCACAGCTGCATGTGAGAATATTAAATATGCTGAAATTGTTCAAGATCTATTTATGCATGGTTATTTCCGTGTATATACCAATACCGATGTAATTGGAGTAGAGATGGGCGGAGCATTAAAAAATATTATTGCACTAGCTGCAGGCATAACAGACGGTCTAGGTTACGGTGATAACGCTAAAGCTGCTCTTATTACGCGAGGTCTAGCTGAAATTGCTCGCCTAGGTACTAAGATGGGTGCAAATCCCCTAACTTTTTCAGGTTTAACTGGAATTGGCGATTTAATTGTCACATGTACAAGCGTTCATTCACGAAATTGGCGAGCAGGAAACCTACTTGGTAAAGGAATGAAACTAGATGAAGTGCTAGAACAGATGGGAATGGTTGTAGAAGGCGTCAGAACGACGAAGGCAGCCTATCAATTGTCTCAACATCATCAAGTGCCTATGCCAATAACGAATGCCTTATATCAAGTGTTATTCGAACAAGTAGATACGAAAACCGCCGTAGATGAACTGATGGATCGTGGAAAGAAACATGAAATGGAAGATTTGTACGAATACCTATAGAATTGTCACAAAACAAGAGGATGCACATAAGCACCTCTTGTTTTTTCATGCTATACTTATTCGTTGAAAGAGATAGAAGGGTGGTCGACTGTTATGTCATCTTTAGATAAAATGTGGATATCTTTTGCGTCTATGGGATTCATGATGATATCTATGGGATTAATTTATTTCAGTAGATATAAAATCAATAATAAAATAGTGAAATTTGTATTTGCATTGGTTGCCTATGTATTATTAATTATTGGATTTATTAGCATGATCTATATTGTATTTAGCGGACCAACCGGTCGAGCATGAGGTGAAGAAATGAAGAGAATATCTCTAGCAGGAATTATCCTAAGTAGTCTACTATTGTTATCAGGTTGTATGTACCCTGATTCGGCGAAAACAGAAAACCAACAAGCGTATGAAGATCAACTATTAACGGTTCAAAACGCCGTAGAGCAATACCAAGAAGCATCTGGCGGTCTTTTGCCAATAAAAACAAGAGAACAAGATGTCGACCAATATATTAAATATCCAGTATCATTTGAACGCATAATTCCATTGTATTTAGACAAAATTCCGTCTAATGCATATGAGAACGGTGGGATTTTTCAATATGTATTAACGGATGTTGAAGAAAATCCAACGGTAAAACTTATCGATTTACGAACTGCAGAAAAAATTCGTGAATTAAAATTAAAAATGGGCATCAACGGCTATGGTCCAATCGACCGACAAATTGCTGAAAATGTTTATACCTTAAATTATGAAGTTATGGGTTATAAGGAAGAACAAACGGTTCCTAGTCCATATTCAGATGTCAATTTGCCATTAATTGCAACGGGTGATGGAAATGTCTATATTGACTATTCGATCGATTTAAATCGTATTTTGAATGAAGACAAACCAAACGTAAAACCTGGTGATGATATACGCTTTTTGCTTGAAGACAAATACCCGGTACTACCAGCTTACTCACTACCGTATACTGTGAATGAAAAGAACGAGCCTGTGTTTTTAATTAAATAATAGGTCGCTTAATTTCCTTCAAATCAAAGTGAGACCTCGCAGGAATACTTGCTGGCCAGACCTTGAGATGATGGACACGCATACTCTTGGTAGGTTTACGCTGTTCATGCGATCAAAAAAAATTCAATAAAGACAAATAATAAAGTATTGAAAAATTCTAAACTCCAATGAAAACGTTTCGTGCATATGCATGAAACGTTTTTTTTTCGCATACGATAAAGTGCGAATGAAAGGGGGCACGGAAATGGCTGATCAAATTTATCAACAAATTGCTGAACGAACAAATGGTGATGTTTATCTTGGTGTTGTAGGGCCAGTGAGGGTAGGGAAATCGACTTTCGTCAAACGTGTAATGGAATGCATCGTCATTCCAAATATGACCGATGATATTGAGCGTTTACGCGCACAGGATGAGTTGCCACAAAGTTCACCTGGAGCCGTAATTATGACTGCGGAACCGAAATTTGTGCCGGCTCATGGAACAAGTATTCAAGTAGGTGATGATGCATTCAGATTTCATGTGCGCCTTGCGGATTGTGTTGGTTACATAATCGAAGGTGCAAAAGGGTACGAAGACGAAAATGGTCCAAAACTAGTCCATACGCCTTGGCATCATGAACCTATCCCATTCCAAGAGGCTGCAAAAATCGGAACGGATAAAGTAATCCGAGATCATTCAACAATCGGGATTGTCATGACCACAGATGGAACCGTAAATGACATTCCGCGACACGCAGTTGAGCAAGTAGAAGAGGATATTATTAATCAGTTAAAAGAGATTGGTAAACCGTTCGTTATTGTTTTAAACAGTCGTATGCCTGCACATGAAAGTGCTTTACATTTACGAGCTGAACTTCATGAAAAATATGGCGTTCCAGTTATCGTAACAGCTGTTGATCAAATGTCAGTTCATGAAATTCAAACAATTTTAAAAGAGGCTCTTTATGAGTTTCCATTACAATCATTTGATTTGCAAAAACCTGATTGGATGGATGTTTTAGATTTTGATCACCCACTTCAACAATCTTTGCAAAATTCTTTAGCTGAATGGTCCACTCAAGTTTCGAGGATCCGCGATGTAAAAGAATTAGCAAATTATCTAGCACAAGAGCCTTTTGTTGAAAATGCAGAAGTAATTGAAGTAGATGCAGGAAAAGGTAGAGCCAGCATTCAGATTGAAATGAAAGATGATGTATTTCAATCGGTATGTGAGGAATGGTTAGAAGATCCAATTGTTACGAAAAAAGATTGGTTACTCTATGTAAAAGAATCTTCACATGCAAAAAAATCATATTTAAGATTCCATGACGCAATTGAATCAGCAAAAGATGGTGGATATGGAGTAGCTCTTCCTATCATGCAGGAATTCCAACCTTCAGCACCAGAGCAGATCAACGAAAATAAATTTTATGGCGTGCGAATGAAAGCAAAAGCACCTTCATTCCATATTATTCGTGTAGATATGGATGCAGAATTTTCGCCGCTAATCGGTTCCGAATTCCATAGCCAGCAATTATTAAAAGAATTAAAAGAGGCCTATTATCATGATCGAGAAGCCTTATGGCAAACATCATTGTTTGGAACACCACTTCATGAAATGTTAAAAGAAAGCATGAGATTTAAAACAGAAGCAGTCTCCTCACATGCGAAGAAACGGATGAGAGAAACGATTGAACGTATGGTGAATGACGGAGATCGCGGCATGGTAACTTTCATTTTATAATCGTTAGAATTTGAGTATGTAATCTAATAATTTCGACATAAGCATAAAGAACAGGGTTTCGCAAGGAAATTGCGAAAATTCCTGTTCTTTTTTTGGTGAAAATAAATTTTCTGCATTAAGTTGGAAATTGTGGTCGAAATATTGTTGCGAAGCCTTTTTGGTTATGATACTCTTTTTACATGATTGTTAGTCCATCCCCTTTGAGAGGAGGTGAATGGTGTGAATAAAACAGAATTAGTAAACTCAGTAGCAGAAGCTGCAGATCTTTCAAAGAAAGATGCTTCTAAAGCGGTTGACGCAATATTTGATACAATTCAAGATACTCTTGCAAAAGGTGAAAAAATTCAACTTATTGGTTTTGGTAACTTTGAAGTTCGTGAACGTGCTGCTCGTAAGGGTCGTAACCCACAAACAGGTAAAGAAATCGAAATCGCTGCAAGCAAAGTGCCTGCTTTCAAACCAGGTAAAGCGCTTAAGGACGCAGTTAAGTAATTAGCGTCTGAACGTACATAGAACGACTTTTGTGATTATGTCACAAAAGTCGTTCTTTTTTACGTTTAATAGAGAGATTTGAGATAGGAAAGTTATTGAAATGTAAGAATCTACTGATTGAAAAATTTTCAACATATATTCTCTAACGCCAAATAAATCAACCGTACCGCCAGTAATAATGGTTTTTAACGCTGTATTATTAGCTGCTATCGCCAAATTATCACCACCAAACGCCAAAATATGATCAACAATCGCTAGATTCACATCCCTCCTTCTCCGAATACCAAGAGCATCCCCATTAGAGAAAGCGCTTGATGTCTCAAAATTGAGTTTTGCGTAACGATTAGGGATATGCTAAGATTCACATAGATTTAAGGACTGTTTTATTTTTTAGGGGGCGTCAATAGTGACTAGTGTAGATATAAAAAAAATAGAGAATGCAGTAACCATGATATTAGAGGCTGTTGGAGAAGACCCAACGCGTGAAGGGTTACTTGAAACGCCAAAACGTGTCGCAAAGATGTATGCTGAAATGTTTTCGGGTTTAAAAGAAGATCCAAAAGAATATTTTAAAACAGTTTTTCATGAAGATCATGAAGAGCTTGTGTTAGTAAAAGATATTCCATTCCATTCAATGTGTGAGCATCATTTAGTTCCTTTTTACGGAAAAGCTCACATTGCCTATATACCAAGAGATGGCGTTGTGACGGGATTAAGTAAATTAGCACGTGCAGTTGAAACCACTGCAAGACGCCCCCAACTACAAGAACGTATTACTTCAACAATTGCCGACTCAATCATGGACATGTTAAATCCTTACGGTGTCTATGTCGTTATCGAAGCGGAACATATGTGTATGACAATGCGTGGCATTAAAAAGCCTGGTGCTAAAACGGTAACAGCCGTAGCAAAAGGGATCTATGAAACCGATCACGTGAAGCGCTCAGAAATTCTATCGTTCATTCAAATGAACTAATAACAGAAAACCAATTGGAGGAGAAGTTCATGTCTCAAACAGAGTATATTGTAATTCGTGCAGAAGAAGATGGTGTAAATGTTATCGGCTTAACAAGGGGAACAGATACTAAATTTCATCATTCTGAAAAATTAGATCGTGGCGAAGTAATGGTTGCTCAATTCACTGAACATACTTCTGCTATAAAAATCCGAGGAAAAGCTGAAATACAAACTGCACATGGCGTTATGCAGAGTGAAGCGAAAAAATAGGCACATTTGAGTGATTGGACCTTCTTGCTGTGCTATAATGACACAATACGACATCTGTAGTTTAGTGAAATGGAGCACGTAGAATGAACGAAACTCTCATTCAACAACAAGTTGAACAACTAAAATTTAAAATCATACAAAAAGTGCGTCATCGGACACTACACAAATATACTGGCGAGCCAGATGTTTGTGAAGACCGCTTGTTCTTTTTATTGCTCCCATTTTTAAATGGAGAACAATGGACTGATGAACACGAACAAGCTGGAATCGCTGTAGCAATTATATACAGTGCGCTGTCAGCACACGATCAAATAAAAGAATCCAATGCTTCCTCTAAAAGTCAGCAGTTAACGGTGTTAGCAGGGGATTATTATAGTGGGATGTACTATCAAATTCTTGCGAAGCAATCGAATATTGCTTTAATTAGATCTTTATCTAATGGCATTATTGAAATTAGTGAAAAAAAAGCATCGGTTTACGATCAACTTCATCGAACTTTCAATGAATGGATGTCCACTATTGTTTCAATAGAAAGTTTATCAATTGAACAATTTTATCAACATTATCAGTTTGAACAATATATTCCGTATATGAGACAAGCTTTATTCATTCAAAGAATTGTTTACGAACTTGATTTATATAAAGATGGGAAATCGTCTAGATTTCAAGAAGCGCTTATTGAAAGTGCACACGCCCTTGGTTACGCGTCTAGTTTAGGGACTTTGTTGGAAACTGTTTGTAAAGAAGGGATTGCTCATTTGAATAAAGACATTGGAGCGTCAACTCTATTAACGAGTCCAGTAAAAGAATATCTATATCAAATGATCAATACTTCTATAAATAAAAATGCAGTTGTTCTTAAAGAAAGGTGACACACATGACGAAAACAAAAGAAGAACGCGTTCATGAAGTGTTTGAAAAAATATCTGGAAATTACGATAAGATGAATTCCGTTATTAGTTTTCAACAACATAAAAAATGGCGTGAAGATACAATGTCACGAATGAATGTCAAAAAGGGTAGTTCATCGCTAGATGTGTGTTGTGGTACTGCTGATTGGACTATATCCATGGGTGAAGCTGTCGGTTCAACAGGACGTGCCGTAGGACTTGATTTCAGTCAAAATATGTTGAATGTTGGAATAGACAAGACGAAAGAAATTCCTCAAATCGAATTGTTACATGGAAATGCAATGGAACTTCCATTTCCCGATGACTCGTTCGATTATGTAACAATTGGTTTTGGTTTAAGAAATGTTCCGGATTACATGCAAGTGTTAAAAGAAATCGAGCGGGTGTTAAAGCCTGGTGGAATGTTCGTTTGTTTAGAGACATCTCAAGCTGAAATGCCAATCTACAAACAACTTTTCCGATTTTACTTTAAATACGTTATGCCGATTTTTGGTAAATTCTTTGCGAAGAGCTATAAAGAATATTCTTGGTTACAAGAATCAGCAAAAGATTTCCCTGGAATGAAAGCATTAGCAAAAATGATGGAACAAGCCGGTTTTGTAAATGTTGAATATAAACCATACAGTGGCGGTGCTGCTGCAAGACATATTGGCTACAAAAATAATGGATGAAGCTTAACATGATTAAATTGTAAAAGTTTCGGTGTGGGAGAAGGTACTTAGAAGTGGAAAAGATGAAGTTATCCATGCTCTATTCTGACATGCGTTCAGATTTAGATCTCATCGAAAAAGAATTAGAGGTTGCTGTGAATTCGTCTTCACACTTACTAAATGATGCTTCTCTTCATTTGTTGCATGCTGGCGGAAAACGGATACGTCCTGTATTTGTATTACTGGCTGCTAAGTTTGGTGATTATCAGATTGATCGCATTAAAGATGTTGCCGTGCCTTTAGAATTAATTCATATGGCCTCTTTAGTGCATGATGATGTTATTGATGATTCTGAAATGCGAAGAGGACAGTTAACGGTCAAAGCCCAATGGAATAATCGAGTCGCCATGTATACTGGCGATTTTATTTTTGCCCGTGCCCTCGAATACATAACGAATTTCTCAAATACTGAGGCACATCGTATTTTGTCCTATACAATGGTTGAAATTTGTGTGGGGGAAATTATTCAAATCGAGGATAAATATAAAATTGATCAGCGACTACAAGATTATTTCCGTCGTATTAAACGAAAGACTGCTCTTTTGATTTCTTCAAGCTGTCAACTAGGAGCAGTTGTATCTGGAGCAGATGCAAAGACCACGATGCATTTAAAACGTTTTGGGTATTACGTCGGTATGTCATTCCAAATAATCGATGATATTTTAGATTTCACCTCAACAGACAAAGAACTTGGAAAACCGGCTGGCAGTGATTTGCTACAAGGCAATATCACATTACCTATCTTGTTTTTAAAAGATGATCCAGTTTTCCGAAAAGATTTTGAACGGGCGATGTCAGGTGAATTAACGGAAGCTGAAAGACTTGACCTTGTTAAACGTGTGCGCCAATCAGATGCGATTGATAAAGCGAAGCAAATTAGTGATCGATATTTGCAAAAAGCCATGAAAGAAATTGATGCTTTGCCCGATCAACATGCTAAAAAAACTTTACGCAAAATTTCGCTATTTATGGGGAAACGTAAATTTTAAGTTGTTGTATAAATTTTGATTGAATGGTACTATTTTTTACGGTAGGGATAACCCTAAGATCGAATTGAAGGAGTGTTAATTATGGAAAGAACGTTTTTAATGGTAAAACCTGATGGAGTTCAACGTAACCTTATTGGTGAAATCGTTGGTCGTTTTGAAAAGAAAGGCTTCCAATTAGTTGGAGCTAAATTAATGCAAATTACACCAGAACTTGCTGGTGAACATTACGGTGAACATAAAGAACGCCCATTCTTCGGTGAACTTGTTGATTTCATTACTTCTGGACCAGTATTCGCAATGGTTTGGGAAGGCGAAAATGTAATTGCTACTTCTCGTTTACTAGTTGGGGCTACAAACCCTAAAGAGTCTGCTCCTGGAACTATCCGTGGAGACTTCGCTGTAACAGTTGGAAAGAACATCATTCATGGTTCTGACTCTGCTGATAGCGCTGTTCGTGAAATCGGTTTATTCTTCAAAGAAGATGAACTTGTATCATACGCTAAAGATTCTAATAACTGGGTTAACTAATTTTCATTATAAAAGCAGTCAAATGATATTCATTTGACTGCTTTTTTTAATTTCAGAATAGTCTTCCATACGTTATAATATGGATAGGAAGTTAGAGAGGGAGAATGACGGGTATGCCAGATTATCTAAAATTCATTGAACAAATTAATCGAAAAACTGGGATTAACCTCAGTTTATATAAAGAAGCCCAAATGAGAAGACGGCTTACATCTCTATATGATAAAAAGGGATTTGCTAACTTTGAAGAATTCTTTTTTGCACTTGATCAGGATCGTGATTTGTTGAATGAATTTTTAGATCGAATGACAATCAACGTTTCCGAATTTTACCGAAACGCAAAGAGATGGGAAGTTTTGCAGAATAAAATATTCCCAAAGTTATTACAATCGAAAAAAACGCTAAAAATATGGAGTGCTGCTTGTTCTACTGGTGAGGAGCCATATACTATTGCGATGGTTTTAGGGAATCATATCCCTTTGTCTCAAATCTCTATACTAGCCACGGACTTAGATGAAAATGCAATTCAAAGAGCAAAAGCAGCCATTTATCCTGAGAGATCTTTAGCTGAAGTACCTGATGATAGTAAAAATAAATACTTTGATAAGCAAGGAACGTTTTATGAAGTTAAAAAAGAAATAAAAAACACAGTTACATTTAAAAAACATAACTTGTTAAACGATACATATGAACAAAACTTTGATTTAATCGTTTGTCGAAATGTCATGATTTATTTTACGGAAGAAGCGAAGGATCAAATTTACACGAATTTCGGGAATTCCCTAAAAAAAGATGGAATATTATTTGTAGGAAGTACCGAACAGATTTTCAATCCACAACGGTACGGATTAGAAACAGAGGATACTTTCTTTTATCGAAAAATATAGTGGTAGATGCTGTCCGGAAAAATTTTCGGACAGCTTTCTTACATAGAAAACATAGACGAATCACGATTTTTTACAAGTACTACTATGAAAATTAAAAAAGATTATGTTATAGTGTTACTTAAAATACTTTAGCGAGTTGAAGGGGGAAAGTGCCATGCGTTATTTAACTGCTGGTGAGTCTCATGGACCACAACTAACAGCGATTATCGAGGGCCTACCATCAGGATTACAGATTACTTCAGAATTAATTAATAGAGATCTTAAACGGAGACAAGGAGGACATGGTCGAGGTCGTCGCATGCAAATCGAGAAAGATACGGTGAATATCACTTCTGGTGTTCGGCATGGAGTGACAATTGGTTCACCAATAGCACTTGTAGTAACGAATGATGACTGGAAACATTGGACTCATATTATGGGGATTGAACCTTTATCTGAAGAACTGAATCCAGAAGACGTTAAACGACAAATTACACGCCCAAGACCTGGTCATGCAGATTTGGTTGGCGGAATGAAATACGGTCATCGCGATTTACGTAATGTACTAGAGCGTTCTTCCGCACGTGAAACTACAGTGAGAGTAGCTGTTGGTGCAGTAGCTAAACAACTTTTAGCAGAACTCGGGATCCATATCGTATCTCATGTAACTGAAATCGGTGGGATTAAAGCGAACCCTGCATTGATTGAAGGATTATCAGTAAAAGAAATTCGAGAAATCGTAGAATCAGATGCTGTCTATTGTGTTGATCCTGATGCATCTAAACAAATGACTAAGGCAATTGATGATGCTAAAGAGAGTGGTGACTCAATTGGTGGCGTAGTAGAAGTGGTTGTTGAAAATATGCCAGCTGGAATCGGAAGTTACGTTCATTATGATCGCAAACTAGACGGCAAACTTGCCATGGCGATGATGAGTATTAATGCTTTTAAAGGTGTCGAAATCGGATTAGGATTTGAAATGGCAAGAAAACCAGGTAGCCAAGTCCATGATGAAATAGCTTGGTCGGAAGAACAAGGTTATACACGTAAAACGAACCGTTTGGGTGGTCTTGAAGGCGGAATGTCAACAGGTATGCCAATCGTTGTCAGAGGCGTAATGAAACCTATTCCGACTCTTTATAAACCGTTACAAAGTGTTGACATTGATACGAAAGAGCCTTTTAAAGCAAGTATAGAACGTTCAGATAGCTGTGCTGTACCAGCGGCTTCAATTGTTGCTGAACATGTTGTTGCATGGGAATTAGCATCTGCTATTTTAGAACAATTTAATAGCGATCAACTATCAAAACTGAAAACGTCAATTGATGAACATCGAGCTTACACAAAGGAGTTCTAAGTATGCAAAACATAACCATTGAAACGATCACGAAAGAATACGACGTTCACATGGGTACAAACATTATTCAAGAAGCCATTTCCTTGTACAAAGAACAGCTTGTTTCTGCCGATCAAATTGTTATTATCGCAGATAGAACAGTTGTGAACTTGCATATAAATAAACTAGTAACTCCTTTGCAAACAATAACAAACGGACTGATAAAAGTTTATGAAGTTCCACCAGGAGAAAGCTGTAAAACCATAGAAACCTTTTATGATTGCCACAGTTTTTTACTGAATGAAAATTGTTCAAGAAAATCCGTACTGTTTGCATTCGGTGGAGGAGCTTGTGGGGATTTAACAGGTTTTGTTGCTTCTACATTTATGCGAGGCATACCTTTTTATCAAATTCCTACAACAATTTTGGCGCATGATAGTGCGGTTGGCGGGAAGACAGCGATCAATCATTCACAAGGCAAAAACATGATTGGTTCTTTTTATCAGCCAGAAGCCGTGTTTTACGACATTTCACTATTATCTACCTTACCTGAAAATGAAGTGCGTTCAGGAATGGCTGAAGTGATAAAGCATGCACTCATTTCAAATCCACAATGGGTGAATGAACTATTCGAAGTTCAAGATTTTTCTACATTAACAACTAGCAACCTACAAGAATATTTATGTAAGGGAATCGTTGTGAAAGCTGAAATTGTCAAAGATGATGAATTCGAGCATGGAAGTCGGAAATTTTTAAATTTCGGTCATACCTATGGCCATGCAATAGAAAATACAATTGGATATGGTCACATCACACACGGCGAAGCGGTCATGATTGGAATGGTTTACGCATTAATGTTAAGTGAAGAACTTGCTGAATTAGAATCTGGTTTTGCTCATAAATTCTTTCTTCATGCCCTTAAATTAGGTTATACATTCGATGCCATTCTTACAAAAACATACAAAGAGTTATTTGATGTGATGATTCGCGATAAAAAAGCTTCTCATGGTGATTTACATTTTGTTTTATTAAACAAGATTGGTGAACCAATTAATAAGATTATTTCAAAAGAACAAGGTCATAAAATGGATGAACAATTAAAAAATTGGGTAAGGGAGGAATCGATTTGATACGTGGGATTCGAGGTGCAACAACAATCACTCATGATACAGCTGAAACTATTCATTTAGAAACAGAAAGATTGATTATTGAAATGGCTAAAACAAATAACATTGACCCTGAACAAGTTGCATCAGTCATTATATCTACGACAACTGACATTTCTTCCGCGTTCCCGGCAAAAGCCGTGAGAAGTATTGAAGGCTGGACGTATGTACCGGTTATGTGTACTCATGAAATGGACGTACCAGGCGCGATGGGCTCGTGCATTCGCGTTTTAATGCATGTGAATACTGAGCTATCTCAAAAAGAACTTCATCATGTTTATTTAAATGAAGCAGTTACCTTAAGACCAGACTTAGTAAAGTAAGAAAGCAGAGGCGAGAAAAGATGAAGTGGAAAAAGCAATTAGCCGGAATGAAGGCATACCAACCAGGAAAATCGATTGATGATGTAAAAAAAATGTATGGATTATCCTCCATCACTAAATTAGCATCGAACGAAAACCCGCTGGGCACATCTCCTAAAGTACCTCAATTTATCGAAGACCATGGCATAAATTTTGCGCGATACCCTGATGGTTATTCAGGGGCTTTACGCAAGGACTTGGCTGAACACCTTCAAGTAAGTGAGAAGCAATTGCTATTTGGAAATGGATCGGATGAAATTATCTTAATCATTTCTCGAGCTTTACTTCAGCCTGGTGTGAATACCGTCATGGCAACACCAACATTCCCTCAATATCGACACAATGCACAAATAGAAGGTGCTGAGGTCCGAGAAGTCGAACTGATTGATGGACATCATGATTTAGAGGGCATGCTTAAACAGATAGACGAGCAAACGTCAGTCGTATGGTTATGTTCACCAAATAATCCAACAGGAAATCTTATTCAGCAGGCTAAACTTGATGAATTTATTTCCTCAGTCTCTCCAGAAGTTTTAATCGTTTTAGATGAAGCTTACTTCGAATACGTGACTGATACAGAATACAGAAATGCGATTGACTATCTTCAAACCTATAAAAATGTAGTGGTTTTGAGAACTTTTTCAAAGGCATATGGGTTAGCGGCATTTCGCGTTGGATATGCAATCGGCAATGAAGAGCTGATTGCGAATTTAGATCCATTAAGAGAACCGTTTAATAATACATCACTTAGTCAAGGAGCAGCGAGTGCTGCATTAAGTGACCAAGTATTTATAGAAAAGTGCCGTATAGAAAATAAACAAGGAATCGACTTGTTTGAATCGTTTTGTTTAGAGCACAATTTGTTCATTTATCCTTCACAAGGCAACTTTGTACTAATCAATATTAAAACAGATAGCGACAAAGTCTTTGAAGAATTGATGAAAAAAGGATTTATAGTTCGAAGCGGCAACGCGCTAGGTGTACCTGGATTTATTAGAATTACTGTAGGTAGCATCGATCAAAATACGGAACTCATCGAGAAACTGGAAAAGATCCTAATAGAATTAGGCGTTATACATGAGTAAACAAATATTAATTGTTGGTCTTGGCTTAATAGGTGGTTCTCTTGCTTTAGCTCTTCAAAAGAATAAGGACTTGACCATTATCGGATATGATATAGATTCACATGTTATTAGAAAAGCAAAAAAATTAAGGGTCATTCATGAAATGGCTTTTCATGTGAAAGATTCAGCAAAGATCGCAGACGTCATAATTTTTGCTACACCCGTTAATACAACATTACAGTTCATGAATGAAGTACAAGACTGGCCATTAAAAGACTCTGTAGTGCTTATGGACACAGGAAGTACGAAGAAGTTAATCATGGAAAAAGCGACGACATTAAGGAAACAAGGCATCACGTTTATCGGTGGTCATCCGATGGCTGGATCTCATAAATCCGGTGTAGATGCTGCAAAAGCACATTTGTTCGAAAATGCCTATTTTATGTTGACTCCTTTAGTAGATGAAAGTGAAGAAAAGATAGAGTTTTTAGAGTCGTTATTGTCTGTTACGAAAGCAAAAGTTGTTCGTGTAACAGCTGAGGAGCATGACCATATGACAGCTGTCGTGAGCCACTTTCCACATATTGTGGCAGCTTCTCTTGTTCATCAATTATCAGGTGAAAATGAGCAATTTCCCTTTACTAAACAATTAGCCGCTGGTGGGTTTCGAGATATTACAAGAATCGCCTCGTCTAATCCCATTATGTGGAGAGATATTACGGTACAAAATCGTAACGAACTCATAAACCAATTAGATAAATGGCAGGACGAAATGAATCATGTGAAATCCTTGTTAAATGAAGCGGCACCACTTGATATCGAGCATTACTTTTCTAGAGCTAAGCATGTTCGGGACGAATTACCAATCACTTCTCAAGGGGCACTTTATACAGTTTATGACTTATACGTTGACGTTCCCGATTATCCTGGTGTTATTTCTGAAGTGACTGGTCTACTGGCCAAGCACGCTATTAGCATTACAAATATACGAATAGTAGAAACAAGAGAAGATGTATTCGGAATATTGGTGATCAGTTTCCAAACTGCGGATGATCAGAAATTAGCACAAAAATATCTAAATCAAGAAACAACATTCGAAACCTATATATCCTAGAATTTTGAGAGGTAGTGACAAAATGATACAGTCTTCAAAAAAAGCATCCCTAAAAGGGGTAATTACAATTCCAGGGGACAAGTCTATTTCTCATCGATCGATTATGTTTGGAGCAATGGCTAAAGGAAAAACGACAGTGGATGGCTTTTTGTTAGGTGACGATTGTTTAAGTACCATCTCATGTTTTCAAAAACTTGGCGTCAAGATAGATGTTAATGGAAACCAAGTTTCGATTGAATCGGATGGAATAAAGAACTGGAATGAACCTCAAAACATATTGAATACAGGAAATTCAGGAACTACTACTCGATTACTACTGGGTATCTTAGCAGCTTCACCAATTTACGCTGTCATGATTGGTGATGATTCGATTGCGAAAAGACCGATGAAGAGAGTGATTGATCCTCTACGCCAAATGGGTGCTCAAATTCTTGGACGAAGCGGAGGACAGTATACGCCACTAGCAGTTCAAGGAACAACTTTACAAGGCATTACGTATCAAATGCCTGTAGCCAGTGCACAAGTAAAGTCAGCCATTTTACTTGCAGGGTTAAACTCTGAAGGAACAACGATTGTAACGGAACTCGAACCTACTAGAGATCATACAGAACGCATGATGCGACAATTTGGTGTACAAGTTGAATCAGTCGATGGTGAAATTCATTTAAGTGGTGGACAACAACTGGTGAGTACACATATTGATGTACCAGGAGATATTTCCTCAGCAGCGTTCTTTTTAGTTGCAGGTGCCATTACTGATACTAGTGATATCATGTTGAAAAATGTCGGATTAAATCCAACGAGAACCGGTATTATAGATGTTCTTTCACAAATGGGTGCGAATCTTAAGGTTGAGGAATCCATAACAAATGGAGAAGAACCTTTTGGCAATATTCGAATAAAATCTAGTGAGCTAAAAGGGATTGAAATTGGCGGAGAGTTAATCCCTCGTTTAATTGACGAGTTGCCGATTATCGCTTTATTAGCAACACAAGCTTTTGGAACGACGGTGATTCGAGATGCCGCTGAACTAAAAGTAAAAGAAACAGATCGGATTACAGCAGTTGTGAATGAATTGAAAAAGTTAGGTGCTACGATTGAAGCAACAGATGATGGTATGATTATTAAAGGACCTGTTCAATTAAATGGAGGTACAGTGACCTCTTATGGGGATCATCGAATTGGAATGATGGGTGCTATTGCATCCCTTATTGCAAGCGAGCCAGTTGAAATAGATGATCCTTCATGCATTTCAGTTTCATATCCTAATTTCTTTGAACATTTAAAAAATGTGAAAACAACGTGAACTCTCCTCTAAACGGGGAGTTTTTTCTTGTGAATGGTTCAAGCGTCATGTAGCATATGGTATGAAAAGAGAGAAAACGGGTGATGAAAAATGGAGTATAGTCAATTTGAAAAAGCAATTAAAGAAGGTAATCTAGAGCAAGTGCAATTGTTAATCGAACCACTTCTTCTTGCTAGTGAACCCGACACACAATATGAAATCGCAGAAATGTTAGTTGGAACTGGTTATTTAAAAGAAGCTGATCAGATTTTACAACATATCCAGTTTTTATTTCCAGAAGAAGCACAAATTAAAATAGACCGTGCTCATTTGTTAATGGAAATTGATCAAGAAGATGAAGCTCTTTTATTGTTATCGAGCATTGAGCCTCATGAAGAAGTGTATCCACAAGCGTTATTAAGTCTAGCTGATTATTACCAAATGCAAGGATTTTACGAAGCGGCTGAACAACGAATTAATCAAGCACTGGATTTAATGCCTGATGAACCGTTACTAAAGTTTGCTAAGGCAGAATTGATGTTAGAAACGGGTAAGTACTTAGAAGCAGTACGCTTATACGAAGAACTGAAACGTGACCAAGATGAAATTGCGAGCATTCGACTTTCAGAACGATTAGCAGAGGTCTTAACTGCTGGAGCGGCATACGAAGAAGCTCTTCCTTACTATGAGGAATCATTAGACCATCATGTAACACCTGATTTATTGTTCGGTTATGCGCACGCAGCTTTTCAAGCTGAACAATTTGAGCTAGCTATTCGTAAATTAACAGAAGTAAAAACATTAGATCCGGATTATTTCTCCGCTCATTTGTTATTAGCACAGTCTTTAATGATGATTGAAGAGAATGATCGAGCGTATGAAGCCATAATGGAAGGGCTTAGTCGTGATGAATATGACAAAGAGTTGTATTTGTTTGCTGGTAAACTAGCTTTGAAATTAGGGAAAACACAAGAGGCTGAAGACCATTTACGTCAAGCGATTGCTTTAGATCCTGAATATATGGAAGCAACGATTACACTAATATCGTTTTTCCATACCCAAGAACGAGATGAAGATGTTATTGAGCTGATTGAAACGGTATCAAAAGATCAGGATGATTGGTCCGCACTTTATCCATTTGCTGCTGAAGCATATGCACGAGAAGAAAATTATGAACGTGCATACGAATTTTATTCTTTGGCATATACTGACCATAAAGAAGATCCACTATTTTTAGAAAAATACGTTTATTTTCTTTTAGAAGAAGGAAAACGATCAGAAGCTCTAGAAGTAGGTAAACTATTAGCTTCTCTTCAACCACATGAAGAGCGCTGGCAAGACTTAATTGATTCTTTAAATTGAAAGGAGGAGTAACATGACCGCATCTGTTTCTGTAATGGAAAAGAAGGAATTTGTTCGATGGTTTCTAAAGAGATATCAGATGAAACGTAGAGAATGTGTGTGGATCCTGAATTATTTACTAAGCCACGATGAATTACTTCAAAAAGTTCATTTTGTTGAAGAAGCTCACTATTGTCCTCGTGCGATGGTCATGTCTGTAACAGAGTCCTCAGGCGTTCCATTTCGATTTTATAAAGGGAATTTAATGACAGCGGATGCAGAAAAATCATTCCACGATTTACGATTGCACCCTTCAGAAGATATGTATATTCAACTAAACTTCCCGAACGTCCCTGCAAGTTCAGAATTTTTAGCAGTACTTGAAGAAAACCCTTATATGCCAACATATTTAAATACGAATGATAAGGATCGAAAACTAGCTGAAGAGGTTTTAGAAGAAAGTATGCACACTTTTCGTGAAGAGCATATTTTAAAACAAATCGATGAAGCATTAGATGCAAATGATAAAGAGCGATTCTTTGAACTTTCGACCATTCTGCAAGGAATAAAAGAATCGACAAAATCTTGACTTCATCGATTTCGATGAAGTCTTTTTGAGGTGAAATTTACTATGTATTGGAATTCAAAAGATATAACGACGTTTATAGAGCAAAAAGAATTTGTAGATACGGCTATCATTCCACTCTTACTTGTAGATGGACGAGCTTCGCACATACAACAAAGTGCTGGAACAGCGGATTTCTTAATGTCTTTAACCGCTTTTATGGAAAATCAATTTAAAGGGCGCGTTGTATTAATGCCGCCTGTTACATATACACCGCAATCTAGTCGTTCGGTTTTAGCTACCGAATGGAAGAAAGTCCTTACTGAGGCGGGTTTTAAGCATCATTTCTTTATTTCATGTGATATGCAGTGGGCGACAGATGCTCCTGAGATAGATGTGATATATACGCCATCTATTCCTTTAGAAAATATGGACCAAAAGTTAAGACAATCCATTTTGGACGATCAAATTCGACAGGTGGTTCCCGTGTTTGCAAATAATTGGGCGAAAACAGTTGAATAACCTTCAAGAAATGTTCACAAAGTGTCAGTAGGAACCTAATGGAATATTGACCAACCTTTTTTATTGATATATCATAGAACTGTCCTAGTTTTACTATTTAGTACAAGTATGTCCATTTGGACTGACCTTTAAGTTAGAGGGGGGAAAAACATGAGTAATAATCGTGTATCGAGACGTCAATTCCTTAACTACACATTGATGGGTGTCGGTGGATTTATGGCCGCGGGAATGATGATGCCGATGGTACGTTTTGCAGTCGATCCAGTATTGCAAAAAGCAGAAGGCGGAGATTTTATTCCGACAAGCAAAAAAGTTGCTGAACTTACTGAAGTACCAGAACGAGTAGACTTTTCATTTGAGCAAGTTGATGCATGGTATACGTCTGAAGTGACAAGTACCGCATGGGTTTACAAGAGTGGGGATAAGATTATTGCCCTTTCACCTGTTTGTAAGCATTTAGGATGTACGGTTAACTGGGCTGGTGATAAAGGTCACCCGGATCAGTTCTTCTGTCCATGTCACGCTGGCCGTTATGAAAAAAATGGTCAAAACATTAAAGGTACACCACCTCTTGGTCCGTTGGATGAGTTCGAAGTGCGTGAAAAAGACGGTCTGTTAGAAATCGGTAAAATACGACCAAATACATTAGTTTAACGTAAGGGGGTACGACGTCAGTGCTAAATAAGATTTATGATTGGGTGGATGAACGTCTGGATATTACTCCTATTTGGCGTGATATTGCAGACCATGAAGTTCCAGAGCACGTAAACCCTGCACACCATTTTTCTGCATTCGTATATTGTTTCGGGGGATTAACATTCTTCGTAACTGTAATACAAATTCTTTCTGGTATGTTTTTAACAATGTATTATGTACCAGATATCGAAAATGCTTGGCAATCGGTTTACTATTTACAAAATGAAGTTGCATTCGGTGAAATTGTACGTGGAATGCATCACTGGGGAGCTTCTCTCGTAATTGTGATGATGTTCCTACACACATTGCGTGTATTCTTTACAGGTTCTTATAAAAAACCTCGTGAACTTAACTGGGTAGTCGGCGTATTAATTTTCGGCGTTATGTTAGGTTTAGGTTTCACAGGTTATCTACTTCCTTGGGACATGAAAGCGTTGTTTGCAACGAAAGTAGGTATTGAAATTGCGGCGTCTGTACCATTCATTGGTGGCGCAATTAAAACCTTGTTAGCTGGAGATGAGACCATTCTTGGTGCTCAAACGTTAACACGATTCTTTGCGATTCATGTATTCTTCTTACCAGCTGCTTTGCTTGGGTTGCTTGCAGCACACTTTATCATGATTCGTAAACAAGGTATTTCAGGACCGTTGTAAGAAACAGCGTCTTTGATGATTTCAAAAAGGAGGGGACACTATGCATCGCGGAAAAGGGATGAAATTTGTCGGGGATTCTCGTGTACCTGCTAATCGCAAACCGAATATTCCTAAAGACTATTCCGAGTATCCAGGGAAAACAGAAGCTTTCTGGCCTAACTTTTTATTAAAAGAGTGGTTAGTTGGTGCTGTATTCTTAATTGGTTATTTAATCTTAACTGTTGCGCATCCATCACCACTTGAGCGTCAAGCGGATCCAACAGATACTGCTTATATTCCATTGCCAGACTGGTATTTCTTATTTTTATATCAATTATTGAAATATGAATTTGCTTCAGGACCATACAATGTTATTGGAGCAATCGTAATGCCTGGACTTGCTTTTGGTGCATTAATGCTTGTACCATTCTTGGACAAAGGTCCAGAGCGACGTCCATTTAAACGTCCTTTGCCAACTGCATTTATGTTGTTAGCTATTGCATCAATCATTTTCTTAACTTGGGAATCTGTTGTGAACCACGACTGGGAAGCAGCAAAAGCTCAAGGGGAAATTCGTGAAGAAGCACAGTTCGATACTTCAGCAGAGGGCCATCAGATTTACATGGAATCTTCCTGTATTAACTGTCATGGTAATGCTTATGAAGGCGGACTTGGACCATCACTAGCTACGACTGAATATACTGCTGAAGAAATTGCAAAAATTGCAAAAGAAGGTATTGGCACAATGCCTGCTGGTCAGTGGGAAGGTTCGGACGAAGATTTACAAAAATTATCACAATTTATTGATGAATTAAGTCCATGATAGTACTTAGAAAGAGTCAGGAAACTGGCTCTTTTTTTGTACAGATTTGGAAGTATTAATTTGAGGATATCAGTATAGGAAAAGGCATAGCATGCACTACAGTGAGAACGTGTTATGTTTTTCTAATACATAAGGAGTCGTTTTTAGTGAATACTATCTTTACATACGTGAAATTCATTTTATTTCATAAATCATTTATGTGGCTTTTATTCATTGTAAATTTATTTGGAACTTTATTCGGTTATTATTGGTATCAAAGTCAACTAGAGATTACACCACCAATTTTCTTAATTTTTGTTCCTGATTCACCAACAGCAAGTTTGTTTTTCACCATTGCTTTATTTGGATGGCTATTAAAATTGAATTTTAAATTGATTGAAGCACTTGCTCTCATCACATTAGTGAAATATGGACTTTGGGCTGTCGTCATGAATATTTGGACGCAAGTAGAAACTGGTCCTATTGGATTTGAAGGATGGATGCTGGTGGTTAGTCATTTTGCTATGGCTTTGCAAGCAGTATTGTACATTCCTTTTTACAGATTTAAATGGATTCATGTCTTACTTGCCTCTATTTGGACCTTACATAATGATGTGATCGATTATGTATTTGGACAAATGCCAATTTATCGAAGTCTGAGTGAATACACTCAATCTATTGGCTATTTTACGTTTTGGTTATCAATTGCATGTATTTTATTAGCGATTATGGTCATTAAATTGTCACGTTTGCAGCAGTCGAAATAGTTGCTCAATTTATAGCATATCTATAAAATAAGAGATAGATAGAAATTAGGAGGATGGTCGATTTGAGTTATTCTTTTTTGATTTACTTTGCGGTAATTTTGTTGTTACCACTTTACGCGCAATTTAAAGTCAAAAGTACGTACAAAAAGTATGCAAAAGTACGTTCAACTTCAGGTATGACAGGTGCACAAGTGGCACGTTTGATTTTAGATAGTAATGGTTTACAAGATGTGAAAGTTGTTGAAAGCCGTGGGTTTTTGAGTGATCATTATAATCCAATGACAAAAATTGTAGCACTTTCTTCTAGCAACTACCATGAAGCATCAGTTGCTGGAACAGCAATTGCTGCCCATGAAGTTGGACATGCGATTCAACATAAAGAAGCCTATTCATTTTTGAAATTCCGTCATGCTTTAGTTCCTGTGGCAAACATTTCTTCGAATGCTTCTTGGATTTTCGTTTTAATCGGTATTTTTGCCAACCTTTCAGGCATGTTGCTTTTAGGTATCGCCTTATTAGCGATTGGTGTAGTATTCCAAATTGTAACTTTACCAGTTGAGTTTAATGCTTCAAGCAGAGCGATGAATCAAATTGTTTCTCTAGGCGTTATTCGCAATGAAGAAGAAAAACATGCGAAGAAAGTACTGAACGCTGCCGCAATGACTTATGTTGCTGCTGCTGCAGTTGCTGTACTTGAGCTAACTCGTTTGATTTTAATCTACACTGGTATGAGTCGTTCAGAATAGATAATAATAAAACAGGTTCTCCGTCAAATGTTGGGGTGGAGTGAAAATCACTTCACCTCATCCAACGTGATATCCTATTTTTTTATACTTGTGTGTTAATAATATCTTTGCTCGGAATCGCATGAAGCTTCTGAAGCCAAATGCATTTCTTTTCATAACTTTTGTGAGGTTATTAATTCCCTCCAGAAAGCCATTGGAAAGATTATAGGCAAAGCTATTTAAGATCTCGATTTGCCAATTCTGTAGTGTCTTGATGACACGGTTAAATTCAGGAATATTGATTTGGGTAACGAGTTGATAAAATGAATGTAAAAGCTCTTTGGTCTGGAGAATCTTCTCCGGACCATTTTCTTTTGCCTGAACAAACCACTCATTAAACTTTTCTTTCAACTCATACGCTTGCTTAAGCTCATCTGACATGGAAAGATATCGATCTAAATACCAGCGATCTTCATCGGTTAATTTTTGAGAATTCCGATGGAATACATATCGCATCTTTTTACATTTCTTACGATCGTAATCATTCCAGGTAGCCTGTATTCGTCTACGCACTCCATCAAGTGCCCAGTAAATATA
>NZ_JBHZRU010000002.1:0-250150 GCF_043641925.1 Paenisporosarcina quisquiliarum
AAATACAATTGTGGATTATTACGATAAATTAAAAAAGCAACCCAATGGAAAGCTCCATAAGGTTGCGATGATTGCGTCTATGAATAAGTTCTTGAAAGTGGCATTTCACCTTATTCAAAACGGCCTTCTGTACCAGTACGAATCAGGCAAAGCATCGTAACTGAATTTATTTAAAATTATAGCATATTAGCCCCTGCGAAAAAAATATTAACCGTCAGGTTTATTTGGCATGCTTATTTATACAGATTTCGTGATACTTGGAGTGTAGGCGCGTGACTCCTGCGGGAACAGCGCGAGCTGAAGACCCTGCAGCGAGCGGAGCGAGTGAAGCGTCTGAAGCCGTGCCCGCGGAAAGCGAGTGCCGAAACGGAAAGCAATAGGCTTATATCAGTGAACTACCTATATTATTTTATAAAATTCCAAGGAAAAAGATTGACTAATGGTAAGAAAGCGTCCGCCGCAATGGAAATCAACACAGGTAAAAAAGCCGAAGGATTAGGTGTTAATATGGTAGCAATAAGTGATTTTCTCACTCATTTAATAGTGAGCAAAAAATTCGCATGGATATTTGACGCATGATATACTACGTCTAGAGTTTGTATTTTTAAGGAGGAATTTTATTATGGCAATTGTACACGGAACAGATCAGAGTTTTTCAAATGAAATTTCAAACGGTTTAGTATTAGTAGATTTTTGGGCACCTTGGTGTGGGCCATGTAAAATGATCGCTCCAGTATTAGAAGAATTAGATGGTGAAATGAGCGAAACAGTGAAAATTGTCAAAGTTGACGTTGATGAAAACCAAGAAACTGCTAGCAACTTTGGAATTATGTCAATTCCTACATTAGTACTTTTCAAAGATGGGCAACCAGTTGATAAAGTAGTAGGTTTCCAACCAAAAGAAGCATTAGCTCAATTAGTACAAAAACACGCATAATACAAAAACCGGGAACCCTAAGGGCCCCGGTTTTTTTTACAGGTGATGATAATGATAAATGAATTAATCGAACAAAAATGTTCTATCCTACCAGATCAACCAGGCTGTTATTTAATGAAAGACCGTCAAGGGACGATTATTTACATTGGCAAAGCCAAAGTATTAAAAAATCGAGTCCGCTCCTATTTTACTGGGAGCCATGATGGTAAAACACAAAGATTAGTCAATGAAATAACTGATTTTGAATATATTGTGACTTCTTCCGATATCGAAGCACTGATTCTCGAATTAAATTTAATTAAAAAACATGATCCTAAATACAACATCATGTTAAAAGATGATAAAACGTATCCATATATTAAAATTACAGGCGAAAAGCATCCGAAGCTAATCACTACAAGACAAGTTAAGAAAGACAAAGGGAAGTATTTCGGTCCTTATCCTAATGCCTATGCAGCAAGTGCTACTAAAAAGTTACTTGATCGCCTGTATCCGTTAAGAAAATGTCCAACACTACCCGATCGCGTGTGTTTATATTATCACCTTGGGCAATGTTTAGCTCCTTGTGTTAAACCGATTGAGCAGGATTCTTATCGAGAAATTATCGATCAAATAACCAAGTTTTTAAATGGTGGATACCAACAAGTGAAAAAAGAGTTGACGGAGAAAATGTCCTCAGCTGCAGAAAACTTGGAATTTGAGCGGGCAAAAGAATATCGAGATCAAATTATGCATATCGAAACGGTAATGGAAAAACAAAAAATCACGACGAATGATTTTACGGATCGAGATATTTTTGGTTTTTCTGTCAATAAAGGATGGATGTGTGTTCAAGTTTTCTTTGTAAGACAAGGAAAGCTAATTGAACGTGATGTTTCCCTTTTTCCTTTGTACCAAGATCCCGATGATGAATTCCTAACATTTTTAGGCCAGTTTTATGATAAACCACATCATATTTTGCCAAGAGAAATTTATGTTCCACAGAGTGTGGATTTAAATATGGTCAATCAACTTTTGAATGTGAAAGTGGCTTCACCAAGCCGAGGAAAGAAAAAAGAAATGATTGATTTAGCTACTAAAAATGCTGAAATTGCGCTAAAAGAAAAATTCCATTTAATCGAGCGTCAAGATCAACGAACGATCGGTGCATGTGAGGAACTTGGAGCAGCTATGAACATAGCGACACCTCTAAGAATCGAAGCTTTTGATAATTCTCATATATATGGTGCTGACGCTGTATCAGCCATGGTTACATTTGTAGATGGTAGACCTTACAAAAAGGACTATCGAAAATACAAAACCAAAACGGCAGCCCGTCATGATGACTACGGTGCTATGCGTGAAGTGGTAAGAAGAAGATATACTCGAGTATTACAAGAGGGATTACCTCTTCCTGACTTAATCATTATTGATGGTGGGAAGGGACAAATGGAAATCGCCAGGGAAGTTATTGAAGACGAGCTTGGTTTGTCGATTCCTATTGCGGGTTTAGCAAAAGACACGAAACACCAAACCGCTTCGTTGTTGTATGGCAATCCAATTGAAATTATACAATTGAAGCGAACAAGTGAAGCCTTTTATTTATTACAACGCATTCAAGATGAAGTCCATCGATTTGCGATAACTTTCCATAGACAACAACGTGGGAAAAACACCATTGCCTCTGCTCTTGATGGATTTGAAGGCATAGGTCCAAAACGCAAAAAAATGTTATTAAAACATTTTGGATCTGTTAAACGAATTAAAGAAGCATCAATTGAAGAACTTAAAGCTTCTGGCTTACCACAACAAATTGCAGAATCAGTATCGTCCTATTTTAAAAACGAGTCATTGTCAAATGAGTAATATTATGATATTGTAAACACACTGAAATTGAATCACTTGAAAAGTGATGATAGAGGCGCGAAAATCATTAGTACCCTGCAGGAGGATACAACAGATCCTATGATTGCAGATGAAAGGGAAATTCGCCGAAGTTCGACAATCCTGTTTAAATTGTCGCGCTGGTTTTGCATTGAATAAATGCAAGATTGTCAGAATCTAATCGATTCTGGAGGGCTATCTCACATGGACGCTTCTTATGAACGTACATGATTAGAGACAGCTTTCTACGAAAAATCGTGGATAAGTTGTCTTTTTTTTAGCTTCTTTGGATATAAGGGAGAGTTACTATTGAGTCGAATTGTTATGAAATTTGGTGGAACGTCAGTTGGGAATACAGAAAGAATTCGAAATGTAGCACAACGTGTCATTCGTGAAACAGCTAAAGGACATGAGATTGTAGTCGTTGTATCTGCTATGGGTAAAACAACGGATGAATTAGTTAAGTTAGCAAAGGATTTGGCATCTGAACCATCCAAGAGGGAAATGGACATGCTACTTTCTACTGGAGAACAGGTAACGATATCATTATTAACGATGGCACTTAAACATATGGGGCAGGACGCGATTTCATATACAGGTTGGCAAGCTGGAATCGGTACGGAATCTATTCATTCGAATGCTCGCATTGAACATATTGATTCAACACGCATTGAACAATCGTTGCGTGATGGAAAAGTTGTAGTGGTTGCTGGTTTTCAAGGGATGGATTCATTTGGTGAGTTAACAACCTTAGGCAGAGGAGGATCTGATACAACTGCAGTAGCATTAGCTGCTTCTTTGAATGCAAAACAATGCGATATTTATACGGACGTTGATGGAATTTATACTTCCGATCCTCGATATGTTGATCATGCACGCAAATTATCCGAGTTATCCTATGATGAAATGTTGGAACTCGCTAACTTAGGAGCGGGAGTTTTACACCCTCGCGCAGTTGAATTCGCGAAAAATTATGGCATCCCGCTTAGCGTCCGCTCAAGTTTATCTGACGAAGAAGGCACAATATTATTGGAGGAACCAACAATGGAAAAAAATCTAATTGTCCGTGGAGTTGCATTTGAAACAGAGATTGTGCGATTAACAATCGGTTATGAGATTCCTTTTAATGGATCACTGGCAAAAATATTTACGACGTTAGCAAAAAACCATATTAACGTAGATATTATTGTACAAAGTATCATGGAGGGGACAAAACCAAGTGTTTCATTTTCCATAAAAAAAGAAGATTTCGCTGAATGTATTCAAGTGTTAGAAACGAATAAAGAAAACTTGGGATACCAATCTTCAAACTTTGAAATTGGATTAGCTAAAGTATCGATTGTTGGGTCTGGAATGGTTTCCAATCCAGGTGTAGCTGCCCAAATGTTTGATCGTTTACGAATTGAACGTATCCCAGTTAAAATGGTAAGCACTTCAGAGATTAAAGTATCAGTTGTAGTGCCGGAAGTGGATATGATTCGAGCAACTAAAGCTTTACATGATGAATTCGGTTTAGCTGCAATTACTGTTTAATGGAATTTCATGGTATAATCAGTCCATATAGATCATGAGAGGCTGTGGTGAATTTGAACTGGCATATCGTGGAGGACTTAATAAAAAAAGCACAACGTGAGGGGCAATTTGAAAATCTTCCCGGTGCAGGGAAACCCTTACCACCAGATGAGTTTGCTCATTATCCAGAGGATATTCGAATGGTCATGCGCATTCTTAAAAATTCGGGGCATGATGATGAAGCTCAGTTCGTTAAAGAAGAAATGGGCGAATTACAACTACAAATGAAACGCGCAACTCATCAAGAGAAAACGGAGCTTGAGAAACAGTATAATCAAAAATTGACTCAGATGAACCAGCTATTATCGAAAAAAGGTATCCAAACAAATAGCAATGCATTTAAACAATATCAATCACAAATTGATGCGAAGTTGAAGTGGGATTAAAAAACTGGCAAGACACGTTAAAAGCGTGTCTTGCCAGTTTTTAAATTGCTTCTTTTAAATCCCACTTCACATGGAAAAGAATATGGTTTTTCTTTAGAGCCTTTTCTTCGTAACATTCAGTTAAGAATCCACCTAGTTTTTGTTGTTGCTGTGCGAGAAAACCGGCTTCTAATTTAAAACAACGTTGTTGCATATTCAATAATTCAGCATCACCAGTTAATTCATAAAAAGCTTCGTCTTTCTCCAATTTAACGAGACGAAGATCACCCCAACCAGCTTCCTTAAAAAAGCTAATCGCTTCATCCATAGAGAACATTTGAAATTTTCGAGCTAGCTCTTTACCCGACCAATATAATATATCCTCTTCATGTTTGCCTAGGATAGAAGCTAAAACATGATCTCTAATTAATTCGTACCCAAATGTAGGCATAGTTGTTTTTTCTTCATTTTCTGTCATAATCAATCCCGCTTTCATTGAATTTTCATTGGAAAAAATATTCGATTTTAGAATTTTCATTGAACAAGGCAGGATTTATTGTCAAAATTGAGCATATTTCTGCTTTTTTGAGTCGTGAATGTTCACGCACCTTGTCTTGACGCTCCTTTGTGTGAAGAGTACAATGGACATGTCATAATATTGTACCATGATGAAATATGCAGTCAATCTGCTTTCATAAATATGGAGGCAAATATTGGTCTGTCTATTTTAAGTACTAAGGGGGGTAACAGTCTTGTCGAAAGATCGTGAATTTTATTTGCGTCGATTACATTCACTTGTTGGGATAATTCCAGTTGGTTTGTTTTTGGCACAACATTTAGTTGTTAACCATTTCGCAACTAAAGGAGCAGAATCATTTAACACAGCAGTTCACTTTATGGAAAGTTTACCATTCGTATTATTCTTAGAATGGTTTGTCATTTACATTCCACTAATGTTCCATGCGTTTTATGGTCTGTACATAGCTTTTACAGCGAAAAACAATCCACAACGTTATGGAACATTCCGAAACTGGATGTTTGTTTTACAACGTATTACCGGAATCATTCTTGTTGTGTTTATCGCATGGCATATATTTGAAACCAGATTCCAAAAAGCAATTGGTGCTCAAGAAGTTAACTTTAACATGATGGCTGATATTTTAGCGAGTCCATTAATGTTTGCATTTTACGTGATAGGTGTTGTGTCTGCAACATTCCACTTAGCAAACGGAATATGGTCATTCTTAGTAAGTTGGGGTATCACTCAATCACCTACTTCACAACGAATTTCAACATATGTGACAATAGGTATCTTCTTAGCATTAACTGTAGTCGGCGTTCGAGCACTTCTTGCATTCGTGTAAAAAGTTAAATGAATTGAAAGCGCTTGACTACTACTAGAAAGAGGAGTGAGAAAAATCATGGCAAAAAGTAAATTGATTGTTGTCGGTGGCGGTTTAGCCGGTTTAATGGCAACAATTAAAGCGGCCGAAGAAGGCACGCCTGTAGAATTATTTTCTCTAGTTCCTGTTAAACGCTCACACTCTGTTTGTGCACAGGGCGGGATTAACGGAGCTGTAAATACAAAAGGTGAAGGTGACTCACCTGCAATTCACTTTGACGATACAGTATACGGTGGGGATTTCTTAGCAAACCAACCACCTGTACAAGCAATGGCTGAAGCGGCACCTGGTATTATTCGTCTATTAGATCGTATGGGTGTAATGTTTAATCGTACACCTGAAGGATTACTAGATTTCCGTCGTTTTGGTGGTACTATGCACCATCGTACGGCTTTTGCTGGCGCAACAACTGGTCAACAGTTATTGTACGCACTTGACGAACAAGTTCGTCGTTATGAAGTAGATGGTCTTGTAACGAAGTATGAAGGATGGGAATTCCTTGGAGCAATTTTAGATGACGATGGCGTTTGTCGTGGTGTAATGGCTCAAAACTTAACGACTATGGAAATTCGTGCATTCCGCGGTGATGCTGTGATTATGGCTACTGGTGGACCAGGAATTATCTTTGGAAAATCAACGAACTCTGTAATCAATACAGGTTCTGCAGCATCAATCGTTTATCAACAAGGAGCTCATTATGCAAATGGTGAGTTCATTCAAATACATCCAACTGCTATCCCTGGTGATGACAAGCTTCGCTTAATGTCAGAATCAGCTCGTGGTGAAGGTGGACGTATTTGGACATATAAAGACGGCAAACCATGGTATTTCTTAGAAGAAAAATATCCAGCGTATGGAAACTTAGTACCACGTGATATTGCGACTCGTGAAATTTTTGATGTTTGTGTTAATCAAAAACTTGGTGTAAACGGTGAAAACATGGTGTACTTGGATCTTTCACATAAAGATCCAAAAGAACTGGATATTAAACTTGGTGGAATCATCGAGATTTACGAGAAGTTCACAGGTGAAGATCCACGTAAACTTCCAATGAAAATTTTCCCGGCTGTTCATTATTCAATGGGTGGATTATGGGTTGATTATGATCAAATGACAAGTATTCCGGGATTATTTGCTGCTGGTGAATGTGATTACTCTCAGCATGGAGCAAACCGCCTTGGCGCAAACTCATTACTATCTGCTATTTATGGCGGTATGGTCGCAGGACCAAATGCAGTTCACTATATGAGTGGTCTTAAAACTCGTGCAGAAGATATGCCTTCAACTATTTTTGATGCACATATTGCATCTGAACAACAAAAATGGGATGAAACAATGGCTTTAAATGGTACTGAAAATGCTTACGTCTTGCATAAAGAGCTTGGCGAATGGATGACAGATAACGTAACAGTTGTTCGTTATAACGACCGTTTAAAAGCAACAGATGAAAAAATTCAAGAATTACTTGAGCGTTATAATAATATCAATATCAATGACACGCAAAAATGGTCTAACCAAGGTGCTACATTTACGCGTCAGTTGAAAAATATGCTATACTTGGCTCGCGTAATTACATTGGGAGCTTTAAACCGTGATGAGAGTCGTGGTGCTCATTACAAACCAGATTTCCCAGAACGTAATGACGAGCAATTTATGAAGACTACAATGGCAAAATTTGACCCTGCTACAGGTGCTCCAATTTTCCATTATGAAGAGATCGATGTTTCCTTAATTCCACCACGTAAACGTGACTACTCGTCGAAAGGGGATCATTAATAATGGACGCAACAGCTACTAAAACCGTCGTTCTTGAGATCCTTCGCCAAGATTCTACTGATTCAACACCATATTGGGAAAAATTCGAGTTAAACTATCGACCAAATATGAACGTCATTTCTGCATTAATGGAAATTCGTCGTAACCCAGTCAACGTTGATGGTAAACAAACGACTCCCGTTAACTGGGATATGAACTGTTTGGAAGAAGTTTGTGGGGCGTGTTCTATGGTCATTAATGGCCGTCCACGTCAATCATGTACGGCTCTTATCGACCAATTAGAGCAACCCGTTCGTTTAGAACCGATGAAAACATTCCCTGTAGTACGTGACTTAATCGTTGATCGTACAAGAATGTTTGATTCATTGAAACAAGTTAAAGCATGGGTTCCAATTGATGGTACGTATGATCTAGGTGAAGGTCCACGTATGCCAGAACGCAAACGTCAGTGGGCATATGAATTATCTAAATGTATGACTTGTGGTGTTTGTTTGGAAGCTTGTCCAAATGTAAATAGTGGTTCTGATTTCATGGGACCAGCTCCATTATCACAAGTTCGTCTAATGAATGCACATCCAACTGGTGCTATGAATAAAGACGAAAGATTGAATGCAATCATGGGTGAAGGTGGACTTGCTAACTGTGGTAACTCTCAAAACTGTGTAGTCGCTTGTCCAAAGGGAATTCCTTTAACAACTTCTATTGCAGCTCTTAACCGTGATACAACAGTTCAAATGTTTAAAAACTTCTTCGGAAGCGACCATATGGTTGACTAATATTCTAGCCTGCGAGTTTAATCGCAGGCTTTTTTTATTGGTTTGTTTTGACTTGTTGATTTGTGACTCTGTGATACTCATCGCTATGCAAGTTCCCTAACATGAAGAGAAGTCGTAACAGAAATCATCCATTTATGTTAAAAAACTAATTATAAAAATGTGGAACCCTTTTAAAAATTCTATCTTTATTAATTTCAGAAACTTGAAAGCTTTGATACAATAAAAAACGAATGAATATTCATTCATATTATGAATCAAAGGGGTAATGAAAAATGAGAGCAACATATATCGAGGATTTCGAGCAATGGTCAAAAGAATTTACTTTTTCCGTGCCAGTTACGGTTAGATTTTCAGAAACAGATATGTATGGTCATTTAAATAATACCGTTAATTTTTCCTACTTTGAATATGCCAGAATTGAATACTTAAAACATGTTGGTTTAATGAATGATTGGTTGAATCCAAAAGGTTCGACAATACCTGTTGTTGCCGACTTACAATGTGATTATGTGAGACAAGTGTTTTTTGATGAACAATTAAACATCCATGTAAAAGCAGCTTCTGTTGGATCATCCTCAGTAGATATTCATTATCATGCAACAAATTCAAAAGGGGAAACCTGTTTCGTTGGTAGAGGGACGATTGTTCAAATTAATAAGTCTACTGGGAAGGGTACTCCATGGTCAGAAGAAGAAAAAGTTCTTTTTACTAATTAGCCGTCACCGCTCACATCCTTTTTACATACGTTACAAGGAAGAGCGGATAGGAGGGGCGTATGTTGTCAGAAAGAGCACATCATCGTTCATTGTTAACTGGTAGAGAACGTGAAATATTTCAATTGTTAGTGCGCGATTATTCAACCAAGGATATCTCTATTCAGTTGAAAATCAGCGAAAAAACGGTACGAAACCATATTTCGAATACGATTCAAAAACTCGGCGTCTCCGGCCGAGCACAAGCGATTTTAGAATTACTAAGACTTGGCGAGCTTGCTCTTGAATGAGTAAGTCTTGCCATTTTCACAAAAAGAAGTCACAATAAACATGTAACCAATCGTTTTCGGGGAGTGGACCATTTACATGACAGAACATATGACAAATACTGCACCAAATTCAGAACAAGTGGCTTTCTTAGAAAAAGAACTCCGTTATATATCAGGAATCATTAAACAAAAAGGTCGAGAAATTCTAAGTAATTATACAATTACACCACCTCAGTTCATTGCACTGCAATGGCTGTTTGAACATGGAGATATGACGATCGGTGATTTATCCAATAAAATGTATTTAGCATTTAGTACAACAACTGATTTAGTAGATCGCATGGAAAAAAATCAGCTGGTTCAACGAGTTCGTAATGAACAAGATCGCCGAGTTGTTCAAATTCACCTTTTAAAAGAAGGCGAACGAATTATTGAAGAAGTAATTGTTAAACGCCAAAATTATTTGCGTGAAGTTTTATCAGACTTTGACGAGCAAGAAGTGACACAATTATCAGCTTTATTGAAAAAATTGCACCATGAAATGAAAGAGGATTGAGGCGAATCGAGTGAATGCACCAATAGGTGTAATCGATTCAGGTGTAGGTGGTTTGACAGTTCTAAAAGAACTCATACATCGTTTGCCCAATGAACAATTCATTTATATTGGCGATACGGCAAGATGCCCATATGGTCCTCGTGCTGCTCATGAAGTGAGAAAATTCACCTGGCAAATGGCAGAAGCCTTACAAAACCAGTCTATTAAAATGCTTGTAGTTGCGTGCAATACAGCAACCGCTGTTGCACTTGAATCATTACAAAAAAACTGTCCTTTTCCTGTAGTAGGTGTTATTTTTCCTGGTGCCAGAGCCGCTATTAAAGCGACAACTCGTTCCGAGATTTGTATTTTAGGTACGACTGGTACGATTCGAAGTGGAGCTTATGAAGAGGCTATTAAATCTTTATCATCCTCAACTTCAATTGTTCCATTTGCATGCCCTTCATTTGTGCCATTAGTTGAAAGTGATGAATATGAAGGTGAATTTGCAAGGGAGTTAGTGGCAAAAACACTTGAACCCTTAAAAAAAGCCTCCTTTGACACGTTGATTTTAGGTTGTACGCATTACCCATTACTTCAAAAGCATATTGAAGCAGCGGTGGGAAATCATATTAAAGTTTTGTCATCTGCTGAAGAAACAGCTGAAGACGTAATGGAATTGTTAACATATTACCACCTACATCAAGAAACATCATCAACAGAACCACATGTATTTTATACAACTGGTTCTATACCTATGTTCAAATCCATTGTCACAAAATGGCTTGAAATAGATGAGCCTAATATTCAATCCATTGAATTTAAATAAACCCGACGTTCCCATAAAAAGGAATGGTCGGGTTTTGGTTCGTTTAAGCAAAATGTGATACGATAAAGTTCGCGATAGTATTCGAGGAGGCATATGAAAATGAGAAATGATGGACGTATGAAAGAGCAAATTAGACCGGTTCAAATTGATACAGAGTATTTAGTGCACCCTGAAGGTTCTGTTCTAATTACAGTAGGACAAACTAAAGTAATATGTACAGCGACAGTTGAAGATCGTGTACCTCACTTTTTAAGAGGACAAGGAAAAGGATGGATTACAGCTGAGTACTCGATGTTACCTCGTGCAACTCATTCTAGAACCCAACGTGAAGCATCTAAAGGGAAAATCGGAGGACGTACGATGGAAATTCAGCGACTTATTGGCCGTGCGCTACGTTCAGTTGTAGATTTAGAAGCATTAGGTGAACGCACAGTGTGGATTGATTGTGATGTTATCCAAGCAGACGGTGGAACAAGAACCGCTTCAATTACGGGTGCTTTTGTTGCTATGACAATGGCTCTTGCTAAATTACAAGATGCAAAACAACTGCCTTTGTTCCCAGTAACAGATTTTTTAGCGGCAACAAGCGTAGGAATTGATGCTGAACATGGTGCTATTTTAGATTTGAACTACTTAGAGGACTCATCTGCTCAAGTCGATATGAACATCATTCAAACAGGATCAGGTAATTTTGTTGAATTACAAGGTACCGGTGAAGAATCAACGTTCACAAGACAACAATTAAATGAGTTACTTGATCTTGGTGATATCGGAATAAAAGAATTGATTGAACAACAAAAAGTTGCATTAGGTGAGATTTCTGAAAGACTGATCAACAGAATCGAATCTTTGTTATGAAAAGAGTCATTGTAGCAACGAAAAATAAAGGTAAAGCAAAAGATTTTGAAGCACTATTTCATCCATACGGATTTTCCGTGCTGACATTGCACGATGTCGCTGACGATATGGATATTGAAGAGACGGGTGAAACGTTTCAAGAGAACGCCATTTTAAAAGCTGAGGCACTGTCACAACGTCTTGATATGTTTGTGATTGCAGATGATAGTGGATTAATAATTGACGCATTAAACGGTGCACCAGGCGTCTATTCTGCACGTTATGCAGGTGAATCAAAGAGCGATGACGCAAATATGGATAAAGTGTTAGAAGAACTATCGAATACTGACGATCCAGCTCGAACAGCTCGGTTTTATTGTGCAATAGCATTAGCTGGTCCTGACTTCGAAACAAAAACCGTTTACGGAACTTGTGAAGGGGTAATTGCAAAAGAGAAAAAGGGTACGAATGGCTTTGGATACGATCCAATATTTTATGTACCTCAACTTGGGAAAATGATGGCAGAGCTTTCTGCTGAAGAGAAAGGGTCGATTTCCCATAGAGGAAATGCTATCAAGAAAATCCAAGCCGAATTGCCAAACTTATTTACATAAGGAGGTAGCTTGTATGAAGATTTTAGTTATGTCTGATACGCATGGAGATTCTGATGTTATTGACAGAGTGAAGGAACATGTAGGTTCAGTTGACGCTGTTTTCCATTGTGGAGATAGTGAATTGGACATACATCATTCTTCATTGGAAGGCGTTCAAGTTGTATTAGGCAATTGCGATATGGATTCTTCTATGCCCATTGAAGTTAACACTACTATTAAGGGTACACATATTTTGATGACACATGGTCATCTTTTTCAAGTGAAGTCTACATTGATGTCATTAAATTATCTAGCACAAGAACTCAAGGCTCATCTAGTATTATTTGGCCATTCACATGTGCTTGGTGCCGAATTGATAAACGGCGTACTATTTGTCAATCCAGGGAGTTTAAAAGTTCCTAGAGGACGAAAAGAAAAGAGTTATGCAATCATTGAAAAGTCATCTTCCCAATGGGTAGTAACATTCTTTTCAGATACCCATTTAGAGTTAGAGTCGGTGAGTTTTTCATTAAATGAAAATTAACGTTGACTTTTGCCTGTAGCATTTCTATAATAAATATTGTCTTTCATTTCTGAAACGAAGTGAATTTGCACAAGTCTCAGTAGCTCAGCAGGATAGAGCAACGCCCTTCTAAGGCGTCGGTCGGGGGTTCGAATCCCTCCTGGGACGTAAAGAATAAAAAACCTTCTTTTCCAAACTGGTATTTCCTTTTTGAGTCATTCGAGACTTGAAGGAGACACTTTTTGAAAAGAAGGTTTTTTTGTTCGTTTTTTTGCCTATCAGAAATATCGTATATATCAAATTGCAGGTATAATTTTCACTGTTGAAGATAACGAATGGGGGAGGAATGAATATGTTAGAAAGCATCTTAATAAATATTTTATTTTTAATCTTTCCTATTTTAATTTTTGTTATCTTTTTTGATAGTCGACGTCACTTTTATAATCAAACCTTTCTCGTCTTATTTTCCACAATATCAATGATTTTGTGTATGATTTATCCGATTAAACTTGAAATCGGATTTATTTTCGATTTACGTTACATTCCGTTTATTATCGTTGCCCTTTACGGAGGGTATCAAAAAGTGATTCCTCTTTTTATGGTGTTAAATTTTTATCGATTTATGATAGGTGGCGATGGGATATGGCAATCATTTTTATTTTCGACTGCAATCCTCTTAGTCATTCCGTTCTTCCATCGAAGATTCTTAAAAGCAAATACGAAGAAAAGATTATATATGGCGGTTTCAGCTGCCCTATTTACGATGATTCTTTATTTAGCGACATTAAGTACATTTTTTGAAGAATTAACGAGAGAGTATTGGACACTTGCGACGTACTCTCTTATAACACATGTCATTATTATTTCCTTAAATGTATTGATGATTGAAAAAGTCATTTCAAATATTAATAATCGGGAAAGTTTTCTTCACACGGAACGATTACATGTCATGAGTGAATTGTCAGCAAGTGTGTCTCATGAGATTCGAAATCCATTGACTGTAACGAATGGTTTTCTTCAATTGTTAAAAGAATCTAAGACAATCTCATATGACGAAAAAGTATTTATTGATTATTCCTTACTCGAATTAGAACGCGCCGAAAAGATAGTGAGTGATTTCTTAAGTTATGGCAAACCACAATCTGAAAATATGGTTAACAGCAATCTAAAAGAAGATATGGAATATGTATTAAATATTCTTGGTCCATATGCAAATATGAATCAAGTGAACTTTGATTTTCGGTTTTCTAATACCTTAACGAAGAAATACGATCAAAATCAAATTCAACAAAGCATGATTAATGTAATTAAGAATGGAATAGAATCAATGAAAGAAACCGGGGGGACACTACTCATCACGGTGACTGAAGAACAGCGAGCAATCGTCATACAAGTTCAAGATTATGGTGTTGGCATGACTTCGGATGAAATTTTAGAATTAGGTAAACCATATTATTCTACGAAAACTGAAGGCACGGGTCTCGGTATGTTGATGGTTTATGGAACGATTAGCAAGTTGAAGGGCAAAATTGAGGTAGTCAGCGAAAAGCATAAGGGAACAACTTTTATTATCACATTACCTGTTTAGTATGCGTATGCTTTTCTCGTTTTGTGCTACTATATACACAAGAGAAAGGCGGTCATTACATTGCGTAAAAAGCATGGAAAAATTCAAAAACATCAAAATGTAATCGTCTTTCCAGGGATGGTGGACCGATTAATTTCTGATGGCCTTAAGCACGCTGAAGAATTTCAATATGATTTAGCGGTTAAATCAATACGGCAAGCGTTAACGTACCGTGAAGCAGACGAACAGACACTTGGTGTCTTTGCATATTCTTTATATGAAACACGAGAATTTGAAGAAGCAAAAGTGATTTGTGAAGAATTGCTAAAAATTGGACCCACGTATTACTTTGAAACGGTTGAATTGTATGTCACTATCTTAATGGAGTTGCGTGAATTTGAAAAAATGGAAGAGATTTTATCCGCAGTGATTGATGAAGCACCAATTCCTGCTGATAAACTTGAAAAATTTGAGCAACTGCTTGAACTTGGGAATAAACTCGCTAAACAAAAGAGTAATGAATTTTTATCTGACCTTCCAGAAACACATGTAATTGATACAACCTTATTTGAAATACATACGTTTAGTCGATTTTCTGAAGACAAACAACAACAGCTTTTAGTGGAGCTAGAGGGATCAGATTTAACTCAAGTCGAGGAAGAACTAGTTGCGATTGTGGAACATGATTTATTATCCCCAATTACCAAGTCTTTTGCCTTGCTGTTGATGGTGCACGCCAATATGGATCGAGAAATGACCATAGAAAAATTTGGACGCTCAGCTGCCATCAACCCGAAATTGTTATCCGATCCAGCAGAAACAACAGTGGTTCTAGACGTTTTAAAACTGGTGAAGGATAGACTTGTTCAAAATCCTTCTAAGCTAGAAATGGTAGAGGATCTGATTTTACGTCATTCGTTTGCCACTTATCCTTTTGACTGGTTTGAACATGGTGCTGATGAGGTTGGGAATATGTATATTGATTATGTTAGTGGTATGCTAGGTGAAGATGTTTCATTAGAAGGGAAGCTTTACGATTTTATTATAAAAATTGATATCCTTTTTGAATTGCGTGAGATGTGAAATAAGTTGAAAGTATGCACATGTGTGCTATACTAGAATGGTTGTCAAAATCATAGATAAGCATGAAATTCGCTGAATAAAACGATGGAGGTTGAATATATGTCTGCAAAATGGGAAAAACAAGAAGGTAATACAGGTATTCTAACAATTGAGGTACCTGCTGAAAAAGTTAACGAAGGTTTAGACAAAGCATTTAAAAAGGTTGTAAAAGAAATTAATGTTCCTGGTTTCCGTAAAGGGAAAATGCCTCGCCAAATGTTTGAAAAACGCTTTGGTGTTGAGTCTTTATATCAAGATGCTTTAGATTTCATCCTTCCAGATGCATATGCTAATGCAATTGATGAAGCGGGAATCGATCCTGTTGATCGTCCTGAAATCGATATCGAAACAATGGAAAAAGGTCAAAACTTAGTATTCACAGCTAAAGTAACAGTTAAGCCTGAAGTTACTCTAGGTGATTACAAAGGTCTTGAAGTAACTCAAGAATCTGCTGAAGTTACGGATGAAGAAATTGAAGCTCAATTAAAAGAGCAACAAACTCGTCTTGCAGAATTAGTTATTAAAGAAGACGAAGCAATTGTTAATGGAGATACAGCTGTTATCGATTTCGAAGGATTCTTAGGAGAAGAAGCTTTTGAAGGTGGAGCTGGTGAAGATCACTCACTAGAAATCGGTTCTGGTTCATTTATTCCTGGATTTGAAGAGCAATTAATCGGTTCTAAATCAGGAGACCAAAAAGACGTTGTTGTCACTTTCCCAGAAGAGTACCATGCAGCAGAGCTTGCAGGTAAAGAAGCTACTTTCAAAGTAACTGTGAAAGAAGTTAAAGGAAAAGAACTTCCTGAATTAAATGATGATTTTGCTAAAGAAATGGACAGCGAAGTTGAAGGTATTGACGCACTTCGTACGAAATTAAAAGAGAAAACAGCTGCTGACAAAAAATTAGCTGCTGATTCATCTCTACGTGATCAGTTAGTTGAAAAAGCTGCTGAAAACGCGACAATCGATATTCCAGAAGCAATGATTAATTCAGAAACAGACCGTATGTTAAATGACTTTGGTCAACGTTTACAATCTCAAGGTATGAATTTAGATTTATACTACCAATTCTCTGGTCAAGACGAAAATGCTCTTCGCACACAAATGCAAGAAGATGCAACTAAGCGTGTACGCGTTTCATTAACATTAGAAGCAATCGCTGCAGCTGAAAACTTCGAAGTTTCTGAATCAGATGTGAATGCTGAATTAGAGAAAATGGCTGAACAATTCAACATGCCAGTAGATCAAATTCGCACTGCACTTGGTGGAACTGAAGCTTTAGAGAATGACCTACGTATGCAAAAAACAGTTGAATTTTTAGTTGAAAACGCTAAAATTTCATAATTATAAGAATCATAAGTTATACTGAAACAAGGCGCGGACATTTAGCCCGTGCCTTGTTTTGCACATACATAGAAATGATTATGATTGATACAATAGAAGGAATAGCGATGAAAACAAATTGATTAAGTTTTCGTCAATCTTATTAGTTGATTCCCGTTATAGAATCTTGTAAGATTGTTGCTTGAATAGGGGTGAATATTTTGTTCAAATTTAATGATGAAAAAGGGAATTTAAAGTGTTCCTTCTGTGGAAAATCCCAAGAACAAGTTCGTAAATTGGTCGCTGGACCAGGTGTATATATTTGCGATGAATGTATAGAATTATGTACAGAAATCGTTGAGGAAGAGCTAGGTACGGAAGAAGAAACAGAATTTAAAGAAGTACCTAAGCCAAAAGAAATCATGTCTATATTAGATGAATATGTAATTGGACAAGATAAAGCTAAAAAATCATTAGCTGTTGCAGTTTACAATCATTATAAGCGTATTAACTCAAACAGTAAGATTGATGATGTAGAACTTTCGAAATCGAATATCGTCATCATTGGACCTACTGGTAGTGGTAAAACGTTATTGGCACAAACTCTTGCACGTATACTTAATGTTCCATTTGCTATTGCAGATGCAACCTCATTAACTGAAGCTGGTTATGTTGGGGAAGATGTTGAAAATATTTTACTTAAATTAATCCAATCTGCCGATTATGATGTGGAAAAAGCAGAAAAAGGAATTATTTATATTGATGAAATTGATAAGGTTGCACGTAAATCTGAAAATCCTTCGATTACTCGTGATGTTTCAGGGGAAGGTGTTCAACAAGCCTTATTGAAAATCTTAGAAGGAACAATAGCGAGTGTACCTCCTCAAGGTGGACGTAAACATCCTCATCAGGAATTTATTCAAATTGACACAACAAACATCTTATTTATCGTTGGTGGAGCATTTGATGGAATTGATCAAATCATCAAACGTCGTTTGGGCCAAAAAATTATTGGTTTTGGAGCAGATCCAAATAAAAAAGAAATTGAAGATGCGTCTTTATTATCTTCATTAATCCCTGAAGATTTATTGAAATTCGGATTAATTCCTGAATTCATCGGCCGTTTACCAGTTTTGGCTAATTTGGAACAGTTAAATGAGGATGCTTTAATTCAAATTTTAACTGAACCTAAAAATGCTTTGGTAAAACAATATCAAAAAATGATTGAATTGGATGATGTGAAATTAACATTTGAAGATGATGCATTACTTGAAATTGCTAAACTTGCGATTGATCGTAAAACTGGTGCTCGTGGACTACGTTCTATTATCGAATCCTTAATGTTAGATGTAATGTTTGAATTACCTTCACGTGAAGATATTGTCGAATGTGTCGTTACGAAAGAGACTGTTACTGACAATGCACAGCCAAAATTAATTTTAGCTGACGGTACAGTTTTAAATCAGGATAATAAAAAAACTTCAGCATAAAATAAGCTGATACAGATAAGCTGGCTTCGAGCATGCGTGTGCATACGCGTAAATCGGATGTCAGCTTTTTCTTCCATATGTTTGATTTGCGGGTAAATCGGACAGAATCGGATGGAGGTGAATTCCCGCATGCCAAAGAAAAAAGAGGAAAAAAAAGTTCCATTATTGCCACTTCGTGGGCTTCTTGTCTTCCCTACAATGGTATTACATATTGATGTTGGACGAGAACGATCAGTCGCGGCACTTGAGCAAGCATTGTTAACAGATAATATGGTGTTTTTAGCAACGCAGAAAGAGATGAATGTAGAACAGCCTGTGGAAGATGATTTGTATGAGATTGGTACACTTGCTCATGTGAATCAAATGATTAAACTTCCAAATGGAACAATTAGAGTATTGGTTGAAGGTATTGAGCGTGCTTCTTGGAAAAACTATAAAGAAGACAAGAATTATACGGTCGTACAAGTAGAAACTTCTCCGGATGAACCAGAAAAAACAGCAGAGCATGAAGCTTTAATGAGAATGTTATTACAGTATTTTGAAAAATACTCGAAAGTCTCTAAAAAAGTAACCACTGAAACATATGATACTGTGTCTGATATTGAAGAACCTGGTCGATTAGCTGATATGATTGCTTCTTATTTGCCGCTTAAAGTTAGTGGTAAGCAAGAAGTTCTAGAAATATTTGATACGAAAGAGCGTTTAGAGTGGTTGGTCAATCGCCTACACAATGAACAAGAAGTGTTAGATATGGAAAAGAAAATCAATGCTCGTGTGAAGCAAGCGATGGAACGGACACAAAAGGAATTCTATTTGCGTGAACAAATGAAAGCGATTCAGACTGAGCTTGGTGATCGAGAAGGGAAGACAGGTGAAGTATCAGATCTTCGTAAGAAAATTGATGCATCCGGAATGCCCGAAGCTACACTTAAAGCTGCAATTAAGGAACTCGATCGATATGAGAAATTACCTTCTGCTGCTGCAGAAAGTGGCATCATTCGAAATTATTTAGATTGGCTTGTATCTCTCCCTTGGAAAGATTCGACTGCCGATCGATTAGATATTAATCGAGCTAAAAAAATATTAGACCGTGATCATGATGGTTTAGAAACTGTCAAAGAACGAGTGTTGGAATACCTAGCAGTTCGTCAATTAACAAAATCATTGCGTGGTCCAATTCTATGTCTTGCTGGACCTCCGGGTGTCGGTAAAACTTCTCTAGCTCGTTCAATTGCTGAATCGCTTGGACGCCAATTCGTTCGTATATCATTAGGTGGTGTTCGAGATGAATCTGAAATTAGAGGACATCGACGTACGTATGTCGGCGCTATGCCTGGACGTATCATTCAAGGTATGAAGAAAGCAGGTAAGATTAACCCGGTATTTTTATTAGATGAAATTGATAAAATGTCTAATGATTTTAGGGGCGATCCGAGTGCCGCTATGCTTGAAGTATTAGATCCTGAGCAAAATCATTCATTTAGTGATCACTATATTGAAGAAACGTACGACTTATCTAATGTCTTATTTATTGCAACTGCCAATGATTTAAGTACAATTCCAGGTCCTTTACGCGATCGCATGGAGATCATTACAATTGCTGGGTATACAGAAATGGAAAAACAGTCAATTGCCAAAAATCATTTATTGCCAAAACAATTAAAAGAACATGGCTTAACTAAATCACAATTACAACTTCGTGATGATGCACTTTTGGATTTAATTCGTTACTATACGCGAGAAGCGGGCGTTCGTAGTTTAGAAAGACAAATCGCAGCGATTTGTCGTAAAGCTGCGAAACAAGTGGTTTCCACTGATAAAAAACGAATTGTCATGACTCCAACAAATTTAGAAGAAGTAATTGGTAAGCATAAATTCCGTTATGGACAAGCAGAGACGGAGAATCAAGTGGGTGTTGCAACAGGACTAGCATATACAACGGTCGGTGGAGACACTTTACAAATCGAAGTAGCGTTATCACCTGGTAAAGGGAAACTCCTTTTAACTGGTAAGTTAGGTGATGTTATGAAGGAATCTGCTCAAACAGCATTATCGTTTGTGCGCTCTAAAGCAGAAGAATTGGGTCTTGATACAGACTTCCATGAGAAGTGTGATATTCATATCCACGTTCCTGAAGGCGGAGTTCCAAAGGATGGTCCATCAGCAGGTATAACCATAGCTACTGCATTAGTATCAGCTCTTTCAAAACGTCCAATTAAACGTGAAGTAGGAATGACTGGAGAAATCACATTAAGAGGTCGCGTACTTCCGATTGGTGGTGTAAAAGAGAAGACGCTAAGTGCACATCGTGCTGGTTTAACGACCATTATTTTACCGAAAGACAATGAACGTGATATAGAAGATATACCGGAAAGTGTGCGTGAAGATTTAACGTTCAAACTTGTTTCGCATGCGGATGAAGTGCTAGAAATAGCATTAGAAGGAGGCGTGCAATGAAAGTTCATAACGTAGAATTAGTCATAAGTGCTGTAAGACAAGCACAATATCCAGAGGGTGGGTTGCCAGAGTTTGCTTTAGCTGGACGGTCCAATGTAGGTAAATCCTCATTTATTAATAAAATGATTGGCCGTAAAAGTATGGCTCGTATATCATCTAAACCAGGGAAAACGCAGACATTAAACTTCTATAAAATTGAGGAAAAACTCTTTTTTGTAGATGTACCTGGATATGGCTATGCAAAAGTATCAAAAACATCACGTGAAGCATGGAGCAAGATGATTGAAGAATACATTACGACACGTGATTTACTAAAAGCCGTTATTCAGATTGTCGATCTTCGTCACCCACCGTCAGATGATGATTGCATGATGTATGATTTTCTGAAATATTATAATATCCCGTGTATCGTAATTGCTACGAAAGCGGATAAAATCCCTAAAGGCAAATGGGAGAAACATAAGAAAATGGTACGTGAAGAATTAGACATGGAAGCGCATGATACAATGATTTTATTTTCATCAGAAACAGGTATGGGCTTCGATGCAGCATGGGCAGAAATCGAACGTCGTATGTTACCGACTGAAGAAATTGAATCTGAGTAAGTAAATTTGCATTCCCTAATTTTTTTTCAAAGCCACTCTATCTCGATTTAAATTGAGATAGAGTGGTTTTTCTATTTTTATTGGAAATTTTAAACCGTTATAGTGGGTTTTCGTGTCAGGATGATGATTTACTCGAGTCTTATGGAAACTAGGACATCTGGCAATTCACTCGGTCTTCATGTCTAGACCATTGATATACTTTACTTATATGAGTTAAAATTTCATATTTCCATTTATGTTAAACTAATATTTTTTTGCTGATTGAAATGGAGGCGGCGAATCCAGGGGAATAGCAATCACTTTAGACCCTGGACTGAGCAACGCGAGGGAAGCGGCTAGAGGGAGTGCCCCCGGAAAGCGTCCGCTGCAATGAAAATCAGCAACCTCTTTTTAATCTATAATCACTTCAATTAAGGGCATCGTACATAATATTTGTCAACTTCACTGTATTTACAACAATTTTCGAGGCAAAATGAATTATGTAATCATAACGTTTGTATGCATCCGTTCGTTTTGATACACTTACTTTATAATTATTATAAATAAGAACATGACTCATCCTTGATTTCATAGCTTGTTCACATTTAAAACCTTGTTTTATGAATGGTTATGTTATAATAAAAGGCATGAAATAGAACGTGAGAGGTGTCATGAGGCCATGCATACCATAGTCGTAGGTGTTAATTTTCGTACAGCTCCGGTAGAGATTCGCGAACGATTATCCTTCGTTGAATCCGATTTACCGCAGGCGATGCAAGCACTACAAACGCAAAAAAGCATATTAGAAAATGTCATCGTGTCTACGTGTAACCGAACGGAAATCTATGCGATTGTCGATCAGTTACATACAGGACGATATTATATTAAACAATTCCTTGCCGAATGGTTCAAGCTACCAATCGATTCTTTTTCTCCATATCTTTTCATCTATGAAGCAGATGGAGCGATGGAGCATTTGTTCCGAGTAACTGCTGGAATTGATTCAATGGTTTTAGGGGAAACACAAATTTTGGGTCAGGTGAGAAAAAGCTTTTTAGATGCTCAAGAACGTGGAACAACTGGAACTGTGTTTAATCAATTGTTTAAACAGTCTGTAACACTCGCTAAAAAAGCACATGCTGAAACAGCGATTGGTGAGAATGCTGTTTCTGTCTCTTATGCAGCTGTTGAACTCGGTAAGAAAATATTTGGTTCATTAAAGAATAAACATGTGGTCATTTTAGGTGCAGGAAAAATGGGTGAATTGGCGATTAAAAACCTTCATGGTAGCGGTGCTGAAAAAGTGACTGTTATTAATCGAACATTTGAAAAAGCTCAATTACTTGCTGCTAAATTTGATGGACAAGCTAAGTCTATGCAGGAATTACAATGTGCTTTATTAGAAGCAGATATCTTAATTAGCTCCACAGGTTCAACGGATTTTGTGATTGATTTGGACCTTATGCAATACGTAGAACGTTTACGCAAAGGAAAACCATTATTCATGGTGGACATTGCCGTACCGCGTGATTTGGATCCGCGAATTGGGGAACTTCCTAATGTGTTTTTATATGATATTGATGACCTTCAAGGAATTGTAGAAGCTAATTTAGCTGAGCGTCAACGTGCAGCAAATGAAATCATGTTGATGATTGAAGATGAATTAGTCCAATTTAAAGATTGGCTTGGAACTCTAGGCGTTGTCCCTGTTATTTCGGCACTTCGTCAAAAAGCGTTGCAAATTCAATCGGATACAATGGTAAGCATTGAAAATAAAATGCCGGACCTAACTGATCGTGAACGCAAAATATTAAGTAAGCATACAAAGTCTATTATCAATCAATTACTAAAAGATCCGATTCTTCAAGCGAAAGAATTAGCTTCTTCACCAAAATCACAAGAACAACTCGATTTATTCCAACAGATTTTTGGAATTGAAGAAGAAGTTAAACAAGAGAAAGAAAAACTAATGGCTGTTGCAAAAGAGTCAGTAGACTTTCCTGAAGAAACGAAGAAAGTAACAAATCCAGGGTACTCATATTAAATTCTAGTAGGGAGGCGTTTTCGTTCATGTATGTTAAACTATACATGCGAAAACGCTTTTTCTCATGATGAAAAGAGAGGGGTAAAGCAGTGGTGGATATAACCATGACAAGGTTGCATGAAGGAATGGTCATCCTCTACGCAATTAGTCTTGTCTTTTACTTCATCGATTATTTAGATAAAGATTCAAAAGCATATCGTATTGCCTTTTGGATACTTAGTACGGTATGGATTTTGCAAACAGTATTTTTAGTCTTGTACATAGTGGAAACGCAGAGATTTCCGATTCTCACATTATTTGAGGGAATATACTTTTATGCTTGGTTATTAATCACACTGTCGATTATTTTACATGTAACTTTTCGAGAAAAAGTGCCTGTATTCTTTTTAAATGTGATTGGGTTCATTTTTATAACCATCCATACATTTGCTCCAGTTCAAATTGAACAGTCTTCAGTAGGAGACTCTTTATTGTCCGAGTTGTTATTTATTCATATAACGTTTGCCATACTGTCCTATGTAGCTTTTTCACTGTCCTTTGTATTTTCAGCTTTGTATCATATCTTGTATCGCTTATTAAAGAAAAAGAAATGGACTAAGCAGTATGGGAATTTGCCATCCCTTGGTCAAGCTGAAAAAGGTATGACAGTCTCAATCGGAATTGGTATTCCGTTTTTATTAGTCAGTTTAATTCTCGGATTACAATGGGCATATGTATCGCTTAATGAATTCACCATATTGGATATAAAAATATTTGGATCTATCTTCATATTATTTGTATATGGTTTTCTATTTTATAGACGTCAGAAGGGACTACTTCATGGGACAAGCTATGCTTGGGGGCATGTGTATGCATTTCTCCTCGTATTAGTTAATTTCTTCTTAGGAAGTCGCCTATCTGATTTTCATTTTTGGTATTAAGAGAGGATGTTACAACATTGAGAAAAATTATTGTAGGTTCTAGAAGAAGTAAATTGGCACTAACACAAACGAATTGGTTTATTGATCAAATGAAACAAGCAGGTGCTCCATTTGAATTTGAGGTAAAAGAGATTGTCACAAAAGGTGATCAAATCGTTGATGTTCAACTTTCGAAAGTTGGCGGAAAAGGGTTGTTCGTAAAAGAAATTGAGCAAGCTTTATATGACAAAGAGATTGATTTTGCTGTTCATAGCATGAAAGATATGCCATCTGAGTTACCAGAAGGACTTGTGATTGGTTGTATTCCTCCACGTGAGGATGCACGAGATGCGTTTATATCCACTGGTCATGTGAAGTTTATGGATTTACCAGTTGGAGCTGTTGTAGGTACAAGTAGTTTGCGTCGTTCTGCCCAACTATTACTAATGCGTCCGGACATTGATATTAAATGGATACGTGGGAATGTAGATACACGTTTAGCAAAACTTGAAACGGATGAGTATGATGCGATTATCTTAGCTGCAGCAGGTTTAAAACGCTTAGGTTGGAGTGACGATGTAGTTACTGAATATTTGTCTGTTGAAGATTGTTTGCCAGCAGTTGGACAAGGTGCCCTTGCGATTGAATGCCGTGGTGATGATGCAGAACTATTAGATGAACTTAGCAAGCTAACACATCAAGATACTTGGAAAGCTGTCCATGCAGAACGTGCATTTTTATATGCGATGGATGGTGGGTGTCAAGTTCCGATTGCAGGATTTGCAACGGTACAAAACGATACGATTGAATTTACTGGTTTGGTTGCATCGCCTGATGCAGAGCAAGTATACAAAGAATCTTCTTCAAATGTTGAGCCTGAAACCGCTGGTAAAGAAGTAGCGAAGTCATTAAGTGAACAAGGGGCATATGATTTGATTCAACAAGTGAGAGCCGATTTGAATGTGTAATAAGAATGATTTGCAAGGGCGAACGATTGTCTTTACAAGTCAACCAAAGTCTGATGAGCCGTTTAAATTAGTTGAACGTTTAGGCGGGGATGTGGCTTGCTTTCCGTTAATTCAAGTTATTGAATTCCATAGCCAAGATGAAGTTTTTATTGGAAGATTATCTCTCTATGAATGGCTTATTTTCACCAGCCAAAATGCGGTAGAAATGTTTCGTAAAAAGCTAAATAGACTCGGAATGTCAGTAAGTGAATTGTCTTTTAAAGTGGCGGCAGTCGGAACTAAAACCGCCTCAGCATTAGAAGCAATCGGACTGCAGGTGTCATTTATTCCGACTATTTATAGTGCAGACACTTTTATTAAAGAATTTTCATCTCATTTAAAAGACACAGATCGATGTTTGTTTTTAAAAGGATCACTTGCGAAAGATACCATTAGAAATGGATTAGAACATGTAGATGAGTGGACTGTGTATGAAACGACACCTAATGTTAAAAATGCAGTGGAGTTAGCTAAATACTTAAAATCTAATCCACGAGTATGTATAACATTTGCTAGTCCGTCAGCTGTTCATAATTTTTCGAACCATGTTTATTCACAAGTGCTCTTAACAACAGTAAGATTTGCTGCGATTGGTCATATTACGGCTAAAAGCTTAATTGACCACGGCTTGCCTGTCCATATACAAGCTAAATCGTACACTTATTTAGCACTAATTGATGAAATTGCAAAATGGAAGGATGTTGAAAGTAAATGAAAGATCTTCAATTTAACAGACATCGTCGTTTACGTAACAATGAAACAATTCGCGCGATGGTACGTGAAACGACCTTACATACGAATGATTTAATCTATCCAATTTTTGTTGCAGAAGGCTCAAAAATACGAAACCCTATTTCTTCAATGCCCGGTGTTTATCAACTATCTCTAGATAATTTAGGGGAAGAAATTGATGAAGTGGTAGCACTAGGAATACCATCTGTCATACTCTTTGGAATTCCTCTAGAAAAGGATGCAGAAGGCACACAAGCTTATCATGATCACGGTATCATTCAAGAAGCCATTCGGTTTGTTAAAGAACGTCAACCGAACTTAATGGTTATTGCCGATACATGTTTATGTGAGTACACAGACCATGGTCATTGTGGCATTATCGAAAATGGCCAAGTGTTAAATGATCCGACATTGGATTTACTTGCACGCACAGCAATCGCACAAGCTAAAGCTGGCGCAGATATTATCGCCCCATCTAATATGATGGATGGTTTCGTAGCAGCAATCCGATATGGGTTGGATGAAGCAGGGTTTGCTCATTTACCAATCATGTCTTATGCAGTAAAATACGCGTCAGCTTATTATGGTCCTTTTCGAGATGCAGCTAACAGTACACCTCAATTTGGCGATCGTAAATCATACCAAATGGATTACGCAAATCGGAATGAAGCGATGCGAGAAGCTACATCTGATGTAGAAGAAGGCGCAGATTTCTTAATCGTAAAACCTGCATTATCGTATTTAGATATCGTACGTGATGTGAAAAATAACTTTGACATTCCAGTTGTTGCTTACAATGTAAGTGGAGAATATGCAATGGTCAAAGCAGCTGCACAAAATGGCTGGATTGATGAAGAAAAGATTGTTCTTGAAACGTTAACAAGTATGAAGCGTGCAGGCGCAGATTTAATTATGACGTACCATGCAAAAGACGTGGCACGTTGGTTGGGGGCTAAATAATGGGACGTTCTTACGAAAAATCAAAACAAGCATTTTCAGAAGCCGTAAAATTAATGCCAGGTGGAGTAAATAGTCCAGTCCGTGCATTTAAATCAGTTGATATGGATCCAATCTTCATGGCAAGTGGAAAAGGCGCAACAATCACTGATATTGATGGCAATGACTATATTGACTATGTTTTATCATGGGGACCTCTAATCTTAGGACATTCACATCCAGATGTAGTATCAGCTATTCAAAAAGTTGCAGAAACAGGGACGAGCTTTGGTGCTCCAACTGTTGTTGAAAATGATTTAGCGAAGCTTGTAATGGAAAGAGTGCCATCGATCGAAATGGTTCGAATGGTTTCGTCTGGCACAGAAGCTACAATGAGTGCTTTACGCGCAGCTCGAGGATTTACAGGACGCAATAAAATACTGAAATTCGAAGGTTGTTATCACGGACATGGCGACAGCTTATTGATTAAAGCTGGGTCAGGTGTTGCTACCCTAGGCTTACCAGACAGTCCTGGTGTTCCTGAATCAGTGGCGAAAAATACTATCACAGTAGCTTACAATGACTTAGAAAGCGTACGAGAAGCTTTCAAACAACATGGTGATGATTTAGCTGCCATCATTGTTGAACCTGTAGCTGGGAATATGGGTGTAGTTGGACCGGAACCAGGTTTCTTAGAAGGACTTCGTGACTTATCAACAGAGAACGGAACAGTTCTTATCTTTGATGAAGTTATGACAGGTTTCCGTGTTGGTTATCATTGTGCACAAGGTCATTTCAACGTAAAACCTGACCTCACATGTCTTGGTAAAGTAATTGGTGGAGGACTACCTGTAGGGGCATATGGCGGTAAGCTTGAGATCATGTCTCAAATTGCACCGAGTGGTCCAATATATCAAGCGGGAACATTGTCAGGAAATCCTCTAGCTATGACTGCAGGGCTTGAGACATTGTCTCGATTAACACCTGAGACTTATGGTCATTTCAATAAATTAGCTGATCTTTTAGAGACTGGTTTCCGTGAAGCGGCAACGAAATACAATATTCCACACACAGTTAACCGAGCTGGCTCTATGATTGGTTTCTTCTTTACGAATGAAACCGTAACAAATTATGATATCGCGAAGACGTCAGATCTTCAGTTATTTGCAAAATATTACCGACTAATGGCGGAAGAAGGCATTTTCTTACCACCGTCTCAATTTGAAGGGATGTTCCTATCTGCTGCTCATACGGAAGCAGATATTGCAAAAACAGTTGAAACATTCCATAAAGTATTTGCTCAATTAGTCTAACTTTTTTGTCCTGGTACTCCTATGAGTACCAGGGCTTTTTTCAATGGGCTTAGTTAACAAAAACTATATAGAGATTCGTTGTGTATCCTTTCCTATTTGGAAAATCTGATGGATCATCTTAACAGACAGTTCGTGTTAAATAAAATCTAGGTCTTTCTTTGAAGAGCTTTTAATCCGAAAGACTAATCCTAAGGGGGATGTTGTCTCAGTACATAACAGAGACTTTCAGTGAATATGAGGTGTAAAGAATGCAAAAACAGTGGTTGATTTTTCGGACGTTCTTAATTGCCGCATTAAGTGGGTTAGCCTTCTATAAAATCGGTATATTCTTACCATGGTTACTAGGACCGATGATTGCTTTATTACTTTTAAGACAGGTCACGAAACTTGAGTTTATTTGGCCAAAGCTATTAAGACAAATAGGACTGATTATTTTAGGTGTTCAAATTGGTTCTTCATTTACAAAACAAGCAATAGAGCTTATGTGGTATGATTTTCCGTTAATGATTCTATTAACCGTTTCAGTTGTGGGGATGGCTTTAGTATTAAGCATCTTGTTTATGAAGATGTCTGGTGAATCTTTAGCTACTTCCATATTAGGTTCACTTCCTGGTGGACTTTCTCAAATGGTTTTATTGAGCGAAGAAGTAAAAACAGCTAATTCTACGGTCGTGACCTTAATGCAAACTTTCCGTATTTTTGCTGTTGTAACGATTGTTCCATTTTTAACCGCATGGATTCCGAAAGGGACTCACTTTGATGAGTTGTCATTAACTGACGTAACATCTTTTAATGTCTCACATTTTTTATTTTTTATTGGAATGGGTGTGACTTTCTTTATCCTCATGAAAAGAATTCATTTTCCTTTACCTGAATTAATGGCCCCAATCCTATCTATGGCCATTGTTCAATTTATCACGGATCATTCTGTTGTAGAAGTACCTACGCTGCTTCTGATCGTATCCCAAATTTTCGTCGGAGCGCACTTAGGATTGCAACTTGAAAAAGTATCTGAGCTTTTTACATTCCGATTATTTTGGTCGATATTAGGAACGAATGTTTTACTCATTACATTTTGTGCATTTATGGCCTATTTACTAATGTTCATCCATCCGGTGAATTCTTTTCTCGACTTCTTTATAAGTGCGGCACCAGGAGGCATTGCGGAAATGTCAATTACGGCACTTGAAACTGGAGCAGATTTATCCACCGTTACAAGTTTTCATTTGTTTCGCATCTTTTTCATACTTTTATTGGCAGGACCTCTTGTGACAATGGCTTTAAAAAAATGGGTTAAATCATAATTCTATGTTCCCTCGCATACAATCTTTCACAGATAGTTGTGAAGGAGGACAAGAATTGGAAAAAGTAAATTGGTCATTCCAAGAAGTTTTTTATTTTCCAGAAAGTTTTGGCACACCGACCGGAACGACGCTTGTAGAAGTAAAACCTAGATTCGAATTTCAACAAAAGGACGGATATTGTTGTCTAAATGGAATTTACCATATTTCTGCTTATGTGGCGTTTGAACCTGGTCAATGTGACCATCATGGGATATCAGATTGGGTATCAATTGAAGATTTAGAGATGAATGGTGAACACGGTTACTTTGAATATGCCGTTCCTCACTCCATTGAGCTACCAGCGGATTACAATCAAAGTCAAAACGTTCCGGAGTTTACGATTACGAAAATTGATCCAATCGTTACAAATGACAAAACGCTTCAGATTGACTGGGCAGTGGATTGTGCTTATGAAAGGTTGGTTCAGCCTGAATTGCAGGTTGAAGAAAGTTCATCTTCTTCATCGTCTTCTTCAAGTCACGAAGTGATCGAATCATCAGAAGTGACGGGTAAATCCAAACCGTTTTTCTTAAAAGAATTGAAAGAAACCTATTCGGTTTACCAAGTCAAATAATATCTTTTTGGAATAAAAATAAAATCGCAATTAATAGACATAATAATAAAAAATCAAATGTTGTTGGAAGAAAAATCGTTCGAATTAATTCAAACACGGTAATCGGCAAAATGATATTTTTACAATAAAATCGGGTCTTTCGTAACCATGGGGGAAGTAGGTAGGGATTATATCCTCGTCTCATAAAAATCTCCTTTCAAAAAAACTTGACTTCATATTGGAAGTTCCGATACAATTGGTTCAATTAAATATCGATGCTTTGATTGGGAAGAGTAAAATCACGTCGTTATCATTAGAGAGGAAACATTTGGTGAAAGTTTCCGTTAGCGCGTATTTGAATGTCGCCCAGGAGCAGTATCTGTGAACGAACTTGAGTAGCAGATGCCGGTTTAAAACCGTTAAGAATCTTGAGAGCGTGATGATGTTTTTTTGTCATCTGCGAATAAAGGTGGTACCGCGAACAACTCCTTCGTCCTTTTTGTGACGATAGGAGTTTTTTTATTTCCCAAAAATAAGGAGGAACTGAAAATGACTGAACAAAAACCTCAATTATCAACAAAGTACGATCCGAAATCCATTGAACAAGGACGCTATGAATGGTGGCTAAATGGTAAGTTTTTTGAAGCTCAACCTGGCAGTGATAAAGAACCTTATACGATTGTTATTCCACCACCGAACGTTACGGGTAAACTTCACTTAGGCCATGCATGGGATACAACATTGCAAGACATCTTAATTCGAATGAAGCGCATGCAAGGTTATGATGCATTATGGTTACCAGGGATGGACCATGCAGGAATTGCAACTCAAGCGAAAGTAGAAGAAAAGCTTCGCTCAGAAGGCAAATCTCGCTACGATCTTGGTCGTGAAGCCTTTGTCAAAGAGACATGGAAGTGGAAGGATGAGTATGCAGGTCATATTCGTCAGCAATGGTCGAAACTTGGTTTAGGTCTCGATTATTCACGGGAACGTTTTACCTTAGATGATGGTCTTTCAAATGCAGTAAAAGAAGTATTTGTGAAACTGTACAACAAAGGTTTAATCTACCGCGGCGAACGAATTATTAACTGGGATCCAGCGACTAAAACAGCCTTATCCGATATCGAAGTAATTCACCAAGATGTACAGGGTGCTTTCTATCATATGCGTTACCCACTAACAGATGGTACTGGACATATTGAAGTTGCGACAACTAGACCTGAAACGATGCTAGGGGATACGGCTGTAGCGGTTCATCCTGAAGATGATCGTTACAAGCACTTGATCGGAAAAACGGTGACATTGCCGATTATTGGACGTGAAATTCCAATTGTTGCAGATGACTATGTGGATAAGGATTTTGGAAGCGGTGCGGTAAAAATTACACCAGCACATGACCCAAATGACTTTGAAATTGGGAATCGCCACAATTTAGAACGAGTTCTAGTTATGAATGAAGACGGATCAATGAATAAAAATGCAGCTCAATATGAAGGGCAAGATCGTTTTGCATGCCGTAAACAAATTGTTGCAGACTTAAAAGAAGCGGGCATATTATTCAAAATTGAAGAACATGCGCATTCAGTTGGACACTCTGAACGCAGTGGTGCAGTGGTTGAACCCTATTTATCAACACAGTGGTTTGTTAATATGCAACCTCTTGCAGATGCAGCAATTCAATTGCAGCAAGGCGAAGATAAAGTTAATTTCGTACCTGAACGATTTGAAAATACGTATATGCGTTGGATGGAAAATATCCGTGATTGGTGTATTTCGCGTCAATTATGGTGGGGACATCGCATTCCAGCTTGGTACCATAACGAAACAGGTGAAATTTATGTGGGACATGAAGCACCTGTAGATGCTGAAAATTGGAAGCAAGACGAAGATGTTTTAGATACATGGTTCTCTTCAGCGTTATGGCCTTTCTCAACTATGGGTTGGCCGGATGAAGAAAATGCTGAATTTAAACGATATTACCCAACTGATGTTTTAGTGACAGGTTATGACATTATTTTCTTCTGGGTATCTCGTATGATTTTCCAAGGAATCGAATTCACTGAACAACGTCCATTTGACGATGTTTTAATTCATGGATTAGTTCGTGCAGAAGACGGTCGCAAAATGTCGAAATCACTTGGTAACGGTGTGGATCCAATGGACGTAATCGATCAATACGGAGCGGATGCTCTTCGATACTTCCTTTCAACCGGTTCGTCTCCAGGACAAGATTTACGTTTCTCTATTGAAAAAGTAGAGTCCGTTTGGAACTTTGCCAATAAAATCTGGAATGCATCACGCTTTGCAATGATGAATATGGAAGGCATGAAGTTCGAAGATATTGATTTGTCTGGAGAAAAATCAGTTGCAGATGCATGGATCTTAACTCGTTTAAATGAAACAATTGATCAAGTAACGAAGCTAGCTGAAAAATACGAGTTCGGTGAAGTAGGTCGTGCTTTGTATAACTTCATCTGGGATGATTTCTGTGATTGGTATATTGAAATGGCGAAATTGCCATTATACGGTGAAGATGAAGAAGCGAAGAAGATGACAAGATCGGTATTGGCTTACGTATTAGACAATACGATGCGTTTACTACATCCGTTTATGCCATTCATAACAGAAGAAATTTGGCAAAGCCTACCGCACGAAGGTGAATCTATTACGATTGCCGCATGGCCAACGGTTAATGAATCATTAACGGACAGTAAAAAAGCATCTAGTATGAAATTACTTTCTGATATAATTCGTGCAGTTCGTACAATCCGAGCAGAAGTTCAAACGCCAATGAGCAAAAAAGTGCCATTGTTTATTTCAACTAAAGATGCAGAAACATTAGTGATCTTAGAAGAAAATGCAATGTATTTGGAGAAGTTCTGTAACCCTGAGCCACTTGTATTAGGTCAAGATATTCAAGCACCTGGTCAATCTATGTCGAGTGTCGTTTCAGGAGCTGAACTATTCTTACCATTAGAAGGTTTAATTGATATTGGGGCAGAGACAGCTCGATTAGAAAAAGAATTAGAAAAATGGGCAAAAGAAGTTAAACTCGTTCAAGGAAAACTATCGAACGAACGATTCGTATCAAAAGCTCCTGATGCCGTAGTTGCTGAAGAGCGTGCAAAAGAACAAGATTATCTTGAAAAGTATGCAACTGTTGAAAAACGATTAGCTGAGCTTAAAAATCTTTAATTTTAGTGAATGTCCCAAACTTTTGTGTTTGGGGCATTTTTATATGGACTTGGAATGAAGGTTGATTTCAATTAGGACAGACGATTTCTGGGGGCATGGCTTTAGACGCGTTTTCTCGTCACTTCCGGCGTTTTACTCGTCAACTTTTGATGATTACTCGTCACTTCTTCGATTTTACTCGTCAACTTTATGCATTTACTCGTCAAAATGGTCTCAAGCACAAGTTACCTTGGATATAATGTCCCAAGTTTTATAATTTGGGACATTTTTCTTTTAAGAAGTGATATCTTTTATTCGAGAGAACGTGATAGAATAAATTGAATTCTCGGAAATTCTGAGAATATTGAGATTGAGGAGTGACCAATGTGTTTATATCTGTTGATCAAGTAACTGAATACATTTATAACATGAACCAAAAAACGGAACGTAATAGTAGATTAAGTCGAATTCGATCGATTTTATCAGCATTGGGTAATCCACATGAACAGTTTCGCTCGATTCATATTGCAGGTTCTAACGGCAAAGGTTCCACTTTAAATGCTTTAAAAGAAATCCTAATGGCTGAAGGATTGAGAGTCGGAAGCTTTATTTCTCCGCATTTAGAAGTTGTCAACGAACGAATGATGATCAACAATCAAATGATTACAGATGATCAGTTAATCCAATATATGAATGATATTTATCCATACCTTCAAGAAGGTCAAGTTGGAGAAGGATCCAACTTTTTTGAAATCCTGACAGTCATTGCATTTGTCTATTATCGAGATATGGAAGTAGACATTGCCCTAATCGAAACAGGAATAGGCGGCACATTTGACTCGACAAATGTATTAACTCCATTATTATCAATAATAACTTCGATTTCTTTAGATCATACACAAATTTTAGGCGATACAATAGAAGCGATTGCGCGTGAAAAAGCCGGAATTATTAAACCTGAAATTCCTGTAATAAGCGCAGTTAAAGATAGCCAAGCAGTACAAGTTATTGAAGAAAAAGCTAAATTAGAACAATCTCCAATTTTTCAATTATATAAAGATTTTATAATTGAAGATGTGACTCAAAATATAAAAGTTCAACACTTTACTTATCAATTAAATGATATGCAATTGAAAGAGTTAACCATAAAAATGGCAGGACATCATCAAATTGAAAATGCGTCGCTTGCAATAACGGCTGTTCTTTTGCTTAATAGCTTATATGGCTTTACTATTTCAGAAGAAAACATCCGACAAGGATTAGCAACATCAAGTTGGGCTGCTCGTTTTGAAGAAGTGTTGCCGAATGTAATCATTGATGGTGCACACAATCCAGCGGGAATGGAAGTACTTATTAGAACTTTAAAACAACGTTACCTTACTGAAGAGATCCATGTTGTCTTTACAGCTCTAGATGATAAGGACATTAAATCGGTTCTGAACATGATCGATGAAGTGGCAACAAGCGTCATGATTACAGAGATTCATTTAAAGAATGCTGCTTCAGGAACATACATTTATGAAGCATCAAAACACCCGCACAAGGAATTAGAATTGAATTGGCAAGAAGCATTGGAAAAGACTTTGCAAAAAGTTAATGATCAAAGTGTGGTTGTTGTAACGGGTTCTTTATATTTTATGTCGTTAGCACGTCCTTATTTAAAACAAAAAGCACATGTAGAAATTTTTTAATATTGCCCCTGCCTTTTAAACAAGGTGGGGTTCTTTTTAATTTAGGTGCTTAATCAAATAAGTCTCAGAAAGGAAAAAATCATGATTGCTAAATTTAACGAGTATAAAGAACGCTGGGAAGTGGAGAGTAGAAATACAATTGAACCTGGATTAGATCGAATGATTGAGGCACTTGAAAAAGTAGGGGACCCTCATAAGAATTTACATATTATTCACGTGGCTGGAACAAATGGCAAGGGTTCTACAATTGCGATGATGGAAGCGATGTTATCTGTGCATGGGTTGAAGACAGCCTGTTTTTATTCCCCATGTTTCTTTGACGTCCATGATCAAATTCAATTAAATGGTCGGTATATTTCCGAAACTCAATTAGATCTTTTATTTAAAAAAGTGAAACAAGCTGGTTTAAGTGGTTTTTTAACAGATTTCGAACTCTTAACCGTTTTAGCTTTTATGGCATTTGAGGAATTTGAAGCTGATATTGTGCTAGTGGAAGCGGGTATGGGGGGGAGATTTGATAGTACGAATGTAGTAACTCCTTTACTATCCATTATTCCAAGTATTGCGATAGAGCATGAGCAATTCCTAGGGACAACCCTAAGTGAAGTAGCCTATCATAAAGCAGGGATTATAAAGCAAGCGGTACCAGTCATTATTGGAAATTTAGATGATGAGTCTTTAAATGTAATGAAAGAAGAATGTGCTAAACAAAAAACGACTTGTTGGATTGAATCTAAAGATTTTATGTTAAAACAAGATGTTTATCGAGATTTTGAAGGAAATCAGATGGATGGAATTCAAATAGGATTGAAAGGGCAACATCAGCTTTTAAATGGAGCCATTGCAATCCGTGCGATTATTTATTTGTTAAAAATGAAAAATAAAACTGTCGATGAAACAAAAATTCGAGATGCACTTCTAAATGTCTCATTGCAAGGTAGATTTGAAAAAATAAACAATCAACTTATTTTAGATGGTGCTCACAATCCAGCAAGTATTCGAGTTTTAGTAGACACGATTAAAAAAGAGTTTCCTAATGACCCGATTCATTTTTTTGTTGGGTTAATAAAAGGCAAAAATGCAGTAGAGATTTTAAGCATTTTAGAGGAGATTGATGCAAAATTTACCTTCGTTGATTTCCCAGATGAGAGAGCGATGAGTGCGCGAAATTTGCTAAATTTAAGTAACGCTACTATTAAAAGTGTGACTAAAGACCCTATCGTAGAAATCGAAAAAATATTTTCCGGAAATAGTAAGATAATAGTAACAGGTTCCTTATATTTACTAGCAAATATTCGAAAAAAAGCTTTAAAAATGTTTACGAATATTTAGAAAACAGTAATGACAAAACTTTCAATCTTTGATACGATGAACTACGAACTAGATAAAATGTACCAATTTGAAAGGGGCTTATATGAACATATCGAAACAAGCAAAAATCAATATTTGGATATTGTGGTTTGTAACCGTCCCAATTGGTCTCTATTTTTCCTATATAAATTTCGCACCATCGTCAGTCGAGTGGACATTGGTTTTAGCTTATATTGCAATAGCATTATTAACAGTTATTTTTCCATTTAAAGTGGCGGGAACTACGATTTTTTTAATCCAATGGATCAATCTTGCGACATTTTTAACATATGGACTTTTTGTCGAAATGATTATTACCCAAATTGCAATCATTCCGTTGATGTATCGTATGAAATTTCAAATTGTTGATTTTCATCGTGTACTATTCAACTCATTTATGTTTTTTGCCATTTCGTTTATAACAGGCAGCTTTGTCATGTATTTAGGATACGAGGTAGGGAGCACGAATCTATCCGAAATTTTAATTTATAGCTGTATTTACTTAATAACATTAGTAATAGTGAATCATATCATATTGCATTTTTATGTGAAACTTGAAGTGAAAGATCGAAAATTCTGGGAAAAAGACGTGTTTTGGGATTACACAGGTCTTATCATTACCTTGCCTTTTGGTATTACGCTGTATTTATTACAAATCCATGTTGGCCAAATAGCGTTTTTATTATTAGGTCTACCATTTTTAATGATTACCCTCGTGTTACGTATGTACAATAACTCAGCTTTAGTAAATGACGACTTAGGTCGCGCAAGTAAAATCGGACATGAATTGGCAGATCGACTAAGTTCCGAAACGATTATCGATTTATTCGTGAAAAATATCGGCGAAATGTTGCCTTTAGATTATCTTTATATAATTGATTTTAAAGATGACAAATTTTACGTGATGAGAGCCATTGAACGTGGTGAAGAAAAGAAGTTGGAGCATTCTCATGAAGTATTATCGAAAAGTATTCCTGGAATTGTGTTTAAGAGAGACAAATCCATATTTTTCTCGAAGAAATCAGAATGGAAAGATATTAAAGCAGAGTTTCTTCCACACAAGACCGAGAGTATAATTGCCGTCCCTATTAGTCGAAATCAAAAAGTAGAAGGCATTTTAATGATTGCCTCACGTAAAAAGCATGCGTTTGAATTACATCAATTACAGATTTTAAATCTACTTTGTTCATATTTTGCCGTATCACTTGAGAAAGCTAGATTTGTGCAAGATGCTGTATCGAAGAGTGAACGTTGTGGGTTAACTAAACTTTATAATTATCGTTATTTTGATCAAGAATTAGAGAAAAGGATGAATGATTTGTTAAATGGTAACCTTCGACAGCTTTCACTAATGATGATGGACATTGACCATTTCAAGAGTATCAATGATACATACGGCCATCAAAGTGGAAATGACATTTTGTATGGGCTTGCGAGACTCATTGAGAAAGAAATTGGGGATAAAGGCATTATTGCTAGATACGGTGGGGAAGAGTTTGTGGTCTTGTTGCCAAATTATTCGAAGCAACAATCATTGAAACTTGCGGAAGACTTGAGAGAACTGATTGAGTCGACACCATTTGAAATACGCACAGACTTAGGTGAAAAACGTGATCTAACGAAAGTGCAAATCACAACAAGTATAGGAGTATCAACTGCGCCTGAAGATTGTGATGAGGCAATGGCACTCATTCGAAACGCCGATCGAGCACTTTACATCGGTGCCAAACGAGCTGGACGAAATCGAGTTGCTGAATATATTAAATAAATTCGAGAAAAGACAGGGAAAATGCCTGTCTTTTCTTTCTTATTCATTAATTTAAACGGTATACTAATAGTGAAGTGAGGTGCCCAATATGACATTTGCAATAGGTTTAACGATTAGTTTTATTATTTTAAGTTTATTTATTTATGTTCTACCTATTATTTCAAATAAAATTAGTTTAAGTGTTTTACTAATTATCACTACTCTTGCATTTGTTCTTAGTTCATTAATGGCCAATCTTTATTCACCATTAATCGGGATTGGAATTTTCCTGTTACTTATAGGTTCACTATCATTATTAATTGGCAAAAAACGTATGTGGCTTGAAACTACTACAAATAAAAAGGCTTCGTCATCAAGAAGAAAAAGATTTAAGGAACTATCAGTTATCGAAGGAACTAATTTAGAGAATTTATCGTCAGTAGATGACCATATGCTTTACCACAAATCAAAAGATGATCATTTTGTTGAATCACAAAGTCCTCAAAGTGTAATAGATTTGAAAGGTATGCATAGTGATATTAACCTAGGTGAATATGAAGTTGCAGCATCATCAGATGAAATCAAATATAAAGATGAAACAAACATTGAAGTTAATGAGATCAGGGAAGAAAAAATACTTTATCAATTTGACAGTGAAGACGATATAAAACAAGAAAATCAAATAGTTTTTAACGATGAACTATCTGATCAATGGATGGAAAAAAGACTTCAATCCTTATTCGATAATGAAAAAATTAGTGCTGATGCTATAAAAGAAAATTCATTTGAAAACATAGGTGACTTGGATAATTCAAGATATGAAGATTTGTCAGAAGGATATTTTAATCAAAGCGGGAGTGGAAAAAATGGCTCAAAAGAATAGTCTTCAATTTTTCATTCTATCTCTTATAGTAGGAATTATTTTACTTGCGGGGACATTTTCTTTCACGAGCTTAACAAAAGCCGTACTAAACCCTGATTCTTTTACTCATTTTAAAGAAAATTCCTGGATTGGTCCCATTGATGTGTCTGGTTTAAATAAGGAGCAGTCTTTACAACTCTTATCTAAGAAAACGAATGATTGGAAGAAAAAAAATCAAATAGCCACCCAATTTCTATTTGAAAGCGCAAAGATGGATCCCGAAACTTTAACGTTTGACGTCCAAGGTTCTGTGAACACAGCTCTTAATGGACAAAGGAATCAGATGCAAGTTAATTTAAATGAGAATTTATGGAATGATCATTTATTAGAATTAGGTTTTACAGGACAAGAAGATATAGTAGACTTCGTCAACTTTAAACAAGATATTTTATCTTTTGCAACCGACTTACAACCAAATAGCGGAAACTTTAATTTAACTTCATACATAAATCCACAAGAAACTGGTGTATCTGAAATTGCTCAAGCATCCATGCCGTTTTCATTAAGCGATGCTAGTATATCTAGTTGGATTCGAAAGCATACAACTATTAAAGTAGAACCTAATCAATCTCTTTCACTTAATGATATTTTCATTTCTGAACCTGAAGGACTTTATTCAGATGAATTCAAAACCATTTTGGCTTCAACGATATATAAGGCAGCTTTAGAAAGTCCTTTTCAGATTTTGGAAAGAAATATTAGTCAAACCAATCCTTTTAAAATTCAAGCAGGATTTGAGGCTTTTATTGATGATAATAAAGATTTTGTAATTGAGAATGTGTATGGGTTTCCTTTAAATATAGAAACAACACAATCAGGTAATCAACTGGTAGTTAAAATCAGTGGGCCCGATGTAGGTATTGAAATTGATCTAGACCCACTTAAGAGAAAAGTTTTGCCTTATCGCGTTCAAATCCAAACCATTGAAAAATCTGTTCCTCAGAAAACAGATGAGGGGGTCGAAGGTGTTGAGGTTAAGTTAACTCGAACCGTATTTTTGAATCGAGAGAAAAAAGCAACCTTCCATGTAGCAAACGATTTATATTTTCCTAAACACGAAATACAATATCGACATGAAGTCAAAGCAACTGAAATGACGCCTCCTACCTCAAATGATTCGTCAACAGGAGAAGGAACAAATAATAATTCAGTTGATGGATTTCCGACTCCTAGTGTTCCTATTGGAGGAGGTAGTGGAGTAACGCCCAACCCAACACCAATTATTCCTCCAGGGGGAACGTCAACAGAATCTGATTCAGATGAAATCCTTAAAGAAGATCAAACTAAAAATACAAAATAAAAGGGAAGTGCCGATTTGGCACTTCCCTTAATTTTGAATATCATATTCTATCTGATTTTCAATTGAAATGAGATTAATTGAACCATCTAGCTCTACTTCATAGTTTTGTCCTTCTGAATCACCTGAAGAACCTAAAGTACAAAACTCTTCGAATTTTGTTGAATCTAAAATAATAGGTAGTCTAGATCCTCCCTGTAGTGAATAAGTCACCGATGAAGTGTCTTTGATATAAAATTTGCTTGTTGCATCTATATCAAGCATACCTAATGAGGACGAATTACGAATACATACCTTTGAATTATTTTTTAATTGAAAAGCACCTTTTTGAGAAAGAGATGATTCAAAAATCATTATTGTATTATCCAACTGAATTTGTTGAGCTAATGAAGAATCTACATGGTGACTTTTTACATTTTTGAACTGTATGTTCTGATTAAATACAGTAGTTCCTCTCACTTCTATATTACTTTCAGATAAGTTATTAATGTTTCCAAAGCTTGCATCACCCTTTGTGTAAAGTGTGAAATTTTGCCCGCCAATATTATGAAATGAACCCGAACCATTTAACATTATGGATAAACTATTGATGTTATTTAAATTGTTAAATGACGCATTATCAGTTCCTTGAATGATAACATTTTCAGCATTATTTAAATTATCAAAATCAGCTTCTCCTTTAATATAAAAAGAAATATTTCCGTTTGAATTTAGATTACTCATATTTAAATTGCCATTTACATATAAAGTTGATTTTCCATAATTATTATTATTTGCATTAGAAAATGTTGAGCTTTTGGTTAAATAAACAGTAGAATTATATAAATAATCAATATCAAAAGGACTTGAGGAATTACAGATTATCCCTGAGAACCATTCATTCTTTTTGGATGGACAAAGATCATTTTCAGTTGGTGGGAATGGTGTAGGCAGGGTATCTTCAAAATTGGGTGGTATTACAAATGATTCGTTACTTTCGCCAGTAGAACCATCTTTGGTTACCGTAATATTATAAATATTGTTTGGTAACTTAAATTTAACTAAATATTGTTCTGTTTTATTATTTACTAAACCTGAGATATACATAGTTACTAATAGGTTATTACCGCTATCAGTAATTATTGGTTCTTTATCAAGTTGATATTTTATATTGTCAGAGATTGGGGGAGGATATTTCGTTAAGTTTAATATTTTATTTTTGATAGTTAATAAAGCGTAATCTTCAATATCGTTTGCGTTTTTTTCAAAATCTAAATCTTTTTCCAATAAGGACACCTCGAGCTTAGCCTTATTTACTTCTTCAAAAAAAAGATTTAACACTTGAGCTTTGTAGGCTTCAACTCCCATATCTGTAATGTCAGAAAGAAGCAATCTATCATCCGTTTTTTCAACTTGCTTTTGTTGAGTTAATGTTAAAAATGATAAAGTGCCTATAAATCCAGATATGATTACAACTAGAAGTAGAGTTAAGAGGAGTGTATAACCATTTTGATTTGATATCGATTTCATGAAAACACTCCTTACTTAATTTTTGAAAATACGGTTTGAATTTTAATTTGCAAATTATTGTTTTCAGAACTAGTTAAAATTAGTGTCATTGGAAAGTCGAAATTATTTGGATATATCCGATCACCTGATTCAAATGAATTTGTTGATGAAATTTCATATAGTACCCCTGATTTATTGAAAAGATAACTCGCTTCAGAATCTGGTGTAATTTCAAGTGTCTTAAAGTCGGCATCTATTACAATTAAATAGCTTTCGGAATTCCTATGAACTTCTTGAAAAGTATTTATTATTAAATTTGCTTCTTGTTGAAGACTATTTTTTGTCAATTCAACATTGTTCGCGTGAAATGATTGAAAGAAAAATGCCCAAATAATAGTTGAAAAAATGCCGAAAATTGTTATGGCAGCAAGCAATTCTATTAATGTTACTCCTTTTTCGTTTTGTACCATTAATTATTCGCTCATTTCCTGTTTGATATATATCCGTATGTATAACTAATTTCATTACTCTTTTCATTGTATACAGAGACTTTCATCTGATATAAATCTTCAAATTCCCCTGAAACATCTTTTTTATTTTTCCATATAATTACGCCAACTGGGAAGTTATTATAAGTGCCCTTGTATTCAATAGTAGTATCCGAGATTTCAATAGTTTCACTTTCTAAAACATTTAGCAGTAAAGGTGAGTCGAAATTAGTGAATTTTTCTTTCACTAAAACCCGAACTTCCTTAGCAGTTGCTGCAGCTTGTAAGTTCTCTTCAGTCGATTTATTGAAGTTAGTGATTTGTGGAAATAATGATAGAAAAGACACAATCACTATTGAAAGTAAAACGATCGAGGCTAGAACTTCGATTAACGTTAAACCTTGTTCATTCTTGATGGATTTTTGCATTTCAATCATCCTTTTAAGTTCTATGTATCTATTTACTTCATGAATCTTATATACTAGAAAGTATACTACACTTTTACCAATGGAAGGTGTGTGAGTAATTTGGAGCGTAAACGCTTAGGAGATATTTTAGTTAGTGCAAATATTATTACTGAAACACAATTAATGGAAACTCTTGAAAAAAAGTCAGCAGATCAACGTCTTGGTGATGCACTTTTAGAGAGGGGCATTCTTACTGATCAACAACTAATCGAGGTTCTTGAATTCCAGCTTGGGATTGCTCATGTTTCACTGAATTTATTTCCAATAGATGAAACCTTATTGGGACTTTTGGGTGTAGAGTATTGCAAAAGAAACTTTGCATTGCCCATCGAAAAAAATGGAATTCAATTGAAAGTTGCTATGGCTGATCCATTAGATTTTGTAGCAATTGATGATATTGAATTGCGGACAGGTTTTACTGTTATGCCTGTTATATCGTCAAAAAATGATATTTTAGAATCAATTGATAAATTTTCACAAGTAAATAAAGATTTACATGTTGAAACTTCCAGTAGACTAGACGATGAAAGTCAAGAAGAAGCACCTGCCATAAGACTAACCAATCAATTATTTATGCAAGGTTTAGCACTAGGTGCGAGTGATATACATATTGATCCACTTGAAGATAAAATACATGTCAGATATCGTGTGGATGGCTTATTGAAAACAGATCGAGTTCTCCAAGCATCCCAATTCGCGTCACTTATTGCACGTTTAAAAATCATGGCTAATTTGAATATTACGGAATCGAGATTACCCCAAGATGGCCGAATTAGGCTTACTCAAAGTGAACAAATTATCGATTTACGTGTTTCGATTTTACCAACCGTTAATGGAGAAAAAGTCGTTATACGTATTTTAGATAAAAACAAAGCGATTAAACCAATGAACCAATTAGATTTTAATAAACGTTATTTACAAGCATTTATAAAAATGGTGGAGCAGCCTTCGGGAATGGTTTTATTAACTGGACCAACTGGTTCAGGTAAGACAACGACTTTGTACTCCGCTCTGCAACATATTAATCGAGACACAACCAATATCATAACGATCGAAGATCCTGTTGAGTATCAGATAGAAGGAATCAATCAAGTTCAAGTTAATCCACAAATTAATTTATCTTTTGCTAGTGGCTTACGTGCGATATTAAGGCAAGATCCAAATATAATAATGGTCGGAGAAATTCGTGATGAAGAAACGGCTGAAATCGCTATTAGAGCAGCATTAACCGGACATTTTGTTATGAGTACGCTGCATTCAAATGATGCGATTAGCAGTGTGCCACGTCTACTTGATATGAATATTGAGCCATACTTAGTCATATCCGCATTAAATGGCGTCATTTCTCAACGATTAGTTCGAAAAATTTGCGAAAATTGTAGGGTTGAACACATTCCATCTGCAGTAGAAAAAGTGGTGTTTGACAAACGTTTTATCGGAATTGAAAAAATCTATAAAGGGTCTGGATGCAGTAAATGCTTAAATACAGGTTATAAGGGCCGAATTGCGTTACATGAAATGTTTATATTAGATGAAAAAATACGTGACCTTTTATTTAATGAAGCAAGTATGTTTGACATTCAAAAAGAAGCCATGAGACAAGGTATGATTCCGCTTATTGACGATGGGTTATTAAAGGTTAAAGCAGGTTTCACTACTTTAGAAGAAGTATTAAAAGTCGCGAAAGTGAATTAAGAAGGGAACGTTGGTATGAATGAACAACTAAGTCAATTACTTCGAGCTGCATTCGATCTCGGGACATCTGATGTACATTTGACCGTCGGTATGCCACCTATTATGAGATTAGATGGTGAGTTGAAGCGTTTTGGACAAGATGTTTTAAAACCACAGGATATTGAAACGATGACCCGATCCATTCTGACTAATGAAATGTGGGAAAAGTTTATTGAAAAAGGGGAAATTGATTTTTCACATGGCTTACCTGGCGTTTCGCGTTTTCGAGTAAACGCTTATCATCAAAGGGATTGTATTGGTCTTGCTTTTCGAGTGATTCCAACACATATACCTACTTATGATGAACTATCATTGCCACCAGTCCTTCGAGATATTTCAACTCGTCCCCAAGGGTTAGTTTTAGTGACTGGGCCCACTGGTTCTGGTAAGTCAACGACATTGGCTTCAATGATATCGGAAATGAATCAATCGATGAAAAAACATATTATTACACTTGAAGATCCAATTGAGTATTTACATAGTCATGGAACCTGTATGATTAATCAGCGTGAAGTAGGTTTTGATACGAAGTCATTTTCATCTGGTTTACGAGCCTCTTTAAGACAGGATCCAGATGTAATTTTAGTTGGAGAAATGCGAGATTTAGAAACCATTTCTACGGCAATTACCGCTGCTGAGACGGGGCATTTAGTTTTTGCAACTTTGCATACGACGAGTGCAGTAATGACCATTGATCGAATCATCGACGTTTTTCCACCTAGTCAACAACCGCAAATTCGAATTCAACTTGCATCTGTTCTGCAAGCAGTTGTTTCTCAGCGATTATTCCCTAAAAAGGAAGGGAAGGGTCGTGTTGGGGCATTTGAAGTGTTACTAAATGTACCGGCTGTAAAGAATTTAATCCGTACTGAGAAAATTCATCAAATTACTTCGGTTATGCAATCTAGTAGAAATATTGGAATGAGAACAATGGAGTCAGAAATAGAACGTTTGGTTAAAGAAGAAAAAGTTAGTTTTGATAGTGCTAGTCCATATTTATCGGAGAAGACGATTTAATGGGATACTATGGATATGAAGGTCGAGATCGAAAAGGATTAGTGATTGCTGGTAATATTAAAGCTACTTCAATAACCGATGCAAAACAAAAATTGATGGTTAAAGGTATTTCTACAAAGAAAATTGAAGAAAAAACAGGGATTCTTTACACGGAGATTCCTTTATTGGAAAAATCCATACCTTTTAAAGAACTCGTTATATTCATTAGACAGTTTTCTACTTTGATTAAAGCTGGAATTACAATTTTGGACGCAACATCAATTTTAAAAGATCAATCTACATCTAAAAAAATGAAAATTGTTCTTGGGGAAATATTAGATGACTTACGGGAGGGTTACCCCTTCTCAGAAGCTGCTTCCAAACACCCGAAAGTTTTTCCAACTCTCTTTTCAAATATGTTACGTGCAGGTGAAGCAGGTGGGCAGTTCGATGAAATTTTAGATCGACTTGCCCTGTACTATGAAAAATCTCACACGACTCGTCAAAAAGTGAGATCAGCAATGACCTATCCACTTGTCTTGTTAGCGGTTTCGATATTGGTCATTGTCTTTATGATTGGATTCATTGTTCCTCGATTTGCAGGAATGTTTTCATCATTTGGAGCAGAACTTCCTTGGTCAACTCAATTACTTTTGTCATTAAGTTCAGTTGTAACAACCTATTGGTGGATGTTAATACTTGTTATCACAATTTTGATATTCGTTTATCAAACGGTTAAAAATAAATCTACTGTCCGTTATAAAATTGACTCTTTAATATTGAAAATTCCTGTGTTTGGTCCTCTCATGAAAAAAGCAATTCTCGCGAGAATGACACGCACACTTAGTACGCTATATGAATCGAGTGTTCCAGTAACGCAAGCGCTTGAAATAGTTCAAAAAGTAGTAGGAAACGTTGTAATTGAAAAATTATTGAGAGAGGCAAGTGTAAGTGTGCAAGAAGGGAATTCAATTGCTAAACCATTTGTAGGACATTGGGCCGTGCCACCATTTGTTTCCCAAATGATGATTTTAGGAGAAAAGTCAGGTACTCTTGATTTTATGTTAGATAAAGTCGCAGATTTTTATGAACAAGAAGTCGATCAAAGTGCAGAACAATTGAAAACATTGTTAGAGCCTATGCTTATATTGTTTATAGCTGTCGTTATCGGAGGAGTTGTGGCATCTATCATGATACCGATGTTCTCGATTTTATCTGAAGTTCAATAATTTTATAACTTTCGACATATTTCGACTTGAAATAATTGTTTACTAACCGATAATATAGGTAATAGGAAGAATGATGGACGCAAGGACAAATTACCTGTATGTGGGCACTTGGGTAATTTTGAGCAAATAGTGCACCCACCCATTGAAAACATTTAGGGGAGAGATTTAGATGAGAAAATGGTTAAAGCACTTAAAAAATCAAAAAGGGTTAACGCTAATTGAACTATTAGCAGTAGTCGTAATTCTAGGAATTATTGCAGCAATCGCTGTACCGGCAATTGGGAATATTATTAATAATTCTAAAGATGATGCACATCGTTCAAATGCTTTGTTGATTATAAATGCTGCTAAATTAGGTATTGTTAGTGGTGAAGTAACATCAACAATGCTTGATACTAACAACCAAATTTCTTTAGATGAATTAGTTGCAGCAGGAGTATTAGATGGTCTTCCTGCAGATCCATCAGTTGATGGCAAAACTTATAAATCAAGTTCTTTTGTTGCATATACTCCGGCTTCAAATAGTACTGGAGCAAAATATTTAATTACACTACAGAGCGATGAAACCACAGCAAAAACTTACTATTACCAAAAAACAGAAACCGAAATAAATGCTGGAGCAGACCCAACTCCATAACTATCTGATATAAATAGCCCTTTGCTTTTAAGCAGGGGGCTATTATTATAGTTAATACATACATATACATAGAATTAGAGGTGACAAAGATTGTCGACATATTGGGGAAATCATGCAGCAGTGTTTATTACATTCACGAAACGATATATCCGTATTTTGGTCGGCAATCGGAAACACCAATATACGCATGCGATTCAACGTATTATTGAAGATGGTTGGATTGACAAAAGTGAAATTATTCAAGATGAACAATTGGTTCGTGCTTTAACTTCGGTTGTAAAACAATATAAATTGGCAGGATTAAAAACATACGTCTCCTTTTCCTCACATGAATTATTACTTCGTTCAACAAAATTGCCGCTGAGTATTCCGGTTGAAGAGTTAAAAGGTAGTTTATATATGGCGCTTGGTGAATCATTCCAACTTCCTTTTCAAGATCCTATTATTGAAATCGTTGGGACTGAAGAAGTTGATGGAGAGAGAGAGGTTCGTGCATTGGCTGTTCCGGAAGAAGGTGTCAATAAAATGGTGGCCTTACTTAAGAAGTCAAAACTACGGCCAATCGTTATGGATGTTCCATTTTTAAACCTCTATCGTTTATTCCAAGAACAATTTCATTTAACTGAAGAACAGAATATATTATTAATTCATGCGGAGTTAGATGGAGTTCAGTTAAGTATGTTCCACAATCATGAACCGGTTTATGTTAGAACATTTACGTTAGCTCCACCAACTGAATATACGGCTTTTGAATCAAGAACAGGTTTTCAATACATAGAAGTCCCAAAAGAAGATGTCGTGTTTACCGAACATATGAATATGATGAAAAAAGAAATTGAACGATTACAGTCATTTTATCAATTCAATTTACAACAAGGTAAACAAAAAATCGACACGATTTGTTTAGCAGGCGATCATCCTCATTTAGTTGAGTTAAAAGAAAGTTATTCAGATTCAGAAGACATCAATGCTTTTCTCTTACATAAACAATCTTGGGGAACGAAGACAGGGTATAAGATTCCAGACTCATTTGCAGAATTAGTTGGCCTTTCTTGGAAGTAAAAGGGGTATTACATATGCGACATGTCGATATCAATCTCATACAAACTAAAACTAGACCGAAAGAATGGCTTTTTATCTCGGTTTTTTTAGTGATTCTTCTATTGTGTCTATTTGCCTGGTTATGGTCGATTTATCATGAAAAACAACAACAAGTTGAGAACTTAGAGAATTTAATTGCATCTCAAGTGTCAATTCCAGTTGCAACGGAAGAGGATCCTGTGGTGGTAGAATTTGATCGTTATGAATCCGCAGTAGAATGGGCATCAACTCAGCCGTATTCTAAACTTGCAATACTAGTAGAGTTATCAAAAAAACTACCAGTTCGTGGGTATTTCACCTCTTATGTATTTAGTGATAATTCAATTGAGTTAGAGGTTCAATTTGATACGCATGCTGAAGCAGCTTTCTATTTAACTTCGATTCAACAATCCCCATTCATAAATGAGGCGAGAATTTTATCCGTTACCAAAGATACGCTTTCCCAAGAAAATGCTGTTAATGAAGAAACATTTGTTCAACCTAGGACGATTGCAGTGTATTCAATTCTTTTAAATCAAGTTGCATTGAAAGACCTTGATTCCGAACAGGAGGGGTCTCCATGATTGTATTTGAACGAAAACATTGGCAAGTGATCATAGGTGTGTTTAGTGCATTATTTATTTTAAGCGTTTTATTTTATTTTTTATTAGTAAGACCAGCAAATGATCGTATCGAGCTATTAAAAACACAAAGTCTAAAAACTGAAGTTAGTGAGCCAGTGAATGAAGAAGCTGTTTCCTTTTCAGAGAGTGAAGTTGCCCTTTTGACCCAAAAAGTGCCGATTACTAGAGAAGAAGAATCCATTATATTAGACTTGGAAAAATCGGCTTTAGTCTCTGACACAATATTAGACTCAATTGTATTTCAGTATGATGGTTTGATAAATGAACAATTCACTGATGTTGAAAATGAAGATGGTTCACCATCTGAAACAGATACAGAATTGGTTAATACTAGCGATGACACAGTCCAACAAACGCAACCAGTTACAGCTCCTCCTGATTTAAAAACAATTGTTGTTGAGCTTGAAATTCAATCGAAAGATTATGAGAGTATGTTGCTGTTTCTAGAAGAAATGGAAAAGCTAAATCGAATTTATTCCATTGAAACATTTGCGTTTACAGGATTTAGTGAAGGAGAAGAGAGAGTAGGTCCAATGGAAGATTTATTTAACTATTCCATTCAACTTGTGACGTATTATGCTCCTGATATCAATTTACCGATAAAGATGGATAATCCTGCGTCTTCAGAAGAAGCGGAGAAAATGAATCCTTTACATGATGTTACAGAAGTAAAAGAAACGGTTGGTTCCGTAGAAGGTAGTAACAATTCTGCAAGTGATCCAAGTGTATCTGAAATAACTGAACAGGAAGTAGTTTTAGATCCTCCTTCAGAGGTTACAGAACAACCTGCAGCATCACAACAACCTGCTGAAAAAAGTCATGTTGTTAAAAATGGGGAAACCTTGTTTTCAATTTCGATGGATTATTACGGCAATCGAAATGGCGAAACCATCATAATGAAAGCGAATAATAAAAAAGTGAATACCGTATTTGTCGGAGAAGTTTTACGAATCCCTTCCTATTAAAGAATTGAGGTTTTTTATGACAATCACAATTTCCATATTCTTTTTCTTATATGGATTACTATTTGGTTCATTTTTTAATGTAGTTGGTTTAAGGATTCCAAAAAAACAGTCAATTGTTAGTCCTCCTTCAACATGTTCAAATTGTAAAAGGAGATTAACAATTTTAGATTTGGTTCCCGTATTTTCTTATATTTTTCTAAATGGAAAATGTCGTAGTTGTGGACAAAAAATTCACTGGATCTACCCGGTGATGGAATTATGTACGGGAATCCTATTTTCCGTTGCCTATTTAAAACTAGGGTTCTCTAAAGAACTTATCGTTGCTCTCCTTTTCATTTCCATGTTAGTCATCATCACCGTTTCAGATTTAGCTTATATGTTAATTCCTGATAAGATACTAGTTTTCTTTGGTGTCCTACTAATAGTATCAAGAATACTTTCACCACTTACTCCATGGTGGGATAGTGTAGTTGGTGCCTTTATAGGATTTGGTATTTTATTATTAATTGCCATTTTGTCGAAAGGTGGTATGGGTGGAGGGGACATAAAACTGTTCTTTGTGATTGGCTGGGTGCTCGGAATGATTCCAACCTTACTGACCTTATTTCTGGCTGCTTTTATTGGGATGATTGCTGGATTTATTCAATTGAAAATAAAAAATGCGGATAAGAAAACGCCAGTACCTTTTGGACCATCTATTGCAGCATCTGCACTGATTGTTTATTTTTATGGAGAGATAATACTCGAATGGTATACAAATTTGTTTATATAAGACGAAAACTTTTTTTGACGAGACGACATGAGTCTCGTCTTTTTTTATGGGCGACGTGATAGGGTGGAGAAAAATGAGGTGACCATATGCGGATTTCTAGAACATTTTCAAAGTTTTCTTACACACTAGCACTTCTCCACGGTTTTTTAATTGGAGCTGTATCCATCGGTTTGTTTGCACTTTTAATTCAGTGGCAAGATATTCGAAAGGTGGATACACCAGAATTAGTCACGCCTGTAGAAGAAAAAGAAGAAGTAGAACCTGTTGTTGCACCAACGGATGATAAAACCGTATTTCCTTTTTACGCAAAACAGTATGGTGTTTTTTCAACGGCTGAAGCAGCGGCAAACTTGATGCAGACTAATCCTTCTTTAGCATCTTCAGCTGTTATTTTAGCAGAGGATAAATATTATGTATGGTCAGCGGTAAGTGTAGTAGAAGCTGAAGTGAAAAATGCAGAAAGCAAAGATTCTTTTGTTAAGCCTTTTCAATTATCAGCATCTGGTTGTACGGAAGATCATTTAAAAAATATACCTCTTTTGCTTAGTGAAACAGATCGTGCAAAATTTTATTTTGAAGGGGTAGAGGCGAGCGTTAAGATTCCTGAAGACTGGAAGTCGAACATTGCAGCAATATCTACGCTTTCAAAGGAAATTAACGTTGTTCGTGCACAGCTATTATCACATTACGGAACACAAAATGAATGTCTCAAAATTGAATTTTAATACCTAAAAAACTGTGGTTTTTAAGTTATCTCCATTTACGATTAATTTTCATTTCCTGTGTGATTTTGTATGATGTCAAAAAGGAGATGTTTGATATTAAATTAACGACTAAAAAACCACTCATATTAGCAAGTGCTTCACCCAGAAGATTTGAATTACTATCATTATTAGAAATACCTTTTAAAGTGAAAACTGTTGAGGTTGATGAATCAAATATACTTGGAGCGACACCTGGAGAAAAAGTATGTAATACGGCGATGGCTAAAGGTTTACCGATTGCGGAAAAATATCAAGATGCCATTGTTATAAGCGCAGATACGATTGTTTTTTTGAATGAAGACCCTTTATATAAACCAATCGATAATAAAGTGGCCAGTGAATATTTAAAAAGGTTATCTGGAAATATTCACACAGTATATGCAGGTGTTTCGATTTTTCATTCAGGAAAATGTCATACATTCTTTGAACATACGAATGTTCAATTTTATCCATTAACGGAAGAGTGGATTCAATGTTATGTGGAAAGCGGTGAAGGGGCAGATAAGGCAGGAGGCTATGGCATCCAAGGTGCTGGAGGTTTTTTTGTAGAAAAGATTGTAGGGGATTATCATAATGTTGTGGGATTACCAATTGGGAAACTTTTTAAAGAGCTAAAGTCTTTAGGTTTAATTTCCTTTGGTGACGAGGTTGAATTCTATGACAACTGAAATCTTTCCGACATTAATGATTCGAGATGTACATGAAGCAGATCGACCACGAGAACGTTTAATTAGGCAAGGTGCCGAAAGTTTATCTAATCAAGAATTAATCGCGATTCTTTTAAGAACGGGTACGAAGCAAGAATCCGTTCTTCATTTAGCAAACCGTGTTTTAACCTATTTTGAACAACTTCACGAACTAAAAACTGCGACGATTGAAGAGATGACTGCAGTTAAAGGGATTGGGGAAGCAAAAGGGGTGCAATTATTAGCGGCAATTGAGTTAGGAAGACGTTTAGCTCAGCAAAAAACAGACGGAAAATTTACAGTTCGTTCACCGAAGGATGCGGCTACTTTTTTAATGGCAGACATGACATCATTAAAACAAGAAAATTTTGTTGTTCTTTTCATGAACGTGAAAAATCAAGTTTTGCATAGACAAACTATTTTTATCGGCAGTTTAAATGCCAGTATTGTTCATCCACGAGAAATCTTTAGAGAAGCTGTAAAACGTTCTGCTGCCTCCATCATATGTGCTCATAATCACCCTTCAGGCAATCCTTCACCATCACCCGAAGATATTGAAGTAACGAAAAGATTACAAGAAGCTGGTAAAATTATGGGAATCGAATTATTGGACCACGTTATCATTGGTGACCATCAATTCATTAGCTTAAAAGAAAAGGGGTACATGTGACACTATAATTTTCTTCATTTATCCGTTATAATGAAAGTTATGATTTCAAGTAAGCTGAGAACAACTGGCTAAGGATAGAAAGGAAGAAAATTACGTGTTTGGATTTGGAGCAAAAGATGTCGGGATTGACCTTGGCACAGCAAATACTTTGGTATTTATTAAAGGAAAAGGGATCGTTTTACGCGAACCTTCAGTAGTAGCTAAAAATACGAATAATGGCGATATCGTCGCTGTTGGTAAAGATGCTAGAAATATGATAGGTCGAACACCAGGTTCGATTGTTGCAATTCGTCCGATGAAGGATGGGGTTATTGCAGATTTTGATATCACAACTGCTATGATTCAGTATTATTTAAAAGAGGCTATGAAAGTAGCTGGCGGATCATGGAAAAAACCAAACGTCATGATTTGTGTACCTTATGGAATAACTTCAGTTGAGCAACGTGCAGTTATTGACGCAGCAAGACAAGCGGGTGCACGTGAAGCTGTTACGATTGAAGAACCATTTGCAGCTGCAATTGGATCGAACTTACCAGTTTGGGAACCTACAGGTAGTATGGTTGTTGATATTGGTGGAGGAACTACTGAAGTAGCTGTTATATCTCTTGGTGGGATTGTAACTAGCGAATCAGTACGTGTAGCTGGAGATGCAATGGATCATGCCATTTCAGGTTATATTCGTAAAACGTACAATTTAACAATTGGTGAACGAACTTCTGAAGCTATTAAAATGGAAATCGGTTCTGCTAAAGTAATAGATAATATTGAGACTATGGAAATTCGTGGTCGTGATTTAGTTACAGGATTACCTAAAACGATTGAAATTACATCACAAGAAATTGCTGAAGCTCTTAAGGAATCAGTTGCTGCAATAATTGAGGGTGTGAAAAAAACGTTGGAACAAACTCCTCCTGAATTATCAGCTGATGTGATGGAACGAGGAATCGTCTTAACTGGCGGTGGAGCACTTCTTAAAAATCTAGATAAAGTAATCAGCGACCAAACGAGTATGCCGGTCTTTATCGCAGAAAATCCCTTAGACTGTGTGGCAATTGGTACAGGTATGGCGTTAGATCATATGAATGTCATTCGACAACAGTCTAAACATTAAGGAGGTTTGCTCCAATGCCGCAATTTTTTTCGAATAAGCGATTGATCATGTTGCTTGTCGGGGTGATTTTTCTTGTGGCCTTGATCAGTTTCTCTCTCAGAGATCGTGATCATGCTTCTTTACCTGAACAATTTATTAAAGATGTAGTTGGTTTTGGACAATCTATTTTCTCTAAACCGACGCAATACATAACAGGTGTTTTCGAAAATGTTGATTCTTTGTTAAATACTTACGATGAAAACAAACGATTAAAAAGTCGTTTAGAAGAGTTTGCTAAATTGCAGGCTGACGTAAATGTTTTAACTTTAGAGAATTCGACATTACGCGAAATTGTAGACAAAGAAGAAAACCTTCGAAAATATGAGCCGATTCAAGCAACAGTTATCGCAAGAAACCCCGATCAGTGGGAAGAAAAAGTTGTACTTGATAAAGGGACAATTCATGGTGTTGAGGTTAATATGGCGGTCATGACTTCTCAAGGGTTAATTGGTAAAGTGTTTTTAACGACATCGTTTACATCAACAGTAGAGTTGTTATCGACTCAAAACCCTAATTATCGTGTCTCTGCCATGGTAACAGTTGATGGAGAGAAAAAAGTGTTCGGTTTAATTGAAGGGTATGATGATGAAAGAAACGAATTGATACTTAAACGAATTGATTCAAATATTGAAATTAAAGCAGGACAAAAAGTAATGTCATCCGGTTTAGGTGGAATCTTCCCTGAAGGGTTATATATTGGGGAGATTACGGAAGTGACAACCGATGATTTTGGCTTAACTAAAATGGCGTATATCAAACCAGCAGCAGACTTTGCATTATTAGATCATGTAATGGTAGCCAAGAGATCAATGCCTAGTGCAAGTGGAATTGATGGGGAAGTTATTGTTGAAGAGGAAGCAGAAAAAGAAGAGGATCCTTCATGATTCGATTCGTTGTTCCTCTTATCGCCATAGTTTTGTTTTTTTTAGAACCGGTATTTGGCTTGTTTTCTCCAATTGAATTGTATGGAGAATACCGTTTTTTAGTCCCTCGATTCTTAATTATGTACTTAATTTTTATCTCGATTTACTATAGCCGGAATGTAGCTATGATTTACGGTTTAGTATTTGGTCTATTGTATGATGTGACTTACATTGATATTATTGGATTGTATTCATTTTTATATCCATTAATATGTTTAATTGCGAGTTTCATTGTTCGATATATTCATCAACATTTACTGGTCACGACCACATTGTCATTATTGTTGGTAGCTTTACTTGAGTTTGTTTTGTATCAATTTTTCTTATTAATCGGATTAACTGATATGTCCATGAGCAATTTTGTTTATGGAAAACTGATTCCAACGATGATTGCCAATTCTATTTTTCTTATTATGCTAGGATGGGCATTTAAGTATTTAATAAATGCAAGGTTCATTCAACGTTTGAATCAACCATCATAAATTCGAATTTTACGCGTGAGGTGACGCATTTGACGAAAAAGCAACTTGTCTATATTAAAGGGACAAAAGACGGCCTAGTGCTTCGGCTAGATGATCAATGCGCTTACGCTGATATAGTTGAAGAACTTAAAAACAAAGTATCTGACGAAGGTATTGAAGGACAAGCAGAGGTTCTATTGCAAGTGGGACATCGATATTGTTCAGAAGAACAAATCAAAGAATTAATAGCCTGCGTTCATACTTCTCCGCATCTTCGGGTTTCTAAAGTTCAAAGCGATGTGATTTCTGTGGAAGAAAGCAATCGACGAATTTTAGAACGACAATCCGAAACGTATGTAGGAATTGTTCGATCTGGACAAGTTGTTACAGCTGAAGGTGATTTAGTTGTTGTAGGTGACGTTAATCCAAACGGTCGAATTGTAGCAGGCGGAAATATTTTCGTGCTTGGTCGATTAAAAGGGATTGCTCACGCAGGTTCTAACGGTAACACAGATGCTGTCATTGCTGCTTCTTGGTTAGAAGCTACGCATTTAATGATTGCTGATGCTCTTGAGATTATGACAGATGAATTAACCATATTATCAGAGCAACCTGAAATGGAATGTGCTTATTTACATGCTAATGGTTTTATTGCGATTGATCGTTTGCAAGAATTACGTTTATTAAGACCGCAATTATCTACATTTAAAGGAGGAAGCTGATGTGGGAGAAGCCATCGTTATAACTTCAGGGAAAGGGGGGGTCGGTAAGACGACGACCACCGCTAACCTTGGAACTGCATTAGCACTTCAAGGCAAGAAAGTTTGTTTGATTGACACGGACATTGGTTTAAGAAATTTGGATGTTGTTTTAGGTTTAGAAAATCGAATCATTTATGACCTCGTTGACGTTATTGAGGGTCGTTGTAAAGTGCATCAAGCACTTGTTAAAGATAAGCGTTTTGATGACAAGTTATTTCTACTACCCGCAGCACAGACAACTGACAAAAACGCTATTAATCCTGAACAAATGAAAGAATTAGTGACAGAATTAAAACGCGATTACGATTATGTTGTGATTGATTGTCCCGCTGGTATTGAGCAAGGGTATAAAAATGCCATTGCTGGAGCTGATCGTGCGATTGTCGTAACAACTCCTGAGATATCTGCTGTTCGAGATGCTGACCGTATCATCGGATTGTTAGAACAAGAAGATATTGCTCCACCTAAACTTATTATCAATCGCATTCGACAACATTTAATGAAATCTGGAGATGCTTTAGATATTAATGAAATTACGACTCATTTATCAATCGATTTATTAGGAATTGTTGCTGATGACGAAAGTGTCATTACTTCTTCTAATAAAGGGGAACCTGTAGTTATGGATCCTACAAATCGGGCTGCGTTAGGTTACCGAAATATTGCTCGACGTATTTTAGGTGAATCGGTTCCATTAATGTCTATGGATTTAGAACGTAAAGGTGTATTTTCAAAAATCAAAGCAATCTTTGCTAAATAATTATTACGGGGCCATCTCTTAAGTCGTTTAGTGACTTAGAGATGGTCTTTTTTATATCAGAACTTAGCAGGTGATTATCTTTATGGTGTACGCTTTCCGGGAGCACGTGCTTAGCCGCTTCCCTCGCGGTGCTCAGTCCAGGGTATAAAGCACGTACTAATTCCCCCAGGAGTCGCACCACGAGTATATAAACATCGATTGTTTAGCAATAGCTCTGGTATATAACACCAAAATATTGTTATCCGATTTATTTCCAGGGAAATCAAGAGCGGTTACTTGATTTTAGATTATTAAAGATTTAAGCCCAACACATCACAAGACAGCTACTTTGAAATACTGGCTTCATTAGCAATAGAAGCTTCCATCTTCATGAAAATCACCTTTTCTTTTTTTGATAGACAATGTCTACATATTCAATGAGACATTACTATAATTAGTGCTTTTTATTCAAAACTAGCGAATGTTATAAAATCAGGCGATTTTGTTTTTATTATTGTAGATGATATTTTGTTTAGTGTAGTGCAAGGTGGCGACTCCGGCGGAATAGCCGGTCCATGTGAGACCCCGCAGTGAGCATTGCGAATGAGGAGGCTCACGGACCGCCCGCGGAAAGCGTCCACCTGAAGCGGAACGAGTGTTTTATGTGTATTATTTACTAATTTAACTCAAGTCTATTAATAAATCTATCAAACTTGGCATTTGTCATTCATGCTCTTTCTTCTTGTTGCATATAGTGCATTAAAAGGAGGGGTGAGCGATGAGATGGCAGAAAAAGTGGTTCGTAGCTTGTCTATTAACAATAGGAGTTATTGGGATGGTTCAAATTGAAGAACGTGATGGTGGAAATTCACAGATTCGTTCCCTTTTTGAGGAAGGGAAAGATATTCAGTACGCACGTAAAATGATTATGTCATTAATGACTGATGAGAAACTTGAAGAAGTGATTCCAGTATCGGCATCTGTGCACCCTTCAATGAAAACCTATGAATCAATGCAACCTTATCAAGATGGCGTACTGGTTTCGTATACCAGTCCAGTTCAAGTGGTTGCTCGTGAAGATGGATTAATTCTGTTTACTGGTCAAACAAAGCAAACTGGGAAAACCATGACTATTTTATATGATAGTGGGGAAACTGTGACCTATGGATTTATAGAAAGCTTCTCACATTTACCATATACAGCAGTTGCTACGAACGAATTAATTGCCGAGGTACAACCAGGATCAATGTATGTTCGAGTAGAACGGGATGGACAGTATTTAGAACCATCTACATTGACTGAATGGATATCGGATGCCGTTAAATAGCACGATGCGATTTAGATTACATCCGATATTAATTCCGCTCATTTTCTTTTTGATTGGAACTGGTCAATTTGCTCATTATACGATTATTTTTGTCTCATTATTGATTCATGAATCTGGACATTTAGTTGCAGCAAAATGGACAGGCCTATCGGTTAAATCTTGTACAATAATGCCGTATGGTGGAGAAATTATCATTCGTAATTTTAGGCAGGCACCAAAACATCACCAATGGTTAGTGGCAATTTCAGGTCCACTCACGACAGCCATACTTATATTACTTGCGAATTTCTTATCGTTTCCTGGACAAGCTTTCTTTATTCAAGTCCAATTTACAATATTGTTTTTAAATTGTTTACCGATTCTTCCGTTAGATGGAGGACAAGCTCTTTTAGCATTAGTTCCTAATTGGTATGAATGGATATTAATGATGTCTATTTTTTTACCATTGTTTTTGATTTTATTTGTATCAACACAAATTCACTTGGTATTTATATTTGCTTTTATTGCCTATCAAAATATTAAATCATGGCAATATCGTAAATACGAAGCAGCATTTCAGGATATTGTTCAAAAGCGGTTGACTCTATGACCTCAAGTGTGATAATATTTTAATGTTATTGTTTGTAGCACCCGTGCTACTACAACCGCTCTTAAAAGGTTTAAGTATCTGAAAAGATCACCTTATTTAAAGGCGAGTCTGAGTCTAAGAGGAGGTGCAGTAAAATGTACGCAATTATCGAAACTGGTGGGAAACAAATCAAAGTTGAAAAAGGTCAAGAAATTTACATCGAAAAATTAGGTGTGGATGCTGAAGACGTTTTCACATTTGACAAAGTTCTATTTGTAGGTGGAGACAATGTTAAAGTTGGAGTTCCTTTCGTGGAAGGTGCAACAGTTAAAGCGACAGTCGTTAAAAACGGTCGTGGTAAAAAAATCACTGTTTTCAAATACAAAGCGAAAAAGAACTACCGTCGTAAACAAGGTCATCGTCAACCTTATACAAAATTAGTGATTGATGAAATTAACCTGTAAGAAAAAGATGTGGTATTGATGATTCAAGTAACGATTGATCAAGATCAGTCAAAACAAGTTCGTTCTTTTGAAATGAAGGGACATGCTGATTTTGCTGAACATGGAAAAGATTTAGTTTGTGCAGGTGCTTCTGCTGTTTCATTTGGAGCAGTTAATGCCATCATGTCACTTACAAACATTACTCCAGATATTCAGCAAGGACAAGATGGCGGATTTTTCAAAGTCTCGTTCCCGCAAAACCTGGATACAAGAACGAATGAGCAAGTACAATTACTTGTACAAGCAATGATTGTTTCTTTACAAACGATTGAACATGATTATGCACAGCATATAAAAATAACCTTCAAAAAGTAGGAGGTGGAACAGATGATGTTAAGATTAGATCTTCAGTTTTTCGCATCGAAAAAAGGAGTAGGATCGACTCGTAATGGTCGTGACTCTCAATCAAAACGCCTTGGCGCTAAACGCGCTGATGGTCAATTCGTTTCAGGTGGATCAATTTTGTACCGTCAACGCGGAACAAAAATTTATCCTGGTGAAAACGTAGGCCGTGGTGGAGATGACACACTTTTTGCGAAAGTTGACGGAGTAGTACGCTTTGAGCGTTATGGCCGCGACAAGAAAAAAGTTAGTGTATATCCTGTAGCTCAAGAAGCTTAATTCAACAGCCAAAGGACTGCATGTTTGCAGTCCTTTTTCTTTTGCAACAAAACAGGTCTATTTCTTGGTATACTTAAGAAATTAGAAAAGCATAATGGAGAGTGACCTATGACTGAAAAGCCTTTTTCAGTAAACGATGCATTGCGACATGCTCGTCATGATTTCTTAAATCAAATGCAACTTATAAAAATGAATATGGATCTTGCTCGATTGGATGAAGCAAGGGAAGTCATAGCAAGCTATACAGAAAGATGTAAAGTGTTTTATGAGTTATCTAAATTACAACTTCCTAAAACCTCAGAATGGCTTCAAACTGCCAATTGGCGTTTTCCAGGATTTAAAGTTGAAGTCGGCACTGAGATTACAATGCCTTATAAAACTGAAATGGATGTTTCAATTCGAGACAGTTTAGAACTTTTCACTAAATTCTTAGAGCCAAAATTGAATCCATATTTTGAACACGAATTGCGTGTATGGATTGAAAGTACAGAAAATCTATTTAGGTTAACAGTTGAAGCAAATGGGAAATGGGAACTCGGCGACGATTTCTTGATGAAGACCCAAGGCTTAACAATTACTCACGAATGTAAAACGACTGAAAAATGGCGTTTTCATATAGAAGAAAGCAAGGAGGGATAAGCGATGTTTGTCGATCACGTAAAGATATTTATTAAAGGCGGAGATGGCGGAGATGGAATGGTAGCATTCCGTCGCGAAAAATATGTACCAGATGGTGGACCAGCTGGTGGAGATGGTGGCCGTGGAGGAAATGTAATATTCGAAGTCGAAGAAGGCTTACGAACATTAATGGATTTTCGTTATAAGCGACATTTCAAAGCAAACCGTGGAGATCATGGTCAAAGTAAAAACATGCACGGTAGAGGTGCAGATGATTTAATCGTAAAAGTTCCACCAGGTACAGTTGTGATGACTGAAGAAGGTGGTACAGTTTTAGCTGATCTTGTGGAGCATGGACAACAAGCAGTTATTGCTAAAGGTGGCCGCGGTGGTCGTGGAAATTCACGCTTTGCTACACCACAAAATCCAGCACCTGAACTATCTGAAAAAGGTGAACCAGGCGAGGAAATTGAAGTTGTACTTGAACTTAAAGTATTAGCTGATGTCGGCTTAGTTGGATTCCCAAGTGTAGGAAAATCTACATTGTTATCAGTTGTATCTGCTGCAAAACCGAAAATTGCTGCTTACCATTTTACAACCATCGTACCGAATTTGGGAATGGTTGAAACAGAAGATGGAAGAAGCTTTGCGATGGCTGATTTACCTGGTTTAATCGAAGGTGCAAGTGAAGGTGTTGGTCTTGGTCATCAATTCCTGCGTCATATTGAACGTACACGTGTTATCGTGCATGTAATCGATATGTCTGGCCTAGAGGGTAGAGATCCGTATGAAGACTATGTCACAATCAATGATGAATTAAAACAATACAATTTACGATTAACGGAACGTCCTCAACTGATTGTTGCAAATAAAATGGACATGCCTGATTCAGAAGAAAATTTAGCAGAATTCCGTAAAAAACTTCCGGAAGATGTTAAAGTGTTCCCAATTTCAGCGCTATCTCGTAAAGGTTTAAATGAACTTTTATTTGCAATTGCAGATTTACTTGAAGTAACTGGAGAATTCTTGCTTCATGAGATGGCTGATGAAGAATCAGACGCAACTGTAATGTACAAGCACAAAAAAGAAAGCGATGGCTTCGAAGTATCGCGTGATGATGATGGTGCTTTCGTATTAAGTGGTTCATCAATCGAACGCTTATTTAAAATGACTGATTTCTCTCGTGAAGATTCGATCCGTCGATTTGCTCGTCAATTACGTGGAATGGGCGTAGACGAAGCGCTACGTGAACGTGGAGCTGTTGATGGAGATACGGTTCGTTTACTTGAGTTTGAATTTGAATTTATTGAATAGAAGGTGAGGATGGACTAAATGAAAGACGTATCGGAACAACGATATTTTTTAGTGCGTGAGGATGTCCTAACAGAAGCGATGCAAAAAACACTTGATGCAAAGCAACTTTTGCAAAGCGGAGAAGTGGCTTCTATTTGGGATGCTGTTAAACAAGTCGATCTTTCACGCAGTGCTTTTTATAAATATCGCGATGCGGTCTTTCCTTTCCATTCCATTGTAAGGGAACGCATACTAACTGTATTTTTACAGTTAGAAGATCGAAAAGGGACGCTTGCGACCCTTCTACATACGGTGGCAGAAGCCACATGCAATGTTTTAACGATTCATCAAACGATACCTATCCAAGGAAGAGCAAATGTCACGTTATCTCTCGATGTTACGGCAATGTCGATGCAATTGGATGATTTTATTCATCAATTGAAGCGACTAGACTTTGTGGAATCTGCTGAAGTAATTAGTTCTGGAGCATCCTAGTATTCTTTTATAACTTGATAGAGTATGGTGTGTATTATGTAAAGGGGTGTCTTCGATGTCTTCTTCCATTTATGAAACGTGTATCGCTTATTTAGGTCCAGAAGCTTCATTTACTCATCTAGCTACCCAAGAACTATTTATGGATAAATGGTTAATGCCTTTTACAACAATACCTGAGTGTATTGAAGCAGTGGCAAATGGTGAAGTGGAATATGCAGTTGTTCCGCTAGAAAATGCGTTGGAAGGTTCTGTCCCTTTAACGATAGATTATTTGTTCCATGATGTGTCCTTACATGTATCAGCGGAAATTCTTTCACCTATTGAACAGCATTTTATGGTTCATCCATCACAAGTTGAACAAAGCGACTCAATTGAAGCAGTTTATTCCCATCCACATGCTCTAGCACAATGTCATAAATATTTATATTATCGCTTTCGTGGGATCCCATTAGAACAAACAACATCTACGGCAGCTGCTGCTAAGTATGTGTCTGAAAATCCAGAGAAATGTATAGCTGCTATTGGAAATGCTTACGCAGCTAAAAAATATGGATTGACGATCGTTCAAGAAAATATCCACGATTTTCATTTTAATCATACACGGTTTTTTGTATTGTCTAAGAACAATTCAACTTTTGATGTGGATGGTCATGACAATCAACCGAAAACAACCATGATGATTCAACTTCCAGTTGATGATCGTTCTGGAGCACTTCACCAAGTGCTATCAGTGTTCGCTTGGCGACAATTAAATTTAAGTAAAATTGAGTCTAGACCGTTGAAGACGGGACTGGGTCATTATTTCTTTATCATTGATGTTTTAGCAGATGAGGAATCTCCTATGATGAGGGGAGCTAAAGAGGAGCTGCAAGCATTAGGCTGTGAAGTGAAATCTTTAGGAACTTATTATACATACAAAAAGGTGATGAATACCAAATAGGGTATTCATCACCTTTTTTCTATTATTGATCAATCATTGGCAATATATCCTTTTTCACTCATTGCTACGATCGCACGTTCTAAAATGGAAGGTTCAGTCGCGACAATTAAATGTAAATGAATTCCTCCAGTTAATTCAGAAAGGAAACTTGCCCCTGTTTCATTCACTTTCTGCAAAAACAAATCAACTTCATGACGATTTGAAACTTGAATGGAAGCCGTTAAATCGCCGTAAACAGGATGCTCAATCGTCACGTTCTTTACTAAAACACCTGCGTCAACTAAAGTGTAAAGTTCATCTTTTGCGTCCTCTGGTGAATGAATACAAGCAATTTGGCGTTCATACAAAGGACCTTAATTCGAGTTCTCAAAGTACACATAGCCTTGACTTGTCGCGATAATCGGTTCATTTCTAGCTTTTAGTAATGTCATATCCCCAACGATAACTTGTCTGCTCACACCTACAATTTTTGAAAGGTCTGTTCCAGTTAAAGGTGCATCGGATTGCTTCAAAAGCAACAGTAACTCATTGCGTCTAGCCTCGCCTAATAATTTCTTCAAAAAAACCCCGCTCCTAGTTGTGCATAATCAACCCACTAATAATCATAGTTTAACATGAACAGAGTTCGTTTGATGCATGAAATGAAAGTGACCATTTTGTATAGAGCTTCATACGATACATAGATGAAAGGGGGAAGACATGTGCACGTACATGTTGTCCAAAAAGGAGACACACTTTGGAAAATTTCAAGACAATACGGGGTTTCGTTTGACGAAGTAAAACGTCTAAATGCCCATTTGGCAAATCCTGATTATATTGTGCCTGGTATGAAAATTTTTGTTCCGGAAACGGCAAAAACGCAAGAGGTAAAAGAACATCCATACTACGATGGCCGTCCTGTGAAGAGTAAAAAGGAGGAAATGATCTCCCAACCGGCACCAAAAGCCGTGACTCAACCTATTCCAAAAGCTGTCACACAACCAACACCTAAACCGGCGCCAGCACCGATTCCTCAGCCTGTTGCGCCAATCATGCAACAACCGACTCCACAACCTATCCCAATGCCATACCCATATCCATTCTCACAAGATATTTCAATGACGAATATAATGCCTCAAATGATGAACATACCATATGGCTGGATGCCAGTACCTGATATGGATACACAACATATTCCGCAACCAATGCCTAAGAAAACACAAACCATGCCGATTTATACTCCACCAGCAGTTCCAGCACCACCAACACCAGCACCAGCACCAGCACCTATTAAAGGGTGGAAACTACAAGATTCGAGTTCACTTATGGATTCATCATCACTTCACCATCCTGTATTACCAGAACAAGTCCTACCACAGACTCATCCAACCGACGGGTATGTACCATGCGGATGTGGTCACCCTGCATATGTACGACCAATGCCGCCTTGTGGTTGTGGCCATCCACCGATGCCCTATGCAATGGCTGAAATGAATTATGGAGATAATAGCAACGAGTCGAATGGCTTACCTGAACAAACATTAGGCGCATACCAAGAACCAAACATGATGATGGCTCATCATCCATATATGATGGCTCCTCAAATGATGCCATATATGGCTTGCATGCCTTGTCACATGTGCCATGCTCCACATGGACCTTGGGGATATCCTTACCCTGGTCGTCAACGTTAAAAGTGGATAAAGAGAATTTGATTCAACTTAAGCCAAATGTTTGGAAATGGCAAGTTGGAAGACATCAATACTCGTTGAAAAAATATAAAGATGTTGCTGAAGCGGAAAAAATTCGTTTCATTCATCAAAAATTATTAGAAGTGAACCAAACCTATATTTTGCCAATCGAACCTTATTCAGATCAATTAGTTATTCAACAACCCTGGGTAGAAGATGGTGGAAAAGTACAGTTTGATAATTTAAGAGATCGACAAGATTCTCTACGTTTGTTAAATAAATTGCATCGAACTGGTGAACTCATTAAGTGGAAGAGATGTTCCTATTTACATGAAATCGATTTAATCCGAAAATGGGAACATCGCTTGGAGAAGTGGCAATTTGCTACTTCTTTTTTACACATTCATTTAGGAGAGGCAAAAACACGCCAAATATCGAAATACGCGCAGCAAGCCCTTCAGAACATAAAACCTCTCTCATCTGAAAATAAAACATTACTACATGGAGATGTCGTCCATCATAATTTTGTTCGAAATCAAAACGGGCAAATGTATTTAATCGATTTTGACTTAGCTTGTGTAGGTCCAAAAGAAGTTGAATTAATTTTATGGATTCACCGGGTATTACCGCATCTCGACTATAATTTGCAAAAATTAATTTTACAAAATCCTTCACTTAAAACACTTACTGCAAAAGAATTTCACTATTTATTATTTCCAAACGAATTGCTAAGAGAATGGTTATATGCAACGACATTAAGTAATCAGCAATTAAAAACTTTCATTCCAAAATTGAAAATTTTTACGGATAAGACCCTAAAAATGTTGCCAAAATTACAAATAGAAATTAATCAAATGGGCTGATTTAAAAATAGTGGTTAAATCACAACAAAAATGCTAGCTAATCGTGGTATAATAGAGAAATCAGCAACACATTGTTAGCAACATTTTCACTTAGGAGGAATACTCATGACAGAACAAAATCAAACGAATGAAACGGAAGCGCCAAAAAAATTGAGCTTAAAAGAAATTATGAAGCAACAATTAGAAGCGAAAAAGAATAAAAACAACTCAGCGAATTTGACTGGAAACGCAACACAATCCACAAAAAAAATGACGAGTCAACAAACAAAAAAAGTTAGTAATACACGTAGAAAAATGGGTGTCTAACAAATTAAAAATATATTGCATGAAAACCCTGCTCACTCGAGTAGGGTTTTTTATGCTATAAATACCTTACTTTTTAGGGTTTAGAAAGGGAGAGCGTAACACGCATACCCTGGAGCTTTCTTAGACCATTAAGTGCTGAAAATTGCTTGTTCATTTGAAGTACTGATCGCTATCTGGCGGAAAAAATTGCTGTTTTAGAAAATAAACTGAACTAATTGTACATCGACATATTTTCATGCAGAAGAAATACGAATAACTTGATGAATACATACGTTCTCGTATGAATTATGCTATAATCAAGAACGTTGATTGTGAGGAGATTTAACTATGTATGATTATATTAAAGGGGTAGTTACGCGTGTAACACCAGAATATATTACGTTAGAATTGAATGGAATCGGTTGGCAAATTTTCTCGCCAAACCCTTATGCTTTTAGAGTTTCAACTGATGAACAGCAAATATTTACCCATTTAAATGTTCGAGAAGATGCGCAAAATTTGTTTGGGTTTATTTCACTTGAACAACGCGAACTTTTTCGAAAGCTTATTTTGGTTTCAGGTATTGGACCTAAAGGAGCATTAGCCATTTTAGCTAGTGGACAACCTTCTCAAGTTATTCAAGCAATTGAAAGGGAAGACGAGACTTTCTTAGTGAAATTCCCAGGTGTGGGTAAGAAAACTGCTCGACAAATGATTTTGGATTTAAAAGGAAAACTAGGAGACTTGGTTGGAGAAAATGCCTTACCAAGTGGCGAAGATGAGCTTCAATTATTCCCAGATCAATCGGGTAAGCAAGAAATTGATGAAGCACTCTTAGCCTTAGCAGCACTTGGTTATTCAGATAGAGAACTTGCCAAAGTTCGCCCACAATTAGAATCCATTCCTGATTCATTAGAAACTGATGGGTATATGAAAAAAGCACTACAATTGCTATTGAAACAAAGCTAACGAAAGGAGGTCAATAATATGCAAGAACGTGTTATTTCTAGTGATGTATCTGAATTTGATGAACGATTTGAACAGTCATTAAGACCGAAGTATTTATCGCAATACATAGGTCAAGAAAAAGTAAAAAACAATTTAGAAGTATTTGTAGAAGCAGCAAAAATGCGGGAAGAAAGTTTAGACCACGTGTTGTTATATGGACCTCCTGGACTTGGAAAAACAACGCTTGCAGCTGTTATTGCGAATGAAATGAATGTGAACATTCGTATGACAAGTGGTCCTGCAATCGAACGACCGGGAGATTTAGCAGCCATTGTAAGTTCGCTGGAACCCGGTGATGTGTTATTTATTGATGAAATTCATCGATTAAATCGTTCGATTGAAGAAGTGCTTTATCCGGCAATGGAAGATTTTTGTCTGGATATTGTCGTCGGGAAAGGACCATCTGCTAGGTCTGTTCGATTGGATTTGCCACCGTTTACATTAATAGGCGCAACAACTCGAGCAGGGGCTTTATCAGCACCTTTACGCGATCGTTTTGGTGTTTTATTGAGATTAGACTATTATGATCAAAAGGCACTTACTGAAATCGTGACACGAAGTGCCGCTTTATTTGATGCAAATATTGATCTTCCATCGGCTGGAGAAATTGCAAGTCGTTCTCGAGGGACGCCACGAATTGCGAACCGTTTGTTAAAACGAGTTCGAGATTTTGCTCAAGTCCGTGGAAATGGTGACATCACATTGGACTCTGCCAATGATGCGTTAGAATTATTACAAGTTGATCCTTTAGGTTTGGATCACATTGATCATAAATTAATTATTGGAATGATTGAACGGTTTAGAGGTGGACCTGTTGGACTGGATACCATTGCCGCTAGTATTGGCGAAGAATCTACAACGATTGAAGATGTTTATGAGCCCTATTTACTTCAAATCGGTTTCCTTCAGAGAACACCTCGTGGACGCGTGGTCACGAAGAGCGCATATGATCATTTCAAATTCCCTTATTTTGAAGAATAAAGACTAAAAGGATGTAGAATTATGCAAGTAGAAGATTTTGATTTTAATTTACCAGAAGAGTTAATTGCTCAAACCCCTCTTGCCGACCGAACGTCGAGCAAGCTTTTAGTATTGGACAAAGATAGTGGCGAAGTAACACATCATACGTTCAAACATATTATTAATGAGTTCCAAGATGGCGATTGTCTTGTGCTTAATGATACACGGGTACTGCCTGCTCGTTTAATGGGTGTAAAAGAAGATACTGGTGCAAACATAGAAGTTCTTCTTTTAAAGGCTACAGAAGAAGATACATGGGAAACATTAGTTAAACCTGCGAAGCGGATTAAACTAGGAACAGTTGTGTCGTTTGGAGAAGGGTTGCTTCGTGCAACCTGTGTTGGAGAAACGGATCATGGTGGACGAATATTCAAATTTACCTACGAAGGGATTTTTTACGAAATTTTGGATCAGTTAGGGGAAATGCCACTACCTCCATACATTCGTGAAAAATTAGATGATCAAGACCGATATCAAACTGTTTTCGCGAAAGAGCGAGGGTCTGCTGCAGCACCAACTGCAGGACTTCATTTTACAGATCGTCTATTAGATGACATTCGAGCAAAAGGTGTCGAAGTCGTATTTATTACACTGCATGTAGGATTAGGAACTTTTAGACCAGTAAGCGTGGAGTCAATTGACGAGCATGAAATGCATTCAGAATTTTATCGTCTTTCAAAAGAAACAGCTGATACAATTAATCGTGTAAAAAAAGCAGGGGGACGTATTATTTCTGTTGGAACTACGTCAACACGTACATTAGAAACAGTAGCCAACAAATTTAATGGTGAACTGCAAGAGGACAGTGGGTGGACTTCCATCTTTATTTATCCGGGGTATGAATTTAAATGTATAGATGGGTTAATTACGAATTTCCACTTACCTAAATCTACTTTAGTGATGTTAGTAAGTGCTTTAACAACTCGTGACCATATTTTAAAAGCTTATAATCAAGCCATTCAACAACAGTACCGATTTTTTAGTTTTGGAGACGCGATGTTTATTCGCCCATCCCTTAATCAGAAAGGAGTTCGTTCATGACAGCAATAAGATACGAACTAATTAAAACTTGTAAGCAAACAGGAGCACGTTTAGGTATCGTGCATACACCTCACGGATCATTTGAAACGCCAACATTTATGCCGGTGGGAACACAAGCCACGGTAAAAACGATGTCTCCTGAAGAATTAAAAACGATGGAATCAGGCATCATTTTAAGTAACACGTACCATTTATGGTTACGCCCAGGAAATGACATTATTAGAGAAGCTGGTGGCTTACACAAATTTATGAACTGGGATCGTGCTATTTTAACCGATTCAGGCGGTTTCCAAGTGTTCAGTTTAAGTGAATTCCGAAATATTGAAGAAGAAGGCGTTCATTTCCGTAATCATATGAATGGCGATAAACTTTTCTTAAGTCCTGAAAAAGCGATGCAAATTCAAAATGATTTAGGTTCTGATATTATGATGGCATTCGATGAATGTCCACCATTCCCTGCTACTCCTGAATATATGAAAGCAAGTGTTGAACGTACTTCTCGATGGGCAGAAAGATGCTTAGAAGCTCATGCACGTCCAAAAGATCAAGGACTATTTGGTATTGTCCAAGGTGGAGAGTATGAGAACCTTCGCCGTCAAAGTGCAGCTGATTTAGTTTCAATGGATTTCCCAGGCTATGCCATCGGAGGACTATCCGTAGGAGAACCTAAAGATATCATGAATCGTGTGCTTGAATTTACAACTCCATTTTTACCTTCAGATAAGCCTCGATATTTAATGGGTGTTGGCTCGCCAGACTCACTAATCGATGGCGCTATTCGTGGTGTAGATATGTTTGACTGTGTGTTACCAACAAGAATTGCACGTAATGGTACTTTAATGACAAGCAATGGACGTTTAGTTGCTAAAGGGGCTCAATATGCACGTGATTTTGGTCCAATCGATGAAAACTGTGATTGTTATGTATGTCAAAATTATTCAAGAGCTTATATTCGTCATTTAATTAAAGCAGAAGAAACATTTGGTATCCGTTTAACTTCTTATCATAATTTATATTTCTTGATGAATTTAATGAAGCAAGTTAGACAAGCAATACGAGAAGATCGTCTAGGAGATTTCCGAGCAGAGTTCTTTGAACAATACGGTTATAATAAACCTAATGCGAAAAATTTCTGATTCTTGTATACTAAGATAGGGTGTTCTAATAGTCCGCTAAAAATAACCTGTCGTATCTCAAAACCATCTGAAGGTTTCAATAGAGTTCAACATAAAGTTATTTTTAAGTTCTATTCGAACTTGCTTTAATAGAGAGAGGGGGAATTTAGAGAATGGAAACATTACTTGGGTTATCACCAATAATTTTAATGTTCGTTGTGATGTGGTTTTTCATTATCCGACCAGCACAAAAGCGTCAAAAAACGACAGCTTCTATGCAATCAAGCTTAAAACGTGGAGATCGTATCGTCACTGTAGGTGGCCTTCACGGTTTAGTAGATGCAGTTGATGAGTCAACTGTATTCTTAACAGTTGCAGATGGGACACGTCTTCAATTTGAACGTGCAGCTATCGCACGTGTTGTTGATGCATCACCTGTACTTTAATTTATGATAAAAACCTATTTCTCCGTTTTGGAGAAATAGGTTTTTTTGTATAGGTCATTTCCTTTTTCCCCATACTCTTAGGAAAAAGGGGATTCGTCTTTATGAGTGAACTTTTGATTGTTGCTTGGAGAACCATTTTTTTATACATCCTCATTTTAGTCATTTTTAGACTCATGGGGAAACGAGAAGTTGGCGAATTAAGTTTAATGGATTTAGTGATATTTGTTATGATTGCGGAAGTTGCTTCATTCGCCATAGATAATCCGAAACAAAAATTGTTCGAATCAATCATGCCGATGCTTTTGTTACTTGCGATTCAATTAATCACATCATATTGGTCGCTGAAGAGTAAAAAAATTAGGGACTTAATAGATGGTGATCCATCTGTTATTATCCGAAATGGAGAAATAATTGAGACCGAAATGCGTAAACAACGATACAATCTAGATGATTTATTTCAACAACTTCGTGAGCAACAAATTGGCTCAATTCAAAACGTGGACTATGCTTTTTTAGAACCATCAGGTAATTTATCGGTATTTAAGAAAGATGGCGATCATCCTGTGTTGCCTTTAATTGTTGATGGTGATATTCAAGAGAAGCATTTAAACTTAATTCAACAAGACAAACAATGGCTCCTACAAATGCTTAAAGACAGACAAGTGGATGATCCAAACACGGTTTTTTATTGTAGTTATGAAAATGAAAGCTTGTTTTTACAGCTAAAAGAAAAATTTAGGACTTCTTAACAAGTTTTCTCATCATACGAATATCTGTCAACCGAATTTGTCTGAATAAAATCAACCCAATTCCCACCATAACACAAGTAATTAAACTATCTGCAACCCATGGAAGTTCAGCAATGGGCCAGACAAGCGGTCTTAATATCACCGTTGTAATGAATAATAAATATGGGAAAGCAAAAAAGGTGAAGCCAATTCCGGCTTCTTTTTTTTGCCGTAATGTCGCCATATGTAAAAATGAAGTTAAGCATACCCCAAAGCCAATAGCTAAAATAGCTCCTTTTTCCTCTACGCCAGGTTGTGACGCCAATACAAACATCACAAATAATTTGCCTAGTCCACCATAAATCGAATTCATCATAGCTGCTTTTGCTTCGTGCATTGCTTGTAATATGGCATGGAGCGGGCTTTGAATGTAGTAAAAGAAAAACACTGGCGCTAACAAGGCCATATAACCTGATCCTTCATCAATATGAAACAGTACATTTACAATATGTTCACCATGCAAATAAAACACAGTAGCTGCAAAACAGCCGGTAATTGCTGAAACACGCATAGCTAAAGACACACGTTCTTGCAACATATGTTTATTTGACCGTGCACGAGCATCACTAACCGCTGGAACTAAAACAATCGATAACGCATAAGGAATAAATGCCGGGAAAAGTAACAATGGAATGAATACGCCAGAAATCACACCGTATAAACTGGTCGCTGCAACAGCACTAACACCAGCTACAGATAATGCCCGGATAAAAATGATTGGTTCTAAAAACCATGTAAAAGATCCGAATAAACGACTTCCTGCAGAAGGGAGGGCAACTTGTAGAATCGGTTTTGATGGATAGGAATCACTTGCGACTGCCTTCATTTTCTGACGTTTATATTTCATCCATAGGTATAAGAAAGCTACTAATTCTGCAACCAAAGCAAGTAACATAGCTGCTGCTGCTGTTTCAGCAGGTGAATCTTGTATGACGATATAAGGGAGGAACCAGGTCACCAATCCGATTCTTAGAAATTGTTCGATTAACTGTGACCAAGCAGTTTCTTCTACTTTTGCTAAACCTTGAAAATACCCTTTTAAAACACTTGAAAAAGCTGCAATGGGAATGGTGATTAATCCAATGTACAGTGTTTTTTCTATTTCTTCATTTCGTAAAAGTTCTGAAGCTAAAAAAGGAACAAAAAACCACAGGAATGGACCCAAAAAACAAATAGATAAAACTGTCATCTTCCAAACTTTTCTCATTAATGCTTTAATATCACCAAATTTGTCTTTGGCGTAAAGTTCAGCAATAATTTTTGCAACAGCAATAGGCAGACCTAACTGAATGAGAGAGAGAAAAAAGATGAAAGCTGGATAGGCAGCCATATAAATACCGACAGCTTCTTCTCCGGCAATTCGAACAAATTGAATTCGAAACACAAAGCCAAATAACTTAGATAGAAATACAGCCCCCATTAAAACTAAAGTTCCACGAAAAAATGTAGACAATTCTGCCACTTCCTTCTCAAGACACACAAATTCATATACAATATTCGTATGCGAGAGAAAGAAGAGTTAAAACCATAGAAGAGAGAAGTGACGAAAAATGAATGAGCAAAAACTTGAATTGTACGATCACGTCATGCCTGCACTAGAAAGTAAAAAGAGCGAGTTTCATGTTTATCAATACACATCAGTCACTGAAGCAGATATTTGGAATTATTGTATGAAGAAAAAATGGAAAAATAAAGACGTGAAAGAAATGCGCATTTATGAAATAGTGAATGACATTTTATCTACTTCACCAGCTAAATATATGACACATACGCAAATCGAAGAATCTCGAACTTCTAATTGGTTTTCACAGTTAAATCAAGACGAACTACAAGTCCTACTACAAAACAACATCAATGAAGGTCAACAGATTCAACGAAGTACTGATTTGGAAGAACTTTAAGTCGATTTGACACCAGGCTTGACGTGTTTCATAATAACCATGTTGCGCTTTTTTTCGGAAGTGGTAATTTTAGGTTACCATTTGACAAGTTGAGGAGGAAGTTTACATATGAAAACTAGAGGCCGGATTATCGCATTTTTATTACTCATCGTAGTATTTGCGGCTTCCATTAGTACAACAGCTGAAGGAATTGTTAAGGATATTAAATTAGGATTAGATTTACAGGGTGGATTCGAAGTTTTATATGAGGTTCAATCTTTAAAAGATGGTCAGAAAATTTCAGAAGATGTATTAGCGGATACCGCTACAGCTCTTTTAAATCGTATTAACGTCTTGGGTGTTAGTGAACCGGTTATCCAGGTCGAAGGTGAAGATCGTATTCGTGTGCAACTTGCAGGCGTTGAGGATCAAGAGTCTGCTCGCGAATTACTCTCTACACAAGCGAATTTAACTTTCCGTGATGTGGAAGACAAATTAATGTTAGATGGATCAGATCTAAAAGAGGGTGGCGCAAAAGCAACTTTTGATGAGCAAGGACGCCCAATGGTTACACTGGAATTAAAAGATCCATCTAAGTTTGCTGATGTCACACAAGAAATTAGTCAAAAGCCACTCGGCACAAATTTACTTGTCATTTGGTTGGATTTTGAAGAAGGTGTAGATTCATTCAGCGAAGAAATGACAAAAGAAGATCCAAAATTCGTTTCTAGTCCTACAGTAGATGAAAGAATCAATTCTAATAGTGTCCAAATTTCTGGATCATTTACTGTTGACGAAACGAAAGATTTAGCCGGTGTATTAAATGCAGGTGCATTACCTGTAAAATTAGTAGAAATTTACTCCACATCAGTAGGTGCACAGTTTGGTGAACAAGCATTGACATCTACTGTTACAGCAGGAATTATTGGTATTGCGATTGTATTCCTATTTATGGTTATGTATTATCGACTACCTGGATTAGTTGCAATGATTACTTTATCAATTTATGTCTTCTTAATTCTTCTAGTATTTGATTTAATTAACGGTGTCTTAACTTTGCCAGGCATAGCAGCTATCGTTCTAGGGGTTGGTATGGCAGTAGATGCTAATATCATAACTTATGAACGAATAAAAGAAGAATTACGAGTTGGGAAGTCAGTTAAAGCATCATTTAAAACAGGTGCTAGTTCATCGTTCTCAGCAATATTTGATGCCAATATTACTTCTTTAATAGCAGCTGCAGTATTATTCTATTTTGGTACAAGCTCAGTTAAAGGGTTTGCCTTAATGCTCATCATCAGTATTCTAGCCAGCTTCATAACAGCTGTTTGGGGTTCTCGATTATTATTAGGTCTCCTTGTAAATAGCGGAATGTTTGATGGAAAACCATGGTTATTTGGTGTCAATAAAGCATCGATTCATCCAATTGAAGAAGAATTTGATACACTTGATTTGCCAACGAAATTCGACCGTTTTGATTTCGTAAATGCACGTAAAAAATTCTTTACTGCCTCTATTGTATTCATTGCAATTGGTGCAATTTTATTGGGTGTTTTTAAACTAAATTTAGGGATCGACTTCTCTAGTGGTACCCGAGTAGAAATTTTATCTGAAGACTCATTATCGAAAGATGAATTATCAACTTACTTAGAATCAATTGACTATCCATCTGAAGATATTGTCATCTCAGGTGATAATAAAGAAATCGGTGTCATTCGATACAAAGATGATTTTGGTCAAGATGAAATTAATAATATGAAACGAACCATTTCCGAGGAGTATGGTACAGAGCCAAGTATTAGCACAGTATCTCCAACAGTTGGAGAAGAACTAGCGAAAAATGCAGTCTACGCATTAATAATTGCTGCTATTGGTATAATCATTTACACGGCAATTCGTTTCGAGTGGAGAATGGGTGTAGCGGCGATTGTATCGTTAATGCATGATGCGTTCTTCATGATTGCAATCTTTAGTGTATTCCGTATAGAAGTTGATATTACATTTATCGCCGCAATCTTAACAATTGTCGGATATTCTATTAACGATACAATTGTTACTTTTGACCGTATTCGTGAAAATATGAAACGTTCAAGAAAAGTTGAAAGTGAAGAAGATTTGGCTTTGATTGTTAATAAATCTTTACGCCAGACTCTTGGACGATCAGTTAATACTGTATTAACGGTCGTAATTGTTGTAACTGCTCTATTAATCTTTGGTGCAGATTCAATCCGTAATTTCTCTTTAGCCTTATTAATAGGATTAATTGCAGGAACCTATTCATCAATTTTTATCGCTGCACAGTTGTGGTTTGTATTAAAGAAACGTGAACTGAAAAAAGTAGGTACAATTGATGTAGAAGCAGAAGAGAAAAAATGGGGTTCAGATGAGCCTGTTGTTTAAATAAAACATGTCAATTTGATTAATAAAAGATGGGACAGGGTATAGGGAACTATACTTTGTTCCATTTTTTGTGGCTTAAGTTGTATACTAGGTTAAAGAAGGGGATGTTAGAAAATGAAATTTCAATGGTCATTATTAATTGGACTAATTTTTGCAGTAATTATTGCCGTATTTGCCGTTGTAAATGTTGAAACAGTCCCAGTAAATTATGTTTTCGGGAATGCAGAGTGGCCGTTAATTTTAGTGATTTTAGGATCAGCACTTTTAGGAGCGCTTCTTAGTGGTTCAGTTGCTATTTTCCGTTCATTCGTTCTCCAAAGAAGAGTGAAGCACTTAGAAAAAGAAGTAACATCAAAGGAATCATTAATTGCCACACAACAAAATGAAATTAGTACGTTGCAAAAAAATGAACCTGTGCGTTATCAAGACGCAGAACCAGTTGGTTACCAAGACTCAAAACCAGCAGCAGATCAAAATACAACAATCTAATAAACGTTAAATTGACCAACAAACAAACCTGTTTGTTGGTTTTTTTCTGTTGATTGGGATGTAGCGTCTCCGAGGGAATAGCACGAATTGTAGACCCTGGACTGAGCTTTGCGAAGGAAGCGTCCGCAGTAATGTAAATCAACATTTTTTTATTTGTCTTTAGTTTAAAAGCAATAAACTAATTTAATTGGTGATTTTTTCTGTAAAAAATAAGTTGCATGAATTCAAACGTTGCTTGAAAAGTCTTTCCCATGTTCAGACGCTTAATTGCTCTTTTATTTTTATTTTTCTGTATAATGGTGACTTGAGGATGTGAAGAGAATGCTAGACTCCAAGAAAAGATGGCAGATCGAAGATACTGATCCAACGATCGTTGAATTACTAAAAAAAGAATTAAATATACCCACAGTTTCTGCAAAATTATTGGCTTCTCGCGGATATTCAAATATTGAACAAACTCGTTCATTTTTAAAAATGGATGAGAGCACTATGCATGATCCTTTTTTGTTACATGACATGGACGTAGCGGTGAAACGTATAAAATCTGCAATTGCCCATGAAGAAAATATTCTTATTTATGGAGATTACGATGCAGATGGCGTGACGAGTACAAGCGTAATGATGAGCGTACTCCAATCATTAGAAGCAAATGTAGCATTTGCTATACCAAATCGTTTTACTGATGGCTACGGTCCAAGTGAGCGTCTTTTTAAACAAGCTTACGAAGATGGAATCGATTTGATTATTACTGTTGATAATGGAATCTCAGGTATTGAAGAAATCAAATTAGCAAAAGAACTAGGTATGGATGTCATTATTACGGATCACCATGAACCTGGAGACATTCTTCCTCCAGCTGATGCGATCATCCATCCAAGACATCCTAAAGGGAATTATCCATTCGGCGAATTAGCTGGAGTTGGAGTAGCCTTTAAATTAGCACACGCACTATTAGGATCTATCCCTAAAGAGTTATTTGAATTAGTGGCGATCGGAACGGTTGCTGATTTAGTTCCTTTAAAGAATGAGAACAGATATTTTGTGAAACAAGGTCTTCATCACATGCGCAAATCAGTCAGACCTGCTATTCAAGCATTATGTCAAATTTCTGGAATTGAACAACAAAATATAACAGAAGAAACAATTGGTTTTATGTTCGGTCCACGAATAAATGCTCTTGGACGTTTAGCGGATGCAGGCCCTGGAGTTGATTTGTTTTTAGCAACTAATACAGCAGATGCTCAATTGATTGCAAAAGAACTGGATGCTTATAATAAAGAACGTCAAAGTATCGTAAGTAAAATGACAGAAGAAGCTATTGCGTTGGTTGAATCAGGAGAAATCGGACTTAACCCACACGTAATTGTAGTTGCGAAAGAAGGATGGAATCCGGGAGTTGTCGGAATCGTCGCTTCCAAATTAGTTGAAAAATATTATAGACCAACGCTAGTACTAGGACTTGATTCTGAAAAAGGAATCGCAAAAGGCTCTGCAAGAAGCATAGAAGGTTTTCATTTATACGATGAACTATCTAAAAATCGTGATATCCTTCCACATTTTGGTGGTCATCCAATGGCGGCTGGTATGACTCTTGCTTTTGATCAAGTAAATGAACTCCGACAAAGATTGAACAAACAGGGTGAAGAAATTTTAACTGAAGAAGATTTAATTCCTATTCAAAAAATTGATATTAAGCTTAAAATGGATGAAATTGATATTGATTCAATCGAGGCTTTAAAAGAGTTAGGTCCATTTGGAATGGACTTCCCGAAACCCGTATATTGTATTGAAGATGTAAATGTGGCTTCTATGCGAAAAATTGGGGCTAACCAAAATCATGTGAAATTAGAAATTGAGGATGATTCAACGATTTTGGATGCAGTAGGTTTTGGTCAAGGTCATTTAGTGGATGAGTTAACTTCTGGCGTTCGTGTTTCATTTGTAGGTGATTTACAAATTAATGAATGGAATGGACGAAAAAAGCCACAATTTATGATAAATGATGTACAAACAAAAGAGTGGCAGCTTTTTGATATTCGAGGTATTAGACAAACGAATAGGTGGATTCACTTAATTCAAAAAGAGGAAACTTTATTTATAGCATTTGATCAGAAAACAATTAAGCATTTTGAAACTGTTCTAAACCAACCTATTCTCCATGTGAAAGAAGATACTATATTTACGGAACACAAACCGTACATTGCTTTATTAGATATTCCGATTGATGAACAGCTTCTCGAAAAGGTTTTAAGAATGCTTGAACCAAAAAGAATTTACGCTCATTTTTACGTTCCAGAATCAAAATATTTTGAAGGAATACCAAATCGAGATCACTTTAAGTGGTTTTACGGATTCTTACTTAAACGTAAATCTTTTGACTTACAATTACATGCTGAAGAATTGGCAAAACATAAAGGTTGGAGTCAAGAAACATTATTTTTTATGGCACAGGTGTTTTTTGAACTTGGATTTGTTAGAATAGACAATGGACGAATTGACATACTTGAAGGTCAAGTGAAACGAGATCTTGTTGAATCTGTAGCATACCAATCACGCGCAGCACAAATAGAGCTTGAACAAAAGTTGTTATATGCGCCTTATATGGAGTTGAAACAGTGGTTTGACTCGAGACTCGTCAAACAGACAGTTTCCTGAGGAGGAGCAATGATGGATTTAAAGCAATATGTAACAATAGTAGAAGATTGGCCAAAAAAGGGCATTCGATTTAAAGATATCTCTACAATTATGGATAACGGGAAAGCATATAAATATGCAACCGATCAAATTGTAAAATATGCAAAAACAATAGATGCAGATATGATTGCAGGACCTGAAGCTCGTGGGTTTATCATTGGATGTCCAGTTGCATATGCGATGGAACTTGGGTTTGCCCCAGTTCGAAAAGAAGGAAAGCTGCCAAGAGAAGTTATTCGTGAAGAATATGACCTTGAGTACGGTACTAACGTTCTTACAATGCACAAAGACTCAATTAAGCCTGGTCAACGAGTCTTAATCGTCGATGATTTATTAGCAACAGGAGGAACTGTTGAAGCAACAATCAAAATGATTGAACAAATGGGTGGAATTGTAGCAGGTTGTGCATTCTTAATAGAATTAACTTATTTAGATGGCCGTGAGAAGCTAAAAGGTTATGATATTTGTACATTAATGCAATACTAAGAGGACGGACTTTACAAGTCCTCCTTTTTTTTTATACAATAGTGATTATATATACATTTTTAAAAACGAATGGAGTCAGGTGAGTCGACATGGCGAAAGACCAAGTAATGACAGCTGAAGAAGTTTTCGCAATTGTCGCTACGTATATGAATGACAATAACGTAGAATTTGTCAAAAAATCTTATAAGGTGGCTGAGTATGCACATCGTGAGCAATTTAGAAAATCTGGTGAACCTTATATCATTCATCCGATTCAAGTTGCCGGTATATTAGCTCAACTACAAATGGACCCTGCAACAGTTGCTGCAGGTTTTTTACATGATGTCGTAGAAGATACGGAAGTGACGCGCGAAGTCATTGTTCATGAATTTAATGAAGAAGTAGCCATGCTGGTTGAAGGTGTAACGAAACTAAGTAAAATTAAATACATGTCTAAGGAAGAACAGCAAGCAGAAAATCATCGTAAAATGTTTGTTGCAATGGCACAGGACATTCGTGTGATTCTAATTAAGCTCGCAGACCGTTTACATAATATGAGAACGCTAAAATTCCAACCGGTGGAAAAACAACGAATTAAAGCGAGCGAAACACTTGAAATTTTTGCTCCACTTGCACACCGTCTTGGTATCTCGACGATTAAATGGGAGCTAGAAGATATATCATTGCGTTATTTAAATCCACAACAATATTATCGCATTGTCAATCTGATGAAACGCAAACGTAACGAACGTGAAGAATATTTAAATGATGTAATGGAAGATATTAAAGATCAATTATCTGACGTGGAAATTGAAGCGGATTTATATGGTCGTCCAAAACATATTTATAGCATTTATAAAAAAATGGTTATTCAAAACAAACAATTTAATGAGATTTATGATCTATTGGCTGTTCGTATAACGGTCGAAAGTATAAAAGACTGTTACGCAGTGCTTGGTATTATTCACACGTTGTGGAAGCCGATGCCCGGCAGATTCAAAGATTATATCGCTATGCCAAAGCAAAATCTTTATCAATCCTTACACACGACAGTCATTGGACCTCAAGGAGATCCATTAGAAGTGCAAATTCGTACAGAAGAAATGCATCGTATCGCGGAATACGGGGTTGCAGCTCATTGGGCTTATAAAGAAGGAAAAACAATAGATGTTAATAGTAAATCAGTAGATTCTAAATTAACGTGGTTCCGTGAAATTTTAGAATTTCAAAATGAATCTTCTAATGCTGAAGAATTCATGGAATCCTTAAAGTTCGATTTATTTTCTGATATGGTGTACGTCTTCTCTCCAAAAGGGGATGTAATGGAATTACCTGCAGGTTCCGTTCCAATTGATTTTGCCTACCGAGTTCACTCTGAAATTGGAAATAAAACCATTGGAGCCAAACTAAACGGTAAAATGGTTCCTCTTGATACCAAGTTAAATACAGGAGATATTATTGAAATTTTAACATCGAAACAATCATTTGGACCAAGTCGAGACTGGCTGAAAATCACTCAGAGCTCGCAAGCGAAACATAAAATTAAGCAGTTCTTTAAAAAGCAACTGCGAGAGGAAAATGTTCATAAAGGCCGCGAAATGATTGAAAAAGAAATAAAATCCCAGGACTTTGATATTAAAGAAGTGCTATCGAATGAAAATATTAAGCGTGTCTGTGAAAAATTCAACTTTACGAGTGAAGATGACCTGTTTTCTGCGGTTGGATTTAACGGAATTACTGCTCAACAAGTGGTTAATCGATTAGCTGAAAAAATGCGCAAAATTCGCGATCAAGAAGTAGCTCTTGAAAAAATAACGCAAGAAATGAAATCGCCGACTATTCGAAAATCGACTGACTCAGGAGTAGTTGTTAAAGGAATTGATAATTTACTCATTCGTCTTTCAAGATGCTGTAGTCCAGTTCCAGGCGATGAAATTGTTGGTTTCATTACAAAAGGTCGTGGTGTCTCTGTTCACCGTGCAGATTGTCCAAATGTTCAAGATGAACATTCAAATGAACGTATTATTGATGTTGAATGGGAACAAGAACTAACAATCGGCCGTAAGGAATATCAAGTAGATATTGAAGTATCCGCCTTTGATCGACCCGGTTTATTAAACGAAGTTATGCAGGTTGTAAATGAAGCAAAAACAAATATAGTCGCTGTAAGTGGGAAAGCAGATAAAGATAAAATTGCTACGATCAATATGACGATTATGATTACAAATATTGCGCATTTACACAAAATAGTTGAACGTATTAAGTCAATTCCAGATATTTATTCTGTACAACGTATGACGAATTGAGGTTTTAATGTATGAGAGTCATCTTGCAAAGAAGTCTAGAGGCAAAAGTGGAAGTTGACGGTGCAATCACTGGTCAAATAAATTATGGATTCGTATTACTTGTTGGAATAACTCACGAAGATACGGAAGCTGATGCTAAATATGTAGCTGACAAGGTAGTGAATCTAAGATTGTTTGAGGATGAGGAAGGGAAGATGAACCACTCCATTCTAGAAAAAGGTGGTTCAATTTTGTCAGTATCCCAATTCACTCTATACGGTGACACGAAAAAGGGTAGAAGGCCAAGTTTTTCTCTGGCAGCTAAACCAGATTATGCACAACCGCTTTATGAAATGTTTAACGAAGAGTTACGTTCAAATGGCGTTCAAGTTGAAACAGGTGTATTTGGCGCTATGATGAATGTTTCTTTAGTCAATGATGGACCTGTCACTTTAATTGTTGAATCACCAGCTAAATAAAAAAAGAACCTCTACCATACCTGATTGTTTATCAGATAATTGGTAGAGGTTTTTTGATAAGCTTCGAAACATGAAAGTTCTTAGCAAAGTGAAAGTTAAATAAGCTGACCGCTAAACGAAAGAACTCTAAATCCGTAAGGCTCAATCGTGATTTCCTTAGATTCAGGCATTTGTAGTGTTGAATTGTTCCATACATCTCGAACTTTCTGATCCTCTATATTGAACGGTAAAATATACAACTCTGACTCGTTGGTTGGATTTATTAAAACCACAACATTTTTAGTGGAAGTATATTTACGATAAACAACTAATTTCGTCAGATTATGATTAAGGAACTGGAATGTTCCTTCATTTGCTAATAATTTTTCGGAACTTCTTAAAGTAATTAATTTTTTGACGTGATTGAACAAATCTAAATCTTGCTTAGTAGAATCCCACTCCATACACTTTCGACAACCAGGATCCTTACCACCGGTCATTCCAATCTCATCTCCATAATACATACAAGGGGAACCCATAAACGTATATAAAAGGGTATAAATCAATTTAACTCGTTTGCTATCTTCTTGGCATTCAGTCAAGATACGAGATGTATCATGACTTCCTACAAGATTAAATGTTGTATCTAATACTCTCTCCGGATAACTTTGTATCACGGTAGTCATTGAATCCATAAATTCTTGTGATGTAATGGTTTGAGAAGCTAAAAGCTTCTGAACATTACTCGTAAACGGATAATTCATGACAGCGTCAAACTGATCTCCTAATAACCAAGGCATAGAGTCATGCCAAACTTCTCCTAAAATATATAGGTCGGATTTTTCTGCTCTTACTGCTGTTCGGAACTCTCTCCAAAATTGATGATCTACTTCATTCGCGACATCTAAACGCCATCCATCAATGTCAAACTCTTTAATCCAATAAGTAGCTACATCAAGTAAATATTTTTTGACATCCGAATTTTGAGTATTTAACTTCGGCATAGATTCGACAAAAGCGAATGTTTCGTAATTTGGTCGATCTCCACCTTGTAAAGGAAGATCATGTGGATAAAACCAATCTACATAAGGTGATTGTGCACCATTCTTTAACACGTCTTGAAATGGTTCGAAAAAATATCCGCTATGATTGAAGACAGCGTCCAACATGATTTTAATCCCTCGTTGATGACAGGCATTTACTAATCGCTTTAAATCATCTTTTGTTCCAAACTGTGGGTCGATTTCAAAGTAGTCACTTGTATCATATTTATGATTCGATTTTGCTTTAAATATAGGTGTAAAGTAAACTCCGTTAATCCCTAAATCTACTAAGTAATCAAGTTTTTGCAATACCCCTTCAAAATCTCCGCCAAAAAAGTTCGAAGGTGTAGGTTCTACTTCACCCCAAACAAGAGTGTCTGAAGGATTTATCGAAGGGTTGCCATTGTTGAACCGATCCGGAAAAATTTGATACCAAGTTGTATCTTTTACCCATGTAGGGGCATCAAATAATTCTGATGCATGGACATATGGGAAACAAAAATAATAGTCACAATCGTAAAGTACTTCTGGAAAGAATCCTTTTTCTGTATATAAATAAGATTCTTGTTGGTTTTTTAATTCAAAACCATAGCGAATTCTTCGGTGAGGAGGGGTGATTTTGCATTCCCAATAATCAAAAATAGAATCGCTAGCACTTAGGTACATGTCTGTTTTATCTACTACCCATTTTCCTTCCTCCCAAATATAGGGGTCTCCATGAATTAAAACAATCTCTTCAACATCATTTTTCTTTGTTCGAATGCGTATACCTAAAGTAGATTCATCCACCAAAAATGAAAAATTCATTCCAGGTCGGTGAAAAATAGCCGCTTGCTCCATATGTAACACTTCCTTATCTTTTAGTGCACTGCACCTTTTCAATCAAACTTTGATACAGAATAACAAAATCAACATTTGAATACAATCATTCTAAAAGAATTAAAGATAGGGGAGACAAGCAGTGAATTGTATAAAAATAGAAATAGGATCCATTCAATTTAAAAATAATTGTTGTAATAAATAAATTAATCTTTATAATTAAAATTACATTTGTGCAACCGCTTTCACATTTTCAAGTTTTGTCTTGCTTAAAGATATTAACCTGATTTGACTACTAGTTTTGTGTCAATTTCTTTTTGTGCAACCGGTTGTATAAATCCAAAAAAATATAAATAGAGTATAGGAGGGTCATGATGAAAAAGAGTTTATTATTAATGATGCTTATTCTTTTATTAGGCTTTGTTGCAGCTTGTGCTCCAGACCGCGAAGAAGGTACGGATACTAAAGACGGCGACAATGGTACTGCATCTGAAGAGCCAAAACCTGAGAAATTAGTGATTTGGGAAGATGTTGACAAGTCTAAAGATTGGTTACCAGCTGCTATCGCTTCTTTTGAAGAAGAATACGGTATTACAGTTGAATTCCAAGAATTAAACATGGCTGACAAAATTCGTGACCAATTACGTTTAGATGGTCCTGCTGGAAACGCTCCAGATGTTGTAACACTTCCACATGACCAAATCGGTCAAGTAGTTACTGAGGGTCTTATTCGTGAAATCGAAGTTGAAGATTCAGTATTAGAAACTTACAGTGAGTCATCAATTACAGCTCAAATGTATGATGGAAAACTTTACGGTCTTCCAAAAGCTACTGAAACTCCAGTTTTAATCTATAACAAAGCATTGATGGAAGAAGCACCAAAAACGATGGATGAGTTATATGCTTTCTCTAAAGATTTCACTAAAGGTGAAAACTATGGTTTCTTAGCATTATGGGATAACTTCTACTTCGCTCACGGTCCACTAGCTGGTATGGGTGGATATGTATTCAATGAAACAGCTGATGGTTTAGATCGCGATGATTTAGGCTTAAACAATGAAGGCGCAGTTGAAGGTGCTGCTTACATTCGAAAATGGTACTCTGAAGGATTATTCCCTAAAGGTATCATTGGTGAAAGTGGCGGAGCTGCAATGGACGGATTATTTAACGAAGGCAAAGTTGCTGCAGTTATGAACGGACCATGGGCTTTCCAAGGTATGCGCGATGCTGGTATTGATATTGGTGTAGCACCAATGCCAACACTTCCAAATGGTGATCCAGTTAAGACATTCATGGGTGTTAAAGGATGGCATGTAACTGAGTTCTCTGAAAACCCTTACTGGGCAACTAAGTTAATCGAACATTTATCAAATGACGAAAACTCTAAAGCTCGTTTTGAAGCAGTAGCTGAAATCCCAGCTAACGTTGCGTTAGTTGAAGATCCAATTATTGCTGACAATGAAGGCGCTAAAGCAGTTGCTCTTCAATCACAAGATGCAGTTCCAATGCCTAATATCCCGGAAATGGGAGAAGTTTGGGGCCCAATGGCTTCAGCACTTCAAACTTTAGCAACAGGAAAAGCACAACCACAAGCTGCTTTAGATGAAGCGGTTAAATCGATTCAAACAAATATCGAAACAAATCACCCAGCTAAATAATAAGCAGGTGAAAAAAGTGTCGGGCGGTACCTTCTTTTTGAAGGTATTGCCCATCCTTTTATTAACAAAGTTTTATTAACATAATCTGTATGAAATACATACCGTTAGATTTTGTATCATTTCTTATTAATAAAAGCTTAAACTTTTAAAAACTTAATGTTTATTGCAATGAATAATGGTACGGTAGTACCTGAACAAATACTTTCTCCTATTATGAAAGGGGAGGCAGAGAACCTATGGAAGAAACAAAAAAGATCACTAATCATGGAAGAAATGCTGCACTACTTTCCATTATTCCTGGATTTGGGCAGTTTTATAATAAACAGTTTGTAAAAGGATTCATTTTCCTTATTTTAGCGATGTCGTTTGCCTTTACTTTTTACGATGTCCTACCAGTTGGATTTTGGGGACTATTCACTCTAGGTGAAATCCCTAGACTGGATCATTCTGTGTTTTTATTAATCGATGGAATCATTGCATTGATTATTACGATTATGGGCTTAGGAATTTTTGCACTTAATATTTATGATGCTCGAAATAATGGTAAGAAACGTGATGCAGGACTCGAATTAAATTCAGTTCGTCAGCAGTATCACAATTTAATTGATAATGGATTCCCTTATCTAATGATTACACCAGGATTCTTCTTATTAATTTTTGTTGTTATTTTCCCAATCCTTTTCGTACTTTTACTAGCATTTACAAACTATGATTTATATCATTCGCCGCCAGCTAAGTTAGTTGACTGGGTAGGTTTCCAAAACTTCATTGATATCTTCAAATTGGATATATGGAGAACAACATTCTTCGCAGTACTTGCGTGGACAATTGTTTGGACATTTGGTGCAACGACTTTACAGGTAGCTTTAGGGATTTTCTTAGCTATTCTTGTAAACCAAAAAGATTTAAAAGGAAAAGCCATCATACGAACAATGATGATTTTACCTTGGGCAGTGCCATCATTCATTACCATTTTGATATTCTCAGGAATGTTTAATGAATCCTTTGGGGTAATAAATAAGACCTTGCTTCCATTTTTAGGAATGGAACCTCAACCTTGGATGACCAATGAAGTGTGGACTCGATTCGCTTTAATCATGATTCAAACATGGTTAGGATTCCCGTTCATTTTTGCTATGACAACCGGTGTTCTTCAATCAATTCCAGAAGAACTTTATGAAGCGGCAACAGTTGATGGGGCTACAATCATGCAGAAGTTCTTTAACATTACGTTGCCTTTAGTATTGTTTGCGACTGCACCGATATTGATAACACAGTATACATTTAACTTTAATAACTTTAATGTAATCTTCCTCTTTAATGGAGGAGGACCCGCACTTCCGAGCCAAAATGCAGGAGGAACGGATATACTTATCTCTTGGATTTACCGACTCACGATGACGAGTGCTCAATATGGTAAGGCTGCAGCTGTTACCATGATCCTTTCTTTAATTGTAATTACTGTTGCACTATGGCAGTTTAAACGCACGAAATCTTTCCAAGAGGAGGATATGATGTAACATGAGCAATAAACAAAACAAAATTATCCGACTCACACTTTCTTATATTGTTATATTAGCAATGATCTTCATCGTGGTTTATCCACTTCTATGGGTTATTGGATCATCTCTAAATCCAGGACAAAGTTTGTCTGGTTCAAAAATGTTTCCTGAAAATCCTACATTGATCCACTATCAATTCTTATTTGACTTAGAGAAGTCAAATTATCTTTTATGGTATTGGAATTCTATGAAAATCAGTATCACCACTATGATACTTTCAGTCATTTCTGTAGCATTTACTGCGTATGCCTTTTCACGATATCGCTTCATTGGCCGTAAAAATGGCTTAATGACATTCTTGATCCTGCAAATGATTCCAAACTTTGCAGCTTTAATCGCGATATTTGTATTAGCAAATCGTACTGGTTTATTAGATACACATATTGGTTTGATTTTAGTTTACGTAGGCGGACAAATTCCAATGAACACTTGGTTAATGAAGGGGTACTTGGATACCATTCCAAAAGAGTTGGATGAATCAGCGAAAATGGATGGGGCGGGTCACTTCCGGATCTTCTTCCAAATTGTTATGCCTTTAGCAAAACCAATTCTTGCAGTAGTAGCATTGTTTTCATTCATCGCTCCACTAGGTGATTTCATCTTAGCTCGAATTCTACTTCGTTCTGAAAAGAATTTCACTCTAGCAGTTGGCTTGTATGAACTAGTAGCTAAGCAATTTGGAAATGAGTTCACTAAATTTGCGGCTGGTGCAGTATTAGTAGCAATTCCGATTGCATTATTGTTCTTAATGTTCCAAAAATATTTCGTTTCTGGCTTAACTGCAGGTGGAACGAAAGGATAATAATTAAAATGATTTATTGATATGGAGGGAACGGGAAATGAGAAAAAGATTCAAAAACCTCATTATTATTCCGTTTCTTCTTTTTTTTGCATTGCCAGTTGATGCCATTGAAAAAGAAGAACGTAGTTGGCAAGATGAAAGTATTTATTTCATAATGGTCGATCGATTTAATAATGGTGATACGAATAATGATTTTGAAGTAAACCCTATTGATTCAAAATCATACAATGGCGGTGATTTTAAAGGAATCACTGACAAGTTAGATTACATAAAAGAAATGGGCTTCACATCCATTTGGCTTACGCCAGTGTTTGATAATGAAGCCAATGGTTATCACGGTTATTGGATTCAGGATTTCTATAAAACAGAAGAACATTTTGGAACGTTAGAAGAATTCAAGACTCTGGTAAAAGAAGCTCATGATCGAGATATTAAAGTGATATTAGATTTTGTTGTAAATCATGTTGGACCTAATCATCCGTGGGTTAATGAGGAGGCGAAAAAATCGTGGTTTCACGATAAGCAGCCAATCACAAATTGGAATAGCCAAGAAGAAGTTGAAAACAATTGGCTATTCGATTTGCCCGATTTGAACACTGAAAATCCAGAAACGCGCACGTATTTATTTGACGCAGCGAAGTGGTGGATTGAAGAAACGGATGTTGATGGATATCGTTTAGATACAGTAAAACATGTGCCAAAAGAATTTTGGACGGAATTTGCCAGTGAAGTAAAATCAGTAAAAGAAGATTTTTATTTATTAGGTGAAGTTTGGCATAATGATTTACGTGTAGTGGCAGCATATCAAGATACAGGGATTGATGGTTTTGTCGATTTCCCACAAAACGAACACCTTCGTACTTCTTTTTCTAAGCCAAATACTAGTCTAGGTTGGCTCTTTGCATCACTCGATCGAAATCAGGCATTTTACGATCGTCCTGAATTGTTAGGAACGTTTATGGATAATCATGATATGACCAGATTCACTCGTGAAATCCTTCAATATAAGCATGATCCAGTCGTTCGATGGAAACTCGCTATGACCTATTTATTCACGGCTCCTGGTATTCCAATCGTCTATTATGGATCTGAGATTGTGTTAGATGGAGGAGAAGATCCAGATAACCGTCGGATGATGAAGTTCGATGGAGATGACGAGCTCATTTCTTATATTGCCAAACTTGGAGAATTAAGAAAAGTTCATCCTTCATTAACCAGAGGGAAGTTAGAACTTTTACATGAAGAGAATGGTGTTGCAATATACAGCAAACAACATAAACAAGAAACGATGATTATTGCCATCAACAATACAACCAAAACACAATCAATTAAAATTGATTCGAATTTTGGTGAAAATAAGAAACTTGTTAGCGTATTAAATGAACTTGAAATTAAAGATCGCGATCAAACTTTTAATCTAGAACTTACAGCAGAAAAGGCAGACATCTACTTAGTGGCAGATCATACTGGTTTGCAAACTTCAACTAAGATTTGGATTGGTGTAGGAGTGACTGGCTTTATTCTACTATCTTTAGTTATTTGGAGAAAAACAAAAAAAGTATGACATCGCAATTTATTCATTGGAGGTTTTTAAACTGAAAAAGTATTGGTGGAAAGAAGCAGTATGTTATCAAATTTACCCTCGAAGCTTTAAAGATAGTAATGGTGATGGAATTGGTGATTTGCAAGGGATTGTATCTAAGTTAGATTACTTAAAAGAATTTGGTGTAGATGTTTTATGGATTTGTCCTTTCTTTAAATCACCAAATGCCGATAATGGCTACGATATTAGTGACTATCAAGATATTATGGAAGAGTTCGGGACGATGGAAGACTTTGAAGTACTTCTAGAAGAGTCACATAAAAGAGGCTTAAAAGTAATCTTAGACTTAGTCATCAATCATACGAGTGATGAGCATCCATGGTTTGTTGAATCACGATCCTCTAAAGACAATCCAAAGCGTGATTGGTATATTTGGAGTGACGGTAAAGATGGAAAAGAACCAAACAACTGGGAAAGTATATTCTCTGGAAGTGCATGGGCTTTAGACAGCGAAACGAATCAGTACTACATGCATTTATTCCATGAAAAACAGCCTGATTTGAATTGGGAAAACAAAGAAGTAAGACATGCTTTATATGACATGGTTAATTGGTGGCTTGACAAAGGCATTGATGGTTTCCGTGTTGATGCTATTTCGCATATTAAAAAACGTCCAGGGATGCCAGATTTACCGAACCCTGAAAACTTGGATTATGTGTCATCATTTGATATGCATATGAATCAAGAAGGCATACATGAATTCTTAGAAGAGTTAAAAGAAGAAACATTTGATAAATATGATATTATGACGGTCGGAGAAGCCAATGGTGTGAAAATTCACCAAGCCGATGACTGGGTAGGGGAAGAAAACGGGAAGTTCAATATGGTCTTCCAGTTCGAACACCTTGGACTATGGGAAAAAGGTACAAATAATTCTGTAGATGTCATTGGTTTAAAAAATACACTATCGAAATGGCAAACTGAGCTTCATGAAAAAGGATGGAATGCCTTATTCTTCGAAAATCATGATCAACCACGTAGTGTATCTACTTGGGGCAATGATGACCAGTATTGGTCAGAAAGTGCTAAAATGTTAGGTGCTTGTTACTTCTTCATGCAAGGGACACCTTTCATTTATCAAGGTCAAGAAATCGGGATGACCAATGTTCAATATGATTCCATTGATGATTATGACGATCAAGGCATGAAGAATTATTATCGAATAGAAACAGCTAAAGGTAGATCACACGAAGAAATTATGGAAATCGTATGGAGAACGGGTCGAGATAATTCACGAACACCAATGCAGTGGAATGGAGATTCAGAATCTGGCTTCACTACGAGTAAACCTTGGTTAATGACAAACGAAAATTATCAAGAAATTAACGTAGAATCTCAAATTAATGATTCTGATTCTATTTATTCATTTTATAAAAAAATGATTGAATTACGCAAAGCGAATTCAGTCCTTGTTTACGGAAAATATGAATTGTTGTTAGCAGATCATCCAAGTATCTTTGCTTATAAACGTACTGAAGGTGAGTCTGAAGCTATGATTATTTGCAATTTCAGTGATCAAGAAGAGACTGTAACATTTGATGATGCAGCAACAAAACAGGGGCAGTTACTTTTAAGTAATGTTAAGCAGGAAGACAGTAGCTTCTCATCTAGTATGGTATTAAAACCATATGAAACAAGAGTTTATTTATTTACTCAAAACAACTAAATTGTAGGTTCTATTAAAAAAAACATATTGGATAAAACATAAAACCGTAGGGAGGGGAAAAACAATTGGCCATTACAATAAAAGATGTTGCTAAATTAGCTGATGTTGCTCCTTCTACGGTGTCCAGAGTTATTGCAAATAATCCGCGGATCAGTGATAAGACCAAAGAAAAAGTGAAAGCAGCAATGGACGAACTAGGCTATCACCCGAATTTTATAGCAAGAAGTTTAGCTAATCAGTCAACTCGAGTCATTGGTTTAGTTTTGCCAAACTCAACAGATGTGTTCTTTCAAAATCCCTTTTTCCCAACTGTTCTTCGTGGTTTAAGTGATGGAGCTAATGAAAGACAATACGCTTTGCAAATTAGCACGGGTAAAACCGATGATGAAATTTTTGAAGGTGTTGTCCAAATGGTTCAAGGACGAAGAGTAGATGGGGTCATCTTGTTGTATTCTAGAACGGAAGATAAAGTGTTGAATTATCTGAGGGAAAGAAAGTTTCCATTTGTTGTGATTGGAAAACCTTTTAAAGATGTCGATCAAATTACGTACGTCGATAATGATAATTATAAAGCCTCGAAAGAAGCAACGAATTATTTATTATCATTAGGCCATAAACAAATTGGGTTTATTGGTGGTGACTTGAATTTTGTCGTTACGATCGAGCGGATTTTAGGATTCGAAAAAGCTCTGAGAGAAGCAAATATTGAAAGCAATGATGAATATATTATTCACAGTGAATTTCTTCGAGAAGGTGGTCAAGAAGCCATCAGCCAGTTGCTGAATTTAAAGAATCCACCAACGGCTTTAGTAGTTGCCGATGATTTAATGGCCCTTGGGGTTTTAAATACATTAACGGAAATGAAGATTTCTGTTCCAGAGGATATTTCCATTTTGAGTTTTAATAATGTGTTGTTTTCAGAGTTATCCAATCCTCCTTTAACTTCAGTAGATATTAATATTTTTGAATTAGGCTACCAAGCCTCAAGAAGTTTAATTCGTCTTTTGAGTAATGAAAATGAACCAGTGAGGCGTATTATCGTCCCTCACAAATTAATCAAAAGAGTTTCATGTTCTAGTCGAATAATAGACATAAAAACAGCTCATCCGAATTAATGGATGAGCTGTTTTATATTTTGCGTTTATGAATTTCATTTTAATTTGCTGTCGAAGTAATTCACTACGCCGTTATATATTCCTAGGGAAGCTTGTTCTCTGAATTGATCAGTTGAGACTGAGCGTTCTTCAGACGGGTTACTTAAGAATCCTAATTCAATCAAAATTGCTTCTTGACGATTCTCACGTAATACTAAGTAATTACCAGGTTGTGAACCGCGATCTCTTAATGAGATTTTTTTACTAAGTCCAGAATGTACTGCTTTCGCTAAGTTTTTTTGATAGCCATGCATGTAATACGTGGTAAATCCATTAATCGATGAATCATCGGTTGCATCATAATGAATACTGATAAATGCATCCGCAGGTAACTGATGAGCAATGGATACTCGCTTACGTAAATCAACATACACATCTGAATCTCTTGTCATGACTACATCAGCACCTGCAGCGCGTAATTTACTACTTAGTAACTCAGATGTTTGGAGAGCAATCCCTTTTTCATCGGTTCCTCTTGCACCAGTGGTTCCATGGTCATTACCACCATGTCCAGGATCAATAACAATTGTTAAGCCGTTAAGTGTGCCTTTTTTTCTAGGAGCTTTTTTGTCTTTTGTATCAGAAGTTGTTCCTTTTTGGTTTGATGAAACAACCCAATTAGCTACGAAAGCTTTTTCACCATCATTTAATTGTACTTCGTACCAATCACCTGTTTGTCCAATTGTAGAAAATGTTTCTCCTGCATTTGCTCTGTATACGACTTCGCTAGAAGTAGATGCATCTGATCTCAAATTCGTCCCATTATAAACAATAGTGACCGTTTTTAAAGAAGTATCTTTATCTTTATCTTGTTTAGTAGTTGTCGGTGCTAAATCTGTATAGGTACCGTAAAACGAATAAACCCATCCAGACTCTTTGTTCGATAGGGCTATGTTCACCCAATTATTGCGTTTTTCTAAAATTTTAAAGCGATCGCCTTTTTTTATCTGAGATACTTTTTTTGATGTTAAATCTGGTTTTGACCGAACATTTAGCAAGTCGACTGAAACTTGAAAAGCGTTAGTTGAGTCAACTATTGACTTAGGAGTATCTTTTGATTCCTTAGAAATCGTTATGTATTCCTTTGAAACAAACCCTTTAACTTGATTAAAGGCAATTTCAACCCAATCGCCTTGATCACTGATAAATGAGGCTTGATCACCTGCAGATAATTGAGTAAGCGTTGCAGCATTTATAGAAGGTTGAGAACGTACATTCAATCGATCCACTTTCGAAATCACTGTTTGTTTAATTATCTCTTGAGCTTCTGATTTCTTGGTATACCATGCTGCCACCCATCCACTATGTTGATCTTTTGTTACCTTCAACCAATCTCCTTGTTTATCAGTTACGATCATTCGATCGCCTTTGTTAAGAGAAGTCATAATTGGATAAGCTAATCCAGGACCAGAACGCATATTTAATGAAGAAACAGTAGATATAACTTCTTCACCATTTGCTTGAGAGTTCGTTGGGATAAGAATTGAACATATTAATATAAGTGCGATTGCATAAGAAAATAGTTTATATAAAGATACATTTTTCATGAAATTCCTCCCTTTTATCTATTGTAAATAGAGAAGAGGGAAAAGACTATAACTTTCTGACATTTTGAGACAGACTTCGACTCTATGTAATAAAGAATTATTAATTTCATTGGCCTGTTAACGGGATAGTGGTATTTCACTTATTATCAACTTTCTCCGTTAAAGGGTGATGTGGCAGGTGTTTTCGTCGGTGGAAAAGGTACATCATCAACAGGTTTGTAGAATGTTTTAAATAAATAAAGGATTAATTTTTATTTCTCTTTAAATAATCAACTTTCCTAAAGTGTGAGTAAAAAATTTTCATAATGTGATCTGTGAAGCGGAAGTCGGCGACTCCTGCGGAATACGCACGAACTGAAGACCCTGGACTGAGCAACGCGAGGGAAGCGGCTGTAAGAGGAACACAGACTAAGAACGCTACATCATGTGGCAACGTCTGTGAAACCAACATCCTGTTGGCCTCCGCGGAAAGCGTTCGACAGGAGCGAAACAAGGTATATAATATGTTTACATCTTTTCCTTAAAAAAATGGTATTTCTACATTTGAGTAAATTGATTCCTGTTAATTCAGTACAAATCAAAAAAAGATTGACAACCATCTTCACAGTGATTAAGATAAGAACTAATCTTAAAACAAACATCATGCCGATGACCAAGAAATTAGCTGTTTAAAACGCTGTAAAGAGAGGGAAAGACGTGGCTGTAATCTTTCCTACAGAAGCATCCAGTGAACAACACTTGATAGGCTTTTCGTCGAAACCTTTTTAGGTAGTAGGTGAAAACGGAACCGGTCGTTATCCGGAATGAGAGGACACAAAATTTTGTGTCAACTAGGGTGGAACCGCGGAAGCTTACATAAGCTCTCGTCCCTTGCTATATGCAAGGGGCGGGAGCTTTTTTATTTTTTTTATTTGCGAAATGGAAGGAGACAAACAAATGTCCATTAATGTCCCAAGAGGAACAAAAGATATTTTACCCGAGGAAATGTTTAAATGGCATGCACTTGAAGAGCTTGTTCGAGATACATGTAGATTATATCAATATAAAGAAATTCGCACGCCAATCTTTGAACACACGGAATTATTTACTCGTGGAGTTGGTGATACCACTGATATCGTTCAAAAAGAAATGTATACATTCACCGATAGAGGAGATCGCTCCTTAACTTTACGTCCTGAAGGAACTGCTTCGGTAGTACGTTCATATGTAGAAAACAAATTATTTGGGTTGCCAAATCAACCAATTAAACTTTACTACATGGGACCGATGTTCCGTTATGAACGTCAACAAGCAGGAAGATATCGTCAATTTGTACAATTTGGAATTGAAGCTATTGGCAGTAAAGATCCAGCTATTGATGCAGAAGTAATGGCTTTAGCAATGAAGGTTTATGAAAAAGCAGGATTAAAGAAAGTAAAATTAGTCATCAACTCACTTGGAGATACAGAAAGTCGACAAGCTCATAGAGATGCATTAATCGCTCACTTTGAACCTCATATTCAAGAATTTTGTTCGGATTGTCAAAATCGATTAGAAAAAAACCCATTACGAATTTTAGATTGTAAACGAGATCGTGAAAACCCACTGATGAATACCGCTCCAAAATTACCAGATTATCTAAATGAAGAATCTGCAGGTTATTTTGAAAAAGTGAAACATTATTTAGAGGTTTTAAAAATTGGTTATGAAGTGGACCCGAATTTAGTCCGTGGACTCGATTATTACAACCACACGGCTTTTGAGATAATGAGCGAAGGTGAAGGATTTGGGGCAATTACTACACTTGCTGGCGGTGGACGATACAACGGTCTTGTTGAAGACCTTGGTGGACCAGAAGCACCTGGTATCGGATTTGCGATGAGTATGGAGCGTTTGTTCCTTGCTCTAGAAGCTGAAGGTAAAAGTTTTGATAATCAAGAATCACTTGATATGTACATTGTTTCAATGGGAGATTCAGCGAAGGATAAAGCTTTATCTTTCGTATCTGAACTACGAGAACATAACATGTCCGTTGAAATGGATTTCTTAGACCGTAAAGTTAAGTCCCAAATGAAATCTGCCGACCGATTACAAGCTAAATACGTTGTTGTTATTGGTGATACAGAACTTGAGACTGGAAAAGTCGCATTGAAGAATTTATCGACTGGAGCTCAAAAAGAAATGACGTTTGAAGAAATCGTTGAAAATGTAGAACAACTGAAATTATCTTGGCAGGAGGAATTAGCATGACAAAACGTACACATCCATGTGGAGAAGTAGCAGAAAAAGAAATTGGACAACAGGTATTATTAAAAGGATGGGTACAAAAAAGACGTGATCTTGGTGGTTTAATCTTTGTTGATTTGCGTGATCGTACGGGTATTGTACAAGTTGTTATTAATCCAGAAATTTCACCTGAAGCTTTAACAATAGGTGACAAATTAAGAAGTGAATTCGTCATTGAAATCAGTGGTGAAGTAGTTGCACGTCAAGATGCTCAAATCAATCCTAATATGAAATCAGGGAAAATCGAAGTTCAGGCATCTCACCTTACGATTATTAACGAAGCGAAAAATCCGCCTTTTGCAATTGAAAACCAATCAGATGTAAATGAAGACTTACGATTAAAATACAGATATTTAGATTTGCGTCGACCGGTTATGTACGAAACATTTAAAATGCGTTCGGACGTTACCAAAACGATTCGTCAGTTTTTAGATGAAGAGACCTTCTTAGAGGTGGAAACACCAATTTTAACGAAGTCTACTCCTGAAGGTGCTAGAGATTATTTAGTTCCAAGCCGCGTGCATGAAGGTGAATTTTACGCTTTACCACAATCACCTCAATTATTTAAGCAAATGCTAATGGTGTCAGGTTTTGAAAAGTATTACCAAATTGCTCGTTGTTTCCGTGATGAAGATTTGCGTGCAGACCGTCAACCAGAATTCACGCAAATTGATATGGAAATGAGTTTCATGTCTATGGATGAAATTTTAGAAATGAATGAGCGTATGATGCAAAAAATTATGAAGCAAGTAAAAGGAATCGATATTCAAATTCCTTTCAACCGAATGAAGTATACAGAAGCTATGGATCGATTTGGGTCAGATAAACCGGATGTGCGATTTGGTCTTGAATTACAAGATGTATCTGACTTAGTAGCTCATTCATCATTTAAAGTATTTTCTGGAGCAGTCGAATCGGGTGGTCAAGTAAAAGCAATAAATGTAAAAGGTTCTGCAGACCAATATTCTCGAAAAGATATTGATGCTTTAGGTGAATTCGCTGGACGCTACGGAGCAAAAGGGCTTGCTTGGCTGAAAGTAGATGCTGAAGGATTAAAAGGTCCAATTGCTAAATTCTTTGAGGGAGAAGATGGAGTAAATCTTTCTTCAAAACTACAAGCTGAACCAGGAGATCTTTTATTGTTTGTTGCAGACAAGAAATCTATCGTTGCAGATTCACTTGGCGCATTACGTTCGAAATTAGGAAAAGACTTGAAAATGATTGATGAGAACAGATATGAGTTTTTATGGATTATCGATTGGCCATTATTTGAATACGATGAGCAAGAAGGTAGATATTATGCAGCTCACCATCCATTCACAATGCCATTTGTTGAAGACATTGAGTTAATGGATTCAAATCCGATGGAAGTTCGTGCTCAAGCATACGATATGGTGTTAAACGGCTATGAATTAGGTGGAGGATCTCTACGTATTTACGAAAGAGAAATTCAAGAAAAAATGTTTAGTCTTTTAGGGTTTACGCCTGAAGAAGCTAAAGCTCAATTCGGTTTCTTATTGGAAGCATTTGAGTATGGAACACCTCCGCATGGCGGAATCGCACTAGGTCTAGATCGTTTAGTTATGTTGTTAGCTGGCCGTACAAACTTAAGAGATACGATTGCATTTCCTAAAACTGCGAGTGCTAGTGATATCTTAACGAAAGCTCCTTCAGCAGTATCTGATGACCAATTAAAAGAACTAAGTCTTTCGGTTCGTATTCAGAATAGTGCGAAAGATTCAGAGTAAATACATTGAGTTTTTAGATATTTCATGGTAGGATACTAGTAATACGAATCCTGAAGTGTTCGTTAATTGCCAATCGCTTTTGACCGAACAATTATATCGTCGGGAATCTTACTTTTACAATAGCTGACATGCCCCCAGGGGAAGTCTTAAGTTGTAAAGTGGATACCCACCTGCTGTGTGCGGGTTCAAAACGATACGCTTCAAAATGACGGCACAGTTGGGATTCGTCTTACATTATGTATAGTCCCTCTAGTAATTTGTAGTTGCTAGAGGGTTTTTCATGGAGTAAAATACTCCGAATAGAAGTAGATTGTGAGGGAATTACATGTTACATCAATTTTCAAGAAATGAATTAGCAGTCGGTACTGAAGGTGTCGAACTAATGAAAAACACTACAGTTGCTATTTTAGGAATAGGTGGGGTAGGTTCTTTTGCCGCAGAGGCTTGTGCTAGAAGTGGTGTGGGGAAGATTATCCTTGTGGATAAAGACAATGTAGACATTACAAATATTAATCGTCAACTAGTTGCGTACACTTCTACAGTTGGGCGTTCTAAATCGGAAATTATGAAAGAACGAATATTGGATATTAACCCAAATTGTGAAGTTCATGATTTACATATGTTTTATACCGAAGAGACATTTGAAGAATTCTTTAGTTACGATTTGGATTATGTGATTGATGCATCGGATACAATCATCTACAAGGTACATTTGATGAAGGAATGTCTGAGCCGAGGAGTAAAAATGATTTCAAGCATGGGTGCTGCCAATAAAACAGATCCAACCCGATTTAAAATCGCTGATATTTCAAAAACGCATACGGACCCTTTAGCGAAAGTTATTCGATTAAAGCTTCGTAAAGAAGGTATCTATAAAGGAATTCCAGTGGTATTCTCTGATGAAAGTCCGATTATTGTAAGAGAAGATGTGGTTGAAACGGTAGGAAAACCTGATGCTAAAATTCGCAAAGCAAAAATGCCTCCGTCCTCAAATGCTTTTGTACCATCAGTCGCTGGCTTAATAGCAGCGAGTTGGGTAATTAATGATATAACTAAAGAAATTCCAATGAATCGTGTTAGAAAATAAGTAAAAGACGTAAATCGTATTTATCGCGATTTACGTCTTTTTTTGTTTGAACGTTTCAAGTTTCTGATAAATTCCGGCTAATTTCTTTTCCTCGCCAGCTAAGACCGGTTCGTAGAATTTAGTGCCAATTAAGTTATCCGGTAAGTATGTTTGATTGACCCAGCCTCCGAAAGAACCGATTGGCGTATTATGGGGATATAAATACCCTTCGTGACCTAAAGCAGCTGCTCCCACGTAGTGCGTATCCCTCAAATGACTTGGGATATCTCCTACTTTACCAGCATGAATAGAGGCAATAGCAGCATCAATCGCTTTATACGCGGAATTTGATTTTTCTGAAAGACACATTTCAACCACTGCATTTGCTAATGGAATGCGCGCTTCAGGTAATCCAAGTCTTTCGGCTGCTTGAATACTGGCCAATACATGTGCACCTACTGCTGGATTTGCCATGCCAATATCCTCGTAAGCCATCACTAGTAATCTTCTTGATACAGCTACGAGATCGCCATTTTCAAGTAAGTGAGCTAAATAATACATAGCAGCATTGACATCACTTCCACGAACCGATTTTTGTAAAGCAGAAAGAAGATTATAAAAATGAGATCCTTTTTTATCCCCAAATACACCAATTCGTTCTACCAAGTTTTGAAGCAAAGCATCTTCTACAATAATAATGCCATTTTCTTCGTCAGAAGCGGAAACAACGGATTCGAGTATCGTTAAAGCTTTTCTTGCATCTCCATTAGCTGAGTCAGCAATTTTCATTTGTTGCTCTTCAGAGATTTGAATCGTCAATCGTCCTAATCCTTTATGTTCGTCTCGCAAAGCACGTTGAACTAATGTTAATAAATCCTCTGAAGATAAGCGTTTTAATTGCTTAATTTCACCACATCGAGAACGTATCGCTGGATTCACATCGTGAAAAGGATTTTCTGTTGTCGCACCGATTAAGACGATCGCTCCACTTTCAACATGTGGAAGTAAGGCATCTTGTTGTAATTTATTGAAGCGATGGATTTCATCTAAAAATAATAGAACTTTCCCTGTTATGCGAGATTCAGCTACAACGTCTTCAATATCTTTTTTTCCGGATCTTGTCGCATTTAGCGCAATGAAAGGAAGGTTGCTCGTACCAGCAATCGCATAGGCAAGCGATGTTTTGCCTATTCCAGGTTCCCCGTATAAAAGCATGGAGGGGACATGACCATTTACAATCATTTTATATAAAGGTGTATGTTTCCCGATAACGTTTTTTTGTCCTGCAACTTCCTCAAGTTTTTGAGGTCTCATTCGATAAGCAAGTGGTTCTCTTTGCAAGTTGAGTTCCTCCTTATTTCGTACATTTGTTCTCCATTATACGACGTAGGTATATAAAAGTCATTTCAGAGGTAATTAGTCGGAAATATGCTATACTATGTAGATGAATTTAATGGACTTATAGAGGTGATTTAGTTGAGAATTTCAACAAAAGGTCGATACGGATTAACGATTATGATCGAACTAGCTAAACAATTTGGAGAGGGTCCTGTACCGCTCCGTCAAATAGCAGCAGAGAACAAACTTTCAGAAGCTTACCTAGAGCAACTAGTATCTCCTCTCCGAAATTCAGGGCTAATTAAAAGTGTTAGAGGCGCACATGGTGGATATATGCTTACTAAACCTCCACATTTAATTTCTGCAGGGGATGTTATTCGTGTTCTCGAAGGACCCATCCAACCTGTCGAAGGTATTGAAAACGAGGCACCGCCTCAAAGAGAACTTTGGTCTCGTATCCGAGATGCTGTTAAAACAGTATTAGATACAACATCAATTGAAGATTTGGCTTCTTATAATGAAGAGTCATCACCTGATGGTTATATGTATTATATTTAAGCTATAATTTTTTACTATTTTTAAAGGAGAATCCCATGAACAAAATATATTTAGACCACGCAGCGACATCTCCTGTACATCCGATTGTCATTGAAAAAATGGTTCAGTCAATGAATCTAATCTATGGTAATCCGTCAAGTATTCACTCCATAGGTCGTGATGCTCGAAAAGAGTTGGATCAATCGCGTGAAATTTTAGCGAAGAGCATCGGCGCAAAAGAGCAAGAAATCATTTTAACTGCTGGTGGAACAGAAGCAGATAACCTAGCCATATTTGGAACTGCTTACGCTCGGAAAAATGAAGGAAAACATATTATTACCTCTCAAATTGAACACCACGCTGTATTACATGCATGTCAAAAACTTGAAAAGGATGGCTTCGAAGTTACTTATTTACCAGTAAATGAGAAGGGAATCATTTCAATTGATGATTTCAAAAAAGCTTTACGTGACGATACCATTTTAGTGACGTTAATATTTGGAAACAATGAAGTGGGTACACTTCAGCCTATTAAAGAAATAGGCGACCTTTTAAAAGATCACTTAGCATCGTTCCATACAGATGCTGTACAAGCATATGGATTAGTCCCGCTTTCAGTTGACGAACTGCATGTGGATTTACTTTCTGTTTCTTCTCATAAAATAAACGGTCCAAAAGGAATTGGGTTTTTATTTCAAAAAAAAGGAACGAGACTATCTCCTCAACTGTTTGGTGGTCAGCAAGAAAAGAAACGACGAGCTGGAACTGAAAATGTACCGGCTATGATCGCATTTGCTGAAGCGGTTAAGATTTCTGAACAAACAATAGTTGAAAAAGTGGAGACATATAAACAATTTAAAGAAACGATGATTGAAATTCTTAAAAATGAGGAAATTCAATTTAAATTAAATGGTCATGAAAAGTTCGCTCTACCCCATATTTTAAATATTAGTTTCCCGCATACAGACGTCGAATCTTTGCTTGTTAATTTAGACATGGAGGGATTAGCTGTATCAAGTGGGTCTGCTTGTACAGCAGGTTCAATTGACCCTTCCCATGTCCTAGTGGCGATGTATGGAGGAAAAGCGGAGGAACTACGTAATTCAATTCGTTTTAGCTTTGGATACGGTTTGACTATTCAGGATATAGAAGAAGCAGCGAAGAAAACAGCAAAAGTTGTAAAAAGACTTGTGAAATAATATTAGGAAAAGGTGATCGACATGCAAGAAGTTAAAAATCCTGCAAATACACGAGTTGTCGTTGGTATGTCTGGCGGTGTAGATTCGTCAGTTGCAGCTTATTTATTAAAACAACAAGGGTATGATGTAATAGGTATTTTTATGAAAAACTGGGACGATACAGACGAGAATGGTGTTTGTACGGCCACTGAGGATTATGACGATGTTATTAAAGTTTGTAATCAAATAGGCATTCCTTATTACGCAGTTAATTTTGAAAAACAATATTGGGATAAAGTTTTCACTTACTTTTTAGAAGAATATAAAGCGGGAAGAACACCTAACCCTGATGTGATGTGTAATAAAGAAATTAAGTTCAAAGCATTTTTAGAGCATGCTATTAGTTTAGGAGCTGATTATTTAGCTACAGGACACTATGCGCAAGTTAAAGAAATAGATGGCGAAACACAACTTTTACGTGGACTTGATAACAACAAAGATCAAACTTACTTTTTAAATCAATTGTCTCAAGAACAATTGTCAAAAGTGATGTTTCCAATTGGACATTTAGAGAAAAAACTAGTGCGAGAAATTGCTTCTGAAGCAGGATTAGCCACAGCAACCAAAAAAGATTCCACAGGTATTTGTTTCATAGGAGAACGAAACTTTAAAGAATTTTTGAGTCAGTATTTACCAGCCCAACCAGGTGATATGGTTTCGATGGACGGAGAAAAACTGGGTCGTCACGATGGTTTAATGTATTATACAATTGGTCAACGTCACGGGCTAGGGATTGGTGGCGCAGGTGATCCTTGGTTTGTTTTAGGTAAGAATTTAGAAAAAAATGAGTTATTAGTTGGTCAAAATATTCATCATGAAGCACTTTTTTCAGATCAATTAACGGCCGTAAATATGAGCTTTACAACGACCAAGCCATTAGATAGCATATTTAGTTGTACTGCGAAATTTAGATACCGTCAAGAAGATGTTCAAGTGAAAGTTGAGCTTACTCCTTCTAACGGTGCTATTATTTCATTTGCTGAACCTGTTCGTGCAATTACCCCAGGACAAGCAGTTGTTTTATACGACGGTGACGTTTGTCTAGGTGGCGGAACGATTGATGAAGTAATGAAGCAGGGTAAAAAACTAACTTATGTTGGTTAAAGAGGTAGGAGTGGTAACGTGAATGAATTAGATTTAGGCATTTTAGCAATTCAAAATAAAGATTATGAACAAGCTGTTGTTCATTTTAATAACGCTATTGAAGAGGAACCTAATAACCCATTAGGATACATTAATTTTGGGAATTTATTAGCTCGCATGAATGAAATTGAACGTGCAGAAAGATTTTTTCAAAAAGCTTTAACGCTAGATGAGCAATCAGCAACTGCTTATTATGGCTTGGCTAATTTGTATTATGAACAAGAGCGCTTTGAAGAGGCTGCTAAACTTTATGAAAAAGCCATTAAGTTTAACATTCAAGGTGCAGATGCTTACTTCATGTTAGGAAAGTGTTTTGAACGATTAGGCAATCCAAAGTTATCACTGCCATACTTACAAAGAGCAGCAGAACTTGAACCAGAAGACATTCAAATTCGTCTATCTTTTGGGATCGGTTTAGCAGCTTTAGAAATGTTTAAAGAAGCAGAGCCAGAGTTTGTATATGTCATTCATGAAGATATAAATAATGCCGATGCTCATTATAATTTAGGTGTACTTTACGCAGTCTCCACTGACCGAACTGAGGATGCACTTTATCATTTAAAACAGGCATATACACTTCAACCAAATTTTGATCAAGCTCGATACGTATATGACATGATTGCTCTACGAAATTAATGTGAATGGAGATGATTGGTTTGCCAAATCAAATCGAATTATTCAACCAAGACGCTTTGTTTATAGTTGGCAAACCAGTTGTCACCATTTTTCATAACCCCACCAACTTATTCTCCATTATTAAACTCAAAATCAGTGAGACAAACAGTACGTTCGATGATAAAGAGATCATTGTTACAGGATACTTTCCACCGTTAATGAATGAAGAAATGTATCGTTTTACTGGTCAAATCAAACAGCACCCAAAGTATGGAACACAATTCCAAGTTGAAACATTCTCAAAAGATGTACCGGAGACAGAACAAGGAATTATCCATTATTTATCTAGTGATTTATTTCCAGGTATTGGACGTAAAACAGCTGAAACCATTGTCAAGAAGCTTGGTAAAGATGCAATTCGTCTCATATTAGATGACCCAGAATCGCTGGATACTGTTCCAAAATTAGCGAAAGAAAAAAAGGAAACGATTCGTTTTACACTGGAGCAAAATTTAGGATTAGAACGTGTGATGATTCAATTAAATGAATGGGGTTTTGGACCACAGCTAGCCATGCGTATCTATCAAACCTATCGAGAAGAGACAATCGAAGTATTAATGAAGAATCCTTTTCGATTAATTGAAGATGTAGAAGGAATTGGCTTTCATCGTGCAGATGAATTAGGTGGAAAATTAGGAATGACAGGGAATCATCCAGATCGAATTAAAGCAGCAGTCTTTCATTTGCTAAATGCTGCATCTTTAAGTGAAGGGCATGTGTATCTACATGCTGAGCATATTTTACCGAACGTGAAACAATTATTAGAATCTAGTCAGTTTGAAGAAGTGCCTTTTGATGCCATTTCTAATGCTTGTATCGAATTAGTTGAAGATGGAAAACTGGCAGGTGAGATGTCTCGTTTTTATTTGCCATCTCTCTATTTTTCAGAGGTTGGCATAGCTTCCAAACTCGAGCTTTTAATACAAGAACAGAAGGAGCGAACGGGCTTTCCTACTTCCGAAATTAGAAAAGCACTTGGAGATGCAGAAGAACGGCTAGGTGTAACCTATGCTGAAACTCAAATAGCTGCAATAGAACTTGGTATGAATGCTTCTGTGATGTTGTTAACAGGAGGTCCAGGTACTGGTAAAACGACTGTTGTTAGAGGTCTGGTTGAGGTCTATGCAGAATTACATGGTTTAACACTTGACCCAAAAGACTATGCTAAAAAAGAAGAACCATTTCCAATCATTTTGGCTGCTCCTACAGGTAGGGCTGCGAAACGTTTAAACGAATCTACGGGTCTGCCTGCAATGACGATTCATCGTTTACTTGGTTTTACAGGTCAAGATAAAGAAGAAGAGACAGATCGAGATATAAAAGGAAAGCTAATCATTATTGATGAAATGTCGATGGTCGATACATGGCTTGCACATCAATTGCTAAAAGCGATACCTGAAGGAGCTCAAGTCATCTTTGTAGGCGATCAAGATCAACTACCACCCGTGGGACCAGGGCAAGTATTAAAGGATTTACTTGGATCCAGTCGGATCCCAACCGTTGAATTGACGGATATTTATCGTCAATCAGCTGGGTCCTCTATCATTGAGCTTGCTCATCAAATGAAAAAAGGGAAAATGCCAACGAATTTAACGGATAAAACCTCCGATCGTTCGTTTATTAAAGCGGGGCCGGAACAAATTTCAAAAGTTGTTGAACAAGTCATTAAAAGTGCACTTGCTAAAGGCCACACGATTAAAGAACTACAAGTATTAGCACCAATGTACAAAGGACCTGCCGGTATTGATGCATTAAATAAAATGATTCAAGAAATGGTTAACCCTAATGATACGAAAAAACGTAAAGAACTAACTTTTGGTGATACAATTTATCGAATTGGTGATAAAGTACTTCAATTGATCAATCAACCAGAGAGCCATGTATTTAATGGTGATATGGGTGAAGTTATAAGTATTTCAAAAGCCAGTGAAAACGTTGAAAAACAGGATATGATGGTCGTTTCTTTTGAAGGGATTGAAGTAACCTATCAACGTAGTGATTTAGGCCAGTTAACATTAGCTTATTGTTGTTCTATTCATAAATCTCAAGGTAGTGAATTTCCGATTGTCATTATGCCTGTTGTCAGAAGTTATATGAAAATGTTGCGTCGAAATTTACTGTATACCGGCATTACCAGGGCAAAGAATTTCTTGATTCTTTGTGGGGATGCTGATGTATTTAAATATGGGATTGAACGTAATGATGATCTAGCTCGTTTAACTTCTTTAAAAGAAAGGTTAAACAACCAGGAAGTTTCTGAGGAATCAGAGAAACTGGAGGACACTACTACTACAGTTGAAGAAGTAGAAAATCAAGATTTGGCAATCTTAACGGCTGCTAATCATCTCTCAATTCATCCTTTAGTTGGCATGAATGGTTCAACTCCTTATGATTTTATGGAATAAGTGAATTGACACAAAGGCAATTGTTTTTTATACTAAAAAAAAGTTGCTCAATTTGAAGAAGTATTTTCATTCATTTTTCATGAAAAGCAAGCATAATTAAACACGTTGATAGAGAAAGTACATTTAAAATTCTTGTCTTAGAAAAAGGTTCCTCGGCTGAAAGAACCTTCAAGTATTTGAATGGAAAGCTACTCTTAAGTGCAGCTAATCCCTGCCGTGAGCCGCGTTAAGGCATAATCGAGAGACAGCAGTCACGTTTTGCTGTAACTAGGGTGGTACCGCGAATTTAAAGCCTTCGTCCCTTTTTTAGGGGATTGAGGGCTTTTTCTATTTTAAGGAGGAATGAAAGATGAAAACAGCAGCAGAAATACGTCGAATGTATTTAGATTTCTTTATTGAAAAAGGCCATGCAGTTGAACCAAGTGCTCCACTCGTTCCGATCAATGATAATTCATTACTTTGGATTAATAGTGGTGTTGCTACCCTGAAGAAGTATTTTGATGGACGTGTAATACCGGAAAATCCACGTATTACGAATGCACAAAAATCAATTCGCACAAACGATATCGAAAATGTGGGGAAAACAGCAAGGCACCATACGTTTTTTGAAATGCTTGGGAACTTTTCAATTGGAGAGTACTTTAAAAAAGAAGCAATTGAATGGGCTTGGGAATTTCTAACGGATAAAAAATGGATGGGCTTTAATCCTGAACTCCTATCGATTACCGTGCATCCTGAAGATGAAGAAGCTTATGCGATTTGGAGAGACTTAATCGGCATTCCAGAAGAACGAATTATTCGTTTGGAAGGAAATTTTTGGGATATCGGAGAAGGACCAAGCGGACCTAACTCTGAAATCTTCTATGACCGTGGAGAAAGCTACGGCAATGATCCAACAGATCCTGAAATGTATGCGGGCGGTGAAAACGACCGTTATTTAGAAATATGGAATTTAGTTTTCTCGGAATTTAATCACAATCCAGATCATACGTATACACCATTACCAAAACAAAATATTGATACTGGAATGGGCCTAGAACGTATGGCGTGTGTTGTGCAAAATGTTCCAACTAATTTTGATACAGATTTGTTTATGCCAATCATTCAAAAGACAGAGGAAGTATCATTAAAGTCGTACGGGAAAGATTTAAATGATGATTTAGCATTTAAAGTAATTGCTGACCACACGCGTACGGTTGCATTCGCAATTGGTGATGGTGCATTACCATCTAATGAAGGTCGTGGGTATGTATTACGTAGACTATTACGTCGTGCTGTACGTTACGGGAAAAATTTAGGGATTGATCGTCCATTCATGTATACACTGGTTCCGATTATTGGCGAAATCATGAACGATTTTTATCCTGAAGTGGAATCAAAACAAGATTTCATTATGCGCGTTATTAAAAATGAAGAAGAACGTTTCCATGAAACATTGCAAGATGGGTTAAGTATATTATCAGCTGTCATATCATCTCAGCAAGAAGCAGGCTTGAACATTATTCCTGGTAATGATGCTTTCCGTTTATATGATACGTACGGTTTCCCAGTGGAGTTAACCGAAGAGTACGCTGAAGAAGCTGGAATGACCGTTGATCATGAAGGGTTTAAAGCATCGCTAGAAGAGCAACGTACACGTGCTCGTTCAGCAAGAAAAGACGTTGATTCAATGCAAGTACAATCAGAAGTTTTAGGTAATCTTAAAGAGGAGAGTACTTTTGTTGGTTATGATACTTTAGCTATAAGCACAAAAGCGCTTGTCATCATTAAAGATGGTGAAATAGTAAACCATGCTAATGAAGGTGATGAAGTTAAATTAATTCTTGAACAAACGCCTTTTTATGCTGAAAGTGGCGGACAAATTGCTGATCATGGTTCACTAGAAAGTGATTTGTTTAAAGGTTTAGTAAAAGACGTTCAAAAAGCTCCTAACGGTCAAAATTTACACACAGTTTTAATTGAATCAGGAGAGCTTACAACAGGTCATGATGTAACTGCATTAGTTGACCAATCATCAAGAAACTCAACTGTTAAGAACCATACCGCTACACATCTTTTACACCAAGCATTAAAGGATGTATTAGGAACGCATGTTAACCAAGCTGGTTCTTATGTTGGACCTGACCGTTTGCGTTTTGACTTCTCTCATTTTGGTCAAGTAACAAAAGAAGAACTCGAAAAAATTGAACAACAAGTGAATGAAAAAATTTGGGAAGATATTCAAGTTATAACTGGCTATCATGGGATTGATGAAGCGAAGCAAATGGGCGCAATGGCGTTGTTTGGTGAAAAATACGGTAAGATTGTCCGTGTCGTATCAATTGACAGTTACTCACTTGAATTATGCGGTGGATGCCATGTAAGTAATACTTCACAAATTGGGTTCTTCAAACTTGTTTCAGAAAGTGGTATTGGAGCGGGAACTCGACGAATTGAAGCTCTAACTGGAAAAGCTGCTTATGAATTAATTAAAGCAGAGGAACAACTTTTGAGTGAAGTTGCAACTTTAGTTAAATCAAATCCGAAAGATTTATTAACGAAAATCCAAGGATTACAGATGGAAATGAAACTAATACAAAGAGAAAATGAATCATTATCCGCAAAAATTGCGAATAGCCAGTCGTCTTCTGTACTTTCAAATGCACAAGAAATGAATGGTGTTACGGTATTATCTGCGCGTGTTGAAGCGAAAGATAATAACCAATTACGACAAATGGTGGACGACTTAAAAACAAAAATGAAACAGGCTGTTATTGTTTTAGGTGCATCTGAAGAAGGAAAAGTTATGTTAATCGCTGGTGTAACAAACGATTTATCAGGTGGCAAATATCATGCAGGAAATCTTGTGAAATTTGTTGCAGAACAATGTGATGGCAAGGGTGGAGGTCGTCCGGATATGGCGATGGCCGGCGCTAAAGATGCTTCAAAACTTGATGGTGCTTTACAATCTGTGTATGATTATGTCAAATCCGTTTAATTGTCAGATGAAATCGGTTATACTAATGTTGTAAGTCAAAATCATATATATAAGTACAACCCATTTTTTCTGAAAGCGAGGTGCTGATCATGAGTTCATTTGACAAGACGATGAAGTTTAACTTTCCAGAAGAGTCTATGGAACAAGAAGTAAAACAAGTAATGCTTCATGTCCATTCGGCACTTGAAGAGAAAGGTTACAACCCAATTAACCAAATCGTCGGCTATTTACTTTCGGGTGATCCGGCATATATTCCTCGCCATCAAGAAGCACGTAATTTGATACGCAAGCTTGAGCGAGACGAAATCCTTGAAGAGCTTGTTAAGTTTTATATCAAGAAGAATAACGAGGCGTAGACATGAGAATAATGGGGCTTGATGTTGGTTCAAAAACGGTTGGTATCGCAGTTAGCGATGCTTTCGGTTGGACAGCCCAAGGGATTGAAACCATCAAAATTGATGAAAGTAATAACCAATTCGGCATTGATCGGATTGAAGAACTTGTGAAATCTCATGAAGTGTCTACTTTTGTTGTGGGTTATCCAAAAAACATGAACAACAGTATTGGTCCTAGAGCTGAAGCATCTGAAAGGTTCGCTGAATTGCTCAAAGTGACATTTAACAAACCTGTTGTCTTATGGGATGAGCGCTTAACAACGGCTGCTGCAGAAAGAATGTTAATACAAGCAGATGTGAGCCGTAAAAAAAGGAAACAAGTGATTGATAAAATGGCTGCGGTTATGATTTTACAAGGTTACTTAGACAGCAAATCTAATATGAGGTGATTGGAATGGAACACGGACAACAAAACATTACAGTAGTAGATGATAACGGTACAGAGCAATTATGCGAGATTCTTTTTACATTTGAGTCAGATGAATTTAAAAAATCATATGTTCTTTACTACCCAATTGGTGCTGAAGAAGATGAAAATGAAGAGATTGAAATTCATGCATCTTCTTTCTTACCATCAGAAGACGGTAAAGATGGCGAACTTCAACCAATCGAAACTGACGAAGAGTGGGCGATGATTGAAGAAATGCTTAACACTTTCTTAGATGAAGAAGAGGAAGAAGACGAAGAATAATCAATCTTTCTAAAGGTGGAATGAATAAAATCATTCCACCTTTTTCTTTTGTGTAAAATTCTAGTATAATAAGTGTCAGATAGAGGGGGGAAACCCGTGGAAAACGAAACAAAAAAAGAGATTATGTTTAATCGTATGAAAGAAAAGAAAAAAGAAGTGAAAATCGTTCGACGGATTGTGCTTGCAATTGTTCTAATTGTCTTGATTGGCGGGGGTATTGCAGCCTATAGTGGATACAATTATGTAAAGAGTGCTTTACAACCGATGGATGAAAATTCTGAAAAAGTTATCCCTATTACAGTCGAAATTGGTTCAAATTTAGATTCAATTGCAACACTATTAGAAAAAAATGAGATTATTAAAGATGCTCGTATTTTCAAATATTATGCAAAGTTTAACAACGAATCAGATTTCCAAGCAGGTGATTATGGCTTAACGCAAGCGATGACTCTTGACGAATTAATTGAAAGTTTAAAAACGGGTAAAGTATATCGTGAACCAGTTTTCACTATGACAGTACCTGAAGGTTTAACATTGGGTCAAATAGCGGCAGTTGTTGAAAAAAGAACTGCTCATTCAGCAGAAGACTTTTTAGAACTTGTGAAAGATCCAGTTTTTATCGACGAAATGATTAATAAATATCCAACATTATTGACTGATGAAGTAAAAGGCGAGAATGTTCGTTACGCATTTGAAGGGTACTTATATCCTGCTACGTATGCTTTTTATGAAGAAAACCCTTCTTTAGAAGAGATTGTTGATCAAATGTTGAGTTCAACTGCTACTGTAGTTGCACCGTATACAGATGTGTTAGCAGAACAAGAAAAAACGGTTCATTGGCTATTAACATTTGCTTCCTTATTAGAAGAAGAAGCAACAGCTTCCACTGACCGCGAAATGATTGCGAGTGTTTTCTTTAATCGTCTAGATGAAGGGATTCCTTTACAGACGGATCCAACTGTTTTGTATGCATTTGAAGGGGAAAGAGACAATATTGCCTCTGATAAAAATACAGAACATCCATATAATACGTATTCGGTTCAAGGTCTACCTCCAGGCCCGATTGCTAATCCTGGACAAGCATCTATTGATGCAGTTCTAAATGCACCTGAATCAGATAATTTATATTTCCTTGCTGATGAAAATGGAACGAATTATTTTTCTGAAAGTTACGAAGAACACTTGCAAAAAATCGAAGAACACTTGCGTTAAGGGGTTGAAGGGAAGCTATTCGCTTTCCTTCTTTTTTCGTGTCTAAAGGTGTCCAACTTTTGAAAACTTTACATAAGAAAACATGGTAGGTTGTGACAATAAGGTTGCCAGCTTGGAATTTGTAATGCTATGATTGAGTGTAATTTTTGCGAATTAAAGGAGTTAAAGTCGATATGAGGACAACAGATTCCTACATTGAATCACATATAATTAATCGTTCGCCACAATTAATGGAAATGGAAGAATTCGCTCGAATCAACCATATTCCAATTATGGAACTCGTTTCAATTGAATCATTTTTACAACTTTTAAGATTACAAAATCCAGATTCAATATTAGAAATTGGTTCTGCAATTGGTTATTCAGCCATACGAATGGCGACAGCCCTTCCAAATACAATGATCACAACGATTGAAAAAGATGAAAATCGGGCTGAATTAGCTCGCACATATATCGAAAAAAATGAATTATCCAATAGGATTCAATTATTATCTGGAGATGCATTGGATATTGATTTACATTCACTCGCATCCACTAAATACCAAGCTATTTTTATTGATGCAGCTAAAGGTCAATATCAACGATTTTTTGATAAGTATTCACCACTAGTGCCTTCAGGTGGTGTTATTTATTGTGACAATATGTTGATGCGTGGTTTTACTGAGATTCAGCTATCTGATGTTCCTAGAAGAAAACGAACAATGGTAAGAAATCTTCAATCCTTCACAAAATGGTTAATGAATCACGAAGATTATATAACAACCTTCCTTCCAATTGGTGATGGAATTACGATAAGTATAAAGAGGTGACATTGATGAAAAAACCAGAACTTCTCGTTACGCCAAAATCTGTAAATCATCTAAATGAACTTATTTCTGCGGGTGCTGATGCATTTCTAATTGGTGAAAAACAATTCGGATTAAGGCTCCCTGGTGAATTTAAACTAACAGATATTGAAAAATCAGTTCAACTCGCTCACGCTTCAAACAAAAAGGTCTATGTATCGATGAATGCTTTATTTCATAATGAAAAAATTGATGCCCTTTTACCTTATATGAAGAACTTAGAACAGATGAACGTTGATGGAATTGTATTTGGAGATCCAGCAATCGTTCAAATAAAAAAAGATTCTCAGCTATCCATTCCTCTGCATTGGAATACTGAAACCACGGCGACCAACTGGTTCACAGCAAACTACTGGGGTAGACGGGGTGCCAATAGAGCAGTTCTTGCAAGAGAATTAAGCCTCGAAGAAGTCGTTGAAATAAAAGAAAACGCAGAAGTAGCGATTGAGGTTCAAATTCATGGGATGACATGCATGTTCCAATCAAAAAGAGCCTTGTTAGGAAATTATTTTCTTTATCAAGATAAAGCAATGGAAATTGAGAATCGCTCTAGTGGTCAACCGATGTTTCTACATGATAAAGAACGAAACAATAAATACCCTATATTTGAAGATGTAAATGGAACACATATTTTCAGTCCTAATGACATGTGTTTAATCGATGAACTAGGAGAAATGATTGAAGCCGAAATCGATTCATTTAAAATCGATGGCATTTTACAAGAGGAATCGTATATTACGACCGTAACGGCATTATATCGTCAAGCGATCGATGCATATATGGAATCACCTGATTTATATGAAGAGTTAAAAAATCAACTAGTAGCTTCAATAGAGAATATCCAATCAGATTTACGCCCGCTTGATACAGGATTTTTCTTTAAGGAAACGGTTTATTAAGATAGCTCTTTTTAACGAATATTTAACGAAGCCAAATGCATTGCAAAAGTTTACAAAGCTTTTAAGAAAAGAGGATTTCTATGTCATTGTTACAACAAAAAGGAATCAGCGAATATATAGATGGAAAACGGGTCATTACAAAAAAACCTGAGCTCCTTGCTCCAGCTGGGGATTTAGAAAAGTTGAAAATAGCTATTCATTACGGAGCGGATGCTGTTTTTATTGGCGGCCGAGAATTTGGATTACGTTCAAATGCTGGGAATTTTTCTATTGATGAAATGCGACAAGCGGTTGAATTTGCAAATCCTTATGGTGCGAAGATTTATGTAACGACCAATATTTTTGCTCACAATGAAAATATGTTTGGGTTAGCTGATTATTTAAAGAACATTGAATCTGCAGGGGTCACTGGTATAATTGTTGCGGACCCATTAATCATTGAAACTTGTCGTCAAGAAGCACCGAAACTTGAGATTCATTTAAGTACTCAGCAATCACTTTCTAACTGGAAGGCAGTAGAGTACTGGAAAAATGAAGGATTACATCGAGTAGTACTGGCTAGAGAAACTAGCGGTGATGAAATACAAGAAATGAAAGAAAAAGTCGATATTGAAATTGAAGCTTTTATTCATGGTGCGATGTGTATTGCCTACAGTGGGCGTTGTACATTGTCTAATCATATGACTGCACGTGATTCTAATCGTGGAGGATGTTGCCAGTCATGTCGATGGGACTATGATTTATATACCGTTCAAGATGGCAATGAAAAAGCTTTATTCGATGAATCGGATGCGCCATTTGCCATGAGTCCTAAAGATTTAAAATTAGTTGAATCTATTCCAAGAATGATTGAACTTGGAATTGACTCTCTTAAAATTGAAGGGCGCATGAAATCGATTCATTATGTAGCTACAGTTGTTAGCGTATACCGAAAGGTAATTGATGCGTATTGTGCAGATCCAGATAATTTTAAGATTAAACAAGAATGGCTAGAAGAATTAGATAAATGTGCGAATCGAGACTCTGCTTCGGCTTTCTTTGAAGGTGAACCAGGGGTTGATGAACAAATGTATGGTATACATGGTAGAAAAACATCTACAGACTTTATAGGGCTAGTTTTAAATTACGATCAAGAATCGCAAATAGTTACTTTACAACAAAGAAACTATTTTGAAGTCGGTCACGAAGTTGAATTTTTCGGACCTGAAATCAACAATGTACGTATGACGATTAACGAATTGTGGGATGAAAAAGGTCGTCCAATAGACATAGCAAGACATCCGAAACAAATTGTTCAATTTAAATCCGAAGTCCCGCTTTACCCAAATAATATGATGCGAAGGGAGATTATCAGATGAATCATAAACGTCCAGTTGTCATCGGAATTGCAGGAGGATCTGGTTCCGGTAAAACAAGTGTTACAAACGCCATTTATGAAGTATACAAAGAGCATGCTGTTGTAGTTATTGAACAAGACTATTATTATAAAAATCAGAGTCATTTAGAGATGGAAGAGCGTTTAAAAACGAACTATGATCATCCATTAGCATTTGATACTGATTTGTTAATCGAACACATACACCAATTGCTAAATAGACAAGCCATAGAAAAGCCAATATATGATTATGCTTTGCATACTCGAGCGAAAGACAGTATAATCGTTGAACCACAGGATGTTATTATTCTCGAAGGAATTTTAGTTTTAGAAGATGAACGTTTACGCAATTTAATGGATATTAAATTATTTGTTGATACAGATTCGGATTTACGAATCATTAGACGAATATTAAGAGATATCAATGAACGCGGACGTTCGATTGAATCAGTTGTGGAACAATACTTGTCAGTTGTTCGTCCAATGCACAACCAATTCATCGAACCTACGAAGAGATATGCAGATATTATCATTCCTGAAGGTGGTCAAAACCAAGTTGCAATCGATTTAATGGTTACAAAAATTAAAACTATTCTTGAATCTGATATCATTGTGTAATATGATATTCAAAGACTGACAATATTATCTAAAAATTGTGTCGTATATCCAAGTGCTATCCGGCATATTATTTTTAAGAGGATGCAAGTAGTTGAAGGAGTGAAATACATTGTCTACAGAAAAACAATATCCAATGACAGTAGCGGGGAAAAAGAAATTATCTGATGAACTTGAGTTCCTTAAAACGGTTAAACGTAAAGAAGTAGTAGAACGTATTAAAATTGCCCGTAGTTTTGGCGATTTATCGGAAAACTCTGAGTACGATTCTGCGAAAGAGGACCAAGCCTTTGTGGAAGGACGTATTTCAACTTTAGAATCTATGATTCGCAATGCAGTCATAATTGAAGAAGATGAAAAAAATAACGATATCGTCTCACTAGGGAAAACGGTTTCATTTATAGAAATTCCTGATGGCGATCAAGAAACATATACGATCGTTGGCTCAGCTGAAGCTGACCCTATCGAAGGACTAATTTCAAATGATTCTCCAATTGCTAAAAGTTTAATTGGGCGTTCAGTTGGAGACCAGGTTAAAGTATTAACACCTGGTGGAGAGATGGACGTTAAAATCGTTTCTATTAATTAATACTATTTAAAATCCACTCCTGTCTTGATGGGAGTGGATTTTCTATACATTTGTTTTCTTAGGAATGGGGATCGAAATGATTTATGCGAAAAAAACAATCCTTAACGGCTACTGGTCTCGCAAAACTTCGAGATGAATTAGATGATTTGAAGAACGTGAAGCGTAAAGAAGTGATTGCTCGAGTAAAAGCATCTCGTTGCTTTGGTTTCATCGAAAATACAGATTACCAAACTGCACGTGAAGATCAAGGTTTTATCGAAGGGCGAATACTTACTTTAGAAAATATTCTTCGGAATGTAGAAGTAATTGATCAAAGTAAACTTAATGAGAAAATAATCGAAATAGGACATACTGTATTAGTTCGAGAATTACCAAATGGAGAAAATGAAACTTTTTCTATTGTCGGTTCAGCTGAAGTAGATCCTCTCGAAGGAAAAATTTCTCCGGAATCACCTATTGCAAAGGAGATGCTAGGCAAACAAGTTGGCGATGAAGTAAAAGTGAAAACTCCGAATGGTGTAATGTTATTTTTAATCGTCTCGATATCTTAATATCATTAAATTGAAACTTAATTTTAATCGTACCGTCTAATTTGTTATTATAATCTGTGGTAGCATTTTTAACATTGCGAACAAAATAAGTTTTGCATATATCTCGAAGTAATCGCGAGATTTTTAGAAGGAGGAATCTTGAATGGCTGAAACACAACGTCGGTATTCATCAAGAACGAATCGACCTAATAAACCGAGGAACATGAATAAAATTTTAAATGGATTAATAGCATTAGTTGTCGTTTTAATTGTGATCACAGCGGGAATTATCTTTTTAGGAAATGGTACATCAGAAAAAGCGGAATCTCCTAAAAACGAAGATACTGTAAGTAACACTGAATCGGATACAGATTCAACTGAAGAATCTTCTTTAGAATCTGGAGAAACAAATTCCGATGCAGAGACTGAAGAGGATGCAACTGAAGGTTTAACAACCGAAGAAGTTGAACCAACTGAAGAAGAGGAAGCTTCTGAAGAAACAACGGAAGAAACAGAATCGACTGAAAGTACAACAACTGAAGGTGGCTCAGTAACCTCTACACCGTCAGATGACCCAATTGTATCTGAAAGTATCGTAAATACTGCTTGGGCGCCTGTAAAGACCTCTCAGACGGGTTCACACACGTCCGTTTATGAAAAAGGGCATGTTGATTGGGACGAAAAAGTACAAGCTTTAACATATGCAACAGGTTTAGCGAGCGATAATATGATTATTTGGCAGTTAAGTAATGGTGGAGGACCTCAGAAATCTATTGGTGTTGTATCCTCCAACGATAAACAAGAAAAATATCGTGTATATCTCCAATGGGTTGACGGGCAAGGATGGAAACCAGAAAAAATGGAGACTTTAAATACATTGGAAGGCGCCTCTTGACATTCGGCGCCTCTTTTATTATTTTTAGGGAAGTGTTTTTACAAGGTAGTCGAGGTAATTGAGCTTTCAGTTTTTTTATAAAATTACATTTTTTTATTACTTCGTTGCAAATGATCATAGAAACCTTAAACAAAATCATTATTGATGATTTTTATTGAAAAAGTTACATAACTAAAGAGAATTGAGGCGAGTCGATTATGAAAATTGCCGTTATTGGTGCAATGGAACAGGAAGTTGAAGCATTACGATTAGCAATTGAAGATGCACAGACAGAAATCATCGCTAAAAGTGAATATACAGTTGGAAAATATGCTGGTCATGATGTTATTTTACTGAAAAGTGGAATTGGGAAAGTAAATGCAGCTATGTCTACATCAATCTTGCTTGAGAAGTTTAACCCTGATATTGTCATTAACACGGGTTCAGCTGGTGGGTTCGATGCTTCTTTAGAAGTTGGAGCGATTGTTATTTCTGATGAAGTTCGTCACCATGATGTAGATGTTACAGCTTTTGGTTACGAGATGGGACAAGTACCTGATCTTCCTGCTGCTTTTAAATCAGATGAGACACTTCGTACGTTAGCTGAAGAAACGGTTAATGAAGTAGGTGAACATCAATATGCAACCGGCTTAATAGCAACAGGCGACTCGTTCATGAGTGATTCAGAGAGAGTAGAATTAGTTCGTGGATATTTTCCGCAAATGAAAGCAGCTGAAATGGAAGCTGCTGCAGTAGCTCAAGTGTGCTATCAGTTTGATGTTCCTTTTGTTATTATTCGTTCACTTTCTGATATTGCTGGAAAAGAGTCGAGTATGAGTTTTGAAGAGTTTTTACCAACGGCAGCGAAACATTCAACAGAAATCGTTTTACGATTGATTGCGAAATTGTAAACAATTTTATTGTTATAAACTGAGGTTAATTAGAGGCTCTTTCGATATCGAGTGAATCGAAAGAGTTTTTTTCATGAGTAAAAAGTTGGTATAATTTGACCAGTGCTCGTTTTTCAATACGAGATACATAACTTCTTGAAATATTTAATTGTTTCGCAATTTGCTTTTGTGTCATCGGTTCAAATGAGCGTAATCCATACCTTCTTTCCAATATTTCAAGTTCCCTTTTTTCTAACTTTTCTAGATGTCGATACAAGCGAGCCATTTGTTCCTTTTGTTCAATGGTTTGTTGAGCAGTGTCATCATTGGTTTGAAGTAAATCTGTAATCTGTAATGAATGTCCATCTTTATCAGTGCCGATAGGTTCATATAAGGAGACATCTTTCTGAACTTTTTTCTGTGATCTTAAGTGCATCAGAATCTCATTTTCAATACATCTCGCTGCATATGTTGCAAGGCGTGTTTTTTTATCCGGTGTGTAACTTGCTACAGCTTTCATTAGACCGATGGTTCCAATGGAAATATAGTCATCTAATTGTTCGTGTTTTGGGTGGAATTTTTTCACAATGTGAGCAACAAGACGCATATTTCTTTCAATTAGTTCATGCTTCGCATCTTCGTCACCTTTTAGACATAATTGAACATAATGGGCTTCTTCTTCCTGACTAAGAGGTTTCCGAAATGCCTGCCCTTTTAAATAACCTATTACAGCGGGAATTTCAATCCACATTTGAAGGATCGCCGTAAATATACCGCTCATGATGAATCGCACCTCCATGTCGTCTTTTGTCACTATATGTTTCCAAAAAGAAATCCATGAAAAAAACGACCACATAAGTGGCCGTTAAACTTTTCTTAATGTAAATGTGCTAATCATCAGGATGGCTAATATGACGGTTAAGAACATATAAAAGACCGGTGGGAAAATTGACAATCCAAAATATGAAAGTGTTAAGATGGTTCCTGCTGCAGTGATTGGTAACCCTGTGAAATAACCATTAGATTCCATGATATTAAATCTTGCCAGTCTAAACGCTCCACTCGCAATATAAATAATAGCAATAATCATTCCAACTGTTCCAAATTCAAATAAATCGACCATGTAAATGAGTATGGCTGGTGCAACTCCAAATGAGATGATATCACTCATTGAGTCAAGTTGTTTCCCTAATTCGGATTCTTGTCCTAATTTCCGGGCAACCATGCCATCAAAACGATCGAGTAACGCTGCAATAAATATAAACAGGACGCTATAGCTATATGATTCGTTTAATGTTGCCATAATGGCAGCACCACCAAACGATAAATTACCAATTGTGATCATATTAGCGGCATGCGCTTTCATTTTTTTGATTGAGTGATCCAATCGTTGAAATAAAAACAATGGAACAACACTCCTTTGCTTATAAGCTATTTAACTATTATACTTCGTTCATATCAAAAAAGGTAGAGCGTATTTTAAACGGGAGGTTCAACATGAGACAAAAGGTATACCAATTACTAATCGAACTAACAAATGGTAAAACCACATCAAAAATGTTGCAAAAAATTACAACATCCAAATGGAGTCGACGTTTAGTACCATCGTATATTCATACATACGGAATTGATACGGCAGAAGTTTCAAAACCAATTGATTCATTTGAATCTTTACATGAATTCTTCATTCGCCAATTAGATAGTCAATATCGTCCAGTTGATAGTGGAAGTGAGGCGATTGTTAGTCCAGTTGATGCAAAAGTAGAAACAATGGGTGTGATTTCTGAAGAAGGTACATTTACAGTGAAAGGAAAATTGTATACGGTCGCTGATTTACTAGGATATAAAGAGTATGCAGCTATGTACGAAGGTGGAAAATATGTTGTGTTCTACTTAAGTCCAGCAGATTATCATCGAATACATAGTCCCGTCGATGGACATCTTAAAAAGCAGTATATGTTAGGTGAAAAATCTTATCCAGTGAACCAAGCAGGCTTAACATATGGGAAATCTCCGATCAGCGGAAACTATAGACAAGTTTCACATGTCATTTGTGCAAATCAGAAGAAATGTGCTGTTGTTAAAGTCGGAGCAATGTTTGTAAACTCAATACAATTAACGAATACTTCAAGGGAATGGGTCAAGGGTAAAGAAGTGGGTTATTTTACTTTTGGTTCAACAGTCGTCTTACTTTTTGAAAAAGACGCAATTTCATTTGAATCTAATATACAACCAAATCATCGTGTCCGAATGGGTGAGAAGATCGGGAGTATGTTATAATGATAAACAGAAAATTAGCTTGAACGGAGTGTGTCAGGGTGTACCGAAATTTTTTACCAAGTGAATTTGTGCGAAGTGTTTTTCACATTTCACCAGAACATTTAATAGCAAAAGGGATCCGCGGTATCATAACGGATTTAGATAATACATTAGTTGAATGGGATCGACCAGATGCAACACCGAAATTGGTTGAATGGTTGAAGTCCATGAAAGATGCAGGCATTCAAGTAACAATTGTGTCTAATAATAATGAATTAAGAGTGCAATCTTTCGCGGACCCACTAGGTATTCCATTTATTTATAAAGCGAGAAAACCTATGGGCAAAGCTTTCCGTAAAGCTCTGCACATCATGAGTGTAAAAAAAGAAGAGGTCGTAGTTATCGGCGACCAATTGCTAACTGATGTTGTTGGCGGCAATCGAATGAAATTACATACCATTCTAGTTTTACCTGTAGCGAGTTCTGACGGGTTCTTTACCCGTTTTAATCGGTTAGTAGAACGACGAATATTTAGTTCTTTAAAAAGAAGAGGGTATGTAACATGGGAGGAAGAAGTTTGACAAATCAACCAACATGTATCGGATGCGGTACAGTAATTCAAATTGAAAATCCGAAAGAACCTGGTTATGCTCCACCGTCATCTTTAGAAAAAGAAACGGTCATTTGTCAGCGTTGTTTTAGATTGAAAAATTATAATGAAATACAACCTGTTTCTTTAACAGATGATGATTTTTTAAGAATTTTAAATAGCTTGGGCAAAGAACAAGGGCTAATCGTTAAAATCGTTGATATTTTTGATTTTAATGGAAGTTGGTTACCAGGATTACATCGTTTTGTAGGTAACAATCCAATTTTACTTGTAGCAAACAAAGTAGACCTATTGCCAAAATCCGTCAAAAAAAATCGTGTCATTCATTGGTTAAAACAAGAAGCGAAAAAGCTAGGACTGAACCCCATTGATGTCATGTTGGTAAGTGCTCATAAAGGCACAGGCATGGTTGAAGCAATGGAAGCCATTGATAAATATCGTGAAGGTAAAGATGCTTACGTAGTGGGTTGTACGAACGTTGGAAAATCTACATTTATCAATCGAATAATAAAGCAAGTAACTGGTGAAAAAGAAGTGATTACGACGTCTCATTTCCCGGGAACTACACTAGATCTTATTGAAATTCCATTAGACGACGACCAAGCATTGTATGATACGCCTGGTATTATCAATCATCACCAAATGGCTCACTTTTTAGATTCATCTGAATTGAAATGGATAACGCCTAAAAAAGAAATTAAACCAAAAATTTTCCAAATGAATGCAGAGCAAACATTATATTTAGGTGGCCTTGCAAGATTTGATTTTATTCAAGGTGATCGTTCATCTTTCACTGTTCATATTTCAAATGATTTACCGATTCACCGTACGAAGCTAGAAAATGCGGACGAATTATACGCGAATCATTTAGGTGGAATGCTAGCGCCTCCATCAGTGGAATATATAGAAAATTTCCCTAAACTAGTTCGACATGAGTTTTCAATTAAAGAAGAAAAAACCGATATTGTATTTTCAGGTTTAGGTTGGATAACGATTAACAAACCTAATGTAGTCATTGCAGCATATGCACCAAAAGGAGTAGAAATTCAATTGAGACCTTCGTTAATTTAGGAGGGATGATTACGTGAAAAAGTGGTATGCAGTTATTGGTGATCCCATATCTCACTCTCTTTCTCCACTAATGCATAGTAAATGGTTTGAAGAAATGAATGTGAATGCAACTTACATTCCTATTCAAGTCTCTAAAGATCAATTACACCAAGCCGTAAAATCTTTAAAACTTTTAGGAGCGAGTGGATGGAATGTAACCATTCCTCATAAAGAGACCATCATTCCCTTATTAGACCATTTGTCAGAATCTGCAGAGTGGATGGGAGCTGTCAATACGGTTGTTGTAGAACAAGACGGTAGTCTTACTGGACACAATACTGATGGTGACGGTTTCGTTAACTCATTAGAAGAAACCATCGGTACTCAGTTAAAAGAAGCACAAATACTAATAGTTGGAGCGGGTGGAGCTGCAAGAGGTATTGCTTTTGCGCTTAAAGCTGCTGGGTATGTTAATATTTCTTGTACAAATCGTACGTTTCAAACAGCAGAAACACTTATGCAAGATATTGGCGGAAAGCAAGCGTTGTCCATTTTGAGTGCGGAAGAAAAGCTAAATGATTTCCGTATTATCATACAAACGACTCCACTTGGCATGAAGAGTAAAGAAGATACATTGCCAATTTCATTGGATTTGCTAAATCCCTCAGCAATTGTTGCGGATATTGTGTATAATCCATTATTGACGCCTTTTTTATTACATGCTGAAAAAAAAGGGGCGACGATTGTGAATGGACTGGGAATGTTCGTTCATCAAGGAGCTCTATCTTTTAAAAAGTGGACAAAAGAACAACCAGATACAGAACAAACGGTAAAAGAATTAACGCGAATTTTAGGAGGACCTTATGTTAACAGGTAAACAAAAGCGCTTTTTACGAAGTGAAGCTCATCATTTAACACCTATTTTCCAAGTTGGTAAAGGTGGAGTAAATGATCATATGCTTAAACAAATTTCAGAAGCATTAGAAGTACGAGAGTTATTAAAGGTAAGTATTTTAACGAACAATGAAGATGATAAGAATGATGTTGCAAATAAATTGGCTAAAGGTACAAAGTCTGAACTTGTGCAATTAATCGGTTTGACTGTTGTTCTGTATAAACCTTCTAAAGAAAATAAAAAGATTGTGCTACCTACAAAAGGTTAAAATGAAAAAAGTATGCATTTTTGGCGGAACATTTAATCCTCCACATATCGGACATCTGATCATGGCAAACGAAGTATTTCATGCGCTAGAACTTGATGAGATACGCTTCATGCCTAATGCTATCCCACCACATAAAGAGGCGGTAGACCTATGTACTTCTGACCAAAGAAAACAAATGGTACAACTGGCTATTGAACCGTTTCCTTATTTTTCACTTGAACCTATTGAATTAATACGTGGAGGTCGTTCTTATACGTATGACACATTGGTTGAACTTCAAAGTAAGGAAGCTGAAACCCAGTTTAGTTTTTTAATTGGTGGAGATATGATTGCTAGTCTTGAAAGTTGGTATCAAATAGATGAGCTTGTTAAGCTTGTTCGATTGGTAGGAGTTAAACGACCAGGGTATGAAGCGAAGACCAATTATCCGGTTTTACAAATTGAAGTTCCACAAATCGATTTGTCTTCAACTACATTAAGGAAACGACTTGCCATACATCAAGATGTTTCATTATTAATACCGGAGTCGGTACAAGATTATATCCGTCAGGAGAAATTATATGAATCGAGATAAGTATTTAGAAGCTGTGCGTTTGCGCATGCCTGAGACTCGATATGTGCATACATTAGGTGTAATGAACACAGCCATGCGTTTAGCGAAGGTTTATGGAGAATCTGAACAGGACGCAGAACTTGCAGCTATTTTACATGATGTCGTTAAATTTGCAGATAGAAATTGGTTAAAACAACAGATTGTCGAACATCATATGGATGAAAGACTTTTACTGTTTCATCATGAATTGTGGCATGCTCCAGTTGGAGCACTCGTTGCACAGCAAGAGTTTGGCGTAACGAATCAAACCATACTTGATGCTATACGATTTCATACAACGGGAAGAGCTAATATGTCCAAGCTTGAAAAAATCATTTATTGTTCGGATATGATTGAACCTAATCGACAATTTCCCGGATTAGAAGAATTACGGGAAAATGCTGAAGAGGGCTTAGACACTTTAATGAAAATGTGTGTCAAACGTTCAATTCAATTTTTAATACAAAAAAATCAACCGGTATATCCGGATTCCATTCATTGTTATAATGAATTGGTCACACGAAAGGAAAATGAATGAATGTCAGAATCAACCTTATTAGAAATAGCTTATAAAGCAGCAGATGATAAACGTGCTGAAGATATCGTCGTATTAAATATGAAAGGTGTTTCATTGTTAGCGGATTATTTCGTGATTTGTCACGCAAACTCTGATCGCCAAGTTCAAGCAATCGCAAAAGAAATGGCAGACCAAGCAAGTAAAGCTGGCTATGATGTAAAACGACTAGAAGGTTTCGACTCAGCAAGATGGGTACTAGTAGATATGGGAGACGTGGTTGCTCATGTATTCCACAAAGACGAACGCGCATTCTATAACTTAGAACGTCTATGGGGCGACGCACCAATTATCGAAGTGGAATCACAAGCTTAATGTCTAGCTATACTGAATTTGCTAGGGTCTATGACGAATTAATGACAGATATTCCGTATGATTTATATGTTGAAAAAGTTTTGGAGGCATGTAAACAACCAGATGGGAAATCGTTATTAGATATTGGTTGTGGCACTGGTGTGTTATCTTCAAAGTTTGCGGATGCAGGATTTGATGTGCAGGCTGTTGATTTGTCGGAAGAAATGTTATCGATGGCACAGCAGCGTTTTGCTAAGAATCAACAACAAATTCCATTATTTTGTATGTCTATGTCCGAATTAAACGGGTTTGCAGAAATCGATGTGGCCGTAATAGCTATTGATTCTTTAAATTACTTGTCTGAAAAACAGGAAGTAACCGATACATTTTCAGCTGTTTATTCAAGTTTAAAAAAAGGAGGACATTTATTCTTTGATGTCCATTCTTTATTTAAAATGGATGAACTGTTTTTAGATGGTCCTTTTACTTATGAAAGTGAAAATCAAGCTTATATTTGGCATACAGAAGCGGGTGAATACCCTCATTCCGTTCATCATGATTTAACATTTTTCGTAAAAACTGAGAATGGTTTGTATGAAAGATTCGAAGAGCACCATGTACAGCGTACATACTCCGTTCAGCAATATGTTACTTGGCTAAAAGAACAAGGTTTTACTTCTATTCATATAGTAGCCGATTGGTCAAATCAATCACCAACAGAAACAAGTGAGAGAGTTTTCTTCCACGCAATTAAATAAATCTTTCCCAATTCAAGCAATTCGTATATAGTGAGATTAGCTCTATATGAATTGCTGAATGAAGGAAAGGACATCCCATTCTGATCCCTTCATGGATTTTAAAACACAAGAACAAAGGATTATTTCTGTTAATCGGTGTAATCTTTTGGATACTTATAGCTAGTCCCTTTTCTAAAAATCCGGAATCCCCCTTATCCGGTCAGGTTGAACCCATTCAACCATTAACACAATCCCAAACCCTAATGAAACAAACTGATGAAAATGTAGTATCAAAGGATTCGTCTCTTCAATTAACTTCTACTGTTGTAGTAGATGTAAAAGGTCAAGTTGCCTTGCCTGGAGTTTACACGTTATCTGCAAATAAGCGAGTTCTAGATGCAATTACATTAGCAGGTGGCTTATTGCCTACTGCAGATGAGCGCATGCTCAATCTAGCTGCAAAACTAGTAGATGAAATGGTCATTTATGTACCTAATGAAGGTGAACAAACATCCTTTTCAGGACCGATTGTACAAGTTCCAGAGGCTTCTTCTGATTCAGATTTAATTAACATCAACGCGTCTGACGAAAATGAGCTCATGACATTATCAGGAATCGGTCCATCTAAAGCGAAAGCTATTATTATCTATCGAGAAGAAAATGGATTGTTTAAATCCATTGAACAGTTAAAAGAAGTATCTGGAATTGGTGATCAAACATTTGAGGCCATAAAAGATTTTATTTCAATAAACTAATTTCAGAAGTGATTGACCTTTGAAACGTCTTCAAATTAAACTAGAGTTAGAAGTATTCAGGAGGCGTTCATATGGAGCGAATAACTTGGGATCAATTTTTCATGGCACAAAGCCACTTATTAGCACTAAGAAGTACATGTACAAGATTATCAGTTGGCGCAACCATCGTTCGAGATAACCGAATAATGGCAGCGGGATATAATGGTTCTATTTCTGGTGGAGATCACTGTATTGATCAAGGATGCTATGTGATTGATCACCACTGTGTACGTACAATACATGCAGAAATGAATGCTTTGTTACAATGCTCGAAATATGGTATTTCGACAAATGGGGCGGATATGTATGTCACACACTTCCCTTGTTTACCATGTAGCAAATCGATCATTCAATCTGGTATTCGCCGATTATATTATGCAAATGACTATAAAAATCATGACTATGCAATTAAGTTATTCGAACAAGCTAATATCGAAGTTGTCCATGTGCCTTTTGACGATCGTAAAATCGATTTTTTAAGTGATCAAAAAGTCTCTTTGTATATGGAACTTCTTGAAAAATTGCGAGTATCTGGTGCAAGTCCAGAAGAATTGGCTCCTTTTGAATTGAAGGTGAAAGAGTTATTTGGCAAGTAGTTTTCAAAAAAAATATCATATATTTGGCTTTTGGTACCTTTATATCGACTTCTGCAATCGTTGTTTCAACCAACCTATTAGCGCTTCATCTGATGCTAATAAGTTGGTTTATTTTTAAGAAAAGGTCATATGTTTTTCTAAGTTTGTATGTATTACTTAGTGTCTCATTCTACTTTAATGCTTTATATAAAACGGACATAACGAAAAGCGAATCTTTAACCGAATCTACCTTCACTTGGACAAGCACCTACTCCATCAATGGCAGAAACTTGAAAGGGTATGCGAAGACAGATTCAGGAGAGAAATGGTATATTTCATATCGGTTTAGCTCAGAAGCAGAAAAGATTAGTTTTAGTAAACAATCTCTTGTAGGATCAACATTTCATTTTATCGGAAAGGAAATAGACGTTCCAAATCCACCGCACGAATATGCATTTAGTATGGAAACCTATTTAAAGAGTCACGGCGCTATAGGAATGTTTGAGGTAACCCAATGGTCTAACTACTCGAAACCTAAGGGAGTATTGGGGTTAATTACTTCTCGACGATTTCAAGCAGAACAATTTATAGATCAAGCGTTTCCAAGGAGTCTAGCCCCAGAAGCGAAAGCACTTTTAATTGGTTTAAGAGATGATGTCACGCAAGAAGAGGAGAGAGCTTATCAAAAACTAGGGATAACACACTTGTTTGCCATTTCAGGTTTACATATCGTGTTTTTATCGTTTGTTTTTTACGAATTGCTCATTCGTCTACATTTTCGTAAGCAAAGTGTCTTATTTATATTAATCATCGGCTTACCTATCTATGGAATTATAGCGGGTGGGGCACCATCGGTTTGGCGAGCAGTCTCTGTATCGGAACTCGTATTACTATTAACTTTTGCTAAGAAGAAAATTTCTGCAGATGATGCGCTTGGATTAAGCTTGTTGGGTTTTTTATTTTTACAACCTGGCGTATTGCTACAAGTTGGGTTTCAATTGTCATATGCAGCAGCGATGGCATTGGTTTTTTCGTCAAAGATCTTAGCTCGACCGTATTCAATCTTACAGAAGTCTTTTTTAATTACCTTTCTGTGTCAAATCGGCGTGTTTCCTATCCTTCTTTACCATTTCTATGAAGTTTCCATTTCCTCCTTCATCATGAATCTACTTTTTGTCCCTCTCTTTTCATTTATTATTTTGCCAATCAATGTTCTGCTTTTATTTCTCTCTGCAATTGTTCCTTCAATCGCAAATTTTCTCTTTTTTGTATATGAACCTTTAAGGATGACCATTTCAAAAATCATTATGTTTTGTAGTGACATACCTTATCAACTATGGAACCCTGGAAAACCTTCAATACTTCTCTTCACTGTAGCTTTAATAGGAGTGTTTTGGTCATTTATACTGTTGGAACAAAACAAGAATTTATTAAAGTTGTTTGTATCACTTGGTATTCCAATTTTGTTAATTGAAGTGAGTCCCATGTTCAACTCGAGTCTAGAAATCAGTTTTTTAGATGTCGGACAAGGAGATTCGACGGTCATTCAAATGCCTCATGAAAGAGGAGTCATCTTAATTGATTCAGGTGGTTTATTAAGGTTTGAGCAAGAAAGTTGGATGAGTACTACTTCTCCGTTTGAGATAGGAAGAAATGTAGTCGTCCCGTTTTTAAAAGGAAAAGGAGTATCTAAAATAGATACTTTTGTATGGACGCATGCTGATAGTGATCATATTGAAGGTGCTGAGGAAATTATTGAAGAAGTACGAATAAAGGAGATTCATGTTACACCAGGTGTATTGGAAGAAACAGCGTTATTTGATGCATTAAATTCGGCTAAACAGAAAAAAATCGTAATCAAAGAACAAATAGCAGGGCGAAACTGGCATCTTGGAGGTACAACCTTAAACTATCTATCGCCAAATGATACACAATATGAAGGAAATAATGATTCGCTTGTGTTGTTTCTTGAACATAAAGGATTTCGTGCTTTATTTACAGGAGATTTAGAAAAAGACGGGGAAGAAGAGATATTAAAGTCTTACGAAATAGGACTTGCAAATATTCATTTGCTAAAAGCGGGGCACCATGGCAGCAAAACGTCAAGTTCCCAAAAATTCATTGAAGTTTTAAGTCCACAGCTAACTGTATTTTCAGCGGGGAAAAATAATCGATACGGACATCCACATAAAGAGGTGCAACTGCGTTTTAATGAGTTATCCTTAACAACTTTATCAACTGCGGAGTATGGAACGATTAGCGTTTATTTTGAGGATGGAAACATGAGATCGGAAACAACTGTGGTTAAATAAAAGTAGAAAAAGAGATCTGTCTATACGACAAATCTCTTTTCAACAGTTATTCTTATCATCAAAAATCACTGTGCTTAGATAATCACTTATTTTGTAATGAAGTCAATTACAGTCGCAATGGTGAAAATCGTTGCAAAGAAAACAAATGATACAACAAATCCAACACCTGAATCCGTTACATCATTACGTCGGGTTTGGACATTCTTTTCAAATTCGTTCATTGCTACCCCTCCTAATTCAAATTAATTATAAGCGATTCTCGTTAAAAAATCTATAAACAAGCAGATTTTTTCAGCGTTTTCAACTTTATGACACATTTTGTTCAAAGACAGCAGAGCAAAGATTTCATGTATAATAACATAAGAAGCGATAAATGGGAGGTTCTTTATGTTTTCAGCTGTCTGGAAGAAGATATCACAAGGTAATTATAGTTCCGTTTATGTTTTAGTAGGATTAGAACATTACTTCTTTGATGAAACGATTCGTCGGATGAAACAATCGTTAAATCAAAAAGAAGAAACAGATGTAATCGTGTTCGATCTTGATGAAGTACCTGTTCAATACGTAATCGAAGAAGCTGACACACTTCCATTTTTTTCTGAACGAAAATTAATCATTGCAAAAAATGCTTCTTTTTTAAAAGCGACAGAAAAAGGGAAAGAAAAAATAGAGCATGATTTAAAAGCTTTAGAAAAATGGATGAATCATCAATCAGAAACCGCTATCGTCATTTTTATAGCACCTTATGAAAAGATGGATGAACGTAAGAAAATAGCTAAATTGATGAAAGAAAAAGCTGTTTTTTTAGAAGCAAAGTCTCTTGAAGGAAATGATTTAAGAGTATGGATTCAATCTACCGTTCAACATGAAGGGAAAACAATAGGGGAAGAAGCGATTCAATTATTAATTGAAGTGATTGGACATGATTTAGTGCAGCTTCAATCCGAAATAAAGAAAATGGCCATTTATTTAGGTGAGGAAACAGAAATCTCGACTTCAATAATTGAAATATTGTTGTCGAAAACACTGGAACAGGATGCCTTTCAACTATTAAATGCTTATTTACGTGGTGACACAAGTACTGCGCTAAGCGTATACCATGACTTACTTAGACAAAAAGAGGAACCGATTAAACTAACAGGTTTATTAGCTTCTCAAATACGACTTATGTCGAATGTAACGTATCTAAGAAAAAAGGGCTATCACGCACAAGCCATTGCCAAGCAACTGAAAGTTAACCCGTATCGGGTAAAGTTGATTGTCGAAAGTAGAAACCCCATTGATGAAAAACGGTTACTCCATGTCATGCATCGATTGGCTGATGCGGATTTGAAACTAAAAACGAGTAGTGGTAACCGTGATCGGATTTTAGAGTATTTACTAATGAGTAAAATTTAACCTTTTCTTTATCATTTAATTCACCTATGAACGAAAAAAAGACCGGATTCGATAATCGAATCTGGTCTTTTGTATGATTACGCTTTTTTCATTAACTGAGCTTTTTTACGAGCTGCTGTGTTTTTATGAAGTAATCCTTTAGAAGCTGCTTTATCAACTTGCTTGATAGCAGATAATATAAGGTCTTTTGCGTTTTCTTCGTTATTAAGAGAAGCCGTTTCAGCTTTCTTAACTGCTGTACGCATTGTCGATTTGTTGTGAGCGTTTTGTTCGTTTGCAGAAGCATTCGTTTTCACACGTTTAATCGCAGATTTAATGTTTGGCATATCTTTCACCTCCTAAAAAGTCATTCTGTTCAAAACACATGGCATTGATCTGTCAGTATCAGTAAAATTATTGATAACTTACTTAACATGCAATTTGTTTTAAAAAGAATTCGAGATACAGAGTTTCTCGTGTATCAGCTTTTGCGCTAATATAAGGCGCTGTTTGCTTTACGTATTAGATTTTAATTCTCAATACAACAAGCATTATTTTAGCAAACCAAAACTTAAATTGCAATAGATTCACGCAAAGAATATTTACTTGACACCTTGGGCAAACTTTTTTTGAGGTGAAAATTATGAATCCACAAAGTTTATTGAGAACTGATTTGATTGATGAAGCCACAGAAGTTGTTCAACATCGAACGAAAAAAGAGAAAGACACTTTATATGAAACCCCTGGAATCGAGATGAATGAAGAGAGAAAAGGCAGAGTTCATATTACGGAAGTTAAAACTGATCCAGAAGGAGCTGCCAGTATTGGAAAGAAAGCTGGAACGTATATTACTTTGTCTGTTCCAACACTTTCAGCAGAAGATGAGGAAGGCTTTAAAGAACTGGAACAACAATTTGTTTCATCTTTGCAAGATATCCATGAAGAATTAAATCTTACCGCTGATTCGAAAATACTCATCATTGGCCTAGGTAATCGAACAATCACACCAGATGCAATCGGTCCATTCGCCATTGATCGCTTCCATGAGGACATGTTTACAATGCCTTTTGAGCATGGACAGGTCGTAGTATATGCTCCGGGGGTTACAGGGCAAACCGGGCTAGAGACGAGCGAATTTGTTAGGGCGATGGCTGAACATGTAAAACCAAATTTAATCATCGTAATTGACGCATTAGCCGCGAGAAATCAAGACCGACTGTGTAAAACAATTCAAATAACAAACACGGGTATTCACCCCGGGTCAGGTGTAGGGAATGCTAGAAGTGAAATTTCGTTTGAATCACTAGGTGTTCCTGTTACTGCAATCGGCGTACCGATGGTAGTGGACGCACCAGTATTAGTTGTCGACGCGATTGAAACCGTATTTAAAGTGATTTCTAGTCAAATTGGAGCTGCAAACAACCCTTCATCAGCTCTTTCAATTGGCTCATGGTTAAGAAGTACGGATGTCCCAATTGATGTTGAAGCAATCAAGCCAATATTTGGCGAATGGAGTGGATGGTCTTCTGAAGAGATTCGAGCATTATTACAAGAAGTATTACCTCCACAGCATCAACAATTATTTGTAACTCCTAAAGAGTCTGACTCATGGGTTGTTAAGCATGCAGACCTTATTCAAGTTAGTGTATCAAAATGGCTTCAAGGGAAAGTTTTTAGTTCTATCACTCCTTAATCCTACGTAATCTGTAGGAAGGAGGGGTGATTAATGCGAAAAACAGTTCAAAAAGCTATAAGTTTTTATCTTTTTTTATTTTTACTGCCCATAATATTTGTTAAAATCCCAATTCTCGCATTTGAACCTATAGTAAAAGAACAAGTAGAAACACGGCCAGTTGCTTATGCAGCAAATGTGACAAAAGAAGTTCCACTAAAAGAAGAGAATGCTCCATTACAAGCTTTATTAGTTTTTACACATTCACACGAAGCTTTTCATCCCATTATCAAAAAAGAAATTGGTGTGATAGCCAACTATCATTCATCAAGTAATATCACCAATATCAGTGATTTGGTCACGAAGCACTTCTTATTAAATAATGTCGAAGTGGATGTTTTACCATTTGACAATATGACGGAAATGAAAAAAACGAATCATCAGTTTCACGAAGCGTATTCTGCTATACGTCCAGTTCTACAAAAACAATTAGGGACTAAATCATATGATCTTGTTCTTGACTTACATCGGGATTCTGCCAAACATCAAGTAACTACGATCACATCAAATAATGAAAGCTATGCTCGTATTGCTTTGGTTGTCGGAACAGAGCATCCGAGCTATAAAATGAATGAATCCTATGCACAACTAATATCACAAGAGATGAATCGTCTCATTCCGAATATTTCACGAGGCGTCATAACGAAATCAAAGGATAGTGGGAATGGTATTTACAATCAAGATCTTTCCCCACATTCTATTTTGATTGAACTGGGCGGTATTGAAAATACGGAAGAAGAGATTAACAGAACGATTGCAGTCATTGCAAAAGCGATTTCTATCGCGTTTGAAAATACGAAAGCAACCTAACATTGAAGAAATGTGTGTTCACTGCTATAATTTGAAATAGTTTAATTAGGAGTGGACATCACATGAATCGAGAAGAACGTAATAAACGTCAACAGAACATTAGAAACTTTTCAATTATTGCCCATATCGATCACGGTAAATCTACATTGGCCGATCGAATTTTAGAGCAAACAAAAGCATTGACTTCAAGAGAAATGAAAGCACAACTTCTCGATTCAATGGATTTAGAACGTGAACGTGGAATCACAATTAAATTGAATGCGGTTCAATTAACTTATCGTGCAAAAGATGGAGAAGATTATACTTTTCATTTAATTGACACACCAGGACATGTCGATTTCACATATGAAGTGTCGAGAAGTTTAGCGGCATGTGAAGGTGCCATTTTAGTTGTTGATGCTGCGCAAGGAATCGAAGCACAAACTCTAGCGAATGTTTATTTAGCATTGGATAACGAGTTAGAAATCTTGCCTGTTATCAACAAAATTGATTTACCTGCAGCTGATCCAGAGCGAGTGCGCGGTGAAATCGAAGAAGTTATCGGTTTGGACGCGTCTGAAGCAGTTTTAGCTTCTGCGAAAGCAGGAATCGGTATCGAAGAAATTTTAGAGCAAATAGTTGAGAAAGTCCCTGCTCCAATTGGAGACCCAGAAGCTCCATTAAAAGCTTTAATTTTCGACTCTTTATATGATCCATACCGTGGAGTTATTGCATATGTCCGCGTAATGGAAGGTACTGTTCGTCCGGGAGATAAAATCCGAATGATGGCTACTGGGAAAGAATTCGATGTTATAGAAGCGGGAGTATTCACGCCAAAAGCCACTCTACGTGAGGAATTAACTGTAGGGGATGTTGGATTTATAACGGCGGCTATTAAAAATGTGGGAGACACTCGAGTAGGGGATACAATTACAAGTGTTAGCAACCCTGCATCAGAGTCTTTACCAGGTTACAGAAGATTAAACCCAATGGTTTATTGTGGATTGTATCCAATTGATACATCAAAATATAATGATTTACGTGATGCATTAGAGAAGCTTGAACTTAATGACGCCGCTCTTCAATTTGAGCCTGAATCATCACAAGCATTAGGATTTGGTTATCGTTGTGGATTCTTGGGTCTTCTTCATATGGAGATTATTCAAGAACGCTTGGAACGAGAATTTAATATCGATCTTATTACAACAGCACCAAGTGTTATTTACGACGTGCATATGACAGATGGACAAATTAAAAAAGTTGATAATCCTTCTATGATGCCTGATCCTCAAAAAATCGACCGCATTGAAGAGCCTTATGTAAAAGCAACCATTATGGTTCCAAACGATTTTGTAGGTGTTGTCATGGAGCTTTGCCAAAAGAAACGCGGGAATTTCATGACTATGGATTACATTGATAAAACGCGTGTAAGCATTATTTATGAAGTTCCGCTTTCTGAAGTGGTTTACGATTTCTTCGACCAATTAAAGTCTGGTACAAAAGGATATGCTTCTTTTGACTATGAATTAATTGGTTACAAACCATCTAAGCTTGTGAAAATGGATATTCTACTGAATGCTGAACAAGTTGATGCATTAAGCTTTATTGTTCATAATGATTTTGCTTATGAGCGTGGAAAGATTATTGTTGAGAAATTAAAGAAATTAATTCCTAGACAACAGTTTGAAGTACCAATCCAAGCGGCGATTGGTCAGAAGATTGTCGCTCGATCAACAATTAGTGCGATACGTAAAAATGTATTAGCTAAATGTTATGGTGGAGATATATCACGTAAACGTAAATTATTGGACAAGCAAAAAGAAGGTAAAAAACGTATGAAACAAGTCGGGTCAGTCGAAGTTCCTCAAGAAGCATTTATGGCTGTATTGAAAATGGACGAAGATTGATCTCATAATAGAAAAACAAAGCTTGCACCAAAAATGGTGCAAGCTATGATTTTGTTATACTGTTATCAAAATTTGTACTTTATTATCTAGATCAAAGAAAAAGAGGCTGCTATTTAGCCTCTTTTTTGTGTAAGAAAGCTCAATTGAATGATGATGAGAAACTCGGACAAACTCTCTTTTGCCTACAATTCCCCAGTATCTAATTGTATCTAATTGTATCTAATTGAAATTGATAAATAACACAATCAGAAAGAAAGGAGTGGATCTTGTGATTAAAGGTATTTATATACATATTCCTTTTTGCCATCAAATCTGTCACTACTGTGATTTTAATAAAGTCTTTTTTAAAAACCAACCAGTTGATGCTTATATTGAAGCGTTAGGTCTAGAAATGAAAATGTTTGTTGAAAAATACCAACAAGTATTACATGTTAAAACGATATTTCTCGGTGGGGGAACCCCAACCGCATTAAGTCCCGCGCAATTACAAAGACTTTTTGATTTAATTCAAGAATATATTCCACTCGATCACCTTCAAGAATTCACTTCAGAAGCTAACCCGGACGAACTTACATTCGAAAAATTAGTTGTTATGAAAAAGAATGGTATCAATCGATTAAGTATAGGTGTTCAAAGCTTTGACTCAGACATTTTGAAACGCTTAGGAAGAACCCATACGACTGAGCATGTTTATAAGACACTTGAAATGGCGAAAGATATCGGATTTGAGAACATTAGTATTGATTTAATGTATGGCTTGCCGGGGCAAACGATGGATCAATGGAAAGATACGCTACAAAAAGCTTTGGATTTGAATTTGCCGCATTACTCTGCGTACTCGCTGATCGTTGAACCGAAAACAGTTTTTTATAATTTAATGACAAAAGGTAAGTTGATGTTACCAGGTGAAGACTTAGAAGCTGATATGTATGACTGGTTAATGAATCAGATGGAATCTAAAGGAATCCATCAATATGAAATCAGTAATTTTGCTAAGACAGGTTATCACTCTCAACATAATAATTTGTATTGGGAAAATGTGAACTATGCGGGATTTGGAGCTGGAGCACATGGGTATGTAGAAACAATCAGATATGCAAATATCGGTCCAATTCGAAAATATATAGATACGGTTAGTGAAGGTGCATTCCCAATTCAGTCATCTCATGAAGTAACACCAACTGAGCGAATGGAAGAAGAAATGTTTTTAGGGTTGAGAAAACTAGACGGAATCAATCGGTTTCATTTTAATGAAAAGTTTGGAGTTGCACTGGACGAAGTGTATGGCGAAGTCATCTCTAAACATATTTCTAATGGCACAATGATAAGTACAGAAGAGTCCGTTGCTATTTCAAAACAAGGTCGATTTATTGGAAATGAAATTTTTCAAACTTTTTTAGAAAAATAACGTGTCGTATTCGTTGACTTTCCTCTTTGGATTTGATAATTTATGTATGAGTATTAGCACTCTCAAGAGATGAGTGCTAACAGAGGTGATATTATGTTAACGAACCGACAATTGCTTATACTTCAAGTAACAGTTGATGACTTTATTCATACAGCTCAGCCAGTGGGGTCACGACAACTTTCTAAAAAAGAGGAAGTACCGTATAGTCCTGCAACAATTCGAAATGAAATGGCTGACCTTGAAGAGTTAGGTTATTTGGAAAAAACGCATACTTCGTCAGGTCGAATTCCTTCAGAAAAAGGGTATCGATTTTATGTTGATCATTTACTAACGCCTCAACTTGCATCTTCTGATGATATGTTGCAAATACAATCTGTATTTAAAGAACGAATGGTTGAAACGGAACAAGTCATTCAAAAAACGGCTATGATTTTATCCGAATTAACAAGTTACACATCGATATTGCTAGGACCTGATGTTCGTAAGCATCGCGTGAAGCGTTTTTCGATTGTGCCTTTAACAAATGATTCGGCGGTTGCCATAATCATTACAGATTCAGGTCACGTAGAAAATCGACTCTTCCAATTGCCAAAAGGTTTAACAGCATCAGATATCGAAAAAATGGTGAACATTTTAAATGAACAACTTATTGGCGTTCATTTACATGAATTACATCATGCGCTTGAAAAAGAAACATCCGCACTGTTAAAACAACATATCGGTCGATATGGCGAGCTTATGTCTTCATTTGGAGCTGCAATTTTGAGTCCTCAAGAAGAAAAAGTGTTTTACGGCGGCAAATCCAAACTGCTCCATCATCCTGAGTTTAGTGATTTACAAAAAGCTCGTGGCCTTATTACGATGATGGACCAAGTAAATCAAATTTCAACTTTGTTTTCACCGAATCAGGCGGGTATTCATATTCGTATTGGTTCTGAAAATAACCTTTTGGAAATGGAAGACTGTAGTGTCATTACGGCATCCTATACCATTGGGGAAGAACAAATGGGTTCCATTGCAATAATTGGACCAACTAGAATGGACTATCGACGGGTTGTTACTCTGTTAGATGTTATGAGTAGCGATTTGTCTCGTGAACTTACTCGAATACTGAGAGGTTCAGGATCATGAAGGAGGAACAAAACTTGTCACAATCAGAAGAAAAAGAAGTAGTGAAAAACTTAGAAGAAGAGTCTGTTGAAGACAAAGAAGTTGTTAATCAAGATGAGAATCAATCAAATGACGAAATGACAAACGAGACACCTTCTGAATTAGAATTGCTTCAAAAGCAGTTAGATGAAGAAACTAACCGACATTTACGTCTACGTGCAGACTATGAGAACTTTAAACGTCGTGCACAGCTAGATCGTGAATCTGCGGAGAAGTATAAATCGCAAGGAATTCTTTCTAACTTATTGCCCGTTTTAGATAATTTCGAACGTGCTATGCAAGTAGAAACTGTATCGGAAGAATCACAGTCACTGCGAAAAGGGTTAGAAATGGTTTATAAAACACTTGTGGAAGCTACTGAGCGAGAAGGTTTGCAAGTGATTGATGCTGAAGGTGTATCTTTTGATCCTAATTTGCATCAAGCAGTGATGACAGAGACAGATGATTCTAAAGAATCTGGTGTCGTGTTACAAGAGCTCCAAAAAGGGTACAAGTACAAAGATCGTGTACTTCGTCCTTCCATGGTTAAAGTAAACGAATAAAATTAATATTTTCATATATCTAGGAGGAAATTATAAATGAGTAAAATTATTGGTATTGATTTAGGAACAACAAATTCATGTGTAGCAGTATTAGAAGGCGGAGAGCCAAAAGTTATTCCAAATCCAGAAGGCAATCGTACAACTCCATCAGTTGTAGCTTTCAAAAACGGAGAGCGTCAAGTTGGAGAAGTAGCAAAACGTCAATCAATAACAAACCCGAATACTATTCAGTCTGTTAAGCGTCATATGGGTACTGATTTTAAAGTGAAAGCTGAAGATAAAGAATATACACCTCAAGAAGTATCAGCAATGATTCTTCAATATATTAAAGGTTATGCTGAAGATTATTTAGGTGAAAAAGTAACAAAAGCAGTAATTACAGTTCCTGCTTACTTTAATGATGCTGAGCGTCAAGCAACTAAAGATGCTGGTAAAATCGCAGGTTTAGAAGTCGAACGTATTATCAATGAACCAACAGCTGCTGCATTGGCATATGGTTTAGACAAAATGGATCAAGACCAAACAATTTTAGTATATGACCTTGGTGGCGGTACATTTGACGTTTCAATCTTAGAACTTGGCGACGGCGTATTTGAGGTTAAGTCTACTGCTGGAGATAACCGCCTTGGTGGAGATGACTTTGATCAATTATTAATGGATTACTTTGTTACTGAATTCAAAAAAGACAACGGAATCGACTTGTCTAAAGATAAAATGGCTATGCAACGTTTGAAAGATGCAGCTGAAAAAGCGAAAAAAGATTTATCAGGTGTTACTTCAACACAAGTATCATTACCATTCATCACAGCTGGTGAAGCTGGTCCTTTACATTTAGAAATCACATTAAGCCGTACAAAATTTGATGAATTAACTGCTTCTCTTGTAGAACGTACAATGGTTCCTACTCGTCAAGCATTAAAAGATGCAGATCTTTCTCCATCTCAAATCGATAAAGTTATTTTGGTTGGTGGTTCTACTCGTATTCCAGCAGTACAAGAAGCTATCAAAAAAGAAACTGGTAAAGAACCACATCGTGGTGTTAATCCAGATGAAGTAGTAGCAATGGGAGCAGCAGTTCAAGGTGGGGTATTAACTGGTGATGTTAAAGATGTAGTCCTTCTTGATGTAACGCCACTTTCACTTGGTATTGAAACAATGGGTAGCGTATTTACGAAGTTAATTGAACGTAATACGACGATTCCTACATCAAAATCTCAAACATTCTCTACAGCAGCAGATAACCAACCAGCAGTTGATATTCACGTACTTCAAGGTGAACGTCCGATGGCAACAGATAATAAAACATTGGGTCGTTTCCAATTAGCGGATATTCCACCAGCACCACGTGGTGTTCCACAAATTGAAGTAACATTTGATATTGATAAAAATGGTATCGTTACAGTTAAAGCAAAAGACTTAGGTACGCAAAAAGAACAAAATATTACGATTCAATCTAATACGGCTTTAACTGATGAGGAAATCGAACGCATGGTTAAAGAAGCAGAAGCAAACGCTGAAGCTGATAAAGTGCGTAAAGAAGAAGCTGAATTGAAAAATGAAGCGGATCAAATGGTATTCATGACGGAAAAAACGTTAAAAGATCTTGAAGGAAAAGTATCTGAAGAAGAAGTTAAACAAGCTGAAGAAGCGAAAGAAGAGTTGAAAACAGCTCTTGAAGCAGGGAATTTAGAAGATGTACGTACGAAAAAAGATAAATTAAATGAAATTGTTCAAGCTCTAACAATGAAAATGTACGAACAAGCAGCAGCAGATGCTCAGGCAGCTGAAGGTGCTGAAGGTTCAACAGCAGACGATGGTGTTGTAGACGCTGAGTTTGAAGAAGTAAATGAAGAAGACAAAGAAAACAAAGACAAGTAAGACAACCGAAAAGTCAAAGTCTGGAACTCCAGCTTTGGCTTTTTCAATGTCTTTGGCATTGACGTAGTCTACATGCTACAATTAACCTTATCCCGCAATTATAAGGGTGTTTTTTCGTGGAGAAAATTACATCTAAATTGCAATATGAACGATTAATTTTAGGCTAACGGAGAGTGGAAAATGAATAAACGAGATTACTATGAAGTCCTTGGTTTAACAAAAGGTGCTTCTAAAGAAGAAATTAAAAAAGCTTATCGAAAATTATCAAAACAATATCATCCCGATATTAATAAAGATGACAATGCCGTGGATAAATTCAAGGAAATTTCGGAAGCCTATGAAGTATTGAGTGATGATCAGAAAAAAGCGCAATATGATCAATACGGACATGCAAATCCAAACCAAGGTTTTGGTGGAGGAGCAGATGGATTTGGTTTTGAAGATATTTTCAGTTCATTCTTTGGCGGCGGTTCTCGTCGTAGAGATCCAAATGCACCTCGAAAAGGTGAAGATCTTCAATACTCCATGACGATTGACTTTGAAGAAGCTGTTTTTGGTAAAGAAACAGAAATCGAAATTCCTAAAGAAGAAACGTGTGACACATGTCATGGTAATGGAGCAAAACCGGGTACTACACCAGAAACTTGTTCACATTGTCAAGGAACTGGTCAATTAAACGTAACTCAAGATACGCCATTCGGTCGCATGGTGAATCGAAGAGCTTGTCATCACTGCCAAGGAACTGGAAAATTGATTAAAGACAAATGCTCAACCTGTCATGGTCAAGGAACAGTTACAAAGCGTAAAAAAATTAAAGTATCTATTCCAGCAGGTGTAGATGATGGACAACAATTGCGTGTAACCGGTCAAGGTGAACCAGGTAAGAACGGCGGTCCAGCTGGTGACTTATATATTGTATTCCGTGTACGACCACATGAACGTTTTGAAAGAGATGGAGACGATATTTATTTCGAACTTCGTTTAACCTTCCCTCAAGCATCTCTAGGTGACGAAATCGAGGTACCGACTGTTAATGGGAAAGTGAAATTAAAAATCCCTGCAGGCACACAGTCTGGAACAAAATTCCGATTAAAAGGAAAAGGTGTTAAAAATGTTCATGGGTATGGCATGGGTGATCAGCACGTCATTGTAAAAGTAATGACACCTTCAAAATTAACAGAAAAGCAAAAACAATTATTACGTGATTTTGCTGAAGTTAGTGGGGATATTCCTGAAGAACAAAGTAGTTCATTATTCGACAAAATTAAACGTACAATAAAAGGCGATTAAGGAGTTGACGCAGGTGAAATGGTCGGAGCTTTCGATTCATACAACAAACGAAGCTGTTGAAGCGATATCAAATATTCTTCATGAAGCAGGCGCAAGTGGAGTGGTAATTGAGGATTCAGAAGAATTAAGTCGTGATCGCGAAGATATTTTTGGTGAAATATATGAGCTTAATCCGAATGACTTCCCTAAAGAAGGAGTTATTGTAAAAGCTTACTTACCTTTAAACAGCTTTTTAGGTGAAACTGTTGAAGAAATAAAGCTCGCGATTGATAACCTTGTTAACTTTGATATCAATTTAGGTCATAATGTCGTGACTATAAGTGAAGTCAATGAAGAAGATTGGGCGACAGCATGGAAAAAGTATTATCACCCAGTCAAAATTTCAGAACGTTTTACCATCGTTCCTACTTGGGAAACTTATGAACCTGTATCGACGGATGAACTGATTATTGAACTTGATCCAGGAATGGCTTTTGGAACCGGTACACATCCTACAACCGTTATGTGTCTACAAGCTTTAGAAAAAACGGTTAAACCAGGAGACACTGTAATTGATATTGGTACGGGATCAGGCGTATTAGCAATTGGTTCTGCCTTACTTGAAGCAAAGCATGTTCATGCCCTAGACTTAGATGAAGTGGCTGTAAGATCTGCAAAAATTAATGTGAAATTAAATAAAGTACAAGGTACAACGGAAGTTGTTCATGGAAACTTATTAGATACCGTTAAGGAACCAGCAGATGTGGTCGTTGCTAATATCTTGGCAGAAATAATTATGTCATTTACTCATGATGCATTTAAGGTTGTAAAAGACGGTGGAATGTATATTACATCCGGAATTATCGGTGCTAAGAAAGAGGATGTAAAACAGTCACTTATTGAAGCTGGATTCATTATTGACGAAGTAATGATGATGGAAGACTGGGTAACAATTCTTTCGAAGAAACCGGCTAAGGAATAAAAGAGGATGCAACGGTATTTTAGTTCACTTCCATTTATTAATAACCGATTACTTATTTCAGGTGATGATGCTAAACATATTCAAAAAGTAATGCGGATGCAAGAAGGTAATACGATTATCGTCGTTACAGAAGAGGTTGCATATAAGACTGTCATTATCGGCTTTGAAGGACAAGATGTTCGAGTTGAAATGATTGAAGGTCCTTTAAAAAGTAATGAGTTACCGAAAAAAATCACGATTTGTTGTGGTTTACCAAAAGGGGAAAAACTCGATTTAATTACTCAAAAAGGCACAGAACTTGGTATGGATGAGTTAGTTCTTTTTGATGCAGAACGTTCAATTGTAAAATGGGATTCTTCAAAAGGTCTGAAAAAGCAGCAGAGATTGCAAAAAATTGCGAAAGAAGCTGCTGAGCAATCACACCGAAATAAAATTCCACAAATAAGTGAAATGTTATCATTTAAGCAACTACTCAGTATGTCTTCAAAATACGATTGTCTTTATGTAGCTGATGAAGAAGAGGCAAAACTGACCGATAGAAAAAGACTAGTTGATCAATTAAAAGAAGCGTTGAATTTTGATTCAATACTAGTTGTCTTTGGTCCAGAGGGTGGCTTATCTAGGAAAGAAATTTCTGAATTACATGAGAAGGGGTTCCATTCCATTTCTCTTGGTCCTCGGATTTTAAGAGCTGAAACGGCTCCTTTATATGTTCTTTCAGCAATTTCGTATGAATTGGAATAGCAGAGAGTACCAATTTATATAAAACTATAAAAATTCGAATTCTTATCATTTGCACTGATGGAACATAATAGTGTTTGGCTATTTCTTTCGCTTTCCGCAAAACGCGAGCCTCCTCAGCTGAGCTGTTTATGACAACAGAATAGCATGAGATTTAGACCACGGACTGAGCTCGCGAGGGAAGCGGCTAAAGCCATGACCTTGGAAAGCGTCCGTCGCAGTAGAAGTCAACACTTTGTATATGCCCATAGTCTGATCTTTCCCTTATAAGTAAAGGTGTATATTTCTAATGAAATGAAATGACAAGCATGTTAAAATGAAGAGTTACGGACAACTTCCGAAAGGGTGAAACTAATTGACTAAAAATATTGCGTCAATGATCGATCATACATTATTAAAACAAGATGCTACAAAACAACAAATAGAAAAACTATGTGCAGAAGCGAAAGAATATGTATTTGCTTCAGTATGTGTTAATCCAACTTGGGTAAAGACTTCTGCTGAACTATTAACTGGAACTCCAGTAAAAGTATGTACGGTTATTGGTTTCCCATTAGGTGCATCTACTCCTGAAACAAAAGCATTTGAAACAAAGGATGCTATTCAAAATGGTGCTGGTGAAATAGATATGGTCCTAAACGTAGGAGCATTAAAATCTGAAGATCTTGCACTAGTTAAACGTGATATTGAAGCTGTTGTTGAAGCAGCAAAAGGTAAAGCAATTGTAAAAGTAATTTTAGAAACTTGCTTGCTAACAAAAGAAGAAATAAAAGTAGCAAGTCAACTTTCTAAAGATGCTGGAGCGGATTTCGTTAAGACGTCTACTGGTTTTTCTACAGGTGGGGCAACAGTAGAAGACGTAACATTAATGCGTGAAGTTGTTGGACCTAACCTAGGCGTTAAAGCTTCTGGAGCAGTTAGAAGCCTAGAAGACGTTGAAAAAATGATTGAAGCAGGAGCTACTCGTATTGGAGCAAGTTCAGGTGTACAGATCATGCAAGGGTTAACTTCAAATTCTGACTATTAATTAGATATACCGTATTGACCTAATTAAGAGTTTACGATATAATTCTAGAGTACATGACACTAGGTCGTGTATTGATGTGTGTTCGGAGGGAGGGAAAGAGAGATGTCAAAAACTGTCGTTCGCAAAAACGAATCGCTTGAAGATGCTCTTCGTCGCTTCAAACGTACTGTTTCTAAAAGTGGTACAATTCAAGAGGTAAGAAAACGCGAGTTTTATGAAAAACCAAGTGTAAAGCGTAAAAAGAAATCAGAAGCTGCGCGTAAACGTAAATTCTAATTTTCGACTTACCAATATTTTGCTCATGATTTTGAAGAAACAAACGTAAAGCGTAACAGAAATCAGAAGCTGCGCGTAAACGTAAGTGGACAAATTCCCATATTCCCTGCGTTCTTAACACGTACTACTTGATGACTAAGAAAGCCTATATGTAAGCCAGAAAATCTTTTTGATTTTCTGGCTTATTTTATTGGGATGAAAAAGATTTTATCTATAAATATATTGTGAAATAAGTGAATCTTTTTATCTATTCATCCGTACATACTAATGGACGTCGTTTTGTCATAAAATAAGGGGGATCATTATGAAGAGGACTCGAGGTATAAGTGGAATTTTACTGCTCGTTATGTCTTTTTTATTGTTGTTACCAAGTTTGCCCGTAAATGCGGCCGAAGTTTATCGCATACCCATACAAAACGAAGTTGAAAAAGGGTTATATGCTTTTCTTGAACGAGCTTTTGATGAAGCAGAAGAAGCTGGAGCGGAACTGGTTATATTGGACATTGATACACCAGGAGGCTTTGTAGATTCTGCAGCAGATATTGCAAAGTTAATGGATGAAACTTCGTTACGTACAATCGCATATATCCATGATGATGCGTTGTCTGCTGGTGCATTTATCGCGTTACACGCGGACGAAATCTATATGTCTCCTAACGGTCGAATCGGAGCTGCTGCAGTAATTGACGGAGCAGGAAATGCTGCTGAAGTAAAAGCGAAAAGTGCGTGGTCGACCTCGATGATAACAGCTGCGGAATCATCTAAAAGGGATCCTCAATATGCTCTCGCTATGGCAGACGACTCTGTAGATATGCCGGAATATCGGGCACCTAAAGGAGAGCTGCTAACTCTTTCAGCTAAAGAAGCTATGAAGGTAGGATACTCTGAAGGAACTGTTAACTCATTCGATGAGTTACTAGAGAAGCTCAGCTTATCTGATTCAACGGTTGTCTCAGTTAATGAAACTTTTGCTGAGAAAGTGGCGAGGTTTATAACGAACCCAATTATTGTGCCCATTCTATTATCAATTGCTAGTCTAGGGTTGATTGTTGAATTGTATTCCCCAGGTTTTGGAGTAGCAGGATTCATGGGTCTGAGCGCAATAGCTTTATTCTTCTTTGGACATATGGTTGCAGGTTTAGCTGGGTATGAATCATTATTGCTATTTATAGTTGGTGTTGGATTTGTTATTGCGGAGTTCTTCTTACCTGGTGCCATTGCTGGTATAATAGGACTAGCACTAATTATTGGTGGTATAATTCTTGCGGGAGGAAATGTGATTCACATGGGTATTTCTGTGTTAATTGCATTATTGGTCGCAATAGTGGGAATGGTGATTATCATGAAGTTCTTTGGAAAGAATTTAAAACTTTTCAACAAGATTATTCTTACAGACGCAACCGATACTGAGCACGGCTATGTTTCGAATGTAAATCGTGTGGAGTTAATCGGAAAGTTTGCAGAAAGCATGACCCCTCTGCGTCCTTCTGGAACCATTATGCTTGACGGGGAAAGAATAGATGCTGTAACTGAGGGTGGCTATATTGATCGTGGGAAAATGGTGAAAATCATTAAAGTCGAAGGATCTCGAACAGTGGTTAGAGAAATGAAAGAAGGGGAGGAATTAGTATGATAGAAGGCATTACAGGAGGCACAATCGGTATTATTTTATTGGTTGTTGCTGCATTTATATTACTAGCAATATTCTTTACATTTGTACCAGTTGCATTATGGATTTCAGCATTAGCTGCTGGGGTTCGCATCAGCATCTTCACATTAGTAGGTATGAGATTACGTCGTGTAATTCCATCTCGTATAGTGAATCCGTTAATTAAAGCACATAAAGCGGGTTTAACGGTTACAAATAATCAACTAGAAAGTCATTACTTAGCTGGTGGTAACGTTGACCGTGTTGTTAATGCATTGATTGCAGCACATCGTGCAAACATTGAATTACCTTTTGAACGCGCAGCGGCTATAGACTTAGCAGGTCGTGACGTTTTAGAAGCAGTTCAAATGTCTGTAAATCCAAAAGTTATTGAAACGCCATTTATTGCCGGTGTGGCAATGGATGGTATTGAAGTGAAAGCAAAAGCACGAATTACAGTGCGTGCAAACATCGACCGTTTAGTTGGTGGTGCAGGTGAAGAAACAATCGTTGCTCGTGTTGGTGAAGGTATTGTATCTACGATTGGTTCGAGTACTAATCACAAGAAAGTCCTTGAAAATCCCGATATGATTTCACAAACTGTTTTATCAAAAGGCCTTGATTCGGGTACGGCTTTTGAAATCTTATCGATTGATATTGCGGATGTAGATATCGGCAAAAATATCGGTGCTGAACTTCAAACTGAGCAAGCAGAAGCTGATAAGAAAATAGCGCAAGCAAAAGCAGAAGAACGTCGTGCAATGGCTGTTGCAACTGAGCAAGAGATGATTGCAAAAGTACAAGAGATGCGTGCGAAAGTTGTTGGAGCTGAAGCTGAAATACCTTTAGCGATGGCAGAAGCTTTGCGCGAAGGTAATATTGGCGTAATGGATTATATGAATTATAAAAATGTTCAAGCTGATACAAGCATGAGAGATTCAATTAGTAAAATTGGCAAAGATAAAACGCAGAATGATATCACTCAAGACTAGTAGTGATTATTAACCCTTGAAGGAGGGATGAGACATTGGAAGGAATCATTTTTGCAATCATTATGCTGGTAATCGGTATGATTACTAAAGGTAAAAACACTGAGGATACAGATGGCAAAACTAAACCCTTTATGTCAAAACCCCTGGATCAGAAGTCTGCGAGAAGAATAGAAGATTATGCAAAAGAAGTGTTTCAAGAAGTACAGAAGCAAAGGTCGCCAAATCGAGAGAGTTCTCGTCAAAGTCTACCAATGTCACCGCCGGTTGAACGAACTCAACCAGCAATGTCTGAAATCAATCCAACTAGTGTGGTCGAAGACACTTCTAGAAAATCAACCGGTAGATTATCTGTACATCAAAAAACTAAAACAGTGCGTAATCAGAAAATAGCAGCACCATCTTTGTTACCTAAAACAGGTCATGAAGTGATTCAGGCCATTGTGTTTTCAGAAATATTAGCTCCACCAAAATCTAAACGTTAACTCATGACCTTCTTCTTTTCAGCATAAGCTGAAGATAAGGAGGTCTTTTTTTGATTAATCAACACTTAGAGCTGATTCCAATTATACAAATGGAAAATTTTCAACATTTATCTTTTAAGGGACCTTTCGAATTACTCCAGTTAACCGATCATTCAGGTCATTTTCATGGTGAAGGATTTGATATATTCCTCAAAGCTGGAGAAATTCGAGTCCTTTCAATGAATCGAAGCGAACTAAGGATTGAAGTTAGCAACATTCAACATGTGGAAATAAGAAAGAGCAAAGAAAATGAGTAAAAAAATTTCACAGAAACGGTTAATTGTTTGTCGTGTGAAAAAAGAACCTCGTGTTTTTACATTTCTACAAGCACTAAGAGAACAACAAGTTGACATAATTAAATTATCATCTAACGAAGAAGAACTGAAATTCTCCTTTCATGAAATTCACTTAAAAAAAATAAAAAACATTAGAAAAAAATATGGCATTAAGTTGAACATGTCTCGTCCAGATGCCATTCATATTATTCAATTTCAAACCTATATTTGGCTAGGAATAATGCTATTTATTCTAGTTCCATACTTGTTTTCTCATGTAGTTTGGGAAGTTGGAATTGAAGATGTTTCAGAAGAACGAAAAGCAAAAATTCAATCCGAGCTACTAAAATTAAATGTAAAAGAAAAGACTCTAAAAAATGACATTCCAAGTGATGGGGAAATAAGACAATCTTTACTAGCGAACAATAAAGATTTATCATGGATTCACATTAATCGAAAAGGTAGTTCTATCCATTTTGAGGTAGTTCCTGCTCCTGTGAATGAAATTAAATATGCACCAAAAAAGACGCCTTCAGATTTAATAGCAACGCGCAAAGGGGTCATTACGTATTACGATTTACAATCAGGGGAGAGAGTCGTTCAGATTCATGAAACAGTCCAAAAAGGAGACTTACTTGCTTCAGGAATCATTAAACAAGGAAACATAGAAAAAGTGGTAGGTGCTGAAGGTAGAGTATTTGCTGATTACTGGATGGAAGTCTCGTTTGAATTACCAAAAACGCTCAAATATAAAGAGTTAAAAGGAAAAGAAGTAACATTTTTTAACGTGAAGCATGCTTGGAAAGTTTATAATGAAAAACGTTCTATACCTTCGTTTGTTCAATTTATAAGAAATGTTTTTAAAGTGGATACGCATTTGATATATGAAAACAAAACTCAAATCGTAGATGAGGAGTGGATTCAAAATTCATTTTTACCATTGCTTCAGATAAAATCTAATGCTTCATTATCATCAAATGGACAGATTAAACAGGAAAAGATTTTACACATTGCCTGGTCAAATGATAAAGTAAAAGGGAAAGTACTGTATTACATAAATGACAATATTGCACAAAAACGACCGATCCACCAAGGAGACTGAGCATGCAGGAAGATCAACTGACAGAATTACACGTTCAAGACCCTAATGAAGCAATTCAGTTATTGGGGATATCTGATGGAAATATGAAAGTAATTGAACAGGAACTTGATATTCAAATCATTACTCGCGGCGAATCCATACGAATTACGGGTGATCCATCAAAACAAAAAATCGGGAAACAACTAATCGAACAATTACTTTTGGTAATACGTAAAGGTATAAATATAAATCAACGTGATGTGAGTACTGCAATTGAAATGAGTACGAATGGAACGCTAGAATATTTTTCAGAACTTTACGATGAAGAAATTGCTCGCAATGTAAAAGGGAAATCAATACGAGCAAAAACAATTGGACAACGAGAATATGTTCAAGCTATTCGTCATAAGGACTTAACATTTTGTATTGGTCCAGCCGGAACTGGTAAAACCTATTTAGCTGTTGTACTCGCCACTCAAGCCCTAAAAAATGGTCATGTTAAACGAATTATTTTAACTCGTCCAGCAGTTGAAGCAGGTGAAAGCCTTGGTTTTCTTCCTGGTGATTTAAAAGAAAAGGTAGATCCTTATCTTCGCCCATTATATGATGCTTTACATGAAATTTTAGGAACTGAACAAACAACTCGATTTATTGAAAGAGGAACCATTGAAATTGCTCCTCTTGCGTATATGAGAGGTAGAACTTTAGATGATGCCTTTGTTATTTTGGATGAAGCTCAAAATACAACAAAAGCTCAAATGAAAATGTTTTTAACACGCCTCGGTTTTGGATCCAAAATGGTTATTACTGGGGATAAAACTCAAATTGACTTACCTCGAGGAGCTGAGTCTGGTTTAATTGTTGCTGAAAAAATACTTGGTCACGTAAAGGGAATCCACTTCCAAATGCTCGAACAAGGAGATGTAGTCCGTCATCCATTAGTGGCAAAAATAATACAAGCATACGAAGAACAGCCGTCTGAATAAGGACCGCTGTTTTTCTTTGTTTTAACTAATTAGAATTTATTGGTAAAATGATATTGAATCTAATCCCATAGGTTCACCGTATAAAGATGAATGAATGCTCTTAAATGCTCTTAAATGCTCTTAAATGCATCATTGGGAAATTTAGATTTATAAAGTGTGATAAGTTTGAATATTCTTGGTAAACTAGTAGCTAGAGATTGAGGTGAATTAATGCAAACCTGGAATAAAAAAATACAAGGAAAGATTGGGTATCGAACTTTTACATATTCTGCCCTTATTCTTACAGGTATTATTGTCTATTTACTCATGTTGACAGGTGTCAGTCCAGAAAAGTATGACATTGCTTTATTACAACCTTCAAATGAAACGATTCGATCGGTGAAAACTGTTGAAGATCCAATTAAAACGGAAGAAGAACGTAACCGAATTGCCTCAGAAGTAGAAAATGTGTATCAATTTTCGGAACAAAGCGGAGAAAAAAGTGCAGCTCTTGTTACGTCAATTTTTGATTTGATTCAAGATGTCAAAACTTCAGATACATATGATTCTGAATTAATGGAAGAAAATATTTCAAAAGTCCGAGAGAACTTAAGTGTGCTAGGAACAGACGGGGAAGGTCTCCGTTTCTCAGATGAAGCAATTGGCTCTCTATTATTAATGGAAAACAATGATTTGATGGAATTACGAAATTCAGTAACTTCTGCAGTATCATTGATCATGAGTGAACCAATAAGAGTAGAAGAAGTGGCAACGGCTAAAAATGATATTGAACGACGGTTAAGAGGAGATTTATCAATTCCCGAGAATGTTTTGCCCACCGTCGTATTTATTGGTAGATTTAGCATTGTTGAAAACGAAGTTCTTAATAAAGAATTAACTGATGAAAGAGTTGAACAGGTAAAGGCAAGTGTGGAACCAACGAAAATTTTGCAAGGACAAGTTATCGTTCGTGAAGGACAAATTGTTGATCGAGAAATTTATCGTCAGTTAAAGCTTGTAGGCATGTTGGATAATCAATCTTCGTTAAAACCTGCTATTGGATTATTTTTATTTATTGCATTATGCATGTGGCTATTTTATGTTCAATTAAAAAAATGGAATGCTGATAAAGATGAAAAGCAACGCGTCCTAATTGTGTCTATGCTGATCTTTATCCTATCTGTGACAGGTATGAAATTAATCAGTCTCGTGTCAGAGAATTTTGATCTTACGATTGCCTTTTTATTTCCCACCGCTCTAGCTCCTATGTTAGTTCGTTCATTAATAAACGAACGATTCGGTGTATTAATGGCCTTTTTAACAGCTGCAGTGGCGGGTATTATTTTCCAAGAAGGCTACTCGTCTGTGCTACAAATGGAAATCGCTTTATATATTTTGTTTGGTGGATTAGCTGGACTTTATGTCATTCAAGGAATAGATAAGCGATCTCATTTGCTTCAAACGAGTATGGCCGTAGCTGTTGTAAATTTAGTGTTTATGGCATTTTATCTACTAATGAATCAAACGGTGTATGGGTTGTCTGAGTTATTATTTTATGGGATCGCAGCATTTACGTCTGGTTTATTGTCAGGTGCTTTGACGATTGGGCTATTACCATTTTTTGAGTCTGCATTCGGACTTATATCAGCCATGAAATTAATTGAATTATCCAATCCAAATCATCCGTTATTAAAGAAAATATTAACGGAAACACCAGGGACTTATCATCACAGTGTCATGGTAGCTAACTTAGCTGATGCAGCATGCGAATCGATCGGTGCAGATGGATTATTAGCTCGCGTTGGTTGTTATTATCATGATATTGGCAAAACGAAACGCCCTGGATTCTTTATCGAGAATCAGATGAGTCACGCAAATCCGCATGATTCTCTTCCTCCTGAAACGAGTAGAGATATTATCCTTGCTCATGGTACAGACGGTGCGAATATGCTTCAAAAACACAAAATGCCAAAAGAAATTGTTGATATTGCCGAACAACATCATGGTACAAGTCTGTTAAAATATTTTTACATCAAAGCGAAAGAAGAAGGCCATGACATTAATGAAGCAGACTATCGATATGCTGGTCCGAAGCCTCAAAAAAAGGAAACGGCAATCATTTCGATTGCTGATAGTGTCGAAGCAGCTGTACGGTCGATGAAAGAACCTACTCAAGAAAAGATACAAGGAATTGTGCATGCAATTATTAAAGACAAATTACACGATGGCCAATTTGATGAATGTGATTTAACGATAAAAGAATTAAAAACGGTTGAACGAGTTCTTTGTGAGACGTTAAACGGAATTTTCCATTCTCGTATTGAATACCCACAATAAGGAGGCAACTTATGCATTTAGAATTAGATTTACTGGACGAAACAGAATCATTATCAAAAGAGACGTTAGAACTAATTGAACGCATGCTTAATCATGCCGCAGTTTCAGAAGGAATAGAAGAAGGCAGTGAGCTTTCTGTAAGTTTCATTACCAATAAAAAAATCCAAGAGATCAACCGTGATTACCGTGGAAAAGATATGCCTACGGATGTCATTTCCTTCGCAATGGAAGAACTCGGAGAGGGAGAAATGGAGATTCAGGCAGTTGGTGCTCCAAGACTACTCGGTGATATTTTAATATCAGTGGAACGGGCAAAAGAGCAAGCCTCAGATTATGGGCATAGTTATGAAAGGGAAATTGGTTTTTTAGCAGTTCATGGTTTCCTTCATCTGCTCGGATATGATCATATGGAGCCAGAAGAAGAAAAGGAAATGAACGAAAAACAAGAAGAGATTTTGTTGTCTTTTGGATTGAGTCGTGATTTGGATGAAAAGCAATAATTTCTTTGACTCATTTGGCTTTGCATTTCAAGGATTTAAACAAGTTATTAAATATGAACGAAATTTTCGTTTTCATTTATTAGCAGCCGTAGTCGTGATATTTGCAGGAATATTGAGCAAAATAACTTTAGTTGAGTGGACGGTCATTGTGCTTTGCATCGCTGGAATGTTAAGCCTTGAATTAGTAAATTCTGCATTAGAACGTGTCGTAGACTTAGCTTCACCTGAGGTACATGTTTTAGCTAAGCATGCAAAAGATATGAGCGCTGCTGCTGTTCTTGTATTTGCCTGTGCAAGTGCTATAATCGGAATACTCATCTTTTTACCAAAGTGGATGGAAATATTTAATTGAGGTGTTTGAACGATGGATAAAATGCAAGTAATGGAAGAATCAAAAATCGCACGCGAAAACGCGTATGTCCCATATTCGAAATTTAAAGTTGGTGCAGCTGTATTAACGAAAGACGGGAAAATTTATCATGGGTGTAATATTGAAAATGCAGCTTATAGCATGACGAACTGTGCAGAACGTACAGCTATGTTTAAAGCCGTTTCAGAAGGAGTTCGTGATTTTGCCTCCATAGCAGTTGTTGCAGACACAGACGGCCCTGTATCGCCTTGTGGAGCATGCAGACAAGTCATTGCGGAGTTCTGTGAACCTAATATGCCTGTATACTTAATTAATTTAAAAGGCGATGTTCATGAAACAACGGTAGCAGAATTGTTACCTGGAGCATTTTCTCCGGAGGATTTAGCTTATGCTGGAAGTAAATAAGGGATACAAATCCGGCTTTATCTCAATCATTGGACGTCCGAACGCAGGGAAGTCGACTTTTCTAAATCGTGTAATCGGTCAAAAAATCGCAATTATGAGTGACAAGCCCCAAACAACTAGAAATAAAGTGCAAGGTGTTTTAACAACTGATAAAGAACAAATGATTTTTATCGATACACCTGGAATAAATGAACCTCGACACAAATTAGGGGACTTCATGCTGAAGGTTGCAAAAAATACGCTTCGCGGAGTGGATGCCATCTTACTGATGGTGGATGCAACGGATCGTATAGGTAAACAAGATCGTTATATTTTAGAAATGCTAAAAGATAACGAAACGCCTGTATTTCTAGTTATGAATAAAATTGACTTAATTCACCCGGACAAATTGTTAAGTGTGATTGAATCGTTTAGGAAAGAATATGATTTTGCAGACGTGTTACCAATTTCAGCTTTAGAAGGAATAAATATCGAAAAACTTCTTGGTGTGTTAAGCAACCACTTACCCGAGGGTCCTCAATATTATCCGGCTGATCAAGTAACAGATCATCCTGAACGTTTTATTATTTCAGAATTAATTCGTGAAAAAGTTTTGCATTTAACACATGAAGAAATACCGCATTCTATTGCGGTAGTGATTGAAAAAATTGCTAAAGATCCTGAGAAAGATATGATTCGTGTTAACGCAACAATCATGGTTGAACGCGATTCACAAAAAGGGATTGTTATTGGTAAAAAAGGAGCCTTGCTAAAAGAAGTTGGTGTTCGTGCACGTAAAGACATTGAAATGCTTCTTGGATCTAAGGTATTTTTAGAAATTTGGGTAAAAGTACAAAGAGATTGGCGCAATAAATCTACTCATTTACGTGACTTTGGATTCCGCGACGACGAGTATTAAAGAAAGGCGTGTTGTTCAGTGCTAAATCGAGTAGAAGGCATTGTCTTAAAAACACGTGATTATGGAGAAACAAATAAAATTATTACACTTTTATCAAGTGAAACGGGTAAAATCACTGCGATGGCAAGAGGTGCTAAAAAACCTGCAAGTCGGTTAGCTTCCGTAACGCAACCTTTTACTCATGGGTCTTTTTTGATTCAGCAGGGGAATGGGATGGGGACAATCCAGCAGGGAGAGCAAGTCGAATCGTATCGTCATATTCGAGAAAATATCGAAGCGACCGCTTATGCCAGCTTTATTGTGGAACTAATTGATCGAGCAGTAGAGGACCGAACTCCACAGGCAGCTATTTTTAATTTATTGAAAAATTCTTTACATGCGATTTCCGAAGAATATGACCCGGAGGCAATTGCGTTGTTTGTCGAGTGGAAAATGTTACCCGTAACGGGTATATATCCAACCTTACACGAATGTGCAAACTGTAAAGCGACAGATGGTGAATTTGCATTTTCATTTCAGCAAATTGGTTTCCTTTGCCATCGTTGTTTTGAAATTGACCCGTATATAATTCGTTTGACACCATCACAAGTTAAGTTAATTCGAACATTTTACACGGTTCCAATCGATCAAGTAGGTAAGCTTACATTAAAAAAAGAAACCAAAATGTTTATTAAAAAAATAGTTCGGACCATTTATGATGAACAAACAGGAATACGCTTAAAATCACGTTCCTTTTTAGATCAACTTGAACGAACTCCACTTCTATTTCCTAAAAAAGAAACGCCAGATCAGTCTCCTAAATCGGAAGACTGACCTGGCGTTTTTTGTTGTGGAGATTAAAATTCTAAATGTTTCTCAATATAAGCTTTTACTTCTGTAATTGCCATACGAGTTTGTTCCATTGAATCACGATGACGAACTGTTACTTGGCCATCCTCAACCGAATCGAAGTCGTACGTAATACAGAATGGTGTCCCAATTTCATCTTGACGACGGTAGCGTTTACCAATGGATTGAGATTCATCGTAATCAACCATAAAGGATTTACTCAAATCAGCAAAAACTTCGCCAGCACCTTCAGCTAATTTTTTCGATAGAGGTAAAATAGCTGCTTTCACTGGTGCAATTGCAGGATGGAAACGTAAAACCGTACGTTTGTCATCTCCTTCTAATTGCTCTTCAGCATAAGCATCACATAAAAATGCTAGTGTCACGCGGTCCGCACCTAATGACGGTTCGATACAATAAGGAACATAGCGTTCATTCGTTATAGGGTCGATGTAATTAAAATCTTCTCCAGAGTGTTCCATATGACGTTTTAAATCAAAATCAGTACGGTCTGCAATGCCCCAAAGCTCGCCCCAACCGAATGGGAATTTATATTCAACATCAGTAGTAGCTGACGCATAATGAGATAATTCATCTTCATCATGATCACGTAATCTCATATTGTCTTCGTTCATGCCTAAGTTTAACAACCAGTTCTTACAATATTCTCTCCAGTAAGAGAACCATTCTAAATCTTCACCAGGTTTACAGAAAAATTCAAGTTCCATTTGTTCGAATTCTCTCGTTCGGAATGTGAAGTTACCAGGAGTAATTTCGTTACGGAAGCTTTTACCGATTTGAGCAATACCAAAAGGCATTTTTTTACGCATAGAACGCTGTACATTTTTAAAGTTCACGAAGATTCCTTGAGCTGTTTCAGGGCGAAGATAAATATCATTTGATGATGATTCGGTTACACCTTGAGAGGTTTTGAACATTAAATTAAATTGACGAATACCTGTGAAGTCTTGAGCATCACATTCTGAACATTTAATATCATGTTCTTTAATAAGTTCTTCCATTTTCTCGAATGATAACCCATCGACGATCATCTCAATGCCTTTTTTATCTAACGCATCTTCAATGATTTTGTCAGCACGATGACGGGCTTTACATTTTTTACAATCAATCATTGGGTCATTAAAGTTTCCAACATGACCTGAAGCAGTCCATACTTTTGGGTTCATTAAAATGGCTGCGTCAAGACCTACATTATAAGGAGACTCTTGAACAAATTTGCGCCACCATGCTTTTTTAATATTGTTTTTTAATTCGATACCAAGAGGACCGTAATCCCACGTATTTGCTAAACCACCATAAATATCAGAGCCAGGAAATACAAATCCTCTATGTTTAGCTAAACTAACTACTTGTTCCATTGAAATTGACATTAAAATCCCTCCAAAAAATAAAATAAGCACCCATCCACCGGACATTGTTACATGTCCGGGGACGAGTGCATAATACCCGCGGTTCCACCCCAGTTGATTGCAAAAAGCAATCCACTTTCATAAATCATGACTCCGAGACGCCTTTTCAAGTTCGTTTGCAGACTTTCACCAACACTGCTCGCTTTGTTTTGAACCTTACTTATTTTCTCATCTTCGTCTTATTTAATTGCTTCCATTGTATCATAATGAAATCATTTTCGCTACATGAGCTAGGCACTAGATAACCGTACTTAATTAGTATATAATATTGAACATTGAGTATAACACTTTTTGAGGCGGTGAGTCCGATCGAACTCAATAAACGTCAGGAAGATATTTTACAAATCGTTAAAGGCAATGGTCCCATTACAGGTGAACAAATTGCAGAACGATTACATTTAACAAGGTCTACATTAAGACCAGATTTAGCCATACTAACAATGGCTGGTTTTTTAGATGCAAGACCACGCGTAGGTTATTTCTATTCTGGTAAAAAGACAGGTCAAGCTGTCAAAGATAGTATGATGAATATGAAGGTTCGCGACTTTCAATCGATTCCGGTTGTAGTTGCTGAAGATATGACTGTGTACGATGCGATTTGTCAAATGTTTTTGGAAGATGTCGGCACATTATTTGTTGTAGATAAGAATGCTTACTTAACGGGAGTGCTTTCCCGAAAAGATTTGCTACGTACAAGCTTAGGTCAACAAGATTTAAACAAAATTCCTGTTCATATTATTATGACGAGAATGCCGAATATTACATTTTGCTTTAAACATGATTCCTTAATTCATGCAGCAAAAATGTTAATTGATAAACAAATTGATGCTTTACCAATCGTTCATGAGCATTCTGATGGGTATGAGGTAATTGGTAGATTAACTAAAACGAATATAACAGGTGCTTTTCTGTCGCTTGCAGAAAATCATGATATTTGAGGTGATGAATAAAATGAAGAGACTCAATATATTTATTGTTTCTGACTCAGTTGGGGAAACTGGAGAATTAGTTGCAAAAGCAGCCGTTAGCCAATTCCGACCTGGTCTACAAGATACTTCTTTAAAGCGTTTTTCTCATATTGAAACGTTTGATCACTTGAAAGAAATAGTGAATTTAGCAAAAGAACAAAACGCAATGATTTTATATACGTTAGTAAGAAAACAAATGCGCTCTTACTTATTGAATGAATCAGCAAAAACAGGAATTCGTTCGATTGATCTAATGGGTCCGTTACTCGATACACTAGAAGATGATTTGTCTGAAACTCCTTTTGAGGAACCAGGATTAGTACGGAAATTAGATGATGATTATTTTAAAAAAATAGAAGCGATTGAATTTGCGGTTAAATATGATGATGGTAGAGATCCAAGAGGACTTTTAAAAGCAGATATTGTTTTAGTTGGTGTATCACGCACATCAAAAACACCTTTATCTCAATATTTAGCTCATAAAAGGTACCGTGTAGCTAACGTTCCGCTAGTACCTGAAGTGGAACCTCCCGAAGAACTTTTCCTAGTAGACCCAGCTAAATGTTTTGGTTTAGTCATCTCGCCAGATAAATTAAATTCAATTAGAAAAGAACGTTTAATCGCACTAGGGTTAAATGATGATGCTAATTACGCTAAATTGGATAGAATAAAACAAGAAATTGTTCATTTTGATAAAGTTGTATCAAAAATTGGTTGTCATGTTATTGATGTAACAAATCGAGCAGTTGAAGAAACGGCTAATCTTATTCTCAGCAAGATTCAGTAAGTTTAAACCATCCCGGTTAGGGAGGGTTTTTTCTTTTGATTTCAAATAAATAGATAGATTTTTCATAAAAAACGTTTTATAATAAAAAATTGTGGTAAAAATGTTTAAGAACGTGGTTTTTTAAAGAGAAATTCTATTTTTTTGTCGAATCTTGCAGGATTTTCATCGGTTATCTCGAATTCAATACTTAGACTACAAAGATGGTGATGAAAATATGCAACGAATTCCTGAAGAAATGATCGAACAAATCCGTTCGGCTAACGATGTAGTCGATGTTATAAGTGAATATGTTCAGTTAACCAAACGCGGTCGAAACTGGTTTGGTTTATGTCCTTTTCATGGAGAGCAAACACCTTCCTTTTCTGTAACACAAGATAAGCAAATTTTTCATTGTTTTGGTTGTGGAGCCGGAGGCAATGCGATTACTTTTGTTATGGATATTGAACAAATTCCGTTTCAAGAAGCAGTTAGCAAATTAGGTGCCAGAGTCGGAATAGAATTAGAAGTTGAACCATCTACAGTTTCTGTAGAACCTGTTTCAAAAGAAGAAAGTCATATGAAAGAAGCCCATACATTTGCCATGGACTATTATCATCATCTTCTTTTAAATACAGAAGAGGGCGAACAAGCTCTTCATTATTTAGAAGAAAGAGGATTTTCGAAAGCTCTTATTGAACAGTATGGTATAGGGTGGGCTTTACCAGGATGGGATTCCTTAACGACTTTATTAGCTCGTAAGGGTTTTGATCTTTCAGAGATGGAAAAATGTGGACTTATTATTCAAAAAGAAAATAAGGATGAATATTTCGACAGGTTCAGGGAACGAATTATGTTTCCTATAAAAAATGAATTTGGACACGTAATAGGCTTTTCAGGAAGAGTTTTAAAGAAAGATTCTCAAGACGCAAAGTACATGAATAGTCCAGAATCTCCTATTTTCCAAAAAAGCAAAATTTTGTACAACTTAGATATAGCCAGACCAATCATTCGAAAAAAACGCAAAGTCATTGTGATGGAAGGTTTTATGGATGTTATGGCTGCGGCAAAAGCGGGTATAACTAATACGGTAGGTACTATGGGTACTTCTTTGACCCAACAACATGTAAGTAAGTTGAAACGACTAACAGATTCCGTCACTATTTGTTATGATGGAGACTCTGCAGGCTGGGAAGCTGCTAAACGTGCTTCCGAATTGTTAATGAGTGAAAATGTCAAAACTGAAATTGCCTTGTTACCGGACCAATTAGATCCGGATGATTATGTGAAAACATATGGCCCAGAAGCTTTTCAGACTCAAATTATAGACCGTCCTCATGCTTACTTAGCATTCATGATGATGGCAGCTCGCAAAAATAAAAACTTCCAATATGAAAATGATACACTTCAATATGTTCAAGAAGTGTTAGAACATTTAATAGTGAAGTCATCACCACTTGAGAGAGATTTATATATAAGACAACTCTCTAAAGAAACCAATATTTCTGAAGATGCTATTTATCAGCAATTTAGAAAAATCGAAGGCAAATCTCTGAGACAGCAGTCCAAACCATCTTCTAAAAAGATGGAAGTGATGACTCCTGTAAAAAACAAAAAGGTACAAGCAATTGATCGAGCAGAGAAATTATTACTTTCTCATATGCTACATCAAGCAGAAATCGTTGATCAAATACATCAAGAACACGGATTACATGTTTTTATACATGATCCTTATGAAGCAATATTTGTACGTCTCATTGGTTTTTATGATGAATTTGCTCAGGCAGATACACATCGATTTCTTGAAAGCTTAAATGACAATGAGTTACGTAAATTAGTGATGGAAGCAACGTTGACAGAACGAGATCCTGAGCATGCTCGAGAAGAGGTTTCTGACTGTCTTCGTCAAATAAATAAGCATCGTATAGAGCTTCAAATTCAATTGAAAATGCACGAATCAAAAGAAGCTGAAAAACTTCAGGATATGAAACGCGCACTAGAGATTGCCAGAGAAATTATCGATTTGAAAAAATCGTTATCAACATTGTAAATTGATGTGGTTTAAAAGGAGGAAGACTTATGGCGGACAAGTCTGAACGTACAAAAGAGGTCGAGACAGAGGTTACATTAGAGGAAGCAAAAAAATCTCTTGTTGAAACAGGTAAAAAAAATGGCGAATTAACTTTTGCTGACATAGCTGAGAAATTATCCGTATTTGAGTTAGAATCCGATCAAATCGAAGAATTTATCGAACAGCTTGAAACGAAAGGCATTGAACTTGGTCGTAAAGATGGCGACGAAGAGGATTTAGAAAAGTTAATGAAAAAAAGCTCGGAAACAGAAACATTTGATTTAAATGATTTAAGTGTGCCACCAGGTGTTAAGATTAATGACCCTGTTCGCATGTACTTAAAAGAAATTGGTCGTGTGGATTTGTTATCAGCCGACGAAGAAATAGAATTGGCAAAACGCATTGAAAATGGAGATGAGGAAGCTAAGAAACGTTTAGCTGAAGCCAATTTACGATTAGTAGTAAGTATCGCGAAACGTTACGTTGGTCGCGGTATGCTTTTCTTGGATTTAATTCAAGAAGGGAATATGGGTTTAATTAAAGCTGTTGAGAAATTTGATTTTAGAAAAGGCTTCAAATTTAGTACCTATGCAACATGGTGGATTCGACAAGCTATCACTCGTGCGATTGCTGACCAGGCACGTACGATTCGTATCCCAGTTCACATGGTAGAAACCATTAATAAACTTATTCGTGTTCAAAGACAATTACTTCAAGATTTGGGACGCGAGCCTTCTCCGGAAGAAATTGGGGAAGAAATGGAATTACCAGCAGAGAAAGTTCGTGAAATTCTTAAAATTGCTCAAGAACCAGTTTCGCTTGAGACTCCTATTGGTGAAGAAGATGATTCACACTTAGGCGACTTTATTGAAGATTCGGATGCTCAATCACCTTCAGATCATGCTGCGTATGAACTACTTAAGGAGCAGTTAGAAGACGTTTTAGATACGTTAACTGATCGTGAAGAGAATGTTCTACGTTTGCGTTTTGGTCTTGATGATGGAAGAACTCGAACACTTGAAGAAGTTGGGAAAGTATTTGGCGTAACGAGAGAACGTATTCGACAAATCGAAGCAAAAGCGTTACGTAAACTCCGTCATCCTTCTAGAAGTAAGCGATTAAAAGACTTTTTAGAATAAAAACGTGAGACATCCTGTAAAAGGATGTCTTTTCTTTATGTCGTGAAATGGTATAATCGTAATTAAAAAGCTCTCAATTAGAGGGGTGTCAATCTGAGTACTCATAGAAAAGAAATCATATTAAATGAAATACAGTTTTGGAAACATAATTCCTTACTTCCAGCACATTATTGTGACTTTTTAACAGCACTTTATGCACAAGGTGAAACAGATTTAGAGCTTGAAAATAAACAATCAAAGTCCTTACTAGCTAAAGAAAAAAAGGGGAAAATAATTCAACTTCTAATCATTTTAGGGTTACCCATCATCACTTTAGTCATGTTATTTGTCATGGACACTTATGTGTGGATTCCATTTATAATCGCCAGTATTCTTGCCATTATTCTATTAATTAGTGCGGTAAAACTATCTAGGAAGAAAAAATTTTTAATCCCTTTTCTCTATATTAGTAATGCTCTCATTATTCTAGGGCTTTCATTTAAAATTTGGCTGAGCTATTTTTCTGAAAATCCTTTTATTCTATTAGGATTAGTAGCTTCTAATTGTTTAATGTGGCTAGTTTCGGGACTTTTATTAAAATTACCTTATTTCACAATATCCGGCGCAGTAGGCTTTCTATTAGTCATATCGTTTCTGTTTTTCTCTTAAAAAATCGGTCGTCCAATAGGACTGACCGATTTTAATTTTGTATGTTTGAATATTTCAGATATAATGAATAATGTAAACGTTTTAAAAATTAAAGGGGTTGAAATAAGTGAATTTTGATTTATCGCAAGAACATCAAATGATTCGCAAATCCATGCGTGAATTTGCGGATAAAGTCGTTGCACCAGGAGCGATAGAGCGTGACCGTACGAAAGAATTTCCAAAAGAAATTTTTAAACAATTAGCCGACATGGGGATGATGGGCTTACCTTTTAGTGAAGAGTACGGTGGTGCTGGAGCTGATACAGTTAGTTTCGCAATCGTAACGGAAGAATTAAGTCGTGCATGTGCTTCAACAGGGATTACATATTCTGCTCATATTTCGTTGGGTGGAGCTCCACTAAACTTATTTGGTACAGACGAGCAAAAACATAAATACTTAACACCAATTAGTACTGGTGAATCATTTGGAGCATTTGGATTAACTGAACCAAATGCAGGTTCAGATGCTGGTGGCACTCAAACACGTGCAATTGAAGATGGCGACGATTTCATTATTAACGGCAGCAAAGTATATATCACGAATGCTAGTTACGCAAAACATTTAGCTATTACTGCAATCACAGATATTAAAGATGGCAAAAAAGAAATCAGTGCAATTATTGTTCCAACTGATGCAGAAGGTTTTAAAGTAATTGATAACTATGAAAAAATGGGCTTACATGCATCAAATACGACAGAATTAGTTTTAGAGAATGTAAGAGTTCCTAAAGCTAATCTATTAGGTAAGCGTGGGGAAGGCTTCCGCCAGTTCCTAGTTACTTTAGATGGTGGACGTATTGGTATTGGGGCAATGGCAGTTGGTATTGCACAAGCAGCCTTTGACAAGGCGTTAAAATACTCAAAAGAGCGCAAGCAATTTGGTAAATCTCTTTCAGAGTTTCAGATTACTCAATTTAAGTTAGCTGATATGGCAATGAAAATTGAATTAGCTCGTACGATGGTTCATAAAGCTGCTTGGTTAAAAGACCAAGGACGTCCATTTACGAAAGAAGCATCCATGTGTAAGCTATATGCATCAGAAATTGCTATGCAGATCGCCGATCAAGCAGTTCAAATTCATGGTGGATATGGTTACATGAAGGAATATGAAGTAGAACGCTATATGCGTGATGCGAAATTACTTGAAATTGGTGAAGGAACTTCAGAAGTTCAACGTATGGTTATTGCACGAGAAATTGGTTGCTAATATTCGGGAATTTGTCGAATTTGGCACAATCATTAAAAACAACTGTGTAAACACTTTTCGTTTTTAGAGGAATGCAGTACAATAACTATGTTGACTGATTCTATTTTAGAAAAAGAATGAGCGAAAAGAGGGAGGTTTCACAATGCAAAAAAATCCAATAGTTCCTTTCATTTTAATTTTTGCTTTCGGGATTGGACTAATTTTCTTCCTATCAATTATGGGTGTAGAGAAAAAAGCTGAAATTGCTGAAGGTCATGAAGAAGGCGGAGCTAAAACAGAAGAAACTGAAGGTGATGCTTCAGAATTTGACCCTGAAGTTGCTCAAGGTAAATGTATCGGATGTCACGGCGGCGATTTAGGCGGTGGCGTTGGACCTGCTTTAGTTGGTACTTCTTTATCAAAAGAAGAATTAACTGAAATCATTACAAATGGTAAAGGTTCAGGTATGCCTGGTGGTTTATTACCAGGACAAGAAGAGCAAATGGCTGAATACATTTTAACATTGAAATAAGAAATCTCCCCTTATCCTTTTAAAGGACAAGGGGTTTTTTCATGTTTGTGGTACAATTCCATATAGGAAATCTGTCTAAAATGATGCTATTAATAGGTTGGCATTTGTCGAAAGTCCTTCTGTCACTACTAATTATTAATAAGAGCACCATTTCAGAACTTATTAAAATAAAAACCTAAACTAGTTTTCAAAGTCTAAGTAAAAGAAAGGGGAGAATTTCGTTGAACGCACAACGACTCTCAGAACGATTATCAAGAGTTGCTTATTATGTTCCCAAAGCATCTATTGTAGCTGATATTGGAAGTGATCACGCATACTTACCTTGTTACTTAATTCATAATAATCTCGCTTCAAAAGCGATTGCTGGTGAAGTGGCAAAAGGGCCATATGATTCTGCCTTAGCTCATGTAAGAGAAGAGCAATTAGAAGAGTCTATTTCAGTAAGGTTTGCAAATGGACTGAAAGCGATCGAAATTGAAGATTCAGTTGATACAGTGACGATTGCTGGGATGGGTGGACCTTTAATCGCAAACATCTTAAATAATGATTTGGATCGATTAGATTCAGTTAAACGCCTTATTTTACAACCAAATATTCATGCGAAAGCTATCCGAGATTGGGCCATCGCAAACGGATGGAAACTAATTGCAGAAGATATTTTAAAAGAAGATAATAAAATATACGAAATATTAGTCCTTGAAAAAGGTGAAATGACTTTAACACCAAGTCAACTTCTTTTAGGGCCATTCTTAATGGAATCAAAAAAAGAGGTATTTCTTTCTAAATGGCAAAAAGAAGCACAAGAATGGACAAGAATTCTAGAAGCCATTCAAGATGCTGAGGTATCTCAAGAAGTGAAAATGAAAAAAGAAGAACTGGAATTGAAATTACAAATTGTAAAGGAGGCTATATCAATTTGAAAAAAGTAAATGGTCATGAATTGATTCAACTATTTGAGTCATGGTCACCGAAAGCTTTAGCACTTGATGAAGATCCGGTTGGTTTACAAATTGGACAGTTGAATAGGTCCGTCAATCAAGTTCTTGTAACATTAGATGTCACTCCTGAAGTTGTACAAGAAGCAATCGATAAAAAATGTGAACTAATTATTGCACATCACCCTCCGATTTTCAGACCATTAAAAAGCCTTCGCACAGACACTTTTGCAGGCAAAATTGCTGAGCTTTGTTTAAAGCATGATATAACGGTATATGCAGCCCATACGAATTTGGATGTTGCTCAAGGTGGGGTAAATGATTTACTTGCTGAAGCATTACAACTTCAAAACATTCAAATTCTCGAAGAGACTTATTCTGAAAATCTTATGAAATTAGCTGTGTTCGTGCCAGAAAGTCATGCAGAGATGCTAAGAGAGGCACTAGCTTCAGCCGGTGCGGGTCAAATCGGGAATTATGATAGTTGTAGTTTTTCAACAAGTGGAGAAGGTAGATTCCAACCATTAAACGGAGCGAATCCGACGATTGGTCAAAGGAATCGTTTAGAAACGGTCAATGAAGTAAAAATAGAGGTTGTTTTCCCTTCTTCAAGAGAATCTAAAATTGTTAAAGCGATGAAAGAAAATCATCCATATGAAGAGGTAGCATTCGATATTTGGTTACTTGAGACTAGAACCAACGTTCAAGGAATCGGACGTATTGGTGTGTTGTCAGAAAAAATGGAGTTGGAGTCTTTTGCAAAGCTTGTTAAAGAAAGATTGTCCGTGCCCTTTGTTCGAATGGTGGGGGATTCAAAAACGTTTGTTCATAAAGTGGCTGTTCTTGGCGGAGATGGGAATAGTTATATTCATAAAGCAAAAAGAGCAGGTGCAGACGTCTTTGTTACAGGCGATATGTACTTCCATATCGCCCAAGATGCACTAGCCGCAGGTTTATCCATTGTTGATCCTGGACATCATGTTGAATCAATTATGAAAAAAGGTGTGTCTGAAAAAATGAATGAACTATGTATTAGTAAAAATTTTGAATGCACATTTATTCCTTCAACTATTTCCACGGAACCTTTTCAATTTATATAAAAAAGAGGGTATCCAAAAAGTTGGATACCCATTTTGATTGAAGAGTAATAAAAATGATGATTTCCATTGCAGCGGACGCTTTCCGCGGGCAAGACTTCAGCCGCTTCCCTCGCTATGCTCAGTCCAGGGTCTTCAGTTCTTGCTAATTCCGCTGGAGTCGCCGCTTCCATTTCAATCAACAGAAATTTTGTGATATGAAGAAAATAAATTTTTAATCATATCGGGATATACACTTTCAATTTTACGACTCTGTACATCGAAATTGGAAAATATTCAATGTACGATAGGGAACTTCTATGGCCGAGAACAACTGTATCATAGACTTTTAAATCTGAGGAAGCCGTCATGACTTACTTTAACTGTTTCTGTAAACATGATTAAGCAAACTATTTTAGCAGATTAGTGGTTGGCAATTTCTGAAGACTCCTGCGGAAAAACGAAACACGCTAGACCCCACAGGCAAAGTTGTCAGAGACAGCTTTGCCGAGGAGGCTTTCGTTTCGTCCGCGGAAAGCGAAAGAAATAGACAACCACCTTCATTTGAAATTCAGTGCAATATGCAAAAGTCTAATTTTTGTCCTTCTATACTTTTTTCTATAATCAGAGAGGCTATCCAAATAATTGGATAGCCTCTTGTTTGTTATGAAATTGGATATGGTTCGATTCGGTCTACCGGTTTAGGTGTTTTAATTTTAGGTAAAATCTTATCAATACTTACTGTTCGAGCTAGACTATGTGTCTCCGGGATAAGTGGATCATACTTTTCTAAAAATTGAACCACTTCTTTAACAATTGGAGTTGGTGTAGAGGCACCAGCCGTGACCGCAATATTTTCGATACCTTCAAGCCATTCAAGTTTAAGTTCTGAAAGGTCTGAAATTCGATAAGAAGGGGTGTTGGCAATTTCTTCAGACACTTGTGTTAAGCGATTAGAATTATTACTCAACGGATCTCCAACGACAATAAGAAGTTGAGCAGCTCCAGCTTGTTCAGCTACTGCTTCTTGTCGTACTTGAGTTGCTAAACAAATTTCTTTGTGAACTTCAATATGAGGGAACTTGGCTTTTAATTTTTCCATTAAAGCTGCAACGTCCCACTGGCTCATTGTCGTTTGATTAGTTACGATTAATTTGTCAGCAACAATATTTAATTGTTCAACATCTTCAATCGTTTGAACTAAATGGACTGCGTTTGGTGCAACACCTACAGCACCTTCAGGTTCAGGGTGTCCTTTTTTCCCAATGTAGATTACATGAAATCCTTCATTTGTTTTTTCTCGAATTAAATCATGCGTTACAGTTACGTCGGGACAAGTTGCATCGATCGATACTAACCCTTTTTGTTTAGCTAATTCACGAACTTCAGGTGAAACTCCGTGAGCCGTAAAAATGACAGTTCCACCATCAACTTTCTCTAATATTTCTTTTCTGTTATCACCATCTAATGTGATAATGCCATCTCTTTCAAAGGCATCTGTTACATGTTTATTGTGAACAATCATTCCTAATATATAAATAGGTCGTGGTAGTGATTGATCCATCGCAGCGTTACGAGCGATTACCATGGCATCTACCACTCCGTAACAGTATCCACGGGGTGAAATTTTGAGTACTTGCATAGTGATTGAGCACTCCTCTCAAGAGTAATACTTCTATTATAACGGAGAGAAGAGTTTAATTCAAAACTCATACAGGTGGTTGGAAAATACGTGGTTGAGATGCACCGTTTGCTAGTGCGCTAGCGGTATTTGCAACACTTCTAGCTGCTGAAGCGTTTGACGCTACATCAGGCATATTTTGAAAGCCTCTATAGATTTTCCAAAGAGCGGGAAGGTTTTGAACCATAGGTGCTACTTGCTTGACCATGGGAGTTAATTGTTGGGCTGTTGACATGAACCTTTCAGCGGTTTGTAAGTATTGTTCTATTCGTGAAGGTAATCCCCCACCGGGAATTTGAGTTTGTGGTGAATTTAAAAATCTATTGTTTCCAAAGCCACCAGGTCTAATGGGAGGACCTCCTGAGAATCGATTTTGGGGAAATGAAAATGGATTTTGAGGTTGTTGATATTGTCCTTGAGAAAATGGGTAAAATGATTCGTAACGCATAATATCCTCCTTTCTAAATTAACTGTTATTTGACGTAACGTCTTGAAACAACTATCATTGTCAAATGGTCTTCACAACAAAAAACGTGGTAATATAAAGGTATGTTAGGAGGGACTCAAATGTCCAAATACGCAGATTATGATTTTCAACCCTTTTTGCAAAAAGCAATTAGCAAATTAGGTTTTACTGAACCAACACCTATTCAAAGAGAAATGATTCCCGTAATTTTAAAAGGGAAAAGCGCAATTGGTCAAGCACATACGGGTACAGGGAAAACACACAGTTTTTTAATTCCAATTGTGCAACGAATTATTAGTGAGAAAGCAGAGTTACAAGCTATTATTACTTCTCCGACTCGAGAACTGGCTTCACAAATTTTTGAAGAATTGAATCGTCTTACAGAAGGTACTGAAATTCAATCTAAATTATTTATCGGCGGAACTGATAAACAACGTTCGATTGATAAATTAAAAACACAACCTCATATTGTTGTGGGTACTCCAGGACGTATTCGTGACCTTGTAAAAGAGAATGCTTTACTCGTTCACACTGCTCCAATATTAGTAGTAGATGAAGCTGATCTAGCTTTTGATTTAGGTTTCATTGAAGAAATTGATGCTTTTGCTGGGAAGATGCCAGATTCATTAGAAATGTATGTCTTCTCTGCAACGATTCCAGAAAGATTACAACCTTTCTTGAAAAAATATATGGAATCACCAGTTCATATAAAAATCGGTTTAAAAAAACCAGCTGCTGAAGGCATTGACTTCACACTTGTTCCGGTTAGAAGTAAATCGAAGAAGAAACGTTTATTAGAAGTTATGGAAGGAATAAATCCTTACTTAGCTATTATTTTTACAAATACTAGATCTAATGCAGACTCTGTTGCTAATTATTTAGCTGAAGCAGGATATCGTGTTGGACGTATCCATGGAGATTTATCTCCTCGCGAACGTACTCGTATGATGAAACAAGTGCGCGACTTAGAATACCAATACATTGTAGCAACTGATTTAGCTGCACGTGGGATTGATATTCAAGGTGTGAGTCATGTTATTAACTTTGAACTTCCTGAGGATTTAGAGTTCTTCATCCACCGTGTTGGCCGTACTGCGCGTGCTGGTCTTGAGGGAACAGCTATTACATTATATGAACCAACAGATGAAGATGCGATTGTTCGTATTGAAAAAATGGGAATTCCTTTTGTTCATAAAGATGTAAAAGATGGCGAATGGTCTGAACTTAAAGAACGTCACACACGTAAAAATCGTAAAACTGAAAAAGTGGCAGATGAAATAGATGCAAAAGCAAAATCAATGGTCCGAAAACCTAAAAAGGTTAAACCGGGATATAAACGCAATATGAGATGGGAAATGGACAAAGTGAAAAAGAGAGAACGACGCATTAAAAACCGTAAAAAGTAAAGGGGTTTTTTGTTTTGTTACTAGGTTCACACGTTTCAATGAGTGGAAAGAATATGCTTTTAGCTGCTAGCGAAGAAGCAAAATCATATGGAGCAACAACCTTCATGATCTATACAGGTGCTCCTCAAAATACAAGAAGAAAACCAATTGAAGATTTGAATATTGCTGCAGGACAAGCTCACATGCAAGAAAACGGCATGTCAAATATTGTTGTTCATGCGCCATATATCATTAACATTGGTAATTCTCTTAAACCAGAGACTTTCGCTCTTGGCGTCGAGTTTCTTCAAAAAGAGATAGAACGTACAGCCGCTATTGGAGCAACTCAAATTGTATTGCACCCAGGTGCACATGTCGGAGCGGGTACAGAGGAAGGAATCGCTAAAATTGTTGAAGGTTTGAATGAAGTCCTTTCTCAAGACTACCCGGTGCAAATTGCTTTAGAAACAATGGCAGGCAAAGGCACTGAATGCGGAAGGTCATTTGAGGAATTAGCTCAAATTTTTGACGGAGTTAAAAATAACGAGCGTTTATCCGTTTGTTTTGATACTTGTCATACACATGATGCTGGTTACGACATTGTAAATGATTTTGACGGTGTATTGGCTTCATTCGATCAGTTAATTGGCATTGACCGTTTAAAAGTTTTGCATATCAATGATAGTAAAAATATACGTGGAGCGGGTAAAGATCGTCACGAGAATATTGGATTTGGTGAAATTGGATTTGATGCTTTATCCTATATCGTTCATCATCCAAGTCTTACGCAAGTTCCAAAGATTCTTGAGACACCTTTTGTAGGGCTAGATGCTAAGAACAAAACTGCTCCATATTTATATGAAATTGAGATGTTAAAAACTAAAACATTTACACCTGACCGAATAGATGCATTGAGAGTTTAAAGTTGAAAGAGATTCAAGCAGAATTTTGCTTGAATCTCTTTTTTGCTTTCATTGATTCACGATTTTTAGACATTATAAAAGTTGAATAATGTTTTTGCTTTTGTTTTTCCAATCACTTTAGCAATTTCTTTTTTAAAAGATGAAGGAATTCCAGTAAATGCCCAATGAATGGATGCCTTATCTAAGAGAGGTCTAAGTCCTTTTATTTCATTTTTAGATAGAGAAACGGGGAGGACCTTTGACATTTCTGCAAGTTCATCATCACTTTTACTTTTCAAGTTTTGAATAAATTCAAGTAAATCCATTCCATCTTCCTTTCAAGATATTAGAGTTTACAATCAATCAAATGTCCGCTATACTAATCATTTGTAAATCGTAATGATTTTGAATTAGAAAGAGGCGATCGATTTGTCAACGCCATATGACATTGAATTACAGCAAGTATCATTTCAATATGATCAAACAGCTGTTTTAAAAAATATATCTTTGCAAGTGAAACAAGGAGATTTCTTAGCAATCTTAGGTCCTAATGGTTCGGGTAAATCGACTTTATTGAAAATCATTTTAGGATTGCTTAAACCATCTACTGGGACAGTTCATTTATTTGGCAAAGAAGCAAAAGAATTTAAACAACGTGAGTGGATTGGCTATGTTTCTCAAAAATCCAATTCTTTTAATACTGGATTTCCTGCTACAGTATTTGAAGTAGTGGCTAGCGGGTTAGCTAAAAAGACTGGATTGTTTAAGAAACTTCCAAATAGCAAAGATCATCTTGTTCAAGAAGCTCTTTCATCCGTTGGCATGGAAAAGTTTGCTTCCAAATCCATAGGAGAATTATCTGGGGGACAGCAACAAAGAGTTTTTATTGCTAGGGCATTAGTTAGTGATCCGAAATGTCTTGTGCTAGATGAACCCACTGTTGGAATCGACCATAAACATGTGCAATCGTTTTATGATATGCTTTCGCGATTAAACAGTGAACGAAATATTACCCTGATTTTAGTCACACATGATGTGGATACCGTTTCAAATCGAATAAGCCATGTTGCCTGTCTAAATCAAACCATTCATTTTCACGGATTCAAGCAAGAATTTGAGGAAATGAGTGATGAAGACCGAGAGGCTTGGTATGGTCATTCTGTTCGGAAAATTCATCATGTGAAAGGTGAGGCGTGCAATCATGATTGAAGCTTTATGGAATTATGAATTTTTACAAAACGCATTTGCTTCTGGCTTAATAATTGGTCTTATTGCTCCGTTATTAGGCGTTTTTATAGTTGTTCGAAGATTATCATTAATTGCCGATGCTCTAAGTCATGTTACATTGGCTGGTATAGCTGGAAGTTTATATTTAAGCCAAACGGTTCCTTTGTTTGCGATGTTAAATCCACTATATTTAGGAATACTGTCTGCTGTTAGTGGTTCTGTTTTAATCGAAAGACTTCGCAGATTGTATAAACATTATGAAGAGTTAGCCATTCCAATTATTATGTCAGCGGGAATAGGAATCAGTGCAATCTTCATTTCACTTGCGAATGGCTTTAGTGCAGACCTTTTTGGCTATTTGTTTGGCTCTGTGTCTGCCGTAAGTCGACAAGACTTATGGATTGTTGTCATTATTGCACTAATTGTCATCTTATTTTCGCGTTTCTTCTATAAAGAGCTTTTTGTCCTTTCGTTTGATGAAGAATACGCACGGGCTTCGGGCCTTCCTGCGAAATGGATTCACATCTTATTTATGATAGTTACCGCTTTGGTTATAGCGGCAAGCATGAGAATTGTGGGGATATTACTTGTATCTTCTTTAATGACGTTACCAGTCGCTGCGAGTATGCGTTTAGCTAAAGGTTTTAAACAAGCCATTTTATTGGCCGTAGTATTCGGTGAAACGGCTGTCATTACTGGATTGGTTACTGCTTTCTATTTAAATATTGCACCGGGTGGGACAATTGTTGTCACTTCTATATGTATTCTTTTAATCGTTATAATTGGTAAAAAGATTTGGCTAAAAGTTGTCACGAAGGACGAAGGAGTTGTTACTTCATGAATTTAACGAAAGCTTGGGAAGTTTTAAAAAATGAAGGTTTTAAAAAAACGGATAAAAGAGAACAAATTCTTGAGTTATTTGAAGAAAATGATCGCTATTTAACAGCTAAAGATTTATTGAACGTGATGAAAAAAGATTATCCGGGGATGAGTTTTGATACCATCTATCGAAATTTGAGTACATTTGTGGAACTCGGTATATTAGAAGAAACCGAGTTATCTGGGGAAAGACACTTTCGTATGCAGTGTGAAACAGACCATCATCATCATCATTTCATCTGTATGTCCTGTGGGAAAATAAAAGAGATTCACATTTGTCCAATGGATGCTGTTCAAGAAAAACTGCCTGCGTATCAAATTGATAATCATAAATTAGAAATTTACGGTAAATGCCCTGAATGTATAGCATAATATAGGCAGTTTGTTGCTTATATTTTCAAATCCATTATCAAGAATCGGAACCCTTAACGGTGAGACTATCTTATTGGTTAACCTGTAGCTTTCATGATTCCAAATAATTTGTAATAAGCAATATGACAAATGAATTCTTACTAAGTGAACAATCTTTTAATTTAATTACTAATTTCTTCAGTAAACATTACTCTGTTCACTTTTTAACATTAACGTTCTCGGCTATTTCTGAAGACTCCTGCGGAAAAACGAAAGAAATAGCCGACAACATTCATTATCATTCCGTCTTAAGTATAAGCACTCAATTTCAATATTCTTTGGTTACAAACTGTAGAGACCATTCACATTTTTGTGAATGGTCTCTTTTTTAACTTATTTATGTTTTGGTTTTGGATCAATTTGATCTTCTTTATTGCTTAACAAAAAATATGAAATTATTCCAGATATTAAAGTTCCACCAATGGTGATGAAAATTCTAGATTCAAGAGGAACCGTACTATGGTCTTTTCCTAGAATCCATGTAGCTAAAATCGCAACAATAACCATGATAGGAATAACTACTTTGAAGCGTTTCATTTATTCACAACCTTTTCTTTACTTTATGTAGCATGTAAAAAGCGCGAGGAAGGGTCCTCACGCTTTATTTTTAATAAAATGATGTTGTATCCATGTATCGGCCTCTAACCAATTATCTACCCTTACAACGCCATTTGGAACTGGCTCTTGATTGTATGGAGTATTAAAAAGAATAACTGGGATATTAAGCTCTTCTGCGAGTCCAACTGCATTATCATGCTTATCTTCGAAAAATACATCGATGTTATAATTCTTTGCTGTTTGAATTTTATCGTGAGAACCAATTAATTCTATGTGATCGTATTCTAGGTTTTGGTTTAAAAACCACTCAAAAGTTACATCCTTCACATTTTGGCCACGAGCTGAAATGAAATATAATTCAAAGTCCTTTTTCCACTTTGTCAAAATTGAATGAGCGTCAATTTGAATAGGGGAAGTGGCATAAATTTCAGGTTCGGCTTTTCGAAACCATTGATAAAATTCATCTGGTGTAATCGGAAATGCCTTGGTTAAATCATATTCCTTAATATCATCTAAAATTAAATTACAGGAAAATTGCTTATTGATATGTGGTAATAAAGAAGTAGGGCATGTGACGGTACCATCAATGTCGATACCGAATCGAATGTTAGACATATGCAATGACTCCTTTATACGTTTTGTTTTTCTAATTCTTGCTTATCGAAATATTCTTGAGCAATTTTATCAATTTCAATTTTCAATTCTTCGACCATCGTTGCTTCAGGAACTTTTCGAACAGTTTTCCCTTTCATGAACAGCAAACCTTCACCACGTGCTCCAGCAATCCCAATGTCTGCTTCGCGAGCTTCACCTGGTCCATTAACAGCACAGCCAAGTACAGCTACTTTAATAGGTGCTTTAATTGTAGAAATATATTCTTCAACTTCATTGGCAATTGTAATTAAATCAATTTCAATTCGTCCGCAAGTTGGACATGAAATTAGTGTTGCTGCATTTGAAGAAAGACCAAATACTTTCAGTAATTCTCTCGCCACTTTAATTTCTTCGACTGGATCTGCACTCAGTGAAACTCGAAGGGTATTCCCAATACCATGGCTTAAAAGCGCACCCAATCCAGCGGCACTCTTAATAGAACCATTTACTAAAGTCCCAGATTCAGTTATTCCTAAATGTAATGGATAATCAAATGCTTGTGACGCTTTAATATAAGCTTCAATAGCTAAGCTAACATCTGATGCTTTTAGTGAAACGATAATATCATGGAAATCTAGGTCTTCGAGTATTTTAATATGGTGTAAAGCACTTTCAACCATTCCATCAGCTGTAGGATAGCCGTATTTTTCAATGATTTTACGTTCAAGTGACCCAGCGTTAACACCAATTCGGATCGGAATGTTTTTAGCTTTTGCCGCATTGACAACCGCTTCAACTTTTTCACGACGTCCAATGTTGCCTGGGTTAATTCGAATTTTGTCAGCTCCGTTTTCGATTGCTTTTAAAGCTAATTTATAATCGAAATGGATATCTACAACTAGAGGTATATTAATCCGTTTTTTAATTTCTGCTATTGCATCAGCTGCACGTTCGTCAGGGCATGCTACGCGTACAATTTGACAACCTGCTTCCTCTAAACGCAATATTTCTGCAACAGTTGCTTCAACATCATGTGTTTTTGTAGTAGTCATACTTTGAATAAATAATTCATTACTTCCACCAATAGTTAAATCCCCAACACGAACGGGACGAGTTTTAGAACGGTGTATTAGTTCACTCATTAGATTCTCTCCTTTTCAGGCATTACGCCTTCACTACTCTACATTTTAGCAGTCTTGAAAAGGAAATGACAAGGAAGAAACGTTACTTCACTTTTCAGAACATGCAGATGACTCTTTTTTGAAGATCGGAATTTGCACTGTTTCAAAAGATTGTAAAGATTGATTTCGATAATGTGGATTCTCTTGATAAAAAGCTTCTAAGCGTTCAGGAAAACTGACCCAAGTTTCAGAAGGATAGACGGCAAATAAAGAAAAGATGGTGTCATTTTCTACTGTTTGAACAGGAAAGACATCATAATAGACGTTTTCAGTACATATAGGTTCCTCTTGTGTAAATGCAGCAAGAGAAATTGTTCCGTCGAGTAGATCAACTTTTATTATATAGGAAACAAGTAATATTAAAGTAGCTAGTCCAATAATGCGCATAAGAAAATCCCCCTTTATCAACTTATATGTTGAATCAAGAGAGATTATGATTATTTGGCGGGATAATAGGTTAATGCAAGATATAAGTAGGTGAAACTAAGAGAATGTGTCACAAGGAAAATAATTGTATCTCCAATTCCTAAGAACAATAAGATAAAGGAAAGGATAGTAGGAACTGTGTAGGCAAATGCTGCTGTGCGCCATACATGGCGATAATCCCCGCGACGATTTAACAATTTTAATAAATAGAAGCCAACTAGAGCTAATATACTAATGCGGCTGAATACAAACAATGTTGACATCACAAATTGTAATATAAAAGCAAAAGGAAAGAGGATCCATGCCATTCCTTCTATATATTCAATCAATCCAACTATAGAAGATGATTGATTATTTATACCGAAAACAAATTGTATGAAAGAAAAAATCGTGATGAGAGTTATAAATATAAATATATATTGAATAACTTTTCCTATAGAAAGCAGCCTGAAAGCAGCCATTTTTTTAGGCTCATAAATGGAAGCAAAAAATAATTTTGTAAAAGCCAAGTACATCACTCCTTATACATTAATCATACTACTATTAAATAAGTATATTAACTAGAATTGTGAAAACTATAAGACCAAATTTGCACTGATTGTTAAGTTATTGTAAATTTTATGTGAAGGTCCTTTACAATGTGGTGTCGAATTCTTCATAATGGGGAATGTTGAAAATTGTCGAATTAGGAGCTGAAGTTGAATAATGGAATTAAATTGGCAGGAAATGCTGTTTCAATTCATTGGAGGTCTCGGGATCTTCTTGTTCGCTATCAAATATATGGGCGACGGGTTGCAAAAAGCTGCTGGAGATCGTTTGCGTGATATATTAGATCGATTTACTACTAACCCATTTATGGGTGTATTAGTGGGTATTATTGTAACTGTTTTAATACAATCAAGTTCTGGTACAACTGTTATTACTGTAGGCTTAGTAAGTGCTGGATTTATGACGTTACGTCAAGCGATTGGTGTAATTATGGGAGCCAATATTGGGACAACCGTTACAGCCTTTATCATTGGATTTGATGTTGGTGAAGCAGCATTACCAATTATGGCTTTAGGAGCATTTCTCATTTTCTTCTTTAAGAAAAATCAAATTCAAAACCTAGGAGAAGTTATTTTTGGTTTTGGTGGTTTATTCTTAGGGATGGAATTAATGAGTGGGGGAATGAAACCACTTAGAGAATTACCAGCATTTATTGACTTAACAATTAATATGAGTGAGCATCCTATATTAGGTGTAGTAGTTGGAACTGTATTTACTGTAATTGTTCAAAGTTCGAGTGCTACTGTAGGAATTCTACAAGGATTATATTCTGAAGGTATTTTAAATTTGGACGCTTCATTGCCGGTATTGTTCGGTGATAATATTGGGACAACGATTACAGCTATTTTAGCTTCAATTGGTGCTTCAATTGCCGCTCGTCGAGCTGCTGCTACCCATGTGTTATTCAATATAGTTGGTACTATTATATTTATGATTTTATTAGTTCCATTTACAATGTACATCGAATGGATCACGGGTGTTTTAGGACTTGAAGAAAAAATGCAAATTGCTTTTGCACATGGTACTTTCAATGTAGCGAATACCATTATTCAGTTCCCTTTGATTGGTGCTTGGGCTTACCTGGTTACGAAGTTTATCCCAGGTGAAGAAGTGACGATTGAATACAAACCAAAACATTTAGATCCACACTTTATTGAAACGGCACCATCTATTGCCATAGGGCAAGCGAAAGAAGAAATTCTTCGTATGGGTCACTTTAGTGTACAAGGATTAAAAGAATCATTCGAGTATTTGAAAACGAATAATAAAAAACATGCAGAAACGGGTTACCAACTCGAAGATGCTATTAATAATTTAGATCATAAAATTACAGACTATCTCGTTAAAATTTCAGCTGAATCAATTTCAAATGCCGATTCAGGTCGTCATATCATGTTAATGGAAACTGTGCGTGATATTGAACGAGTTGGAGATCATTTTGAAAATATTTTAGAATTAATTGACTATCAAATTGGTAATCGTGTGAAATTGACTGATCAAGCGATGGAAGATATCACTGAAATGTTTGTATTAACGATTCAAACGGTAGAAAAAGCGTTAGAAGCTCTTGATATCGGAAGTTCTGAACTGGCACGTGAAGTGGCAGAACAAGAAGATTTAATCGACAAAATGGAACGTAAATTCCGCAAAAAGCATATTATGCGTTTAAATGAGGGCGTTTGTTCTCCTCAAGCTGGAATTGTTTTTGTTGACTTGGTAAGTAACTTAGAACGTATTGGTGATCACGCAGTTAATATTGCTGAAGCAGTTCTAGGAAAAAGAGCATAATCCAATTTTTCTCCTCTAGTGTCTTTACATCTCAGATGATGTAAGGCACGATATAGAGGAGATTTTTTATTTGTAAATACATTTTGTTCTAATGGGGGAAAAGGATGGAATATCTTGGTTGGGCACTTATTATTATATGTTTCATTATTGCATTTATCGGTTTAGTTTATCCGATAATACCAGCAGTCGTTTTTATTTTGGGTGGTTTTTTATTATATGGACTATTCTTTACATTCTCGGATTTACCTTGGTGGTTTTGGCTAATCGAAATTTTATTTGTGATTTTACTTTTTGGTGCAGATATGATGGCGAACGCGTTTGGTGTTAAAAAGTATGGTGGAAGTAAAGCGGGAATCTGGGGGAGTACCATTGGTTTACTAATTGGGCCCTTTATCATTCCATTCTTTGGAATCCTAGTCGGACCTTTTGTTGGAGCTATAATCGCAGAATTATTGTTTACTAGAACTTCTATTAAACAGGCACTTAAAACAGGGGTAGGATCAGTTGTCGGATTCTTAACATCTGTTCTTACAAAAGGAATTGTTCAGATTGTTATGATTGTTATTTTTCTTTGGGTTGTATAACGATTCAGACAAAAGACTGAATTTGCACAATTGAGTCTTTAATATTTGAACGTATGACATAAGTTTGATACGCTAGACATTGTAAAAACAATTCTTATAATCGCTTAGGAGGAAATAACAAATGGCTTATGAATTACCACAATTACCTTACGCGTATGACGCACTTGAACCTCATATTGATAAAGAAACGATGAACATTCACCACACAAAACATCACAATGCATATGTTACAAACTTAAACAATGCACTTGCAGGACATGAAGACTTATTAAGTAAATCAGTTGAAGAGTTAATTGCTAATTTAGACGCAGTACCTGAGGCTGCTCGCACAGCAGTACGTAACAATGGTGGAGGTCATGCTAACCACTCATTATTCTGGGAATTATTATCTGCTGATGGTGGCGGTTCTCCAACTGGTGCACTAGCTGAAGCAATCGATGCGAAATTTGGTAGCTTTGACGCTTTCAAAGAAGAATTTACAAAAGCGGCTACTACTCGTTTTGGTTCTGGTTGGGCTTGGTTATCAGTGAGCAATGGTGAAATTGAAGTTTCATCTACGCCAAATCAAGATTCACCAATCATGGAAGGCAAAACACCTTTACTTGGTTTAGACGTATGGGAGCACGCATACTACTTAAACTACCAAAATCGTCGCCCAGATTACATTGGCGCATTTTGGAATGTTGTTAACTGGAACGAAGTTTCAAAACGTTACGAATCTGCTAAATAATTTCACAAAATATGAAACTAAGCACACCCTTAAATCGTCATTTAGGGGTGTGCTTTTTTATTTCAATTAATGGTATACTGATAGACAGGATTTTAGTTAATAGGAGGATGAAAATTGCGTAAACCTAATAAAAAACGCTCCGCAAGTGTCAAAGCCAAACTTCGCGCAAATGTCGCTTTTCGTATGAATATCCTCTTCTTTTCTATCTTTTTACTTTTTACAATACTAATTTTGAGATTGGGTTATTTACAAATAGTAGAAGGTGAAGAATATAAACGTGCATTAGAACGAACGGAAGAAGTGCCTGTTAATTCAAGTGTTCCAAGAGGAAGAATTTATGATAGTGTTGGCCGAATTTTAGTCGATAATGAACCTAAAAATGCCATTACATATACGAAAATGCAAACCACAAAATCATCAGAAATGATGGAAATAGCCGAAAAATTAGCTACGTTAATCGATAAATCGGTAGATGATATTAACTTAAGGGATCAACAAGATTTTTGGATTATGAAGAACACTGAAGATGCATATAAAAAAGTTTCTAAAAAAGAACAAGCGAAAATTAACGCAAATGTAGATTTAACAACTTCACAAAAACAACAACAAATTGATAAACTTGTTCGTGATCGAATAACGCCTGAAGAATTAAATTCATTTTCTGAAGAAGAGCTTGAAGTATTAGCAATTTTTCGTGAAATGTCTTCAGGGTATGCCTTATCTCCTCAAATTATTAAAAGTGATACGGTAAGTCCAGAAGAATTTGCGAGAGTTTCAGAAAGATTAGGAGATTTAAAAGGTGTCAATACAACAACGGATTGGGTACGTGTTCCTAAATCGAATCTCGCAATTTTAGGTCGAACTACTTCACCAAAAGAAGGGATACCTCGTTCAAGTATAGATTATTTTATCGCGAGGGATTATACCAGAAATGATCGAGTTGGAAAAAGTTATATTGAGGAACAATATGAAGAAATCCTACAAGGTCAAAAATCTGTGGTGAAAAACATTACAGATGGTAAAGGTAGTGTGACGTCTACTGAAACTGTATTTAAAGGAGAACCTGGAAAAGATCTGGTTCTAACGATTGATAGTGAAATTCAGGCTAAAATAGAAGATTTAGTAGAGACGAAATTAATTGAAATGAAGCAAAAACAAGGTTCTAATTTATTGGATCGTGCATTTGTTGTGATGATGGATCCTTATTCAGGTGAAGTTTTATCAATGGTAGGAAAACAATTAAGCACGAATAAAGAAACCGGTAAACGCGAAATTTTAGACTATGCTTATGGAACATTTACTTCTGCATATGAGATAGGTTCAACCATTAAACCTGCCACATTGTTAACCGGATATGAACAAGGCGTTATAGATATGGGTGAAACTTTAATCGATGAACCAATTAAAATTGGTAAAGGTGATCCCAAGAGTTCCATTTTTAATCGCTCGTCAAGAATTCCAATGAATGATTTACAAGCGATTGAACAATCTTCCAACGTTTACATGTTCAAAGTTGGCTTCAGATTAGCGAATGCCGTTTATAAATATGAACAGAGTATGAGAGTAAGTTACAATGATTTCGCGGCATTTAGTATTTTACGAAATTCATATGCTCAATTTGGCCTTGGTGTTCGCACGGGAATTGATCTCCCTGGTGAAGTATCCGGGGTAACAGGAACAGGTAGACTGCCTGGTAATCTAATGGATTTAACCATTGGTCAGTACGATACGTATACACCACTTCAAATGGCACAATACGTTTCAACCATTGCTAACGGAGGAAATCGAGTAAAACCACATGTTGTAAAAGAAATTAGAGAACCTTCACTAGATGGTGTAACGATGGGACCGCTCGTAACAGAAATTGGTCCGACAGTATTAAATCGCATTCAGAATACACAAACTCAAATTGAACATATTAAAAAAGGGATGGCCCGCGTGTATTTTGGTGACAATGGATCAGCAAGATCCTACTTCGGTGATTTACCATTTCAAGCAGCAGGAAAAACAGGAACTGCTCAATCTATACATTACAATCCTGAGACAAGAAAGATTACAGCTGCGATCAATTCAACACATATTGGATTTGCTCCATTTGATAATCCTGAAATTGCCTATGCGGTGATGATTCCTTATGCTCCTTATTTCAACGGTGTGTATGAAAGTACAGGTACGATTCTAGCTCGAGAAGTAGTAGATGCCTATTTTGAAATAAAGCAAAAAAATAGTGAGACAAACGAAGAAGTTTCAAAAACCATCCAAACAATCAAACCTGTATTTGTAAAAGAAGAGATAGAAGAAGAAACGGAAGAAACAATTGAATAGAATTTAGATTTTAAGCCATGATAACTTTATTATCATGGCTTTTTCTATTTACAATCTCTTTACATTAGCTTTATATGTCCTCAACATAGGACCTTTATAGTAGTGTTTGTAAGGCAAAAACAACCATTCTTAGGGGGAACTCGTCAGATGAAAAAATTTAAATTCGTTATGATGTCAACAATGATCGGATCAGCACTACTATTAGGTGCTTGTGGAAATGGTGACAGCAAAGATAATGGGGAAGAAAATTTATCTGGCTCGGTAACTGGTGACGGTTCATCAACAGTAGCGCCAATTACAGAAGCTTTAGTTGAAGAATATGCAGGAGTTCAACCAGATGTACAAGTAACTGCAGGTGTTTCAGGAACTGGTGGCGGCTTTGAAAAATTCATCGCTGGTGAAACAGATTTTTCAAATGCATCACGTCCAATTAAAGAAGAAGAAGCTGCAAAATTAAAAGAAGCAGGAATTGAATATACAGAGCTAGAAGTAGCTTATGATGGTTTATCAATCGTTGTTAATAAAGAAAATGATTGGGCTAAGGATTTAACGGTAGAAGATTTAAAAAAATTATGGGTTGAAGATGGCACAACTAAGAAATGGTCAGATATTAATCCGGAATGGCCAGATGAAGAAGTTGTTTTTTACTCACCAGGCACAGATTCAGGAACATTTGATTATTTCAATGAAATCATCTTAGAAGATGAAGATATTGTTAAAGCAGCAACGCTTTCTGAAGATGATAATGTTTTAGTGCAAGGTGTACAAGGTGATAAAAACGCGATTGGATTCTTTGGATATGCTTATTACTTAGCGAACAAAGATTCGATGAGTGTTGTAACAATCGATGGCGTAGAACCAACGAACGAAACAATTGAATCAGGTGAATATTCACCATTATCACGTCCATTGTTCGTTTATGTGAAAAATGATTCTGTAAAAGAAAACGAAGCAGTTTATGACTTCATGAAATTTACATTAGAAAATGCTGGCGATATGGCTGAAGCTGTAGGCTATGTTAGATCACCAGAAGAGACGTATAAAGAAGATTTAGAAGCACTTGAAGCAATAAAATAAGCCATAATATGCATGTAAGAGGCGAGTAGCAGCGGTGCTACTCTCTTCTCTTTTTAGGTAAAGGGGGATTTCAAATGGCTACATCAGAACGAACTGAAGAATTATCGATTCAACAAATGATTGAAGAGCAAAGAGGCAAAAAAACAAAAAAACGAATTGAAAAGTCAATTCCTATTATATTATTTCTTATTGCATCAATTTCGGTGTTAACGACATTTGGGATTGTATTTACACTCATTTTTGAAACAATTGAGTTCTTTCAACGCGTACCTTTCTTAGATTTCATTTTTGGGAAAGAATGGCTTCCGTTTTCAAATAAGGAACCGCTATATGGAATTCTTCCTTTAATTGCGGGTACCTTGAAAGTAACTGCTATTGCTGTAGTTGTAGCGGTACCATTTGGACTTGCTTCGGCTGTTTATTTGAGTGAATATGCTAGTGATAACACACGAAGAATTATTAAGCCTATTCTAGAAGTTTTAGCTGGTGTTCCAACAATTGTTTACGGCTTCTTTGCTTTAACCTTTGTGACACCATTATTACAGCAATTCATACCGGATTTAAAGATATTCAATGCATTAAGCCCGGGTATTGTAGTTGGTATTATGATATTACCAATGATTGCTTCATTATCTGAGGATGCAATGACATCTGTTCCGAATTCGATTCGTGATGGCGCATTAGCACTAGGGGCTACTAAACTTGAAGTTGCTGTAAAAGTAGTATTGCCAGCTGCACTTTCAGGAATAATGGCGTCTATAGTCTTAGCTGTGTCAAGAGCAATAGGGGAAACAATGATTGTTTCGTTAGCAGGTGGATCGACACCTCGTTTCGATTTAGACATGACAGATTCTATTCAAACCATGACAGCTTATATTGTTCAAGTTTCAACTGGTGATGCAGGATTTGGTACAACAATCTACTATTCCATTTACGCAGTTGGTTTCACGTTATTCTTATTTACACTTCTCATGAACTGGTTAGCTCATGCTATCTCAAAACGGTTTAGGGAGGAATACTAAAATGCGTCATATTGATCACAAAAATGTCGTTAAGCGTATGGGAAGCCGAATGATTTTGAACAAAACATTTAAAGCCATCTTTTTCATGGCCACATTATTCGCGCTTTTATCTTTAGCGATACTATTTTATCGAATTGTCAGCCAAGGAATTGGCTTTATATCCATAGATTTCTTTACTAACTTTGGGTCTCGTATACCTGAAAATGCAGGGATCGTTGCTGCATTAGTCGGTTCCCTTTGGATGATGGCGGTAATCGCTCCTGTTTCTTTAATATTAGGAGTTGGTTCAGCCATATATTTAGAAGAATATGCAAAGAAAAATAAACTAAATGATTTTATTCGAATGAATATAGCAAATCTTGCAGGTGTTCCTTCAGTAGTATTCGGGCTCTTAGGTTTAACGATTTTTGTAAGAGCTTTAGCGTTAGGTAATAGTATTTTAGCTGCTGGATTTACAATGAGTTTGTTAATTTTGCCAGTTATTATCGTAGCATCACAAGAAGCAATTCGTGCTGTTCCTAAGGAATTACGAGAGGCTTCATATGGAATGGGTGCGACGAAATGGCAAACAATTTCTAAAGTTGTCTTGCCGTCAGCAATTCCAGGTATATTAACTGGAGGTATATTAGCATTATCACGTGCAATAGGAGAAACTGCTCCGCTAGTTGTAATCGGGATTCCTGTTATTATTCAATTCCTACCTGACAACCTATTAAGTCAATTTACTGCATTGCCAATGCAAATTTTTGACTGGGCGAAGAGACCACAGGAAGCATTTCAAAGTGTAGCTGCTGCTGGAATTATCGTATTAATGATGTTTTTATTAATCATGAATTCAATTGCAGTAGTGATTCGTAATAAATTCCAAAAAAGGTATTAAGCCATAGCGGCATGGGAGGGTTTCAACATGGTTCAAGTAAACTTAAATAAACCACAACTTAAAGAAACAGCTGATTTAAATCAAAATGTAAATATGAATAATATTGTGTATGATACAAAACAATTAAATTTATGGTATGGGAATCATCACGCATTAAAAAATATCGATCTTGCTATTAAAGAAAACGAAGTAACAGCAATTATCGGACCATCAGGGTGTGGAAAATCCACATATATTAAAACGTTAAATCGTATGGTGGAATTAGTCCCATCTGTAAAAACGTCTGGACAAATCATATATCGTGATCGCAATATTTTTGATAGTGATTATAATGTAGAAGAACTTCGTACAAGAGTAGGAATGGTTTTTCAAAAGCCGAATCCTTTTCCAAAGTCTATTTTCGATAACATTGCTTATGGACCAAGAATTCATGGTATTAAAAACAAGAAAACGTTAGATGAAATAGTAGAAAAAAGCTTAAGAGGTGCAGCCATTTGGGATGAAGTAAAAGACCGCTTAAACGAAAACGCATACGGTCTTTCAGGTGGGCAACAACAACGAATTTGTATTGCACGTGCTTTGGCAATTGAACCAGATGTCATTTTGATGGATGAACCTACATCTGCTTTGGATCCAATCTCAACTTTAAAAGTAGAAGAATTGGTACAAGAATTAAAAGAAAACTACTCAATTATTATCGTGACTCATAACATGCAACAAGCAGCTCGAATTTCAGATAAAACTGCATTTTTCCTAAACGGTGAAGTAATTGAATTTGACCAAACGGATACCATTTTTTCTACGCCTTCTGACAAACGTACAGAAGATTATATTTCGGGACGATTTGGTTAATTAAGGAGGAGAATGAATAATGGTAGTAAGAGAGAAATTTGAAAATGATCTTCGTGGTGTTCAAGAACAGTTTATAGCACTTAGTAAACTTTCCATATCGACATTGGATAAATCAATTACAGCTCTTTTGAATCAAGACGTAGATATCGCCTTATCAATTATTCAAAATGACATGTATATAAATCGAATGGAAGAAGAAATTAATGATCGTGTCATTTTGTTACTTGCTAAGCAACAACCCGTTGCAACCGATCTGCGTAGATTGATTGTTATGCTTAAAGCAGCCCATGATATGGAACGTGTAGGGGATTATGCGGTTAATATTGCAAAAGAGACAATTCGAGTAGGGAAGTCAGAATTTGTCTACCCAATACGCAATATCGAACAAATGAGAGATAAAACAATTGTCATGCTTGAACAAGTGATGCAAGCTTTCACTGAAGAAAATGTGGAGAAAGCGAGAGAAATCGCTGCTCTTGATGATCAAGTGGATAGTTTATATGGTGAAACAATCCAACAATTATTAAGTGTTGGTGCAGAACATCCTGATAAATTAAGTCAAATCACTCAATTATCATTTGTTTGTAGATACTTAGAACGTTCAGCTGATCACGCAACGAATATTGCAGAGCAATTGTTCTACTTAGTAAAAGGTCGCCATTACGACTTAAACAATTAAGTAAAAGGCTTATCCAATTTTATTGGATAAGCCTTTTATCGTCATTTCGTTATAAGATTCGCTATTTCTGCAATTGTCATAGATGAATTGAGTTCATAGGTGCCAATTTGAATACCTTCTGACAACTTTTTGTCTTCTAGATATTGATAAAAATCTTTGCGGTTTTTAATAATATTGGTTTGTTCCAATATCGAGCTAATATCAGTTGATGTCATTCCTGAGCGTATAATAAGAACTGTTTTTATTTGATCGGATGATGGATCATCAAATTCTTCAACTTGTTCGTCTGTATTATTTTCTTTAGATATAGCTTCTAAATCGAGCTGTATTTGGGCCAGTTGTTCTTTTGAGGTAGATAGCTCTGCTTGTAAAGACTTTAATTCTTCTGATTTAACAAGCTCATATCCGTTAGGTGCAGTCTTACTAACGCCAGAAGAATTCGAAGTCGAAATAAATGTAAATAAAATGCCAGCCGTAAATAATCCAATACCAAGACCTTTGATTATAGATGACATCAGCGTTTACCCCCGATTACCGAATGTACTTGTTCGATAGAAAGGGCTGAACGTTTACTAATTTCCTCATCATTATAACCTTGTTGATGAAGTGCGAGTACTTGGTTAACCAAAATTTCGTGTATCGGCTTTTTTGGTGCTTTACTCGATTTTAAGCTAATTTTAGGATCAATCATCAATTCTTCTTCTACAACTTTAAGTCGTCTTTTCAGTTGATTGATATCTTGATAATAATCAATTGATAAATCTTCAATTTCTTTTTCTAAGCGTTTGACTGGACTCTTCATAAAAAAAGAAAGAACAATTAATACCACGCCTGTAGCCATAATCAATATTTCTAGTGTCATACTTCTCACCTCAATTAGCTTCTTTGTTTTATTTTAGCATAATCACGAAGTTTTGAATGAAATGTTTAATTTCATACTAGATTTTTTCAGTAGCTATGCTATAATAGGTTAGTCGTATAAATCATGCTCAAAAATGATAACTTGAATCCTGATTAAATGGGAGGGATAAAGATGCGCGTTAATATTACACTAGCTTGCACAGATTGCGGCGAGCGCAACTACATTTCTAAGAAAAACAAGCGTAACAACCCGGAACGTCTTGAAATGAAAAAGTATTGCTCACGTGAAAAGAAAATGACTGTTCACCGTGAAACAAAATAATAACATTTAACCAAAACCTCGCGAGGTTTTGGTTTTTTTCATGGAGGGTATTTAATTGGACAAAACAATCATGCGTAATGAAGTCTTATCTGTATTAAAAGAAATGGACTCACTAACATATCAAACCCGTTCTGCTCAAATCACTCAAAGTTTGCTGAATGAGGAACAAATCCTTCAATCTAAAATCATCGGCATTACCATCTCCTCATTTCCTGAAGTTGATACTTGGCATTTAATTGAACATCTTTGGTCACTTGGCATTCGTGTAGCAGTGCCAAAATGCCATGCTAAAACAAGAGATATGCAATTTTACGAAATTACTTCGTTCGATCAATTAGAAATTGTCTATATGAAATTACATGAACCGAAACCAGAAATTACGAATAAAATAAATGCGGAAGACATATCTTACCTTATTGTTCCTGGCGTTGTTTTTGATACTTTAGGATTTAGAGTTGGTTTTGGCGGCGGTTATTATGATCGCTTCTTACAGAAATATAAAGGAGCAACAATTTCATTAGCATTTGATGAACAAGTGGTTCCGACAGTACCAAAAGAACATCATGATTTACCAGTGGACATCATTTTAACAGATCAAAATAAATGGATATGTCATGCTCAAAGAGGTAAGTCATGAAAAACTTATACGATGTTATGCAATTGCTGAAAAAATATGGGACATATATTTATACGAAAGACCGACTTTCAGATGCCATGTTAATGGAAGATGAAGTTCGAGAATTATATAATGCTGGTGTTTTGGATTTGAAAGATTTTCAAATGGTCATTCTAATCCTTAGACAGGAAGCTGCGAAGCACAAATGAGCATTTCAATAGGAGGAATTGATAATCTTACTGGTTATCATTTTTTTTTGGAATAAAGGCATTTTCAAGAGATTACAAATAAACATAAAAAATATGAAACTTTTTTATGTTTTATCCGTCTAATAAAGGGTATATGAATTGTTGAGACATTTTTATATGATAACTCATGCATATGAACTGTAAGTTGCGATATTGTAAAAAAAGTATTAAGATATAATAATGTTCTCTCGAATATCTTACTAAAGATAAGGGAGATTAGAGGAGGATGTTGAATGAAGACCTTTAATTGGCCAAAACATTCGATTCTGGCAATTGCCATAGTATTGACATGGATAAAAACATATGTTGTTTATCATATAAGTTTTGACATGAAAATTGAAAATGTTATGCAACAATTAATATTGTTTTTGAATCCACTTAGTTTTCTATTGTTTATTTATGGAGTTTCACTTTTCTTTAAATCCGTAAAAGCTAGAAATCGATATTTACTGATTACCAGCAGCGTACTCGCAGTTATTTTATATGCGAACGTAGCTTTCTATCGTTTCTTTAGCGATTTCATCACGTTGCCGGTATTATTCCAAACGAGCAACTTTGGTGATTTAGGAGCTTCTGCTGCAGAAAGTATTTTCGTAACAGATGTATTGTATTTTGCAGACGTTGTGATACTTTTCATCGTTATGAAATTTATTGTGGTTGAAAAAGAATTTGGCGTTATTAAACCTGCTATTCGTAAAGCTTACTTTGTTTTAGCAGCAGCAGTGTTGTTTTTAAATTTAGGATTATCTGAAACAGAACGTCCTCAACTTTTAACACGTAGTTTTGATCGTGAGTTATTAGTTAAAAATATTGGGACATATAACTACCACATCTATGATATTTATATTCAGTCAAAATCTCATGCTCAACGAGCTTTAGCTGATGGTAGTGAACTTGTAGAAGTAAATAACTTTGTTCGTTCTAATCAAGCAGAACCAGATGTGGAAGTTTTCGGATTAGCTGAAGGTAAAAACTTGATTGTTGTTTCACTTGAATCACTTCAAACATTTGTGATGAATGAAGAAATGAACGGTCAAGTTGTTACACCTTTCTTAAATGAGTTATCTAGCGATAAAGATACATTCTACTTCCCAAACTTTTATCATCAAACGGGATTAGGCAAAACGTCCGATTCTGAATTCCTAGTTGAAAATGGATTATATCCATTAGGCGGTGGAGCTGTATTCTTTACTCATAGTGGGAATACTTATAACTCAATGGCTGAAAGACTTGGAGACAACGGTTATTTTACAAATGTTATGCATGCTAATAACAAGAGTTTCTGGAATCGTGACATGATGTATAATGCTTTAAATGTTGATAAGTTTTACGACGTTGATAGCTATACAGTTGAAGATGGCGATGCTGTAAACTGGGGTTTAAAAGATATTCCTTTCTTTGAGCAATCTGTCGATCATATGACAGAAATGCCACAACCTTTTTACTCTCGTTTAATCACTCTAACGAATCATTATCCTTTCCATTTAGATGAACCAGATCAATTCATACCAGAGTATGATTCCAATTCTGGAACATTAAATCGTTATTTCCAGACTGCACGTTATATGGATGAATCGGTTAAACTCTTGTTTGAAGATCTAAAAGAAAAAGGACTTTACGAAAATTCAATTATCGTTATGTATGGTGATCACTATGGTATCTCTGAAAATCATAATGATGCAATGGCACAATATTTAGGGAAAGAAATTACTCCTTTTGAAAGTGCTCAATTACAACGCGTACCATTCTTCATTCATGTCCCTGGATCTGATAAAGGTCAAGTAGTCGAAGAAGTATCTGGACAGATTGATATTCGACCAACTTTATTACATTTACTTGGTATTGAAACAAGTAAAGATATGCAACTTGGTGCAGATGTTTTCTCTGAAGACCACGAAGAATTTGTCGTGTTTAGAGATGGTCGATTTGTAACTAAAGATTTTGTTTATGCTGGGAATACATGCTATGAGAAAGAAACAGGTTTAGCAACTGATGCAGCATCATGTGCTCCTTATACAGAGCGCGCAGCTGAAGAACTAGGCTACTCAGATCAAATTATCAATGGTGATTTACTCAGATTTTACGATGTGAAAACGGGTAATTTATTAATTGATGAAGCGAATCAATCTAAATAAAAATGTAAACCGTTTGTGATGAGCAGAGTATTGCTTATTACAAACGGTTTTTTTTATTAAGTTTCGGAATCTGTAGAGATTTCTACTGCATAAAGATACGAATTTATTCTCCTTGCACTTCCAGAAAATACTCTACCAAAATAAATATGCAATTGCCTGAAACAAAATTTGATTTTAAACGTACTACTTTAAAAGAGGAGGTGGTCTGTTTGAAACGGTTGATAATAATCTTGGTGGCAATTCTATTGATATATGGTTGTAAAGATGATCAACCTAATGTCGCTGTTTCAACAGCACAACCTCCAATGGAAAGTCCTGAAACTCCAAATGAAGTCAATGAAGTAAAGATCCCTTCACAATATTTTGCTAGAAGTGAGGAGTTCGACCGAGTCATTGGTTGGATTTCTGAAACAGAAATAATGTTTTTAGAGAAAAATATGGAAGGGTCACATGTTTATACATACGATTTGAATTCCAATAAAAAAACACATCATGCAACTGTTGATATGCCTATAAATGATGTGATTATACATCCTTCAAAATCTCACTTTACTTTACTTATGTCAGAAAATTCGCTTCAAGCAACAATTGGGATATATGAAATGGGTGGTACTAAGGTAGATGAATTAACTATAGAGTCTTCTGAAATTGTATTTGAGTGGCATCCAGCTCAAGTTGAATTGATGACGGTTACTGCTTTTTATGAAGATTGGACATTCGATACTTTTAGGTACTCAAGTAAAACTCAAATACTGGAACTAATTTCATCTTCTCAGCCGTTTTTGGAATGGGCTTCGGATAATGAATTAGTGGGGGTGGAGTGGAATGAAACTGATGCATTATCTGGAGGTCCACTAACGACAATTTCTATATCAGATGGTTTAATTTCTAAGTCTGAGGAGAGTAACTATATATTTGTTGATTACTTTGAAGATTTATCATTAACCGTTCAAATTGATCAAGAAAGGGAACTATTCATTTACAAACTTTCTGATTTAAAAAATAAAACGGAGAAAATATTTGATACTCCTGCAATCAGTAATTATTCACAGTGGTTTATTCCGGAAATAATTTGGACAAATCAAGAATCATTCTTAACTTATATTTCACCTAATTCTGGTCTTTTAGATGTAAATCAAAGTAAATTAGAGTTAGTGGAATTTAGTTTTAAATCCGAAAACGAACGTGTTCAATTTGATGAAGGATATGTTCAATTGATTTGCTCGCCAAATGGGGAGTACTGTTTAAAGGGCGAAGGCTTGTTCACGATAATTAATTTGAATAGTGGGGAAGAATTCAAGTGGATTGAATATATTTCGGAATGAAAAAAGCTGACGAATTAATTCGTCAGCTTTTTCGTATTGATTAATGTAGTGATGGTGGATAGCCTTGGTCTATAATTGTCATTACAGTAAACCAAGCGAAAATAGCAAAGGTTGCTACATTAAAGACTACACCTAAAAGGTTTTTCTCTTTAATAGCTTGAACGGTTCCTACTGCACCGAGAATTGCCACAAGGCCAAAAATAACCATTAATAAGTTCATTAAGGACACTCCTTTTGACATTAGAAAATGAATGTCGAATACACGTTTCATGTACCATTATATGTTTTATTTAAGCATTTGTCGAGGATAAAAAGTGAACGTTCTTTGAACGTGTATGTTTTCCTAGGCTACTATCTGATACAATACACGAGAGGTGATTTGCATGTTAAATATACGTACCTATCCACTTGGACCATTACAAACGAATTGTTATGTCGTTTCAAATAAGGATAAAGAATGTTTAGTATTTGATCCAGGTGAAGAAGGATTAAAATTAATCAAAGAATTGAAGAAAATGCAGCTAAAACCAATAGCGATTGTTTTAACACATGCTCATTTTGATCATATAGGAGCAGTGGATGCTGTTAGAGATGAATTTAAAGTTCCTGTTTATATTCATCAGGCCGAAAAAGATTGGTTAACGAACCCTCTTAAAAATGGTTCATCAAGATTTAATGAACTGCCTAATATATCTGGAAAACCAGCCGATATCTTAATTGATGAAGAATCTACTCTTGAAATCGGTACTTTCTCTTTTCACGTCATCCATACTCCTGGTCATTCTCCAGGTAGTTTAACATTTTGGTTTAAACATGATGAATTTGCAATCGTTGGAGATACTTTATTCCAAGGAAGTATAGGACGAACCGATCTTCCCAATGGAGATGAAAAAGTATTAATGAAATCGATTCATGAAAAAATATTGACACTTCCAGAACAAACTATGTGTTATCCTGGTCACGGTTACCCAACTACACCGGAAGAAGAAATGAATCATAACCCTTTTTTAAACGGCTTTTAACAAAATAAAACAGCTTGCATCATATGATGCAAGCTGTTTTTTTGTTTTTGATTAATGCCCTGCTCCTGGTACGTGTATAAACGTTGTATAGTACGTGAAGCCTGCAAAGAAGATTGTTAAGTAAGCTCCAAAAATATAGATATACATACGTTCTGTAAGGTTCAAGAACCCTAGAAGAAGGAATAATCCAGTGTTCGCTAACATTAATAAAGAAGCTTCTGTCATATCACCTAAATGAAACATAACTGCAAAAATACCTGTCCAGAAACCCATAACTTTATACATATTGTTCATGAGTAGTTCCTCCTTTAAAAAACCATACAATAATCTCTTACTTATTATAAATGATTCTAATCGAAAATGTAAACTCTAGATTGCCTATAGATTGTGACAAACCAGTGTAGAGTGAATATTTTTAATCTAATTTGAATGAGTTTGTTTAAATTGGCTGTTTTAATAGGGTCCTTGAAATCAATTTAAGTCATAAAAATCAGGCTTATACAAATTAAAAAGCAAAGTCCAAAATTTTATTTATAATTACTGAACAATTAACGTGACAAAACATATACAAATGTTGTACAGTATGTATAACGTAAAAATAATGAAATGGAGGAATTAGAAATGAATCCTGTTACATTCTTTACTTATCCATCATGTACATCATGTCGTAAAACAAAAAAATGGTTGGTTGCAAATAACGTGGAGTTTAAGGAAAGACATCTATTCCGCCAAACTCCAACTGCTGAAGAATTATATTCTTTGTTATCATTAACAACTGAAGGACTTGATGAAATATTAGCTACAAGAAGTCAGTCATTTAAAGACCTAAATGTAGAAATAGAAGATCTACCACTTTCACAAGTTGTAGAATTGATTATTCAAGATCCAAAATTATTGAGACGTCCAATTATTTCAGATGGAAAACGCTTAGTAGTGGGGTATCAACCGGAACATTTAAAAAGTTTTATAAGCAAAATTAAATTTTCTGAAGCTGTATAATAGGTAAAATAAAAATTTCCTGCCATAAAAGGTAGGAAATTTTTATTTTAAGGAAAAAGCTTCCATTTAAAACGAGCAGCAAGTATAATTCTCACAACAGACGAAGAGCGGTCATCGTCTGTTTTGGATGATTGGTAAATATATGGTGATTGAGTTTAATATTATCGAACAAAAATGTCTCAAGTTGTTAAAACGAGGACTTTTGTCCAATGCCTCTGATATACATCTTGTTCCTAATCCCGATATGTATACTATTTATTTTAGACAACACTCAAATTTGATTCCTGCAGGTAAGCTTCACCTGGATATAGGAGATCGAATTATTTCATACTTCAAATTTTTATCCTCTCTCGATATTAGTGAGAAACGAAAACCTCAAAGTGGTTCATTCGAACAAAACATTTCCGATAAAAAATGTTCTTTTAGAGTATCAACACTTCCAACGATTCAAAACAAAGAAAGTCTTGTCATTCGTATGCAATTACATGACGAAACAAGACCCTTACATGAATTAATGGTAGAACCAGCAGACGCAATTGTTTTCCAAGAACTTATGAAGGAAAAACAAGGATTAATTTGTCTGACTGGTCCTACTGGTTGTGGTAAAACGACCACCATGTATTCATTGACAAGTTATAGTTCACACCAGTTAAACCGTCATGTTATATCGCTTGAAGATCCAGTCGAAAATAATCAGTCTCATTTACTTCAAATCCAAGTGAATGAACGATCAGGTGTTACCTATTCAGCTGGATTAAAAGCTATTTTAAGGCATTCACCTGATGTCATTATGATTGGTGAAATCCGTGATGTCGAAACTGCACGAGCAGCAATACAAGCTGCATTAACAGGACACTTGGTCTTAACAACTGTACATTCCAAAAATACGGTAGGTTGTCTATTTAGATTAATGGATTTAGGGATAACCATAGATGAATTACAACAAGCCCTTGTTTGTGTCTCTTCTCAACAATTACTCACAAGATTTGAGGTGCAGAACGATGGGGAGCGGGAAGCAAGTCGCAGCTCTATATATGAAGTGTTGCATGGCGAAACACTTCATCAAGCAATGGCAACGATTAAAGCAGGAGAAATATTTACTATTCCTCCCCATTTAACTCTCAGAGCAAAAATAGAGAAAGCTTTTAAAAGTGGTGAATTTCAAGTAGGCGGATTTGAATATGGCTAAACAAGATCAAATTCCTAAAAAACTTCAGAGTCAGTTTTTATTGAGATTGTCTAACTTATTAGAGGAGGGATATACCTTTCATTCATCTCTATTAATGTTACTGCCATATCATGTTAAGCATGAGCACGAAGTCTCTAGAAAGATAGAGGAAACCTTTAGAAATGGTAACGGAGTCGTTGAGATATTTATATTATTAGGTATTTCTGTAGATTACCTTCTTCCAATTGAAATGGCTGAGTCTCATGGTAGGTTAAATATCGCTATAGGAACACTTCAAAGGCATATTTCGATGAAAGAACGTGCAAAGAAGAGTTTAAAGAAAATCATGATATACCCATTATTTTTATTCATTATACTTGGTGGTTTGTTTATAGCTTTTAGAACTTATTTTCTTCCTAATATGAAGACTTTGGTGGCTTCTAGGCAGTCTGCTGATCAAGATGAAATATTGAATTGGACAAACACATTACTGCACGTTCCCGATATGTTAATTTTGATAACCATAGGGGGCTTCTTAATATATTTTCTTTTTCATCAATGGTTAAAAAGAAAATCATTTGAATTTCAGTTAAAAACACTTAAAAAAGCACCTTATTTTTCAAGTTGGATGAAGATATTTTGGACAAGATCATTTGCGCAAGAATTAGGTACGTTATTAGCCAGCGGTATTTCTCTCTTTAAAGCTTTAGACCTTTTAAGAACTCAAACAAATCAGCCCTTTATTCAAGTGATTAGCATACAAATATACCAAGCGATTAGCCTTGGTGAAAGTGTCGAAAAAGCCGTAACAATCGCTGGTTGTTTCTTAAAAGAGTTTCCAGCTTATATTTCGCATGGAGAAGCGAGTGGTCATTTAGCAAAGGAATTATTAATATTTAGTGACCTACTAACAGAACAAATTGAAAATAAGGTAACAAAAAATTTGGCGTTTGTTCAGCCCATTCTATTTGGAATACTAGCAATTTGTATATTAGGCGCATACTTATCAATTTTACTTCCTGTTTACGGAATGATCGATTTTATTTAGGAGGAACATATGAAAAAATTTAGAAATCAGTTTGGATTTACCTTAATTGAAATGATGGTTGTATTATTAATTATTTCTGTGCTCATTTTAATCGCTATTCCAAATGTAACAAAACATTCTGCGACTATTGATCAGAAGGGTTGTCAAGCATATGTGAAAATGGTTCAAGGACAAGTAGAAGCATACCGGATGGAATTGAATGGAGTTCCAACGGTGCAAAATTTGGTTGATACAGAGTATTTAAATGCTGATCAAATCACTTGTCCTGATGGGAGTACGCTTTCAATTGATTCCTCTGGTGTAGTTAGTTCAATAGATGTAATTGAATAGTCGTGGATATACTCTCCTAGAAGTTTTGCTCGTTTTAAGTATTGTAGGAACAATCACAATGAGCGTGATCTTTATGAGTAATTCTTATTTTGAAAAGAAAGCTTTTTCTTTGTTTATGAATCAATTTAAGTTGGATATTTACAATATGCAAAATTATTCAATCGTAAATAGTTCACAAACAGAACTTGTATTTGGGAATAATGGAACTACCTATACTACTAGGAAATCATATTTTGAGCCTATTGTTCATAGGAGTTTGCCGAAAGGAATCAAACTCTCAACTAAAAGTACATTAAAAAGTATTGCATTTAACCCGAATGGTTCAATCGTAAATTTTGGTACTTTAACTTTCGATACAACAGATTCAATAAAAACGGTGAGAATATATATAGGAAAAGGAAAGATGACAGTTGAGGAATGAAAAAGGATTTTCATTTGCAGAAGCAATGTTGACTTTGACTGTAACGATGGTGATATTTGGCTCGCTGCTACCAACCAGTTATCGAATGTTCGCTAAGTTAAACGATCAAAAAATCAGTGTCCATTTAGCCTACACATCACATCAAGCTGCTATCGCACGGGGACACGGAATCCTAACGGGAAACCGAGTTATGGATAAAGTGAATTATTCATGGACATGGGAAGAGAGATTGCTTTGCATTAATTACACAAAAACAGAGAATACTTATCAATCATGCGAAAATTATTAACAAGCAATGGGTATACATTCGTCGATGCTTTGGTTCAAATCATGCTATTCTTACTTTTTTCCAATATGATTTTCTTCTACTTTGAATGGCTAAAAGATTCCGAGAAGTATTTGACTCATACAGAAGAAATGGAATTTGAAATGTTTTCACTAGATGTTTTACCGTATTTAATAAATTTACAACATGTAGAGGAACAGCCAAATAGTGTTGGAATACGATTTCGACAGTCCGAAGAAGAATTCGATATTGAGTTTTCAGGGAATTTAATCCGCAAACAAAAAAATAGATTAGGCCATGAACCTATGTTGTTACATATAACTAAGAGCCAGTTTCAACTAAATGGTAAAAAATTAAAGATAGCTGTTGAATTTGAAAGTGGATTAAAGAAGGAACGTGTTTATGAACTTTCATTTGCTGAGGAATGAAAAAGGAATTCTTTTGCCTGCTGCATTGATTTTACTATTTGTGATCAGTGGTTTACTGATTGTTTTTGTAGGGGCTTATGTAACCCAAATGGGAATTTATGAAATGTTGGAAAGTCGCTATATATCTGCTACGATAGTACAAATGGAAAATCAAGAATAAAAATGATTCGATGATCCGTAATAAGCGGGGTATAGTATGAGAAAAATTTATTTAGTCGGTTTCATGGGTAGTGGGAAGAGTGCGATCGGTAGAAGGTTAAGTTTTTTGTTGAAAATTCCCTACTATGATATGGATCAAGAAATTGTGAAAAAAGTAGGGATGTCTATTCCAGATATATTTAGGGAATATGGGGAGCCGTTCTTTAGGGAGCAAGAGAGAGCGTTTTTGAAAACATTTCGAGATGAGTGGTGTATTGTGTCAACTGGCGGTGGGGTTGCAATTGATGCATTAAATAGGAGACTCATGAGGCAAACGGGTTTAGTTCTATTTCTGGATGCAACGTTTCCTGACATTTGGAAACGGATTCACAAAGATGTGAATAGACCCATTGTACAAGCTTCCACTAAAGAGGAGTTAGAATCACTTTATACTTACAGAAAGCGTTTCTACAAATCTGTTGCTCATATAACAATTAGAACGGAAGGCCGTTCATTGAGACAAATAACTGAATATGCTGCTTTTCAAGTAAATAGACTAAAAGGCGAATGAATATCTAGATTATTAGGTAATTGTTCGTGAATGGATGTTGTAGTAAAAAAGATTGCGCTTTCCTTGTGTTCAATGTTAGGATATAGACAAAGCGGTAAACGCTTTATGTACATTGAATTTTTTATATTCCAAAACAATTGTTTTGGGGCGGATGAGTATACGGGGAGAGAACGCAAATAGCGTCGCCGAAGGAGCAAGTTAAATAACGAATCTCTCAGGCAAAAAGACTCGTATAGGACGCATCTCTGGAGAATGCTATATCTATATATAGCTACCAAAGAGGAAAGCCGATTTCAGGTAAACTTTCAGGTGCCAGGACAGAGAATCCCTTTAATAAGGGGATTCTCTGTCTTTTTTTTGTACTGATTAGGAAACATAAGTTTACAGATTTCAGTATTAGAGAAAATTAGTTTGAATCAATTTTGGTACTAGTTTTTTCTAGTATGGATACGAGAATGTAAGTGTAGGAAGATCAACAAACAAAAACAACATCGTGTGCAATAAACATGTATTCTTTGTTTTTTGATTATTGTGTTAAAAAAGGAGGAAATGAAAATGTCAGAGCAATTACAACGTACTCCCTTGTTCGACGTATATGCATCATATGGTGGGAAAACAATTGATTTTGGTGGCTGGGAGTTACCAGTACAATTTTCTAGCATTAAATTAGAACATGAAGCGGTTCGTACAAAAGCGGGATTATTTGATGTATCTCATATGGGTGAAATCATTGTAAAAGGTGAAGATAGTTTGTCATATTTACAGCGCATATTAACGAATGATTTGTCGAAGCTACAAGATGGACAAGCGATGTATTCTGCGATGTGTTATGAAGATGGTGGTACAGTAGACGATTTATTAGTTTATAAAATTGCTCAGCATCATTACCTTTTGGTTGTAAATGCCTCTAACATTGAGAAAGACTTTGAATGGATGAAAGGTTTCTTATTCGGTGATTTGTCAGTTTCGAACGTGTCTGATTCTTATGGTCAAATAGCATTTCAAGGACCTTTAGCGGAAACTGTTTTACAAAGATTAACGAAAGAAGACCTTTCAGAAATAACATTTTTTAAATTTAAAACACAAGTGAAAATAGGCGAATATGAATACCTTGTTTCAAGAACAGGTTACACAGGTGAAGATGGCTTTGAAATCTACGGAGATCCACAAGAAGTTAAAGCTTTATGGCACGAAATCTTAAAAGAAGGTAAGGATGACGGTGTTTTACCTTGTGGTTTAGGTGCACGTGATACATTGCGTTTTGAAGCTTGTTTAGCATTGTATGGCCAAGAACTTACAAAAGATATTTCTCCACTTGAAGCTGGCATTGGCTTTGCTGTGAAATTGAAGAAAGAGGATGACTTTATTGGACAGAAAGCGCTTGTCCAACAAAAAGAATCTGGCATTCCTCGTAAATTAGTGGGACTTGAAATGATTGATAAAGGGATTCCTCGTACTGGTTATCCAGTATTTATTAATAATGAAAAAATCGGTGAGATTACAACCGGTACGCAGTCACCAACATTAAAGAAAAATATTGGGTTAGGTTTAATCGATCTGAAATTCAGCGATCTTGGAACAGAAGTAGAAGTTGAGATTCGTGGAAAGCGTTTAAAAGCAGTAACAGTTGCGACACCATTTTATAAACGACAAAAATAATTGTTGGAAAGAGGTTGTGCCCGGATGAAACATCGTTACTTACCAATGACAGAGCAAGACCAAAAAGATATGTTAGATACAATTGGAGTTTCTTCTATAGATGAGTTATTTTCAGATATACCTGAAAAAGTAAGATTTAAAGGTCAATATAATATTAAACCAGCTAAGTCTGAATCATCTCTACTAAAAGAACTATCTCAAATGGCTGCCAAAAATGCAGATAACAAAACGTATGCTTCGTTTTTAGGAGCAGGTGTTTACGATCACTATAAACCGATTATTGTAGATCACGTTATTTCTCGTTCTGAATTTTATACGGCATATACGCCTTACCAACCAGAAATTTCTCAAGGTGAACTTCAAGCAATCTTTGAATTTCAAACAATGATTTGTGAGTTGACGGGAATGGATTTAGCCAACTCTTCCATGTATGACGGTGGTACAGCTTTGGCTGAAGCAGGAATGCTAGCAGCTGGTCATACTAAGCGTAAAAAGCTATTAATTTCAGGTGCAGTTAATCCGGAATCTCAAGACGTAGTGCGTATGTATGCTTTAGGACAATCGATTGAAGTCGTTCAAATTCCAACTAAAGATGGCGTTACAGATATTGATGCACTTAACGAGTTAATTGATGATAATACAGCAGCTGTGCTTGTTCAATATCCAAACTTTTATGGTCAAGTTGAGGATTTACGTAAAGTTGAAACAGTAACTCACGAAGCGAAAGCCTTAATGGTTGTTTCTTCTAATCCACTGTCACTTGGTATTTTAACTTCACCAGGTAAACTTGGTGCTGACATTGTAGTCGGGGATGCTCAACCATTTGGAATCTCTGAATCATTTGGGGGACCACATTGCGGTTATTTTGCAGTTACTACGAAGTTAATGCGTAAAGTTCCAGGACGTTTAGTTGGTGAAACAACAGATGAAGTTGGACGTAGAGGATTTGTCTTAACATTACAAGCTCGTGAACAACATATTCGTCGTGATAAAGCAACTTCCAATATATGTTCGAACCAAGCACTAAATGCATTAGCAGCTTCTGTAGCAATGACTGCTCTTGGTAAAAAAGGTGTTCAAGAAATTGCGACTCAAAATATTTTAAAAACGAATTATGCTAAAAAAGCTTTCGAAGCTCAGGGGTTCGAAGTTGTATATCAAGGTCCTCATTTCAATGAAATCGTTGTTAAAGCAGATACCGATATCACTGTTCTAACAAAAGAACTGTTGAAAAAGGGTATTATCGGTGGATTTGATTTAGGTAAAGTTGATGATAAGTTAGCAGGACATGTATTAATCGCTGTTACTGAACAACGCACAAAAGAAGAAATCGATGCGCTTGTGCAAGAAATGGGGTCTTTCCGTGCATAAAGATAATCAACCACTAATTTTTGAAATTACAAAAGAGGGACGCGTAGGATATAGCTTACCTGAACTTGATATACCAGAAGTTGACTTAGCTTCATTATTACCTGACGGTTTATTACGAGAAGAGCTTGCTGAACTTCCCGAAGTATCAGAACTAGATATTATGCGTCATTATACAGCTCTTTCAAAAAGGAATCATGGAGTAGATTCAGGATTTTATCCTTTAGGTTCATGTACTATGAAATACAATCCGAAAATCAATGAGTCAGTTGCTCGATTCCCAGGCTTTGCAAATATTCATCCTTTACAAGATGAAGAAACGGTGCAAGGTGCTATGGAGTTAATGTATGATCTACAAGAACATTTAATTGAAATTACTGGAATGGATGAAGTTACACTTCAACCTGCTGCTGGTGCTCATGGAGAATGGACGGCTTTAATGATGATTCGTGCTTTCCATGAAGCGAATGGAGATACTCAGCGTACAAAAGTAATCGTGCCTGACTCTGCACATGGAACAAATCCAGCCTCAGCTACTGTTGCTGGTTTTGATACAATCACAGTAAAATCAGATGAAAACGGCTTAGTGGATTTAGAAGATTTAAAACGTGTGGTAGGAGATGATACTGCTGCATTAATGTTAACTAATCCAAATACACTAGGATTATTCGAAGAAAATATTTTAGAAATGGCTTCTATTATCCATGGTGTTGGTGGAAAGTTGTATTATGACGGAGCAAATTTAAACGCAGTTATGTCTAAAGCACGCCCTGGAGATATGGGCTTTGACTGCGTACATTTGAACTTGCATAAAACATTTACAGGTCCACATGGTGGTGGCGGCCCAGGTTCTGGTCCAGTAGGAGTAAAAAAAGATTTAATCCCGTTCTTACCAAAACCAGTTCTTGTGAAAACTGAAGAAGGATATGAGTTCGATTACAATCGACCGAAATCTATTGGACGTGTTAAACCCTTCTATGGCAACTTTGGAATCAATGTACGTGCATACACGTATATTCGTTCAATGGGTCCAGATGGCTTGAAAGCAATTACTGAATATGCTGTTTTAAATGCGAATTATATGATGCGTAGACTTCAGCCTCATTTTGACTTACCTTATGATCGTCATTGTAAACACGAATTTGTGTTAAGTGGTCGACGTCAAAAGAAACTGGGTGTTCGTACACTTGATATGGCAAAACGATTGCTTGATTTCGGCTATCATCCACCAACCATTTACTTCCCATTAAACGTGGAAGAGGCTATGATGATTGAGCCAACTGAAACTGAGTCAAAAGAAACGTTGGATGCATTTATCGATGCAATGATTCAAATTGCAAAAGAAGTTGAAGAAACACCAGAAATTGTTCAGCAAGCGCCTCATACAACGGTTATTAAACGTTTAGATGAGACGAAAGCTGCTCGTACACCTGTGTTACGTTTTAAAAAAGATTAAAAACAAAAAGAGAGCTCTAATATGAGCTCTCCTTAAACTGTAAACAAACTCGTGAAAGATAGTTTGTTTACAGTTTTTTTTAATGAATGAATTGACTGGTTTCTGGTGGCTCGTGACAAATTACCCAATTGCAATCGGTCGATAAATTCATTTCTTTTTGTTGCGACTAGTGATGAGTTAATTTAATCAGTAAGGAACCTCATACTAAGATGACATGCTCATTGGCGTTTGATAGTACTTATAAAGTTCAAAATGAAAAAACGTTGCATCGCAATGCTTGTATAGATACCCGGGAATATGAATACATGCAAAAAAAGATTATCTCTCAGTCGCTAAATGACTTTTGAGATAACCCTTTGAGTGTTATTATTTTGCTTTGATTTTACCAGTCCATTGACGGAAGCCGCCTTGTAACTGATAAATTTGGTTGTATCCTTTTTTCTTTAAGAACAAAGCAGTTCGGGCGCTTCTTGCACTGTTTTGGCAATATAAGTAAACTGGTTTGTCAGAGCGGATCTCTTTGTAACGTTGACGCATTTGTGAAGAAGGAATATTACGTGCTCCTAAAATATGACCACCGTCATATTCTTTTGGTTCACGAACATCCACTAGTTGAGCTTTGCGATAACCTTCGATAAACTGCTCTTGTGTTAAACCAGAAACAGCTTTCTTTAAACGAAATGAAGATACTAAAAAATAAACAATCAAACCGAATAAACCGGCTGCGATAATATACAAGTATTCCACGAATTGTTCCCCTCTCTCTCTATTTATATTATAAAAGAAAGTATAGCCACAATTCAATGTGTTTGTTAATATGTATTTCATTGTAAGGAGGAATCGTGATGTCAAAATCAACTTGGTTTTTTATAAATTCTGGAGCATGTAGCCCTTCATTCAATATGGCACTAGATGAAGCATTGCTAGATTGGCACAGTGCTGGTGAAATTCCTCCAGTTGTCCGATTTTATGAATGGAATCCTGCCACTTTATCGATTGGGTATTTCCAAAATGTTGAGAAAGAAATTGATTTAGAGCAACTAAAAGCACATAATCTTGGATTTGTGCGAAGACCAACCGGTGGTCGAGGTGTTCTACATGAGCATGAGTTAACTTATAGCATCATCGTTAGTGAAGAGTATCCAAACATGCCTGCAACGGTCACGGAGGCTTACCGTGTGTTAAGCGAAGGTTTGTTAATAGGTTTTCAAAAACTTGGTTTAGATGCATACTTTTCTGTACCGGATACAGATGAAAAGAAGAGTGCATTAAAAAATCCTAAAAGCGCTGTATGCTTTGATGCACCTTCTTGGTATGAATTAGTAGTAGAAGGAAAAAAAGTTGCTGGTAGTGCGCAAACACGACAAAAGGGTGTTATTTTACAACATGGTGCAATTTTGCTGGATCTTGACGCGGATAAACTCGTTTCTTTATTTAAATATCCTTCTGAACAAGTAAAAGAAAGAATTCGAAAAAGTTTACCCGAGAAAGCTGTCGCAATTAATCGATTAAGAGAAAAACCAGCAAATATGGAAGAATGTATTCAGGCATTTAAACAAGGATTTGAAGAAGGTTTAAATATTCATCTTGAAGAATTTACTTTATCAGATGCTCAAATTAACTATGTGAAATCACTCGAGGCTAGTCGTTACGCTAATGACGAGTGGACTTATCGAAAATAATGGGTAAAAAGATTTATTTTTGAGAATAAATTGATTCTATTATCCTATAGACGTTGGGTATGTATGTTCGATGCTCACTCTTAATCATTTGAATAAAACATCCATATATAGTATCTTATTAAATATCGAATACACTATATATTGTGTTTGCGTTGTTTAATGTTTAGAGGAGGAATTTAAATGGTCATTGTAAAAAAACAAAACAATTTTTCAGTAAATGTTGAAGCTTTAAATCAAGATATTGCTGCATTTCCGCAGGTTCACCCAATAAGTAGTGAAATGAAAATAACTCATAAGGGTGTTTCAAGGTTAGTTATGATTGATCGTTACTCCTTTAAAGATACAAAAAAGCAAACGCTAAAAGTTGGAGATTTTGTCGTATTAACCGTTAAAGAAGATCCGAAATTTCCAGCACGAGGTCTTGGGTATATCGTTTCAATCGATAAAGCATCAAACAAAGCAGAAGTATTGATTGAAGAAGATTACCGCAGCGCTATTGATGATGTAGACGAACAAGCTACAGGAATTGTTAAACGTTCAATTCATGTCATTGAAAAACCACTTGAAGTTTTTTATGAACAAATTGCCATGCGAAATGCCACTGGTTTGGCTTCTGTAGAAACTACACAAGAGAAAAAGACAGAGTGGTTTAATAAATTTTATAAGCAATTAGTTGAATTGAAATTCATACCAGCTGGTCGTGTCATTTATGGTGCTGGTGCAGAAACAGATGTAACTTACTTTAATTGTTATGTTATGCCTTTCGTACCAGATTCGCGTGAAGGTATCTCTGATCATCGAAAACAAGTAATGGAAATTATGAGTCGTGGTGGTGGGGTAGGTACAAATGGTTCTACCTTACGTCCGCGTAATACGTTAGCTAAAGGAGTAAACGGCAAATCATCTGGTTCCGTTTCTTGGTTAGACGATATTGCCAAACTTACTCATTTAGTTGAACAAGGTGGTAGCCGTCGTGGAGCACAAATGATTATGCTGGCAGACTGGCATCCAGATATTGCAGAATTTATTATTTCTAAAATGCAAAACCCAAGAATTTTAAGATTCTTAATTGAAAATACAGAAGATGAAACAATCCGTTTACTTGCGAAAGAGAAATTAAAATTTAAGCCTTTAACACATCAGGAAGAATCTATGTATCAAGGGATTATTAATTACAAGACGATTCCTGGTCACGGTGGATTTAACGAATCCATCATTCGTGATGCTGAAACAAAGATTAATGATGGTGGTACATACAGTGTCCATAATTCTGAGTTTTTAACTGGTGCTAATATTTCTGTTACATTAACAGATGATTTCATGAAAGCAGTTGAAGCAGATGGCGAACACGCTCTTCGTTTCCCTGCGGTTGAAGAGTATACATCTGAACAAATGGCTGAGTATAATGAAAAGTGGCATGAAATTGGTGATGTACGTGAGTGGGAGAAGTTAGGTCACGGGGTAAGAACTTACCGTATGATGAAAGCAAAAGAATTATGGAAATTAATAAATATCTGTGCAACATATTCTGCAGAACCAGGCATTTTCTTTATTGACAATGCAAATGATATGACGAATGCAAAAGCATATGGTCAACAAGTAGTTGCAACCAATCCATGTGGAGAACAACCATTAGCACCTAATTCTGTTTGTAATTTAGCTGCTGTTAATTTAGCTCAATTTGCAAATAAAGAAAACAAAACTGTTGATTTTGAAGCACTAAAAGAAACTGTTCAAGTTGGAGTTAGAATGCAAGATAATGTCATTGATGCTACTCCTTATTTCTTAGAAGATAATCGCAAACAAGCTCTTGGTGAACGCCGTGTTGGTTTAGGTGTTATGGGCTTAGCTGATTTGCTTATATATTGTGAAAAAGAATATGGATCGGTTGAAGGAAATCGATTGGTTGATCAAATTTTTGAAACGATCGCTGTCGCTGCATATGAAACATCTGCAGAATTGGCTACTGAAAGAGGAAGCTTTCCATTCTTAGAAGGTTCTACGGTAGAAGAGACTAATCGATTAAGACAAGCGTTTATTGAGACTGGGTTTATGAAGAAAATGCCTGAAGATATCCGCAGTAAAATTCTAGCAAGTGGTATCCGTAATTCACATCTATTAACTGTTGCTCCAACCGGTTCAACAGGAACTATGGTTGGTGTTGCAACTGGATTAGAACCATATTTCTCATTTACGTATTACCGCAGTGGAAGACTTGGAAAATTCATAGAAGTCAAAGCTGATATCGTACAGGATTATTTAGCAGCAAATCCTAATGCTAGTGAAGAAAATCTACCTGAGTGGTTTGTCACAGCAATGGAACTTGCACCTGAAGCTCATGTGGATGTTCAATGTATTATTCAACGTTGGATTGATAGTTCGATATCAAAAACGGTGAATGCTCCGAGAGGATATACAGTAGAACAAGTTCAAAAAGTGTATGAACGTTTATATAAGGGTGGAGCTAAAGGCGGTACGGTATATGTTGATGGAAGTCGAGATGCACAAGTTTTAACATTGAAAGCAGAAGAAAATATTGTGGACGAGCATTACCATGAAGAAAAAGTGATGAAAAATCGTCCAGTTGTTTTAATTGATACGATTCAAGATTTACGCTCGACCAATGTAACAATTGGTTCAGAAGTTGGAAATACTTGTCCTGTTTGTCGAACTGGAACAGTAGAAGAGATGGGCGGATGTAATACGTGTACAAATTGTAATGCTCAATTAAGATGCGGATTATAATACGATTAAAATACACCTTGTTGCTTTTAAAGCGACAAGGTGTATTTATTTTGCCGAAAATGATTAGGCATTGCAATGTTCGTCAAAAACTAATCGAAAAGGAGATGTTGTACATGGATAAAAAAGCTTATCTCGTCATTTCAGCCGTAACTGCTTTCATTTTTACAATTGTTTTGTTGTTTTTGAAGACGTTTAAATTTATATCTTGGAACCCCACAGGTTGGTCAAAAAAATATCAATTATTCACAGAAACTCACATTTCAATTAAGTGGATCATACTTGGTTGTGTATTATTTCTATTCATATTGTGCCTATTGAAGTTACTTTCTTATACTAAAAACATACATCCATTGTTAACATCTATCGTGTTAGGAATATGTCTTTGGATAGGAGTTGAGTGGATGATTGCTACGGACTTTTCTTTTTTAAAAAAATCAGCCATTCCTTTTATGGCTATCGTTTTAATCTTTACTCAAGCATTAGCTGAAACGGCTGTGTACTATGGAAGAGTTGTACATCAAGGGAATTGAAATAGGTTGCCCTCTCATTCGGTTATGCTAAAATAAAAGAGTGCATACATATAGGAGGGTTTCTGAATGAAAATTCTATGCCTAAATGGCCCTAATTTAAATAGATTGGGTAAGAGAGAACCTGCAGTCTATGGAAGAGAAACCTTAACTGACATTGAAAACTCTCTTATTCAATATGGGAAACAACATCAAGTAAACATAAGTTGTTTTCAGTCTAACCATGAAGGTCAATTAATTGATTGGATTCATGAAGCCGAAGATAACGGTGTAAAAGGAATTATACTCAATCCAGGGGCTTACACACATACGAGCTATGCAATAAGGGATGCAATTGCGTCCATTACTATTCCTGTGATTGAGGTTCATATTTCAAATATACATAAGAGAGAAGCCTTCAGACATATATCCGTCCTAGCAGCAGTGTGTGAGGGTCAAATCAGCGGACTGGGTTCATTTGGGTATCAGTTAGCTCTAGAAACATTCATAAAGAGAAATGGGGAATTGTAATGGAGAAATTACGTAAACTTCGTCAAAGTTTCGCTGAACATAATATTGAGGCGATTCTACTAACAAGTGAATATAACCGTCGTTATATAACTGGTTTTACTGGCACAGCAGGGGTAGCGATTATTACTCAAGAACATGCCGTTTTTATCACGGATTTTAGATATACTCAACAAGCTCAAAAAGAACTTGTAGGGTTTGAAATCGTCCAACACTCGAAGCCGATAATGGAAGAAGTCGGAGCACAATTAGAAAAAATGAATATCAAATCAGTCGGTTTTGAAAAAGATCATATGAGCTATGCGATGTTTGAAATCTATCAAAAAGCGATCAAAGCAGATTTAATTCCTGTATCTGGCTTGGTTGAAAAAATCCGCTTGATTAAGACTGAGCAAGAGATTAAGATATTAAAGGCAGCAGCAAACATTGCAGACGCTGCATTTGAACATATTATCACGTATATCAAACCTGGTAAAACGGAGCTTGAAGTCTCAAATGAATTAGAATTCTTTATGAGAAAACAAGGAGCTAGTTCTTCATCTTTCGATATTATCGTAGCTTCAGGACTTCGTTCAGCATTACCTCATGGTGTAGCAACGGATAAAATTATTGAAACTGGTGACTTTGTTACTTTAGACTTTGGAGCGTTATACAACGGGTATGTATCTGATTTAACTCGTACGGTTTCTGTTGGAGAGCCTTCAAATGAATTAAAAGAGATTTACCAAATTGTTCTTGATGCTCAATTAAAATCTTTAGCAGAAATCAAACCAGGTATGTCAGGTATTGAAGCTGATGCTGTTGCGCGCGACTATATTAAAGCAAAAGGTTTTGGAGATGCATTTGGTCATTCACTAGGACATGGCATTGGTCTAGAAGTACATGAAGGTCCTGGTTTATCATTCCGATCTGAAACGATTTTAGAAGAGGGAATGGTTATCACCATTGAACCAGGAATTTATGTTCCGGAAATCGGTGGCGTACGTATCGAAGATGATACAATTGTTACATCTTCGGGTAATGAGAAATTAACACATTCAACAAAAGAATTACTTATTTTATAGACTCTGGAGGAATATACACATGATATCAGTAAATGATTTTAAAACAGGTTTAACAATTGAAGTTGATGGTGGAATATGGCGAGTTCTAGATTTCCAACATGTAAAACCGGGTAAAGGTGCAGCTTTTGTTCGTTCAAAATTACGTAATATTCGTACAGGCGCAGTAAATGAAAAAACATTCCGTGCGGGTGAAAAAGTTGCAAAAGCACAAATCGATAACCGTAAAATGCAGTATCTTTATGCAAATGGTGATGTTCATAACTTCATGGACACAGAATCATATGAACAAATTGAACTGGATACAAAACAAATTGAACATGAATTGAAATTCCTTCGTGAGAATATGGAAGTTCATATTATGCAATATCAAGGTGAGACATTAGGTGTCGAGCTACCGAATTCAGTTGTGCTAGAAGTAACAGAAACTGAACCAGGTATTAAAGGAGACACATCAAGTGGTGGTACGAAGACAGCAGTAGTTGAAACTGGCCTTTCAGTTCAAGTACCATTCTTTATCAACCAAGGTGATAAATTAATTATTAATACAACGGATTCTTCTTACGTTTCAAGAGCGTAATTTTATGAGATGGGCATGTCTTTCTTTTTAGAAAGACATGCCCATCTCTTTTTCATACTCAAACCTGTTTTTGCATAAAGTACATAAACGGAGGAGGGGACAAGTTGGAATTTATTGATGTTCTCCGAGTAGCAGGAATAGGATTAATTTTGGCTTTTTTGCATTTGTTTTTTGAGCAAACAGGAAAAAAAGAGTTTACATTTTTCCTCTTTGTTTTTGGCTATATGTATATGACTGCTGAAATGCTCAGGTTTTTAAGGTACTTTTTTTCGGAAATCTCCACGTTTTTCGAATGGCTAACAACTTCGGTTTAAGCTATGATTAGTATTTTTCTTTCTATACTCATGATTTTACTCCTACTATTACTACACTTAATACTTCCTCAGTTCACACCCATTTTCACGACATTCTTTTTCTTCATGCTACTAGCCCATGTCTTTATAACATTACTCGTACCTTTTACCCAACAAATCATTTTAGCAGTGCCTTCTGAAGGTGGACCCATCATTCGGGTATTATTAATCTCAGTTTTTTTCACGTTCCTATCTGAAGCGTTGTCTGCTTGGTTTAGAAATCTATCTTACGATCTCTATATACCAATGATTCAAGTTAGCTGTAATGTAATCGTACTATCACAGTGGATTCCATTGATTAAAAAAATGTTTTCAATATTATCAACTCTGATTATTGAGTAATGTGCTGAAAGGAGAGGAAGAGCCTGTGTTAGAGCCCTTAATCTCCTATTTGTTTGGAATTAGTACTTATTTTGTTGTGTTAATCATCGGAATTCTAATCGCTTCTATTTTAGATATTATGATTCCAAACGGACAAAAATGGACAAGGTTTTCTTTATTTGCCATCGCTGTTTTATTTACCATTACCCCGGCAATTGAAGCTATTCAAAATATGAAGGATTTTGCATCGAATATGATTTCTTTATTCATGAGTGTCTATCCGGTATTAACGGCTGGTCTGTTTATGAATGGAGGTACATTGGCTTTCTCCATTTGGAATCCCGCGTTATTTTTCTTTATCCAATTTTCCGTATTTCTTTCCGAAAAACTACTGATTCCTTTACTAATAACAACCATTTTGCTCGATTTTGTCAGTCGTTTTCACCCAAGTACTTCTTTTACAAAATTATCCGATTTAATTCGGACTTCCTTATTGAGCATTGTTTCAGCCATTGTCGTGAGTTATAGCTTTTTCATTTCCATCCAAGGATTCATTTCATGGAATATTTCAAGTGCTTTTAGTGAACCCGTAAAAAAATTAATACAACAAAATATTCCATTTGTAGGTTCTTTTTTTTCTGAGAGCTTAAGTACATTTAGTCGATTTTCTTCTTCCATAACAGCCGTTACTGGTTCTGGACTTGCAGTAGGTATTTTAGTGATTGTCTTAGTTCCAACGATTAAAACGATCTTGATCGCTTTTTGCTATCGATTTGTTGCAGCATTTATCGAACCATTTGCTCCAGAAGATCTTGCGGATTTTTTAGATGATATTGGGAAGTCCCTATTTGTTTTAAGCATGATTTCGTTCCTCATTGCTTTTGCCTTTTTCTACACAGCAATTTTTGTAGTTATTATCTTAAAATTGTCCATGTTAGTGAGGGGTTGATATGCACGGATGGTTAAAAGGTTTAATTGCTATAATCTTTATCAGTCAGATTGCTCAACTCATGTTTAGCAATAAAGATTCCGTAGAACATATTCAACGAATTACCCGTTTTGGGATCGCTATCTATTTAATCTTGTATTTATCTACATTTTCATATGCATAGACAGGCATACCTGTTCATATAGTTTATCAAATGCATCGTTTTGCAAGAGAAGGGAGTGTGGGGCATATCCACTCTATTTAACAACAAGAAGTTTCCACCTATCATCTTGATTGTGTCGATGCTATTAATTTTCTTCGTTATGAATGGTGTGCCTTTTTTGAATGACTCTACTTCTACACCAACAATCGAAGATGGAGCATCCGCTTCACAAGAACTTAAAGAAGTATTACAAAAAATAGACGGAGTAGGTGATGTAGAATTATTCATTTATAGTGGCAAACAAAAAGAAGTGGATTCAAAAAGTAGTTTACCAACTTTTTCATTATTTAATGAACAAACAAGTAAGGAAAGTGGCATTCAGTCCATACTTGTAGTTGCAGCAGGTGCTGATAATATACAAGTTCAAAATAAATTAAAGCAATATTTGTCTTCCATATTTATTTTGCCAGAACATAGAATTGTAGTCGTCCCTATGGATGAGAAAGGGGTTTTGAAATGAAGGTCAAAAAACGTACAGTGTGGATGCTTACTCTCTTAAGTTTGGTTGCGGTTATTTCCGTATATTATGTTCAAGAAGATCCAAGTTCACGATTTGATGGATTGGCGATATTTTCAAATGAAACATTAGATCAATTGGCAGTTGAGGAAACTGGTGAAGTGACACCGGTATTAGCACAAAGTTCACTATTTGAAGAAATGAGAATGGAAGTTGCGAACCAACGTAGTCAACAAAGGGAACAATTAGAGGCACAAATTGCTTCTAATGAACTATCAGCTGACCAGGTAAACGAAGCGTACTCAGAAATGGAAGACTTAGCGAAAAGAGAAGCAACAGAAGCAATGTTAGAAATGTTAGTACAAAACCTTGGGTACTCAGATGCTTTGGTACGCACAAGTGATGGGAAAGTATTAGTTACGGTTGTATCTTCAGAACAATCAAAAGCTCAAGCTAATGAAATTATCTACATTGTAATGAATGAGTGGGAAGATGCAAAAGAAGTTAAAGTAGAATTTGATGATGGACAATAATAGTAGTCAATAAGTATCGATCATAATATTTTGCCACAGCCGCAAATGGTTGTGGTTTTATTGTGTTTAATTAAACTTATTACTAATAATTAGTACCAACTCTTAAGTATTTTTGGGTTATCTATTTCAAATTGAACAAAAAAAGACTAAAATAGAAGGGGTACGTAATTACATACACTTAAGGGGAGTTCGCGATGTTAAAAGTACAAGAAATACGTGAAATCATAAAATTAATCGATCATTCAACAATTGATGAGTTTGTTTACGAGTCTGAAGGAACAAAAGTGAAATTAAAAAAGAATAACGGTCATGTTCACACAGAAGGTTTGAATTCAACACCTCAACCTGTTGCACAACCAATTGCTAATGCTCCACAAGAAGCACCAGTTGCTGCAGCACCAAAAAATGATAAAGTTGAAACGTTTTCAGCTGAAGAAGTAAAAGAGCCAGCAATTTTAGACTCATCATTGCACAAAATTACTTCACCAATGGTTGGTACCTATTATCAATCTTCATCACCGGATTCACCTGCATATGTTCAAGTTGGTGACAAGGTAAATGCTGACGCGGTAGTTTGTATTGTTGAAGCTATGAAATTATTTAATGAGATTGAAGCAGAAGTGTCAGGCGAGATTGTTGAAATCTTAGTAGAAGATGGACAACTTGTAGAATATGGCCAACCTCTGTTCTTAGTAAAAGCGAACTGAGGGGGATTAAAATGAAAAAAGTTCTAATTGCTAATCGTGGAGAAATTGCAGTTCGTATCATTCGAGCTTGTAAAGAATTAGATATCGAAACAGTTGCCGTTTATTCAGAAGCTGATCATGATGCTTTACATGTGCAAATGGCTGATGAATCATACTGTATCGGTCCGAAATTGTCTAAAGATAGTTATTTAAGCTTTTCTAACATTATTAGTGTTGCCAAGCTAACAGGTTGTGACGGGATTCACCCAGGTTATGGTTTCTTAGCGGAAAATGCTTCATTTGCTGAATTATGTGAGCAATGTAATATTACATTTATTGGACCTACTTCAGATGCAATATCTAAAATGGGTACAAAAGATGTCGCGAGAGAAACGATGAGAAAAGCTGGAGTGCCAGTCGTACCAGGTTCAACCGGCATCGTTGCTGACGACCAAGAGGGTCTAACAATAGCTCGGGAAATTGGATTCCCTGTAATCATAAAAGCTACCGCTGGTGGTGGAGGTAAAGGGATTCGTGTAGCTCGTACGGAAGAAGAGCTTGTAAAAGGAATTCAGATTACGCAAAAAGAAGCTGCGGCTGCTTTTGGAAATCCAGGCGTCTATATTGAAAAATTCATTGAAGTTTTCCGCCACATTGAAATCCAAGTTCTTGCCGATCAATATGGAAATGCAATCCACCTTGGCGAAAGAGATTGTTCCATTCAACGTCGCATGCAAAAGTTAGTTGAAGAAGCTCCATCACCTGCTTTATCTCCAGAACTGCGTGCTGAAATGGGCGAAGCTGCTGTAAAAGCTGCTCTGGCTGTAAATTACCGAAGTGCTGGGACAGTAGAGTTTATTTTTGACCATATTAATCAAAAGTTTTATTTCATGGAAATGAATACACGTATTCAAGTTGAACATCCGGTTACTGAGATGATCACGGGAATCGATTTAATTCAGCAACAGTTGAAAATTGCTTCTGGAGAAAAACTAAGCTATGAACAATCTGATGTTAAAATAAACGGTTGGTCAATCGAATGTCGTATTAATGCAGAAAATCCCGCTAAAAACTTTATGCCTTCAGCGGGTAAAATTTCAATGTACTTAGCACCAGGTGGTTATGGAGTTCGTGTGGATTCTGCAATGTATACTGGTTATAGCATCCCGCCATACTATGACTCTATGGTTGCAAAATTAATTACACATGCTGATACACGTGAAGAAGCAGTAGCTAAAATGAAACGTGCATTAAGTGAGTTTGTGATTGAAGGAGTATTTACAACGATTCCTTTGCATGCAAAACTAATGGATCATGAAGTATTTAAATCTGGAGATTTCGATACGAAGTTTTTAGAAACGTATGATGTATTAAACTCCTAGAGAGGATGGATTAAAATGGTTGAAAAAACAACTTCCGCTTATGTTCAAATGACACCTTCGGGTAAAGAAGAACTAGGTAAAATAGAAGTAGCACCAGAAGTGTTGGAAGTAATAGCAGGTATTGCTACAACTGATGTTGAAGGAGTAGCTGGTACGCGTGGAAGCTTTGCGTCAGGTGTCGTTGAAAGACTTGGCAAAAAGGTGCATGGTAAAGGGATCAAAACCGAATTAACAGATCAAGGTTTGTTTGTTGAAATTTACTGTGTTGTTCAATACGGAGCTGCTATCCCAACTGTAGCAAAAGAAGTTCAAAATCAAGTCCGTCAAGCGATTTTTAATATGACTTCACTTGAAACAAAAGAAGTAAATGTTCACATCACGGGTGTTCAATTTGAACATCAAAAAGAATCAACTATAGAATAACGCAAAGCATCACTCCTTCATTGTGAGTGATGCTTTTTTCTGAACTTTCGAAAATCATGTTGAGTATGTTTTGTAAGTACGAAATATGCTATGATGTGTTCGGATACTTAAAGCAGGATAAAAGGAGAACACATACATGAAAAGAAGAGAAGCCCGTGAAAAAGCGTTGCAAACTTTGTTTCAACTTGAAAACACTGGTCTAACTGTAGAAGATGCAAAAAGTCATGTTTTGGACGGTAACTCTGACTCGTTCTACGAACAATTAGTAGTTGGAACGACTGAGCACTTAACACAAATTGATGAATCATTAGTTAGCCATTTAGAAAACTGGTCATTAAGCCGATTGCCTAAAATTGAACGAACCGTTTTAAGATTAGCGGTTTATGAGTTATTGTTCATGAAAGATGCACCAGCAAAAGTAATCATGAACGAAGCGATTGAACTTTGCAAAACGTTTGGTGACGAAAAGTCTAGTAAATTTGTTAATGGAGTTCTTTCAAAATACGCAGATTCTTAAGCGATTTAAATTAGGGGGCCAACATGTCGAGTGTCTTGATTAATGGAAATGAAATAGGAAAAGTCATACGCAATAATTTACAAACACGTATTGAAGATTTGAAAAAGCAAGGAGTCGTTCCAGGTTTAGCTGTTGTACTGGTAGGAGATAATGCTGCTTCAAAAACCTATGTTACCAATAAACAAAAAACATGCGAATCATTAGGCATGTACTCGCGTCTACTTTCGTTTACATCCTCTTTAAGTCAAGAAGAATTAATGGCAACTATACATGATTTAAACACTGATGAGTCTATTCATGGAATCCTTGTGCAATTGCCTCTTCCTAAACATTTTGATGAATCACTTATATTATCTGCCATCTCACCAGATAAAGATGTTGATGGCTTTCATCCTAATAACGTAGGGAAAATGCTTTTAGGACAAGAAACATTTTTACCATGTACGCCATTTGGTGTAATGAAGTTATTAGAACATAGTGGAATAGAAATCACAGGAAAACATGCTGTGGTCGTAGGTCGAAGTAATATTGTAGGAAAACCAATGGGTCAACTACTTTTACAAAAAGATGCGACCGTTACCTATGCTCATTCAAAAACTCCAGATTTAGGTTCTATTACTCGTCAAGCAGACATTTTAGTTGTGGCAGTTGGAATTGCTAAGTTAATTCAAGCTGAACACATTAAAGATGGAGCGATTGTAATAGACGTAGGAATGAACCGTGATGAAAACAATAAGTTGTGTGGTGATGTTGATTTTGCTTCCGTTTCACAAAAAACATCATTTATTACACCAGTTCCTGGTGGAGTGGGTCCAATGACGATCACGATGTTGATGGAAAACACCATTCAATCGGCAGAAAATAAGTTACGTCAAGACAAATGAGTTTATTACAGGTAAAATAGGTAAAAGAAGCTGTTTTTCTTATAGAAAGACAGCTTTTCTATTTCTTCTTTTTAAGGAGCTATGATTTCGTGTCTTCTATTTCTTATTTAACGGTTAAAGCCTTAACTAAATACATAAAACGTAAATTTGATGCCGACCCTCATATGCGAAATGTATATGTAAAAGGTGAGCTTTCAAATGTTAAAATTCATACAAGTGGTCATATTTATTTCACCCTTAAAGATGAACAGTCTAGGATGCCAGCAGTTATGTTTGCAGCTCAAGCTCGTTCAATGAAATTCAAGCCTGAAAACGGCATGAATGTTTTGATTCAAGGTGATATTAATGTCTATGAAAATTCTGGGCAATATCAGCTTTATACACAACATATGCAGCCAGATGGGATTGGCGAGTTATTTATTGCCTACGAACAACTCAAGAAAAAGCTCGATCAAGAAGGACTTTTTCATCCATCAAGAAAAAAAGTCATCCCTTCTTTTCCTAATAAGATTGGTGTCATTACGGCAACGACTGGTGCAGCGATACGAGATATTGTAACAACTTTAAATCGTCGGTATCCTCTAGCGGAAGTTCTCATATTTCCCGCTTTAGTTCAAGGTGCTGGAGCCGCTCCTAGTATTGTCAAATCAATTCATGCAGCACATCAAAATCATGGGATAGATGTGTTAATTGTTGGACGTGGTGGCGGCTCTATTGAGGATTTATGGGCATTCAATGAAGAAGTTGTTGCACGTGCATTCGCTGATAGTACAATCCCAATCATCAGTGCGGTTGGTCATGAGACAGATACAACCATTGCTGATTACGTATCCGATCTACGAGCACCAACTCCAACGGCTGCGGCTGAATTAGCCGTGCCAAGTCAAATTGAATTATTACAACAATCAGTAAGACTATCCAATCAATTAGTTCAGTTAACAACCACATTGATCACTCAGGAAAGAAAAAGGTTAAGTCGAGTAGCATCATCTTATCCTCTTGCTTATCCGGAGCGGCTTTATCGTCCGTTTATTGAAAGGCTGACGAGATTACAGGAACAACTAGAGAAAAACAGAAAAACAATTTTGGTGAATAAAACAGATTTGTTTACTCAAAAATCGATGCGTTTGCAACTCCAAAACCCAAATCGAATGATTTTACCCTTGCAAAAAAACGTACAAAACTTGCGAAGTAGAATTCAAATGGCGACTAAGAGTACTTTCCAAGAAAAAGAAAAGTCCTTTGCAAGTACCGTTAGAACACTTGAAGCCTTAAATCCATTAACGATTATGAGTAGGGGATATAGTATTGCTTATCAAAATCAGCAAGTCGTGAAATCAATTCATGAAGTGAAAGTAGACGAGACGATTGAAGTGTCTTTACAAGATGGGCAAATTCAAGCTACCATTACATCTATTTCTGAAAAAGTAGAAGGAGAATGAACATGACAAAAAAAGCAGTTTCTTTCGATCAAGCAATTCAAGAACTTGAGGATATTGTACGTCAACTAGAACAAGGTGATGTACCCCTAGAAGATGCTATTTCGCTATATAAAAAAGGAATGGAATTATCTTCGGTCTGCCACGATAAATTACAAAATGCAGAGAAACAATTAATTTCGATTATGGATGAGAATGGAGAAAAAACACCTTTTAATCAATCTGATAAAGAAGGAAAAACTGAATGAATACGAACCTCAATCATTTTATGAATGGACATTTATCATTAATTGAAAAAGAGCTTGAATTTCAAATTCAATCCATTTCTGCTCCACAGCCATTAAAAGAATCCATGTTGTATTCTGTGTTAGCTGGAGGAAAGCGGATTCGACCTCTTTTTCTAATGGCTGTATTAGATTTTTTAAATGAACAACATAAAGATGCATATACTATTGGTGCTGCGATTGAAATGATTCATACATATTCATTGATTCATGATGATTTACCAAGTATGGATAATGATGATTATCGCCGTGGAAAATTAACGAATCATAAAGTGTACGGTGAAGCATTAGCCATACTAGCTGGTGATGCACTTCTAACGTATTCTTTTGGCATGATTGCTCGCTTACCTAACTTGAATTCCGATTCTAAACTAGATTTAATTCAAGCATTAAGTCAAGCATCTGGTGCAGAAGGAATGGTTGGTGGTCAAGTACTTGACATGGAAAGTGAACGAAAAAAAATCAGTGTTACTGAACTTGAATTTATTCATGAAAACAAAACGGGTGCATTGTTAGAATTCAGTATTTATGCAGGAGCAATTTTGGCAAATGCTACAGGCGAAAAGGTCGAGGCACTAAAAAATTACGCCCGTCATATAGGCATTGCTTTTCAAATTCAAGATGACATTCTTGATATAGAAGGAACTTCAGAAACCCTGGGTAAAACTGCAGGGAAAGATGTGGCGAGTGATAAAAATACATATCCTGCCTTGTTAACCATACAAGGTGCGAAAGATAAAAAGGAATGGCATATTAATCAAGCTCTTTCTAGCCTGCGATTAATTCATGAAGAATCAGGTATATTAGACGAATTAGCTGCTTATATCATTAATCGAAGCAATTAACATAGTGAGGTATTGTTTGTACAATTCCTTTACATTGTTATAATGAAATTAAATAATAAATACAGATAACTGGGAAAAGGTGAGTGATGGATATGGATTTAAATACAATAACTAATCCATCTTTTATAAAAGATTTATCACACGAACAACTTTTAGAGTTAAGTGATGATATTCGTGCGTTTTTAATTGAAAAACTTTCTGTAACTGGTGGTCACATCGGACCAAATCTTGGTGTAGTCGAACTTACAGTTGCCTTACATCGCGCATTTAACAGCCCAGAAGATAAATTCATTTGGGATGTTGGGCACCAAGCTTATGTGCATAAAATTTTGACTGGACGTGGCAATCAATTTGATACATTACGCCAATTTAAAGGTCTTTGTGGTTTTCCGAAACGCATCGAAAGTGAACATGACGTTTGGGAAACTGGTCACAGTTCCACGTCTCTTTCCGCTGCTATGGGTATGGCTGCAGCGCGTGATATTAAAAAGGATAAAAATTATGTGATACCAATTATCGGTGATGGCGCACTTACCGGCGGGATGGCCTTGGAAGCTTTGAATCATATTGGGCATGAAAAAACGGACATGATTGTCATTTTAAATGACAATGAAATGTCGATTGCACCCAATGTAGGAGCATTGCATACAGTTTTAGGGAAATTACGAGCAGCCGGTAAATATAACAAAGTTAAAGATGATTTAGAATATTTGTTGAAGAAAATCCCAGCAGTAGGTGGAAAACTTGCTTCTACTGCTGAGCGAGTAAAAGATAGCCTGAAGTATTTATTGGTGTCAGGTATTTTCTTTGAAGAGCTTGGCTTTACCTACTTAGGACCAATTGACGGACATAACTATCAAGATTTACAAGATACCTTGCAAAACGCGAAGAAGATGAAAGGTCCTGTGCTTGTTCATGTTCTGACGAAAAAAGGGAAAGGCTTTAGCCCTGCAGAAGAAGACAAAATCGGAACTTGGCATGGTACTGGTCCATATAAAATGGAGACTGGCGCATTTGTTAAGTCTTCATCAACAGCGCCTTCTTGGAGTGGTTTAGTAGCTGAAACCGTTCGTAAACTTGCGCGTGAAGATGAACGCATTGTAGCTATTACACCTGCAATGCCGGTAGGATCTAAATTAGAAGGCTTTGCGAGTGAATTTCCAACTCGAATGTTTGATGTTGGTATTGCAGAACAACATGCCACAACAATGGCAGCTGGGTTAGCAACACAAGGTATGAAACCTTTCCTAGCGATTTATTCGACATTTTTACAACGTGCCTATGATCAAGTCGTTCATGATATTTGTCGCCAAAACTTAAATGTTTTTATCGGGATAGATCGTTCTGGTTTAGTTGGGGCAGATGGGGAAACGCATCAAGGCGTATTCGACATTGCTTTCTTAAGACATTTACCGAATATGGTGATCATGATGCCGAAAGACGAAAATGAAGGCCAACATATGGTGAAGACAGCAATTGAATATAATGATGGTCCTATCGCTCTACGTTATCCTCGTGGAAATGGACTTGGCGTCCCGATGGATGAGCAATTGCAAACGATTCCAATTGGAACTTGGGAAGTGCTACGACCTGGAAGTGATGCTGTTATTTTAACATTTGGGACAACCATTACTCTTGCGTTAGAAGCAGCTGAACGATTGTCAATTCTCGGTATTCAAGCTGAAGTTGTGAATGCTCGATTTATCAAACCGCTAGATGAATCTATGTTACATGAAATTGTTAAGCGTAAGCTTCCAATTTTCACAGTTGAAGAAGCTGTTCTTCAAGGTGGGTTTGGTAGTAGTGTTATCGAATTCTTAAGTGATCACCAATATTCCAATACTACAGTAAGTAGAATGGGTATACCTGATCATTTTATTGAGCACGGAAGTGTTGAAGAATTATTAGATGAAATTCACTTAACCTCGGATGAATTAGTCGTAAGAATAGAGGATGTTATTAAAGAAAAACGTCAGACCGGTACACATGTGCTATGAGTAAAATTGCGAAAGAACGAGTGGACATTTTGTTAGTTGAACGCGGATTAAGTGAAACGCGTGAAAAAGCAAAGCGAGCTATTATGGCTGGGACAGTCTTTTCAAATGAAAACCGTCTCGAAAAACCAGGAGAAAAAATTCCAATTGACACGCCTCTCCAGGTAAAAGGAAATACATTGAAGTATGTAAGCAGAGGGGGCTTGAAGCTCGAAAAAGCCCTTGAAATTTTTGATTTGGATGTAACAGATAAGTTAATGTTAGATATAGGGGCTTCAACGGGTGGATTTACGGACTGTGCGTTACAAAATGGCGCTAAACATTGTTATGCTCTTGATGTTGGATATAATCAGCTAGCATGGAAAATTCGTCAAGATGAACGTGTGACAGTGATGGAACGAACTAATTTTCGATATGTAACGGCGGCTGATTTAACGCAAGGCATGCCCGAATTTGCTACAATTGACGTTTCATTCATCTCACTAAAACTGATTCTTCCGGTATTAAAAACATTGCTTGTTCCAGGAAGTAGTGTCATTGCATTAGTCAAACCTCAATTTGAAGCTGGCAAAGATAATGTTGGCAAAAAAGGCGTCGTTCGTGACCCGAAAGTCCATTACTCTGTGTTAGAAAAGATTGCTCAATTCGCTCAAAATGAAGGTTTCACTCTACAAAATGCATCGTTCTCTCCAATAACAGGTGGAGAAGGGAATATCGAATTTTTATTTCATTTGATCGCTACAGAATCAGAAGAACCTGTTTATAGCTATGATCAATTAAAATCGCTAGTCCAAGAAGCACATAAACAACTAACTTGAACACGTCCTCACTGAGGACGTGTTTTTCTTGTTTGTCTTATTCGTTGGTGGTACGATATGAGATATTAAGTATATTTATTCATTCATACTAGGAGTGACTTTCAATGAACAAAGGACAACGCCATATTAGGATTAGAGATATAATTGCAAATCATGAAATTGAAACGCAGGATGACTTGGTTGATATTCTAAAAAATGCTGGCTACAACGTAACCCAAGCAACGGTTTCTAGAGATATTAAAGAACTTCATTTGGTAAAAGTGCCATTGCAAGATGGTCGTTATAAATATAGTTTACCGGCAGATCAACGCTTTAATCCTATGCAAAAGCTTCACCGAGCTTTAACAGATGCTTTCGTAAGTATTGATGGGGCAAGCCACTTTTTGGTGATGAAAACTTTACCTGGTAATGCTCACGCAATTGGTTCTTTAATCGACCACTTAGACTGGCGTGAAATTTTAGGGACTATTTGTGGAGACGATACATGTCTTATTATTTGTCGTGACGTAACAGAACGAGATATTATAAAGACTAGATTGTTGGAAATGTTATAAACGAGGTGGGATATCATGCTGAAGGAATTATCGATTAAAAACTTTGCGATTATTGAAGAAGTATCGGTTAGTTTTACTGACGGCTTAACTGTATTAACTGGTGAGACTGGCGCAGGGAAATCCATTATTATCGATGCAGTCCATTTGTTAGCAGGTGGGCGAGGATCTCAGGAATTTATTCGACACGGGGCTAAAAAAGCTGAGTTAGAAGGTCTTTTTTTCATTCAAGATGAGAAGCACCCTGTTTTTAACAAACTGATTGAATTTGGCATTGAGCCTGATGAAGATACGATTATCTTGAGAAGAGATATTAATGACCATGGAAAAAGTGTATGTCGTGTCAATGGACGTTTAGTAACCATTGCTATATTGAGAGAAATTGGTGGATCTTTAATCGATATTCATGGTCAACATGAGAGTCAAGAATTAATGGATGATCGTCTACATATTACCTTGTTGGATCAATTTGCAGGAAAAGATTTAATGATTCAAAAAGAGAAATATCAGAATACATATAATGCGTATAAAAAATTAAAAAAAGAGCTTACTAGTATAAATGATAATGAGCAACAAATTGCCCAAAAAATTGATTTGTACGAATATCAAATTCGGGAAATAGATGCGGTTCAATTAAACGAAGGAGAAGAAGAAACTTTAACGGATGAGAGAAAAAAACATCAAAATTATCACAGAACTTTCGAGAAAATTTCAAAGGCATACGAAGCCATTAACAATGAATCCAGAGGGTTAGACTGGGTTGGAGAAGCTATGAGCGAATTGACGGATGTGGCTTCTTACGACGATCAATTTAAGGAACCTTCCGAGACAATATCTTCTACATTTTATTCTTTACAAGAATCCGCATATTATTTAAAGGGAATTTTGGATGAAATGGAATTTGATGAGGGCAGATTGAACGAAATTGAAGACCGTTTAGCGACGATCCAATCAATGAAGCGGAAATATGGCTCATCAATTGAAGATATTCTTGTGTACCGAGAAAAAATTGGTTTGGAACTCGACGAACTTATTAACCGTGATGAGCGCGTTCAAATGCGTCAAGCAGAGTTAACGAAAATTGAATCGGAATTAGAAACTAAAGCAAATAAATTAACTAAATTAAGAAAATCAGCTGCGGTTGAATTAAGTCAGTCTATTCTAACTCAGCTTCGAGAATTATATATGGAAAAAGCAACATTTCACGTGAAGTTTTCTCCACAAAATGAATTTGATAAAGATGGAAAAGATTCACTTTCATTTTATATGTCGACAAATGTTGGTGAACCAGAAAAACCTTTATCAAAAATTGCTTCAGGTGGAGAACTTTCACGAATGATGCTCGCACTAAAGAGTATTTTTTCAAAACACCAAGGTATTACTTCGATTATTTTTGATGAAGTTGATACTGGAGTTAGTGGTCGAGTTGCACAAGCTATTGCTGAGAAAATTTCCAGCATTTCAAATTCTTCACAAGTATTATGTATTACGCATTTACCACAAGTTGCCGCAATGGCCGATCAACAGCTTTTGATTGCGAAAGAAGTTCTGGATGAACGAACCACGACAACTTTAACGGAAGTATCCGGTAAAGAGCGAGTTCATGAACTTAGTCGTATGATGTCTGGGGCAGAAATTACGGCTCGAACTTTAGATCATGCAACGGAGCTTTTATCCACAGCTGAAGAGCGAAAAAAAATAAATAAATAATGTATACCGAAAAGCACTTGCTGTTAAAGCAAAGTGCTTTTTTTCGAAAAAATTACCTTTCATAACTACTTTGTGAAGACACATAGTAAGTACATCTTGATGAATGGAGGTGAAGTATGCGATGGAATCTAGGTAAGCGAATTATTGCTTTAGCTGCAATCTGCTTCATGTCAATGCCTATTCATTCATTAGCAAATTCGGATGAGTTAATTCCGATGGGACAATCGATTGGTGTGCAACTGAAATTAGAAAGAGTTACCTTTGTTCATGATGTGTTAATTGAAGACGAAATATGGTTTAAAAGTGGAGATCAAGTTTTAAAAGTCGGTGACGAAACCGTTGAAACAACAAAAGACTGGAAAAAGATTTCATCAAAAATAAATACAAACGAAGTAAAAGTATCATTTAATCGAGCCAATAAACAACATTTAATTACCGTGTCTAAGCATCAATTGAGTGAGTTATTACCGTTTATGCGAGACCATACGGAAGGTATTGGAACATTAACGTATGTTGACCCTAATACGAGTGAATATGGTGCATTAGGACATCAAATCGTGGATCAACAAATAGAAAAAATTCCTCCATTCTTAGGAGGGAGTATTTTTCTTTCTGAAATAGCGAGTATTCATAAAAGTGTACCTGGTCGTCCAGGGTACAAAATTGCTAAACAAATTTCCATTCGTGAGAATGCCGGAATTGTGAATGCAAACACGGTTTATGGGATATTCGGTAATTTACTGGATAAGAACTTGCAAAATGGACAAGCAATTCCAACGCTTCATGTAAATGAGATTAAAGAAGGTAAAGCAGAAATATTAACCACATTAAATGGGAAAAAGGTTGAAACGTACGTCATTGAAATAATTAATGTAGAAGATACAACTTTCCAGTTTCACATTACGGATGAACGATTAATTAAAAAAACGGGTGGCATTCTGCAAGGAATGAGCGGTAGCCCGATTATCCAAAACAATAAATTTGCTGGTGCCATTACGCATATGGTTGTTGATAATCCCACAAAAGGTGCTGCAATTACAATTAGAGAAATGATAAAAAAACATCCTTAACCTTCGCATAAAAGTGAAGGAATGCATAGATTTAACCACACTTAAATAAGTGTGGTCTTTTTTTTGTAGTTTGATACAATAAGCATAACGATAATTCGACAAAACCATAGAAAAGATTGACAAACGTCGAAACTTGACTGAATATTCGAACTAAAGACTTATTTTTATAATTAATAAAGGAATTGACTATTAATTGTCGAAACTGACATGTGTGGAATTGGGAGAATGTGGCGAAAACAAACAACCATGTACGCTAAAGCTATTCAAGGGGGAAATTGAGATGGAGAAAATTAAAGTCGCAATTGCAGATGATAACAAGGAATTAGTAAAAACACTGGAGTCGTATCTTGGAAATCATCCTCAAATCGAAGTGATTGGTACGGCTGCAAACGGTAAAATTTGTTTGAATATGATTGAAAATGAGGCTCCAGACGTTTTACTACTAGACATAATCATGCCTCACTTAGATGGTATAGCTGTGTTAGAAACGATGCAAAATAATGAACAACTAGCTTCAATACAAGTAATCATGTTAACAGCTTTCGGGCAAGAAGATGTTATGAAACAAGCAGTGGATTTAGGCGCTTCGTATTTCATGTTGAAACCATTTGAATTTGATCGTTTAGTAAACCAAATTCTTCAGGTATCTGGCCATCGTCAAGAAAACAAACAAAGTTCGGCAGGTATTTTACAAGGACTTCCACAACAAAAAGTTAATCAAAAAATGATTGATACAACTATTACAGCTGTTATTAAAGAAATTGGTGTTCCTGCACATATTAAAGGTTACGCTTATTTGAGAGAAGCTATTCATATGGTGTATGAAGACATCGAGTTACTAGGGTCTATTACAAAAGTGCTTTATCCCGAAATCGGAACGAAGTTTAATACGACTGCTTCTCGAGTAGAACGAGCAATTCGTCATGCAATTGAAGTGGCATGGAATCGTGGGAATTACGAATCTATATCAAAAACATTCGGTTATACAGTTCATCACTTAAAGAGCAAACCGACAAATTCTGAATTCATCGCCATGATCGCAGACAAAATTCGTTTGGAGCATATGGCAAGCTAAAAATATAAAATACTGATGGGGCTTTCTCTTAAGTCATAAATGACTAAGAGGTGGCCCTTTTTCCTTGCAATAATTTACTAATATCCATGAATGTGTGAATTATGATAAAAATCTATTTGTAGAAAATCTTCAGATTTTTATCAACAAATCTTGAGTTTATGATTATAATGGAAAGGTGAGAAGGGTGGAGAAACATCTTGTTACTGGAAGAAAATAAATTCATTTCATTAAATGAGGTCGAAGGTAAAGTGATGATTACAATTCATAAACCTGGTTACCCATTAAAGGAATTTGAAAAAATATTACATAGAAACCCACGGATTAAAATTCCGAACTTTATAGAACTTAAGAAAGCTTTAATTAGTGAAGAACTAGCAGATTTTGAAGTCGGTTTATTTTTACCGTCGATTGAATTAGAATATACAAATGATTTGATGTCTGCACATATCATTGTCCATGAAACCATTGAATATTATGATGAGTATGAAACGAATCTTAATAAACGAGTCAATCTGCTACTGAGAGAAAACGGAATTGTTCATGGAATTCAAGATATTATTTTGAAGGAATTGAAAACGAGTAAACCTTATACGATTGCAAAAGGAACTCCTCCACAAAAAGGGCCGGATGCTAAAATAAAGTACCTTGAAAGACCTGAGAGAAAACCAATTATTGATGAAGAAGGTAAAGCAGATTACTTCGATATGAATTTCATTCTCGAAATCAATAAAGATGACTGGTTAGGAGAGAAGCTTGAAGCACAAGAAGGTGTCTTGGGTACGAATATTAAAGGGGATTCGATTCCTGCAATAAAAGGGAAGGACCTTAACTTAAAATATGATTCTAAATCTGTCTACGAAATTGAAGAATTAGGGAAAAGTGTATTGCGTGCACAAATGAATGGAGTATTAGATATTCAAGACGGAAGAATTATGGTTCATAAGCACCTTCCGATAAAAGGTGACGTGGGTGTCGAAACGGGGAATTTGAAATTTGATGGTTCCATAAGCATCACTGGAACCGTCATTAGTGGATTTTCTGTGATTGCATCTGGTGATATTTCCATTGAAAGTTCTGATGGCGTTTTTCATGCGAAACATATTCAGTCTGTTCATGGTGACATTTATATTCGTGGCGGCATTTTTGGCAAAGGAGAGTCGCTGGTTGAGGCTGGTGGTTCAATCTTTGTCAAACATTCAAATGAGAGTATTCTTTCCGCAAACAAAGACATCCATATAGGCTATTATGCTTTAGGATCAACCATTCGAGCGAATAATGTTTTCGTGAATGAATTAAAAGGGAAAATTATTGGTGGTCGGACAGAAGCTATAAATGTGATAACCACTGCTTATTCCGGAAATCATTTAGAAAGAAAAACCGATTTAATCGTACATGGTATTAACCGACAAGCCCTTCAAAATGAAGTGAAAATTAAAGCAGTTGAATTGAGAGAGATTCAAGAAGAAATTTATTCATTCGAGAAAAAAGTTACTCAACTTCAGTTAATGTTAGGGAAAATGTCTCCGCAACAAATCGGGGTTTATGAAGAATCTAAGCGGTTATTAGAAGAGAAACAGAAACTTTCTTCACAATTAGACAAGGAAATTCAACAAATTTTGGTTACGTTACGAACACCGGACGAATGTGAGATCAGAGTTACAAAAGAAGCACATGCAGGAACACATATTCAAGTTGGTTCAAAAACGAAATCACTCAATCATGTGACATCAGGTGTATTTAAAATAGAAAATGGTGTATTAAATGTCTAGACTGCCAATTTACGCTCATCGAGGTGCATCTGCTTATGCTCTTGAAAATTCCTTTACTGCTTTTGTGAAAGCGAAAGAAATGGGTGCAGATGGTCTTGAAATAGATCTTCAATTAACAAAAGATGGCGTACCAATCGTTACACATGATATTGATTTTTGGCGATTGGCTGGAAACCCGAAAAAAGTTTCTGATTTGTTATTAGAAGAAGCTCAAAAAATCAAGTTAGGTAAAAGAAGGTTTTGGCGAAAGTTTAACGGTGAGCATGTAATGACGTTCGAAGAAGTGCTACAATTTGCTATCCGTAATTCGTTGAAATTAAACGTGGAACTAAAAGAATCTTTTTTGACGGCAAATGATAGTGCATATTTGATATTCGCTCGTTCATTCGAAGGAATTGATATTCATTTCTCATCTTTTCATTATGAAGTTTTGGAACGAATTAAAAAAATAAATCATTCCCTTGAAACTGCTTTCATAGGGACAAAAAAATTAAACTGGCAGCAACTTTCTTTTCTAGCAGCCGCAGATGCTATCCATGTGCATAAGCGATACTATAAAAAAGAAAATTTAGACTTAGCGGAGCAATCTTTTAAAAAAGTACGATTTTATGGAATTGATGGAAAAGAATCTTTTATCATCAATCCTCATCCAGTTGTTGCTGGGTGGATAACTGATTACCCAGATATTGTTTTAAAGAAACAAAAAGGAATCTCAATGTCATAATGACATTAGGATTCCTTTTTTTTTGCAAACTTCGCTTGTACTTTCCCGTTTTTACGATCACGGTGTAATAAAAATCCTGCAAAAAAACCTAAACCGATAATTAAGAATAAAATCCCAATCACCATTTGAAGCCATAAAAAGGGAATGGGTCCAATTAACTTTCCAAAAAAAGTATCTCTTATCAATTTAATTCCCCCGGCTGCTAATAGACCTGGGATTAGTAAAACGATGAAAGCGAGCATTCTAGCCATCTTACAATCACTCCTCTTCATTGTATTTTACTAGCCGCTATATCTTTGTCAAGACAAGGAGAATCTTGTATGATAGAAATAGAATTTGCAAAAGATTGCATACAGTTAGTGGGGTGTTTTGAATGTCTTTGCAAAAAGTGTTGCTCGTTGGTGGGGGTATTGGAGGAACTGCTATTTTAAAGTTACTCTTATCAGCTGAATTTTTTGAAGTGGAAGCTATTATTGATATTAATAAGAATGCTTCAGCGTTAGAAATTGCTAAACAACATCAAATCACAGTTGATGATGATTGGCGCAAATATATCAACAATGATTTACATATGATTTTTGATTTAACGGGACAAACTGAAGTATACCAAGCGCTCCTTAAAGCCAAGCACGACCACGTAGTTCTAATCCCTGGTAGTGTCGCTAATATGCTCGTTCGATTATTAACCGAAAAAGATACGTTGCTTCAGTTAACAAAAGAACATGCCCATCAACAACAATTAATTTTCAACTCAATTGACGAAGGTATGGTCGGAGTTGATAAAAATAGTATTATAAACTTTTTCAATAAAAGTGCTGCTCGCATGACAGATGTAACTGCGGAAGATGCTGTAGGAAAACACATTTATGAAGTTATTCCAACAAGCGCACTCCCACGGATTTTTGAAAGTGGAAGAACCGAATTAAATAAGGAATTAGTTTTAAGCAATGGATCAAAAATTGTCACTTCTAGATTTCCTGTTGTAAATGAACAAGGCGAGCGAATTGGCGCATTTTCCATTTTCAAAGACATAACAGAAGTGGTGAACTTAGCTGAAGAAATAACCAACTTGAAGGAAATTCAGACTATGCTACAAGCTATCATTCAATCAAGTGATGATGCGATTTCTGTCGTTGATGAGGATGGGAAGGGCTTACTCATTAATCCTGCTTACACTCGAATTACTGGTCTTGAGACTGAAGACATCATAGGTAAGCCAGCAACTGCAGATATTAGTGAAGGTGAAAGTATGCATTTAAAAGTACTTCAAACGAGGAAAGCGATTCGAGGAGTAAACATGCGAGTCGGACCAGCAAAACGTGAAGTGATCGTTAATGTTGCACCAATAATCGTTAACAATCGATTAAAAGGTAGTGTTGGGGTTATCCATGATATGACAGAAATTCGTTCACTTATGAAGGAATTGGATCGAGCGAGGAGTATTATCCGGACGTTAGAGTCAAAATATACGTTTGATGACATCATTGGCGATTCAAAAGAAATGAAGATTTCAATTGATCAAGCGAAGCTAGCCGCAAAAACACCTGTCACTGTATTACTTCGAGGTGAATCTGGTACCGGTAAAGAGCTATTTGCTCATGCTATACACAGTGCGAGTGATCGAAAATACAACAAATTCGTACGTGTTAATTGTGCAGCCATTGCTGAACATTTATTAGAAAGTGAATTATTTGGTTATGAAGAAGGCGCATTTACAGGTGCTAAACGTGGAGAGAAACGTGGGTTATTCGAAGAGGCGAATCACGGTAGTATCTTTTTAGACGAAATTGGCGAACTTTCAAGTAGTACCCAAGTCAAACTTTTACGTGTTTTACAAGATGGTGAAATTGTTCGCGTAGGTGGAACAAAAGCGATACCTATTGATGTAAGAGTCATTGCTGCAACCAATATACACATGGAAAAAGCGATGCTTGAAGGAACATTTAGAGAGGATTTGTATTATCGTTTAAATCGAATGCCAATTCAAATTCCACCTTTGAGACATCGTAAGACAGATATTAAAGCGATCGCTGAACGTTTATTAGTTAAGTTAAATCAAGAGTATGGGCGTAATGTAGAATTGATTTCTGAAGTAGCCTACAATCGCTTGCGAGTTTATGATTGGCCAGGAAATGTAAGAGAATTAGAAAATGTCATTAGCCGTGGAATGATTTTTATGAAGCCGACTGAATCCATATTAGATGATCACCACTTGCCAATTTCAATGATGAAGCCTTCCGAATCTCAAATGAATCAATTAAATCAACCGATTCTTCCACTTGCAGATCAAATTGAAAGAATTGAGAAAGAGATCCTATCATCTACATTAAGAAATATGGGTGGCAACAAATCGAAAACAGCGAAAAATTTAGGGATTTCACTTAGAACGCTCTATTACAAATTAGAAAAATATGATATGGAATAACGCGTTGTGCAAATAATTGCATAGTTTGCAACAATTTGCATGCAAGAAAAGGCGAAAATGAGTACAATAAAGCGTTTTCATCGTTGTCTTATAAGGCGATATTATGATTAAATTATGAGTGGTGAGGTGATTACAAATGAAATTAGAAGATTTAATTCGCCAAGCATCTGAGTCTACAGAAAATGTCGTAGCGGTTGCAGCTGCTGCGGATCTTGAAGTTTTAGAAGCTGTAAGTTTGGCAATTGAACTCGAAATGGCTAGTTTCCGTCTTTACGATGACGAACCTAAGCTAAAAGCTTTAATTAACGAACATTACCCGCATTTAGTGAATCATCCGAGGATTTATACTCAGCATGTTAAGGACGCTCAGCAAGCTGCTTTAGCTGCTGTGAAGTCAGTTCGTTTGAATGAAGCAAATGTGTTAATGAAAGGTCATATTCCAACAGCAGTAATTTTAAAGGCTGTATTGAATCCTGACTTTGGATTACGAACTGGAAAAGTACTTTCTCATGTCGCTGCATTTGAAATTAACGGTTATGATCGTCTGATTTTTGTAACGGATGCAGCAATGAATATTGCTCCGGATTTATCTCAAAAAGCACAAATTATTCAAAATGCAGTAAAAGTAGCACATGCCGTAGGAGTAAATAATCCAATCGTTGCCCCTTTAGCAGCAGTAGAAACAGTAAATCCAAATATGCAGCCAACCTTAGACGCAGCAGCATTAGTAAGCATGAATATGCGTGGTCAAATAAAAGGTTGTATTATCGATGGCCCTTTAGCTTTAGATAATGCTATTTCAATTGAAGCTGCTCAACACAAAGGCATTTCAGGCGAACATGCTGGACGAGCAGACATTTTGTTAGTCCCTTCAATCGAAGCTGGAAATATTTTGTACAAATCACTTGTTTATTTTGCAAAAGCAAAAGTCGGTGCAGTTATTGAAGGTGCAAAAGCTCCAATCGTTTTAACTTCACGTGCAGATAGTGCAGACAGTAAACTTAATTCACTTGCATTAGCTATTTGCTCATCACAAAAATAAACATCTATTATAGGAGGAATTTACAATGGAAATTTTCAAATATATGGAGAAATATGATTACGAACAATTGGTGTTTTGCCAAGATAAGACTTCAGGCTTAAAAGCTATTATTGCCATTCATGATACAACATTGGGACCTGCACTTGGTGGTACTCGTATGTGGAATTATGCAACAGAAGAAGAAGCAATTGAAGATGCACTTCGTCTAGCAAAAGGAATGACATACAAAAATGCTGCTGCTGGCTTAAATCTTGGTGGTGGTAAAACAGTTATTATCGGAGATCCATTAAAAGATAAAAACGAAGAAATGTTCCGTGCTTTCGGTCGTTTTATTCAAGGTCTAAACGGTCGTTACATAACTGCTGAAGATGTTGGTACAACTGTAGCAGATATGGACTTAATTCATGAAGAAACTAATTATGTAACTGGAATTTCTCCAGCATTTGGATCTTCAGGTAATCCATCTCCTGTAACAGCTTATGGTGTATACCGTGGTATGAAAGCTGCAGCAATGGAAGCATTCGGTAGTGATTCATTAGAAGGCAAACGTGTTGCAGTTCAAGGTGTAGGTAACGTTGCATATAATTTATGCCGTCATTTACATGAAGAAGGTGCAATATTAATTGTTACGGATATTAATCAAGCTTCAGTTGACCGTGTTGTGAATGAATTTGGAGCTACTGCAGTAAACACTGATGAAATTTACTCACAAGACGTTGATATTTTTGCTCCATGTGCATTAGGTGCGATTATTAATGACGAAACGATTCCACAATTAAAAGCTAAAGTTGTTGCTGGTGCAGCTAATAACCAGTTAAAAGAAACTAGACATGGTGATCAATTACATGAACTTGGAATTGTTTATGCACCAGATTACGTAATTAATTCAGGTGGAGTTATTAACGTAGCAGATGAATTATATGGTTATAACCGCGAGCGCGCGATGAAGCGTGTTGAAACAGTATATGACAGCATTGCAAAAGTAATGGAGATTTCACGTACTGAAGGAATTCCTACTTACTTAGCAGCTGACCGTTTAGCAGAAGAGCGTATTGCTCGTGTGGGTAAATCACGTAGCCAATTCTTACAAAATGGCAAACATATTTTAAGCGGACGTTAATCACGTCTTTTGGGAGGAATCATTGTGCAAGAACATTCATATCGCATTCTTGTTATCAACCCAGGTTCCACTTCTACAAAAATTGGTGTTTTTGAAAACGATGTTTTATTGATGGAGAAAACGATCCGACATTCTTCGGAAGAAATCGGCAAGTTTTCTTCAATCATTGATCAATATGAATTTCGTAAGGAAACCATTTTAGAAGCATTGGATGAAGAAGGAATCAACATTTCGAAGTTATCGGCCGTTTGTGGTAGAGGCGGCCTGCTTCGTCCAATTGAAGGTGGTACTTATGCGGTTAATGAAGAAATGCTTAGAGATTTGAAAAAAGGTTTTTCTGGACAACATGCTTCAAATTTAGGTGGGATTTTAGCATTTGAAATTGCAACAGGTTTAAATATTCCTTCATACATCGTCGATCCAGTCGTTGTGGATGAGTTAAATCCAATAGCCCGCATTTCAGGGTTTTCGTTAATCGAACGAAAATCTATTTTCCATGCACTCAATCAAAAAGCTGTTGCACGACGATATGCTAAACAATGTGGTAAAGCATATGAAGATATGCGATTAATCGTTACTCATATGGGTGGCGGTATCACTGTAGGAGTTCATGAAAATGGACGAGTAGTAGAAGTGAATAATGGTTTGCATGGTGACGGTCCATTTAGTCCAGAACGTGCAGGTACGGTTCCTGCAGGCGATTTAATTGATTTATGTTTTTCTGGTGAATACTATCGCCATGAAATCATGAAGAAATTAGTCGGTCAAGGCGGGTTAGTTAGTTATTTAGGAACCAATGATGCAGTAGCAGTTGAAAAGAGAATTGCTAAAGGTGACCAAGAAGCAGAGCTTGTATATGATGCTATGGCTTACCAAGTAGCTCGAGAAATTGGTTCTGCGAGTGCTGTATTAGAAGGAAAAATCGATGCGATTATCTTAACTGGTGGTTTAGCATATGGTAAAGATTTTGTCGAAGCTATTTCGAAACGAGTGAATTGGATTGCTGATGTGATTGTTCATCCTGGTGAAAATGAATTGCAAGCTTTAACTGAAGGTGCGATTCGTGTTTTAAACGGTGAGGAACAAGCGAAGGTTTATCCGAATTCAAAGTAAAAGGAGGATAAGCATATGGCAAAAAATTATGATGTAGTCATAATTGGTGGAGGAACAGGTGGCTATGTGGCTGCTATTCGTTCTGCGCAATTAGGTCTTAAAACAGCAATTGTTGAAAAAGGTAACTTAGGTGGAACATGTCTTCATAAGGGCTGTATTCCAAGTAAAGCATTACTTCGCAGCGCTGAAGTTTACGCAACGACTAAAAACCATGCGGCAGATTTCGGAGTAAATACAGGTGAAGTTTCTCTAGATTTTTCACGCGTTCAAGCTCGTAAAGAAAGTATTGTTTCCCAACTTCATCAAGGTGTACAAGGATTGATGAAAAAAGGGAAAATTGATGTATTTGAAGGTACTGGCCGTATGTTAGGGCCATCTATTTTCTCGCCATCTCCAGGTGGTACCATTTCAGTAGAAATGAATAGTGGAGAAGAAAACGAAATGTTAATACCTAAAAACGTAGTCATCGCAACTGGTTCAAGACCACGATCACTACCAGGTTTAACAATTGATGGAACTCAGGTAATGAGTTCAGACGAAGCATTGATGATGACAGAATTACCAAAATCGATTTTAATTGTCGGTGGAGGGGTTATCGGAATTGAATGGGCTTCGATGTTAAATGATTTCGGCGTTGAAGTTACAGTAATTGAATACGCTGATCGCATTATCCCAACTGAAGATGCTGACATTTCTAAAGAAATGCAAAAGTTATTAACTAAAAAAGGCATTAAATTTGCGACAAGTGCTAAGGTTTTAGCCGACTCTTTAGAGACAACGAAGGATTCTGTCACGATATCTGCTGAATTAAAAGGTGAGACGACAGCGTTTACTGCGGAGAAAATGTTAGTTTCTGTTGGACGTCAAGCGAATGTTGAGGGTATTGGTATTGAAAATACGGATATCGTTGTTGAAAAGGGCTTTATTCAAGTTAAAGATACTTTCCAAACAAAAGAGTCTCATATTTATGCGATTGGAGATGTAATTGGCGGATTGCAATTAGCTCATGTGGCTTCTCATGAAGGAATTACAGCTATTGAGCATATTTCAGGACAAAAAACGCATGCCATCGATTACAACTTAGTATCTCGTTGTATTTATTCAAATCCAGAAGCTGCAAGTGTAGGAATTACTGAACAACAAGCGAAAGAAAAAGGCATTGATGTTAAAGTAGGTAAGTTTTCGTTTAAAGCCATTGGTAAAGCATTGGTTTACGGTGAGTCTGATGGATTTGTTAAAATCATCGCTGATAAAGAAACGAACGATATACTAGGTGTTCATATGATAGGACCACATGTTACGGATATGATTTCTGAAGCAGGACTTGCAATGGTACTTGATGCAACACCTTGGGAAATTGCTTCTACTATTCACCCTCACCCAACACTTTCAGAAGTTATGGGCGAAGCGGCACTAGCAGTTGAAGGTAAAGCGATTCATATGTAATTTCTGATAGTCAAAAAAGGGGGATGTACAAATGGCAACTAATCGTCATGAAGAATTAGGGTTATCAAATGATGACGTACTTAAAATTTTTGAAACAATGCTAATGGCTCGTCGTGTTGATGAGCGTATGTGGTTATTGAACCGTGCTGGTAAAATTCCTTTCGTTATTTCTTGTCAAGGACAAGAAGCGACTCAAGTTGGAGCTGCTTTCGCACTAGACAACACGAAAGATTATATCGCTCCTTATTACCGTGATATGGGTGTAGTTTTACACTTCGGTATGACAGCTCGCGATTTGATGCTTTCTGCGTTTGCTAAAGCGGAAGATCCAAACTCGGGTGGACGTCAAATGCCTGGTCACTTTGGACAAAAGAAAAATCGTATTTTAACAGGTTCTTCACCTGTAACGACTCAACTTCCACATGCAGTGGGTGTTGCATTAGCAGGTAAAATAAAACAAAAAGATTTCGTTACTTTCGTGACACTTGGTGAAGGTTCATCTAACCAAGGTGATTTCCATGAAGGATTAAACTTTGCCGGTGTTCATAAATTACCTTGTATAACGATGGTTGAAAACAATAAATATGCAATTTCAGTTCCTTACGACAGACAAGTAGCTGCTAAAAACGTTTCAGATCGTGCAATTGGATATGGTATGCCTGGTTTCACCGTTGATGGAACAGATCCTTTAGAAGTTTATAAAGTGGTTAAAGAAGCTGCTGACCGTGCCCGTAACGGGGAAGGTCCAACTCTTATCGAAGCCGTTTCACATCGATTAACAGCTCACTCATCTGATGATGATCAACGTCAATACCGCACAGCTGAAGATCTTGCTGAAGGGCAAGCGGCTGATCCAATTGGTAAGTTCGCTGCTTATTTAACAGAATTGAACATCCTTACTGAAGAAATTGAAAAAGATTTAAATGATCGCATTATGAAAGAAGTAAATGAAGCAACGGATTATGCAGAGAACGCGCCATACGCTGCACCAGAAGATGCTTTAAAATACGTCTATGCTGAAAAAGACGGGGGGAACGCATAATGGCAGTTATGTCTTATATTGACGCAATTACACTCGCAATGAAAGAAGAGATGGAACGAGATGAAAACGTCTTTGTACTTGGTGAAGACGTAGGTCGTAAAGGTGGCGTATTCAAAGCTACTCAAGGTTTATACGATCAATTTGGAGAAGATCGCGTAATGGATACTCCATTAGCAGAATCTGCAATCGCAGGTGTCGGAATCGGTGCTGCAATGTACGGTATGCGTCCAATTGCAGAAATGCAATTTGCTGATTTTATCATGCCAGCCGTTAACCAAATTATTTCTGAAGCTTCTCGAATTCGTTACCGTTCAAATAATGACTGGTCTTGTCCAATCGTTTTCCGTGCACCTTTTGGTGGGGGAATTCACGGTGCACTTTACCATTCACAATCTGTTGAAGCGATCTTTGCAAACCAACCTGGTTTGAAAATCGTGATTCCTTCAACTCCTTATGATGCAAAAGGCTTACTAAAAGCTGCTATTCGTGATGATGATCCAGTTATGTTCTTCGAGCACAAACGCGCTTACCGATTAATCAAAGGCGAAGTGCCTGAAGATGATTACACAATCGAAATTGGTAAAGCAGATGTTAAACGTGAAGGTGAAGACATTACTGTTATCACTTATGGTTTAGCTGTCCACTTTGCACTGCAAGCTGCTGAACGTTTAGAGCAAGACGGAATTTCTGCTCATATTCTTGATTTGCGTACAATTTATCCATTAGATAAAGAAGCAATTATTGAAGCTGCTTCAAAAACAGGAAAAGTACTACTTGTTACTGAAGACAATATGGAAGGTAGCATTATGGGTGAAGTAGCAGCAATCATTGCTGAAAACTGCTTGTTTGATTTAGATGCACCGATTAAACGTTTAGCAGGACCTGATGTACCTGCAATGCCATATGCACCGACAATGGAAAAGTTCTTTATGATTAACCCAGATAAAGTTGAAAAAGCAATGCGTGAACTTGCAGAATTTTAACCTGAAAGGAGGAGTTACAATTGGCAATCGAACAAATTAAAATGCCTCAACTCGGTGAATCCGTAACAGAAGGAACAATCGAAAAATGGTTGGTTCAACCGGGTGACAAAGTGAATAAATATGATTCACTTGCAGAAGTGAATACAGATAAAGTAACAGCTGAGATTCCCTCATCATTTACAGGTGTCATCAAAGAGCTAATCGCTACAGAAGGCGAAACTTTAGCAGTAGGTGCCGTAGTTTGTACAATCGAAACTGAAGGTGGCGCTTCTACTGAAGAATCAACTCCTGAAGATGCTCCTGCCGAAAAAGAAACAGCCGCTGAAATGCCAGCTGCTGAATCGAAAAAAACGGCAGCTCCTGTTCAACGTGAAAAAGGGTCGAAAGCTCGTTATTCTCCAGCTGTATTAAAACTTGCTCAAGAAAACGATATCGACTTAACACTTGTAGAAGGTACGGGAAATGAAGGGCGTATTACACGTAAAGATTTACAAGCAATTATCGAAAGTGGGAACATCCCAACTGCTAAAGCTGAACAAGCTGCTCCTCAACAAGAAACAGTATCAGCACCAGCTCAACCGGCTGCATCGAAACCTGCAGCAGCAGCAAATGTACCTGTTGCCGAAGGCGATATCGAAATTCCTGTTACAGGCATTCGTAAAGCAATTGCAGCTAATATGTTACGTAGTAAACACGAAGCACCACATGCGTGGACAATGATTGAAGTAGATGTTACGAACCTAGTTCAATACCGTGATTCAATCAAAAATGAATTCAAGAAAAAAGAAGGATTTAATGTTACTTACTTTGCATTCTTCGTCAAAGCAGTTTCTCAAGCTTTAAAAGAATTCCCAATGATGAATTCAATGTGGGCGGGCGACAAAATCGTACAGAAAAAAGATATTAATATCTCAATCGCTGTAGCAACTGAAGATGCATTGTATGTTCCAGTTATTAAAAATGCAGATGAAAAAACCATTAAAGGCATTGGTCGTGAAGTTAATGAACTTGCAGCTAAAGTACGTGCAGGTAAGTTGAAATCTGATGAAATGCAAGGTGGTACATTTACTGTTAATAACACAGGCTCATTTGGTTCTATTCAATCAATGGGTATCATTAATTACCCACAAGCAGCAATTCTGCAAGTGGAATCTATTGTTAAGCGTCCAGTTATTATGGCGGGCGGCATGATTGCACCTCGTGATATGGTAAATCTATGTTTATCACTTGATCACCGAGTTCTTGATGGATTAGTTTGTGGACGTTTCCTTGCGCGTGTGAAAGAAATTCTTGAAAACATGACAAAAGAAAACACTTCCGTTTATTAATGAAAAGTTTTAAGCAGAACTCATGCGGATTGTGAAACCTACTTTTCGTTGAAAGTATGTTGAACATTCGTTCGAGATTTAACTTGAAACTAAACTTATCAATAAAGTCCGATGCCGAAACTCTCGGTCATCGGGCTTTTTTTGCTTTTATGAAAGCCCTTTCTAAGTTAGACTAGAAGTAAGCAACAGATCTAAAGGAGGGAAGCGAAAGCATCCACATGACAATCACAAAAATGAAAACTATTCAATTTCCAAAAGCTTCTTACGACGACTGGAAAGTAGAAGCCGTTCATTCACTAAAAGGTAAATCATTCGATCAATTAATCACTCCAACCTTTGAAGGAATTCAACTTCAACCACTATATACAGAAGAACATCTAAATAAGTCAATAAATTACTCTGAAATAATCTCTTCAGCAAAACAAGATTCGAAATGGATGATTGCACAACCGGCCGTTGCAACGTCAGCACATGAATTCTTACAAAAAATTGTCGATCAACTAAGCCGCGGCAATGATATGATTGTTTATTTGGCTTCAACATCATCCTTTGAATGGAGTTCTGAAGAATTAAATCAATTAAAGGACTTAATCAAAAAACATCCGTTCTATTTTTCCGTTGAAAACGAAAATGATTCAATTTTAGGGGTCTTTTCACTTCTAACGAAGGAAGAGTTACAAGTAGTAACAGGTTATGTAAAAGGGGTTTCCATTCCATCTGTCAATATGCTCGTTTCTACTAGTGAAATTCATTATGCGGGTGGGACAGCGATCCATGAGTTAACAAGTGCCTTGCTGTCATTTGCAAAAATAGCTGAAAATACACCTGACTTTTCATCTTCTCTGGCTGTTCAATTTTCAGTAGATACGAATTTCTTTATGGAAATTGCTAAATTAAGAGCGTTCCGTGTGTTATGGAAAGCGTTTATCTCCGCATATGGAGTGGATGGGACAAATATCCCATTATTCGCTGACACTTCTTTGCGTTCCTATTCGAAACTCGATGATACGGTAAATTTACTGAGAGCTGGCAATGCTGCTTTTTCAGCAGTGCTTGGCGGTGCAGATGCTTTAATGGTTTACCCTCATGATGTATTAACAGGCAGCACGTTAACATCTGAGCGAATTGCACGTAATGTTCAATTAGTTATTCGAGAAGAAACGATGATAAGCAAATTCATTGATCCATCTTCGGGATCTTACTATATCGAGTCACTAACGTCTGATTTAGTGCGTGAATCATGGGCGTTGTTTATTAAAATCCAGTCAATGCAAGAAACATCACGTGAAATTTATTTAATGGATCTTGTACATGAAGTTCATTCAAAGAGAAAAACGGCTCTTACAACTCGCAAAGCATCGTTAATCGGGACAAATATGTATGCTAATCCAAGTGATATCGTAAGTCCATCAGTCATGAATGAAGACGTTGATCGTCTGGCAGTTCCTTTTGAGAACCTTAGAGAAAAGTTCCAAACGAACTCTTTGAAATCCGCGGTAGTCTCATTTGGTTTGTTAAAAGAAGTGAAACCTAGAGCCGATTTCGTTCAAGGATTTTTACAAGCAGGAGGATTAAATCCTTTAATGAGTCCAGTTTTTGAAAAAGTAGAAGATGCATGGCACTGGTTGAAAAAGAATGAGATTGCTTATGCAATTGTTGCTGCTAAGGATGATTTAACGAAGGAAATTATGCCATCTTTGCTAGAACTGAAATCTAATGACATGTTCTTGGATGTTGCAGGCAAATTTGAAGAAGAAACTACTTGGAAAGAACTTGGACTAAATGGCAGTATTTATGCGGGACAAGATATAATTGCTAAAATGCAAGAACTTGTTCATTGGAATGAAGCAGGAGGTCACACAGATGAAACCTGATTTTAAGTCAATTCAAATCGAAACTATTCTCTCTAATAACCAATTAAACAATACCATTACGGATTCTTTTTTAACGAATGAAGGCATTCAAATACAACAAAGATATTCAAAGAATGATATCGCATCACTTGAACATACTCAAGACCTGCCAGGGATAGCTCCCAATACAAGAGGGCCATATCCGTCTATGTATGTGTCACGTCCATGGACTGTGCGTCAGTATGCTGGATTTTCAACTGCCGAAGAAAGTAACGCATTTTATCGTCGTAACCTTGCCATGGGGCAAAAGGGCTTGTCAGTCGCTTTTGACTTAGCTACACATCGAGGTTATGACTCAGACCATCCCCGTGTTACTGGAGACGTTGGGAAAGCTGGAGTTGCTATTGATTCTATTGAAGATATGAAGATTTTGTTCGATGGCATACCACTGGATCAAATGTCTGTTTCTATGACAATGAACGGAGCCGTTTTACCAATTCTCGCATTCTATATCGTGACAGCTGAAGAACAAGGCGTCTCACCTGAGCAACTTGCTGGAACCATTCAAAATGACATATTAAAAGAATATATGGTAAGAAATACATATATTTATCCACCTGAAATGTCGATGAAAATTATAGCCGATATTTTTGAATATACGTCGAAGTTAATGCCAAAGTTTAACTCCATTTCGATTTCTGGCTATCACATGCAAGAAGCGGGAGCAACAGCCGACATTGAATTAGCCTATACATTAGCTGATGGATTAGAGTATGTACGTACAGGACTTAAAGCTGGAATCGATATTGATTCATTTGCGCCACGATTGTCATTTTTCTGGGCGGTTGGAATGAATTATTTTATGGAAATCGCAAAAATGAGAGCCGCTCGACGTATTTGGGCTCAAATGATGAAAACGTTTGACCCGAAGAATCCAAAATCATTAGCACTGCGTACACATTCACAAACTTCTGGATGGAGTTTGACTGAACAAGACCCATTTAATAATGTCACTCGCACTTTAGTCGAAGCAAATGCCGCTGCTATGGGTCATACGCAATCTCTTCATACGAATGCACTTGACGAAGCGATCGCATTACCGACAGATTTCTCTGCACGTATAGCTCGTAATACTCAGCTCTTCTTACAAGAAGAAACGATGATGACGAAGGTTATTGACCCTTGGGGCGGCTCTTATGCAGTTGAAAAACTGACGGATGAGTTAATGCAAAAAGCTTGGGCATTAATCGAGGAAATCGAAGAGCTTGGAGGTATGGCAAAAGCGATTGAGACAGGTTTACCAAAGATGAAGATTGAAGAGGCAGCTGCTAAAAAGCAAGCTCAAATCGATTCAGGTAAAGAAATTATTATTGGCGTTAATAAATTCCGTTTATCAGAAGAAGATCCCATTGAAATATTAAATATTGATAACACCGTGGTTCGTCAAAAACAAATTGACCGCATTGAAAAAATGAAACAAACGCGCAATGAAACAGAAGTAACAGCTGCATTAACTGCTCTTACTTCTGCAGCTCAAACAGGCAATGAAAATTTACTAGCATGTGCAGTTCAAGCAGCTAGAGTTCGAGCAACACTTGGTGAAATTTCTGATGCCATAGAACTTGTATCAGGTAGACATAAGGCGGTGATTCGTTCAGTGAGTGGAGTTTATAGCTCGAACTTCTCAAATGAAGAAGAAATAAAAGCCGTTAAACAGATGACCGATGAGTTTAAAGAAAACGAAGGCAGACGACCTCGAATTATGATCGCCAAAATGGGACAGGATGGACATGACCGAGGGGCAAAAGTAATTGCTACTGCCTTTGCAGACTTAGGCTTTGACGTAGATATGGGACCGTTATTTCAAACTCCTGCCGAAACGGCTCGCCAAGCAGTAGAAAATGATGTTCATGTAATTGGTGTGAGTTCATTAGCAGCTGGCCATATAACACTCGTTCCATCACTTCGTGATGAATTAAGCAAATTGGGTCGAGAAGACATTTTAATTGTCGTCGGTGGTGTTATTCCTGCCCAAGATTATGCTTTCCTTCGAGAAAATGGAGCTTCAGCGATATTTGGACCGGGAACTGTAATACCAGTAGCAGCTGGTAAAGTCATAGAAGAAATTTATAGAAGACTCGGGTATGAGGAAGTGATGGAATAATGGATGGTCAAAAGAACCAACAGAAAAATTCAATGCATGTTATGAGTGGCATTCATTCTACTCATGATGGAATGGGGCAAGCAACACGAAAGCAATTTCGAAAGTCTCAAAAAAATGAGATTTCTGTCGATGATTTTTCACGAGAAATTCGTCAAGGTTCTAGACTCCATTTGGCCAAAGCCATTACTTTACTTGAAAGTACTGTTTCTGCAGATAAACGTGCAGGGCAACGTTTACTTCAAGAGCTATTACCTCACACCGGCAACAGTATTCGTATAGGAATCACGGGCGTACCTGGTGCTGGTAAAAGTACTTTTATTGAAGCATTTGGCAAGTTTTTATGTGATGAAGGCTTTAAAGTAGCGGTGTTAGCGATAGATCCTAGCTCCACTATATCCGGTGGAAGCATATTAGGAGATAAGACGCGGATGGAAGAACTTGTGAGACATGAAAATGCCTTTATTCGTCCATCACCAACTGCTGGAACTTTAGGTGGCGTTCATAAAAAATCACGAGAAACGATGTTGCTATGCGAAGCGGCGGGCTACGATGTGATTTTGATCGAAACCGTTGGCGTCGGTCAGAGTGAAACGATTGTTAGGGGAATGGTTGATTTCTTTTTATTGTTAGTTTTAACCGGTGCTGGTGATGAACTGCAAGGGATGAAAAAAGGAATAATGGAATTAGCGGATTTAATAATCGTTCACAAAGCTGATGGCGACAATGCAAAAATGGCGAAGAAAACAGTCGCTGAGTACCAACAAATTTTGCATTTTTTACAACCCGCAAGCCCAGGGTGGACAACTAAAGCAATACCCGCTTCGTCGAAAGATTACGTTGGAATTGAAGAAACATGGCAAATTATTTGTTCCTTTAAAGATACACTTATGAAATCAGGTTTCTTCATCGAAAGACGACAGTCGCAAACAAAAGATTGGTTCCATACAATGATTGTCGATCGCTTAATGGATCAATTCTATGAGCAACCTCATACGAAAACAACTGTTAAGAGCTTAGAAGCAGAGATACTAAAAGGCAATAAAACCGTGTCACAAGCAATTGAACAACTTTTTCTAGATAATAAATCCTAGTTTTTGCGTGGGTATTCATGAACTGCTATTATTAATACAGAAGTTTGAGAGGAGTTTTAACAATGAATATGGATTTTAATTTATTAATGAACGATATAGTTCGTCAAGCACGTGGTGAAATGGAGGCTAGCGGGTATGAACAATTGACTTCTCCTGAAGAAGTAGAACAAGCGTTCTCTCGCAAAGGTACTTCATTGGTTATGATTAATTCAGTATGTGGTTGTGCTGGGGGAATAGCTCGTCCAGCAGCTGCAAATGCTGTTCATTATGATAAACGTCCCGATCATCTCGTAACAGTTTTCGCAGGACAAGACAAAGAAGCTACTGCTCAAGCCCGTATGCTATTTGGAGATGAGCACTTGCCGTCATCCCCATCATTCGTTTTAATGAAAGATGGAGCACTTGTTGCTGAGATCGGTCGTCATGAAATTGAAGGTCACGATCCAATGTCCGTAATTACTCATATACAAGCACTGTTTGAAGAACATTGTGATGAGCTATAAGGTAGAAAACGAGAGCACTGTTATTCAGTGCTCTTTTGCTTACGTCATTTTGAGAAGGGGGTGAGGGTGGAATGGATTTACGGAAATTTCGTATAGGGTATCGAACTTTGAAAACAGCGGTTGGAGCGAGTATTGCGATGTTAATCGCAATGTATTTAGATTTAGATTACTACAGTTCAGCTTTTATTTTGACGGTTTTATGTATTCAACCAACAAAGAGAAAATCTGTTCGTGCGGTATATGCTCGTATTATTTCAAGTGTCATTGGTGTTGGATTTGCTTTCATATTCTTTGAAGGAATATCGTATCATCCACTTGTGTTTGGTCTTATTTTAGTGTTATTTATTCCGACATTAGTCTCGTTAAAATTTCAAGATGGTTTTGTATCGAGTGTGGTCATTCTCTTGCATCTATTTGATGCTAAATCGTTATCCTTGTCTTTACTGTGGAATGAAACACAATTAATGGCCGTAGGTTTTGGTGTGGCATTAGTGGTCAATATGTATATGCCAAGTATCGATAAAGATTTAAAAAAATATCGTTTAGATTTAGAAGCACTCTATTCTAAAATATTTCATGAAATTGCACTCTATTTACGGAATGGAGATTCAGACTGGGATGGAAATGAACTTGTCCAAGCAGCAGAAGTAATTGAAAAAGGGAAAGCACTCGCTTACCAAGATGTTGAAAACCATTTAAATCGAAGACAAAATTTATATTATTTATATTTTGATATGAGAGAACAACAATTTGAAATCATTGAAAGAGTACTTCCAAAAATCACAGCTTTACCAGTCACTATTTCACATTCACATCATGTAGGTGAATTTATTGAGGATTTAGCTAATCATGTCCATTCAGGCAATACAGCGAATACCTTTATTTCCAAACTAGATGATGTAAAAGAAGAGTTCTCGAAAATGCCGCTTCCTAAAGATCATGATAACTTTTTGGCAATGGCTGCACTTTATCAGTTTATCGAAGAAATGGAACAATATTTACGCATTAAACGAAAATTCGTCGGTTTTAAAATAAAAAAAAAGACAGCTTCTAAGGAATAATAATTCCTCGGAAGCTGTTTTTTGTTAAAAGAATAAGCTTAGCCCAAACAAGGCACTAGATAAAACCATCATGATGATCATTAAATAGACGATGAACTTACGAAAATTTGCATTACGCATACGATACAACTCCTTTAACGAACGATAGTTTAAGTTTAGTAGAAACTGAAAAAATTCACAAGAGGTAGAGTTTTCAAAAAGAAATCGGTACAATAGAGAATGGAGAATACAGAAGGGTGTGGCTATTTTGAAAAAGGTTGATCATATTGGCATCGCCGTAAAAAATTTAGATGAAACAATCCCTTATTATACAGAAACACTCGGTTTATCCGTTTTAAAAATCGAGGAAGTAGCATCAGAATCCGTTCGCGTAGCATTTATTGATGCTGGCAACGTTAAATTAGAACTACTTGAACCAATGTCCACACAAAGTGCCATCCATTCTTTTATTGAGAAAAAAGGTGAAGGTATCCATCATATTGCTTTTGGTGTGGAAGGAATTGAAGAGCGAATGAAAGAACTTCGTGAAAAAGGAATACGTGTTTTAAATGAACAACCGAAAATTGGAGCGGGTGGCGCACAGGTCGCGTTCTTACATCCAAAATCTTCATTCGGTGTCTTATATGAACTTTGTGACAAAACAGGTTTAAAGGAGTAAACACATGGACATTTATGAAAAAATCAGTGAGTTATATGATCGGAAACGTGAAATTGAACTTGGTGGTGGAGACGAACGTATTGAACGTCAACATGCTAAAGGTAAATTAACCGCACGAGAGCGTATTGATTTACTTGTCGATCAAGGTACATTTGTAGAGCTGAATCCTTTTATTGAGCATCGTACAGTTGATTTTGGGATGGACAAGCAAAAGGGACCAGGTGAAGGGGTTGTAACTGGATACGGAAAAGTTAATGGACGCCCAATCTATTTATTTTCACAAGATTTTACGGTCTTCGGTGGTGCTTTAGGTGAAATGCATGCGATGAAAATTGCAAATGTAATGGATCTTGCAGCTAAAAATGGCGCGCCTTTTATTGGGTTAAACGATTCAGGTGGTGCACGTATTCAAGAAGGTGTCGTTTCATTAGATGGATACGGTCAAATTTTCTATCGAAATTCAATTTATTCTGGTGTTATTCCACAAATTTCTGTCATCCTTGGACCGTGTGCTGGAGGTGCAGTTTATTCACCAGCAATCACTGATTTTGTATTTATGGTGGATGAATCAAGCCAAATGTTTATTACCGGACCAAAAGTAATTGAAACGGTTACGGGTGAGAAAATATCAGCTGAGGATTTGGGTGGCTCAAAAGTACATAATGCAATTAGTGGAAATGCCCATTTCCGTGCGAAAACCGAACAAGAAATTTTACAACAAGTGAGAGATTTGTTAAGTTATTTACCGCAAAATAATGATGAAAAACCGCCTAGACTGGAAGCTGATATGAAAGATGATTACCGACCTGAATTAACGGAAGTTATTCCATTTGATGCGATTCGTCCGTATGATATTCGAAAAGTAATCGAACAAGTAGTCGATCAAGATTCATTTATGGAAGTTCAAAAGGAATTCGCTCGTAATGTAGTAATTGGACTTGCTCGAATCAAAGGTGAAGTTGTTGGGTTAGTTTGTAATCAACCGAAAGTCATGGCAGGAGGATTAGACATCGATTCTTCTGATAAAGCTGCACGATTTATTCGTTTTTGTGATTCGTTTAACATCCCAATCATTACGTTTGAAGATGTAACTGGATTCTTCCCAGGTATTAAACAAGAGCATGGCGGAATTATTCGTCACGGAGCCAAAATTTTGTATGCATACTCAGAAGCAACTGTTCCTAAAATGACCGTCATTTTAAGAAAGGCTTATGGTGGCGCTTACGTTGCATTAAACTCTAAATCAATTGGCGCAGACTTAGTGTTTTCCTGGCCGAATGCAGAGATTGCCGTGATGGGTCCTCAAGGCGCAGCTAACGTAATCTTTTCCCGGGAAATCGCGCAAAGCGACAATCCGGAAAAAACGCGTGCGACAAAAATCGAGGAATATCGTGAAAAATTCGCAAATCCTTACGTAGCTGCCGCTCGTGGGATGGTGGATGATGTTATAGACCCTCGAGAAACACGAATTAAGCTTATACAAGCACTTGATATGATGCGAAATAAGAAGGAATCACGACCAGCTAAGAAACACGGTAATATCCCACTATAAAGGAGTTTTTCATTTGACAAATCAACGTTTAATAGACGAATTTTTCGAGTTAGTACAAATCGACTCTGAAACAAAACATGAGCAAGTGATTGCACCTATCTTAAAATCAAAAATGGAAGCGTTAGGCTTTCAAGTTATTGAAGACGATTCTGCTACGAGAAGTGGCCATGGCGCAGGCAATCTCATTGCGACATTAAAGGGAAATAAAGCTGATGTTGATCCAATCTACTTTACTTGTCATATGGACACAGTAGTTCCTGGAAAAGGCATTAAGCCCGAATTACGTGAAGACGGATATATTTACTCAGATGGAACAACTATTTTGGGTGCTGATGATAAAGCAGGTATTGCAGCATTATTCGACATGGTTAAACGCTTAAAAGAAGAGTCGATTGATCATGGAGATATTCAGTTTATCATTACTTCTGGCGAAGAGAGTGGCTTAGCTGGAGCTAAGGAACTTGATGCATCACTTATCAATGCCAAATATGGTTTTGCTGTCGATTCAGATGGAAAAGTAGGCGGAATTGTTACGTCAGCACCGTATCAAGCGAAAATTTGGGCTACGATTCGAGGGAAGACTGCTCATGCAGGTGTAGCTCCTGAAAAAGGAATATCAGCAATCAATATTGCGGCGAAAGCCATTTCGAAAATGTCTTTAGGACGAATTGATGAAGAAACTACAGCAAATATCGGTCGTTTTGAGGGCGGAGGAGCAACAAACATCGTTTGTGATGAAGTTCATATTTTAGCTGAAGCTCGTTCAATTGTGGAAGACAAACTAACCAAACAAACGGAGCACATGCAATCGGTCTTTGAAAAAGTTGCGACCGATATGGGTGGCTCTGCTGAAGTGGATGTGAAGCTTATGTACCCTGGTTTCCGCTTTGGTCCTGAGGAACATGTCACAAAGGTAGCGATACAAGCTGTTAAGAATGTAGGACGCACGCCTTTATTAGCAGCAAGCGGTGGAGGCAGTGATGCAAATATCATCGCTGGATTTGGGATCCCAACAGTCAATCTTTCTGTCGGGTATGAAGAAATTCATACAAAAAATGAACGTATGCCAGTTGAAGAGCTTGAAAAGTTATCAGATTTGTTAGTTGAGATTGTCAAAGTTTCGGCTATTAAATCATAAAACAACTGTGGGGGTTTGAGTATGTCAAGTGTCAAAGTGGTTGTGTTTCGTTGTGGAAATGAAGATTATGCTATTCCTGTCGAACATGTCGTATCAATTGAAAAATTAGAACAAGTTAACCCAATTCCTCATTTACCAAACTATTTCTTAGGGTTAATGAAGATTCGTGGAGAACTTGTTCCAATCGTGGATTTTGAACAAATCCTGTACGGCCGCAGTGCCAGTTCGGATGATCAAGTTCGTGTAATCGTTTTACAAACCGAAGAAATGTTTATAGGTCTTTTAGTGTTAGAAGCAAAAGAGATTTTAGATATTGCTAATGAAGATTTAAAACAAATTGGACTGGTGAATTATTCTAAAACACAGTATTTTTCTTCTGTAGCCAATTTAGAAAATCGTGTAATTACGATTATAGATCCAAGCATTTTAGTGCGCACGGTTGATGGCATTAAAGAAATTCAAACTTACTTGGAATCAGTTGAAGTTGAATAAAAAAACAAGACGCTAGGATGCCCTTGCGTCTTGTTTTTTGGGTTCTATAATAAATGTTGGGGTAAGCACACAATTTAGCGCATGAAAAAAGCACGACATCATCCATATCTTATATACTTGAATTGTCGAGAAACAAGTAAGAATGGAGATGCGTGCAGAT
>NZ_JBHZRU010000003.1:0-222013 GCF_043641925.1 Paenisporosarcina quisquiliarum
ACCCCGGCTACCGCTATCATATATCGATATAAAAAATGGTCAACCAGAAAAATCTGGCTGACCTTATAATACGAACGAGTGCTTTAGTTGAAGAAGAACATTGAAAATTAAACTTACTAAAAATTAGAACTAGAAAAACATTGATTATAAACTCAATGTTTTTTTGTATTTCTTTCTATCTGAAAACCACAAAAAAGCACCGCTAAAAGCGATGCTAATATCATTTCTTTTTAAATTGCTATTTGGGGGTTGATTTCGTGTTTTGCACCTCTGAAGAGAACTCCTTATCCATATGTGGATTCGCTTCTTTTGTGTTTTTAAGGTGTATCAGAAGACGATGTGTCTGCTTCTTCATCTTCAGGAGGTGTAGTTTCGTCACCTTCATCAGCTGGAGGTTCTTCTTCATCTGAACCGCCACCATCATCATTGGTGCCGCCATCATCCGTTCCACCTTCGTCATCATCATTTCCGTTTCCGTCTCCATTGCCATTTCCATTACCTTCATTTCCAGAATTCTCATCATCCGGATTTTCTTCTTCAGGTTCTGGTTCTGGTTCAACTTCTTCGGCTTTAATTTCTAAAGTTGCAGAAGCTGGTTCGCTTCGAACGTCATCAGCAATTGCGACTACGATAAATGTATAAGATTTCCCAGGTTCAATCCCTTGAACAATTAATCCTTTTTGGTCAGTTGTTTGAAGGACAGTTGCACCAGCACCATCTACTGATACGGAAACTTCAAAGGAAACAGATACATCATCTTTGCCACGTTTTGGTTTTTTATGGTCCCAAGAAAGAGTGGCAGTTTGATCGACTTCGCTATAATCAGCTTTTAATTTTGAAGGTGCTTCAATTTCAATTTGTTCGTATGTTTCAGAAACTTGTGTTGGCTCACTACCACGAACAAATAATTCAGTTTGCTTCAATTCATCAGGCGTGTAATCACTAGCTAAGCGAAGGGGAGAAGACCCAAGTTCAATTGTAGCTTCAATAACAGAATTTGGTCGTTTGAACTTCGCCGTTTCTTTATTTGCTGAAACATCTGTCATAACTGATTTAAATAAGCGTTGTGCAAATGTGCGTTCATTTCTATCAGCAGTGTTAATTCCCTTATCTCTTTTCTCATATCCCGTCCATACAGAAATTGAGTAATTCGTTGAGTAACCAGCGAACCAAACATCAGGTGCATAGCTACTACCAAGATTGTATTTTTCTTTTTCTTCTTTAGAATAATTGGTTGTACCCGTTTTACCAGCAATATCAACGCCAGAAACAGCAGCTGCAGCTCCTGAAGCACCTCGACGCTCACTAACAACATCTCGTAGCATATCAGTCACCATATAAGCTGTTGAATCTTTCATAGCTGGTGTTGGTTTCGGTTCGAATGAGCGTTTTGTTTTACCATCACGGTATTCAATTGATCGAATCGTATACGGTTCAGTGTAAATTCCCGAGTTACCGAATGCAGCATAAGCAGCAGCCAAATCAATTGTATTCATTCCTGCAAATCCACCAATGGCAGATGATTCATTTCCTAATTTTTCAGTAGGCATACCAAGAGCACTAGCAAAATCTTTGCGTTTTTCTAAATCCACTTCAAGGAATGTCTTAACAGCAGGGACGTTTCGTGAACGATATAAAGCTTCCCGAATCGTCATTTCACCTAAATATTCTCCATCAAAGTTATTGATTTGTTGTCCAGATGTATATTCAAATCGCTCATCATTGGTTGTTTGACCAGTAGACCAGCTTAAATATTCAATCGCAGGGCCATAATCTACTAGTGGCTTAGCCGTAGATCCAATATGTCGATCCTTGCGATCTTCTGCGAAATTAAGTCCACGGTCTGGACCATAATCACGTCCACCACCAATAGCAACAATCGCACCAGTTTTTGTATCGATAACGGTCATACCAGCTTGCATGTTTTCTGTAGGGAAGTTTTCACCCATCAGAGCTTTTTCTACAGATTCTTGTGCTTTAGGATCAAGGGTAGTATAGACCTTTAAACCGTCAGATAAAGAATCGCCGTCACTTTTGCGTTCAATTTCGTTTAAAACAACATCAAGGTATGCATCATACTTTTTAGTACTCGCGGCTTGAACTTTTTCTGCTGGCAGTAAACCTTCGGCAACAGGGATTGCTTGAGCTTTTTCCATTTCAGCCTTAGTGATTTTACCATGCTGTTCCATCAAGCGAAGAACAATATTACGACGCTTTTCAGCTGATTCAGGATGCTTGAAAGGATTAAAATTATTTGGACTTTGTGGCATACCGGCTAATAAAGCCACTTCATGTAATTGTAAATCTTTTAATTCACGACCATAGAAAGATTGTGATGCCGTACCAAAACCATAAATACGTCCAGACATTAAGACTTTGTTAAAGTACATTTCAAAGATTTCTTCTTTTTCATATTCTTGTTCTAACTGATAGGCTAGGTATGCCTCTTGTGCTTTACGTTTTAAGGTTTTTTCATTTTGTAAAAATGAGTTCTTAATTACTTGTTGTGTTAACGTACTAGCTCCTTGAGAACCGAAGCCGCTAGTGAAGTTTGCAATAACAGCACCACCTAAACGGTAGAAGTCAATTCCCATATGGTCATAGAATCGAACATCTTCAGTCGCTAAGATCGCATCTTCCATTAATTTCGGGATTTCTTCATAACCGACATAATCACGATTTTCTGCTCCAAATGTCGCAAATAATTCGTTATTTATATCATAAACTTCAGTTGAAATCGGATCTTTCAGATTTTCTTCTTCTAATGCAGGGGCGGAGCTTGCATAAAATGCAAATAATCCAGCACCAAATAATAACCCGGCAAGTCCTATAATAATGACTGCCATAATGATTTTTTTAAACAATCCCTTTTTAGATGATTGTTTTGATTTCTTTTGTTTCTCTAATTCTTTTCTACGTTGTCCACGAGAACTTTTGTTTTCACTCACGAACGTCTCCTCACTTTCAAAGCTACACAGATTCTTGTGCTAGCATTTTTGTTACAGTCTTCAAATAATCAATCCTAGGAAATGCGCTTGGAGTAATTTCGAATCCTTGTTTCTCGAATTCTTCTAGGGGGATTGATTTTCTTCCATTGCGTATCATAAGATCCCAGGCGATTTTAAGAGGCTGGAATGGGTATAAAAAATACCGATTAATCGATGAAAATCGTACGATTAAAAAAGTTACTCCCTTTTGTTCTATCACTTTCATCATATGGTCTATTTGATGGGCATGAATATTTTTTAAAGGAAACGAAGTCTTATTTTGCGTCTCTTTCGCTTCAAAGTCAATATGCACACCTTGCCAAACACCATTAAAATCAGTTGTAGAAGCAGTTCTGTAGTAAGCCTCTTTAATAACGGCTGCACTTCTAGAAGGGTATTCAACTTTTACTACTTGAATAGGAACAGGCTTCTTATGGATAACTGCCCGACCTTGTTGAAGATAGTATTCGTTCGATTCATTTATTTCATCCTCTAAGGTTTTTCCCCTGTTACTGTATGTGTAATCCTTATTTTTCACTTTTTCTAAAGTTTTTTTTTGAGGACTATAAGATTTTCCGTTTGGGTACTTAATGACCATCGTAACCACCTCGCATATCATCTATCATACCACACCATATTAGACGTATTGAGCCTTAAAAGGTTGCGATGAGCATTGTCGATTCCGAAGAAGTTTTGTCTTATTGCTACTAGTTTTGTCAGGCGTATAGGTTTTTCAGTCAAAACATGAAATGATAACGAAAAGGGAGGGATCCACCATGAAAAAAATTGAAGAAATGATTGAACAGCTATCTTTGTTAGAACATATTTTAGAAGTTCGTTTTCTACAAGAAAGATCCCAGCAAGCATCAACCATCATTGAAAAAGGACATGTATTGGGAAGAGTTTTGAAAGAGGCTGAAGAAACAGTGAAATGGAATGTTTGTTCCCGTAAAAGTGGTTAAATGACGCGATATTTGATAATATAAAGAGAAAAAGGGAGTTGACCGTCATGTCATTATTACACCAAACAAATTTGGTTTATCAAGAGAGTCAACTTTGTTTAGCGCGCCATCTGCAAATGCGTGAAGATGACGCAACTCCGGATTTCTTCGAAACCGTTAAACCGCATGCCGATCATTGGCACTCTTTTCTAATTCAATGGAGAGAAGATTCAAGAGTATGGATTGAAGAGAATCGACCTAAATACATAAGAATCCAACAAATTGATGCCGCAATTGAGGCTTTTAATCAATATTTAGTCCAATCTTTTTATAAAGAAACAGGCAAAAAACGATTTGCACAATCTATTCAATCGACTTGCTATACCTTACAAACCTTTATGAATGCGATTGAACAGGCAGGTGAACAACAAGATGCGAACTAATTTATCAATTGCTGAATTACTAAATGAATGGAAATCAGATGCAGTGATGAAAGAACGGATTGTGCATTGGCATACCGTTCCAGAAAAACCAGCTAGTTTAGCAGATTTCCCTGCAGATTTACATGAATCCATCGTTTCCGCATTAAAAAAGAGAGGCATTACAAAATTGTATTCCCATCAAAGGGAAGCATATGAATTAGCGAGAGCTAACCAATCATTTACGGCAATCACACCTACAGCTTCAGGAAAGTCATATTGTTATCACTTACCTGTATTGCAGTCCATTATTGAAAATCCAGCGTCTCGAGCTTTGTATTTGTTTCCAACAAAAGCTCTGGCTCAAGATCAAAAATCAGACCTGCATGAACTGATCGAACAGATGGATCAATCCATTTTAAGTTATACATTTGATGGTGACACTGCACCGGCCATACGAACAAAAGTTAGAAAAGCAGGACATATCGTCTTAACCAATCCGGATATGCTTCATAGTGGGATTTTGCCTCATCATACGAAGTGGGTTTCATTATTTGAAAACCTTAAATACATTGTCATTGATGAATTACATACATATAAAGGTGTCTTTGGAAGTCATGTAGCACATGTTATTCGTCGATTAAAAAGGATTTGTGCTTATTATGGAAGCAATCCTATTTTTATCTGTACGTCAGCAACCATTTCAAATCCTAAAGAACTTGCAGAGTCTTTAACAAATGAAACGCATCAGTTGATCAGCAAAAACGGGGCACCAGCAGGGATTAAAAATTTCATTTTTTATAATCCTCCAATTGTGCACCCGACATTTGGTATACGAAGAAGTGCCATTTTAGAAGTGAGAGATTTAGCTAAAAGACTCTATAAAGAAAATATCCAAACGATTGTCTTTGCGAAAAGTAGAGTTCGAGTCGAAATGTTAGTGACTTATCTGAAAGAACTTTCAAAAAAGAAAATTCAAGATGAATCTATTCGAGGATATCGAGGCGGTTACCTGCCGTCTGAAAGAAGAGAAATTGAAAAAGGGTTAAGAAATGGTACGATTCAAACCGTCGTCAGTACAAATGCATTAGAGTTAGGGGTTGATATCGGCCAACTTCAAGCATGCATTATGACTGGTTATCCTGGAAACATCGCGAGTGCTTGGCAGCAGGCAGGTAGAGCGGGAAGACGTCAAGATGAAGCGCTTATTATTTATGTTGCGCAATCTACCGCATTAGACCAATATATTGTTAATAACCCTGGTTATCTTTTAGGACAGTCACCTGAAGAAGCACGAATCCATCCAGAGAATTTAATCATCTTAATGGATCATTTAAAATGTGCTTCTTTTGAATTGCCATTTTCTATGACCGATCAATATGGAGAATTTGAAATTCAAGAGTTATTAGCTTACTTAGAAGATGAAGGTATATTGGTCCGTACTTCTGATAAATGGCACTGGATGAGTGATCGGTTTCCAGCACATGAAATTAGTTTACGTTCTGCTTCGCAAGAAAATGTTGTGATTATTGATCAAACGGTTCCTGCGGCAACAAAAGTTCTTGGCGAAATGGATCGATACAGTTCGATGACACTTCTTCACGAAGAAGCAATCTATTTGCACCAAGGTATACAATTTCAAGTTGAAAAATTAGACTGGGAAGAAAAGAAAGCCTTTGTCCGAGAAGTAGACGTAGATTATTTTACTGATGCAAATTTGGCGGTTGAATTAAAAGTAATGAGTGAAGACAAAGTGATTGAATTTGAGCAAGCTTCTATTTATTATGGGGATGTATCCATATTAGCCATGGCTACGATATTCAAGAAAATTCGGTTTGATTCACATGATAATATTGGATCTGGACCAATCCAATTACCACCAGAAGAACTTCATACGTCGTCGAGTTGGATTAGTTTTAATCGTCCCAAAACATGGACAGATTCTATGTTGTCAGATGCCATGACGGGAACAGCTACTTCGATAGGGTTATTCGTACCTTTATTTGTTCAATGTGACCGAAGAGATATTCATGTAGTTGCACAAGTCAAATCAACACATTCTGAATTACCAACTTTCTACGTATACGATAGTTACCCAGGCGGAATTGGGATTAGTGAGCGTGTGTATGAAGTTTGGCCGACCTTATTAGAGCATGTGTATCAACATGTGAAAAATTGTCCTTGCGATCAAGGGTGCCCAGCATGTATTGGAGCTCAAGAAGCGAGCATCGGGATGAAAGATGATGTTTTGAACTTATTAGCGTATCTACAATTACAATAAAAAAGGTGACCTTTATGTCATTCGAAAAGAATTTATTACAAATGAAAAAATTAGTCAAAAAAAAGCCAGCGAAAGAAACATCGTTGGCTTCTTTTGTTATGCCTAGTCCTCCTGCATATTTAGAGACTTGGAAGGATGCTGGATTAGAAGTTATCGAAAATCAATTTGGCCTGGTTTTTTTGAAGAAGACGGTCTATTCTCCTCAATTTTTTCACGGATCCTTTAAGTTATCAGATGTTTTCCATGCCTTCGAATTATGGAACCAACTAGAAGTAGAACATCCCATATCTACAAATGGACAAAATGTTGTTTTTTTTGATACCGAAACGACGGGTTTAAAAGGAACAGGAACTTATATCTTTTTAAGTGGTCAGTTAGTTTTTAAAAATAATCAATTCGAATTAACACAACATTTAATGGCGGATCCTAGTCATGAAACCGCTTTTTTATATGAAACTGGTTTATGGAAGCCAAATCAAACCGTTATTACGTATAACGGAAAAAGTTTTGATTGGCCACAGCTTGAAACAAGATGGACGCTTAACCGAACGTATTTACCGAAATTGTCTCTCCCACATCATATCGATTTACTTCACGGTTCTCGAAGGGTGTGGAAAGGTGATTTAACTCAATTTAAATTAACTAGTATCGAAATTGAAAAGCTAGGATTTAAACGCGTTGGAGATATTCCTGGTCATTTAGCTCCGATTATTTATTTAGATGCTGTGAAAAATGGCGACCCACATGCTTTGTTAAAAGTACTTTACCATAATGAATGGGATATTCTATCGTTGCTTACGTTATTTATCCATTCTTCGAAATTGCTATTAGAAGAGTCTTATACAGAGACAGCATTGACTTCAACGAATATTGGGAAGTGGTTTGCTGATTTAAAAATGTATGAAAAAAGTCAGGATCAATTCGATCAAATCACTTCGACGTATGAAAAAGAAGAGGCATCAATGGCTTTTTATTACATAGGATTTAATTATAAGCGTTTTAATCGGAAGGAAGATGCTTATCAATCGTTTAGAAATGCGTTACTTCACTTACCACTTCAATTTAAAATAAATGCGTATGAAGAACTCGCAAAAATCGATGAACATTTGTTTAAACGATTTAATCAAGCGATTATTTATTCACAAGAAGCTCTTAAATTAATTGAAGCATTACCTGAATTGACTGAGACAAAAAAGATAAAACTAAAGAATGCATTTGAAAAACGATTAAATCGACTTTTGAAGAAGATTGAATAAGATTAGCTTCGTGAAATAAAAAATCATGTCACCAAAAGGCGAGCAGAAGAAATAATCACACTAGATGAAAATAACTAAAATATTTCCCGGGCAACCGCAACCTTCGACAGAAATAATTATAAGAATTGAACGTAAAAATCTAAATTATGATATAATTAGACAAGGTATGCAAAGATGGAAGGACGATGAATATGGAATCAAAATTAAACTCTAAAGATATTTTGGAAAAAGAATTTAAAACGGGACTACGTGGCTATAATCAAGATGATGTAGACCAATTTTTAGACGATATTATTCAAGATTATGAAACATTTGAAATGACAATCGCATCATTAAAAGCTGAGAACAAACGTTTACATGAAGAATTATTAGATGCACCAAAACGACAAGTTTCGTCGCCTTCAAATGGTTCAACGAACTTCGATATTTTAAAAAGACTATCAAATCTTGAAAAACATGTATTCGGAAGTAAGTTGTACGAATAATTGAACATCCCGAGAGTCATTGTTTTCCTAACGAAAATCTTGTATAATGAAGAAACCATTTAGTGAATCCAGGTAATCGCTGCAACGCTTGACGTTGTAGAGGAAAGTCCATGCTCGCACGGTTCTGAGATGACCGTAGTGTTCGTGCTTAGCCAAAAAATAAGCTAAGGCAGTGTAAAAGCTGACGGCGGGAACAACACCTAAGTCTTCGGATATGGTCTAGGTTCTCTGAAAGTGCCACAGTGACGGAGCTGACTCGGAAACGTTTCAGGTGGAACGAGGTAAACCCCACGAGCGAGAAACCCAAATTATGGTAGGGGCACTCTCATGAAGGAATTGAACGGATTGAGGGACAGACTTTGTCTGTAGATAGATGATTACTACTCACTGTACGAGGCTTTAGCCGTTTGAGTACGTGATAACAAAACATGGCTTATTGGGTTTTCTAATGGGTATACTTGACTAAACAAGCTCTCCACTAATTCGGAGAGCTTTTCTTCATATTTAAGATAAAACTGATACTCAACAATAGGTAGAGAAAGGATGAGAAGATGACGACTCATCAATTAGTAGCAACTTCAGCAATGGGGTTAGAATCGATCGTAGCAGATGAAGTGAAAAAATTAGGCTTTGATACAAAAACGGAAAACGGTAAAATTTATTTTGAAGGGGACGAGCGAGCAATTGCGCGTGCTAATATGTGGCTGCGAGTAGCGGACCGTGTCAAAATTATTGCTGGTGATTTCAGAGCGACAACATTCGACCAATTATTTGAACAAACAAAAGCAATCCCTTGGGAAAGATATTTACCAGTAGATGCCGCATTTCCTGTTCAAGGAAAATCAGTTAAATCCAAATTATTTAGTGTTCCCGATTGCCAAGCAATTGTTAAAAAAGCAATTGCTGAGCGATTAAAAATTGCACATAAAAGAATTGGATTTTTAGATGAATCTGGTGCAACATTTAAGATCGAAGTGAGTATATTAAAAGATGTGGTTAAATTAAGCATTGATACGAGTGGTGTTGGATTACATAAACGCGGATACCGTTTAGACCAAGGGGAAGCGCCTTTAAAAGAAACGCTTGCTGCAGCACTTGTGTATATATCAAAATGGAATCCTAACCGACCATTTGTCGATCCTTTTTGTGGATCGGGAACAATTCCTATTGAAGCTGCAATGATTGGGCAAAACTTAGCTCCTGGTTATAATCGCGACTTTATAAGTGAAGATTGGCCTTGGATGTCTCAAAAAATATGGGATGAAGTTCGTTTAGAAGCTGAGGATTTAGCTAATTACGACCAACATTTAGATATCACGGGTACGGATATCGATCCTCGCATGATTGCGATTGCCAAAAACAATGCTATAGAAGCTGGCTTCTCAGATTTGATTCAGTTCAAACAACGTCAAATGCGTGATTTCACAACTACTTCAACAGATGGAGTAATGATTGGAAATCCACCTTATGGTGAACGTATTGGTGAAAGAGAAGTGATTGAAGAAATGATTGGTGACATGGGTCGAATGATGGAAGATCATCCAACCTGGTCTGTCTATATGTTATCTTCAATGGCTGACTTTGAAAATTTCTATGGTCGAAAAGCAACGAAAAAACGTAAATTATTTAATGGGTTTATCGAAACCAACTATTACCAATACTGGGGTAGAAAGTTACCACGGGACTAAATTTTATGTACCAAGAGTAGAATAGAAAGAGTGATCAGCTTGTACCAAAGGGTGCAAGCTGTGTTTTTCTGTTCGAGAGAAGGGAGATTTCCATGAAACAGACTTTACCTTTTGAATTATCTAAAGACCGTTCTTTTTTCGAATCACTTGGTGATTGGATGGGGGACGTTTTATATGACGAACTGCCTGAAAAAGGATTCGAACTTCGTGATGAGCAAATTTTTATGGCTTATCAAATCGAAAAATCGTTAAAAAACAAAAGTGTTCTATTTGCTGAAGCGGGTGTTGGTACTGGAAAAACGATCGCATACCTATTACCAGCTATTGCTTATGCAAGGTACACTGGGAAGCCTGCTTTAATATCATGTGCTGACGAAACATTAATTGATCAGCTGGTGAAAAAAGAAGGAGACATTCAAAAACTTCAAGATGCTTTGGGGTGGAATATTGATGTCCGACTAGCTAAATCTAGGGATCAATATTTATGTCTGAAAAGAATGGAACATGAACAAAAAAATGATGACGAAGAATTTCTTGAACAAATTGAAGATGGCATTCCTGATTTTGTTTATGGACATCAATCGATGCAAAAAGTTTATCCGTATGGGGAACGAAGTGCATTTCCAGAAGTAAGTGATGAAGATTGGCAGAAAGTTAACTACCATCCGATTCAACAATGTGCGGTTTGTGACATTCGCAATCGTTGTGGACAAACGATCCACAGACAAAACTATCGTGAAGCAGGTGACTTAATCATCTGTTCACATGACTTCTTAATGGAACATATTTGGACGAAAGAGTCTCGAGTACGTGAAGGCCAGTTGCCCTTACTTCCTGAAGTTTCGATGATTGTTTTGGATGAAGGACATTTGTTAGAACATGCTGCACAGCGTGCTCTTACCTATGAAGTTCAGAGTCAAACACTTGAAACACTGATTGACCGTCTCGGAGGAGAAGGTGTTCGAGAGAAAACATTGAGATTGTTAGAAGTTTTACAAGAGTCTCATGATGAATTCTTTAAAGAATTACTACTCCATTCACATGGTGAAGCTGGTGGAAGACAACATATTCAAAAATCCGAAACCGTGTTAAATCAGGGACGTACCCTTGTGAAAATCGTTCATCAATTACTAGAGGAGTTTGTTTTTGAATCTGAACTTTATACGATGGATGAGTATGATTTAAGAATGGCTGAAGAATACCTGGAACAGTATGCGTTTTCTCTGCAATTATTTGTTCAACAGGGAGACGCGGTTGATTGGTTAGAAGAACTAAACGGTATCGAAACATTGGTTATTATGCCTCGTTTAGTAACTGATATTTTGAATGAAAAGCTCTTTACGAAAAAACTGCCAGTTGTCTTTTCTTCTGCAACGTTATCAGTTAAAAAAGACTTTACTTATATTGCAGATTCACTTGGAATTGAACAACATCATTCCTTTAGTGTGGCATCTCCCTTTGACTATGAAGAGGTTATGAAAATTGAAGGTCACACGGTAGAAGCAAATGAAAAACAGGCAAAAGTAATCGAAATTTTAAGCACATCACTTGAACCAACCTTGTTATTATTTAAAACAAAGCATGATATGTTTATGTTTGAACAATCTCTTACGGTTGATGAAAGAGTGACAATGGTCTTTGAAGGTGAACGGGAGTTATCATCCATTGTTCGAGATTTCCAAGCTGGTAGAATATCTGTACTTTGCTCGTATCATCTATGGGAAGGCTTAGATTTGCCAGGCCAATCATTAACAAGAGTCATTTTGTTTGATTTACCTTTCCCTCCGAGCGACCCATTATTTGATGCGAAAAGAGATTTCTCGAATGATCCATTTGAAGAAGTCGATATGCCATTTATGTTGCTACGTCTTCAACAAGGGATTGGTCGTCTTATCCGAACGTCGGCTGACCAGGGCGTTATCCACTTACTCTTAACAGAACAAGAAAAAATGGTTCAAGACCGTTTTACAGACATTTTGCCAGTTGAAATCAATTGGAAATAAAAAACAAAAATCTACTGAGTAAGTCGAACTTTTGACTCGCTCAGTAGATTTTTTTGTATTCTGTTCCAAACAATTCTGACTTTATGTTAAAGTCTAACTATACATATAAAAATGGGGGGATTTTCAGATGAGTACAAGTGTTGAGTTTTTAGAGTATATGAAAAAAATACAATCATACTCAGAAGCAATTGGGTTAATGTACTGGGATTTGCGTACAGGAGCACCTAAAAAGGGAACCGATCAACGTTCACAAGTAATTGGGACACTATCATCCGAAGTGTTTAACATGAGAACATCTCCTGAATTAGAAAAGATGCTTATTGAATTAGAAAAAGATTTTGATTCGTTAGATGAAATCACAAAAAAGTCATACGAAGAGGCTAAAAAAGAATTCGATATGAGTAAAAAAATCCCGCCAAAAGAATACAAAGACTATGTTATTTTGATTTCTAAAGGTGAAACAGTTTGGGAAGAAGCGAAAGATAAGAACGACTTCGACATGTTCCTTCCATATTTAAAAGACATTGTGGAAACGAATAAACGATTCGTTAATTATTGGGGAGTAAAAGACAATAACCCATATAACACATTACTCGATCTATACGAACCTGGCATGACTACAGAAGTATTAGATGAAGTATTTGGTGAATTACGAAGCAAGATAGTTCCTTTAGTGAAAAAGATTTCAGAATCAAGCAATCAACCATCAACAGATTGCCTCTTCAAGCACTTTCCAAAAGAAAAACAAAAGCAATTTAGCTTAGATATTTTAAAACAGCTTGGTTACGATTTTAACGCCGGTCGCTTAGACGAGACCGTACATCCATTTGCAACAGGTCTGAACCGTGGAGACGTTCGAATCACAACTAAGTATGATGAAAAAGATTTCCGCTCCGCAGTATTTGGAACGATTCACGAATGTGGCCATGCACTTTATGAACAAAATATTTCAGCTGATATCGATGGATTGCCAATTTGCACAGGTACATCGATGGGAATTCATGAATCCCAATCATTGTTCTATGAAAATTTTGTCGGTCGCAACGAAAACTTCTGGAAAAACAATTATGAAAACTTACAATCCTATGCGCCAGAACAATTTGGGAAAGTTTCAGCTGAAGATTTCCTCAGAGCGATTAATGTAGCGAAACCATCTTTAATTCGTATTGAAGCAGATGAATTAACATACGCTCTGCACATCATGATTCGCTATGAAATTGAAAAAGGCTTATTCAACGGAGATATGAAAGTAGAAGATCTACCTCAGATTTGGAATGATAAATATGAAGAATATCTGGGTGTTCGACCAAGTACGAATGCAGAAGGTGTATTACAAGATGTTCACTGGTCAGGTGGATCGTTCGGATATTTCCCATCGTATGCTTTAGGATTCCTTTACGCAGCTCAACTAAAAGCAGCGATGCTTAAAGACATACCGAACTTTGATGAGCTTTGCGCAACTGGAGAATTAGAATCCGTGAAGAATTGGTTAACTGATAAAGTACACCGTCATGGTGCAATGAAGAAACCGTTAGAAATTCTACAAGAAGCGACAGGCGAGGGACTAAATGCTTCGTATTTAGTGGCTTATTTAGAAGAGAAATATACACGAATTTATCAGTTAGATTAGAGTTTTAAAAGGCAATTCACAGGTTACAAAGAACTACACGAAAAAATAAGCATACCATAATCTAATGAACACAAGAAACGAGCGGGACTAAAGCCTCCGCTCGTTTCTCTATATCATATCCCTCCATTGAAAATAAGATAGGTGGCAACGAAATATCCAATTATTATTAGTAAAGAAGGAATTACATATGAAATTGAAGAAGGAACGTGTTTCCGTAGTATTGAAATCATGACCAATATGGATAAGATTGTTACAGTAATGGCTGTGATTTCATGTGTTGGAGCAACATTTGAAAGAATTGGGCCTTTTCGATAGACAATATCCGTACCCATTAGTATTAGCATATTGAAAATATTACTTCCTAGGATTGATCCAATCGCAATATTTATATTTCTTAATCTTAAAGCAATAAATACAGCAACAGCTTCAGGGAGTGAGGTAGTTGCTGCCAAGAGGAAACTACCTACGAAAGTAGATCCGAGCCCGGTTACTTCCGCAATTTTATCTCCAAATATGGATAACAAAGTTCCTGCTATCATGATGACTACAGCAGCAAGAAAAAAATTTAATACTGCTTGTCTAATGCTAGTTGTTTTTCTGGATTTGGAATTATTCACTTCTTTTTGATCGAAGTCCAGATCCGTCATTTGATTATCAGGCAACCCTTCAGAAACTATGCTTATAACATACATGCCTATCCCATAAACAATGGCTATCAAGAATGAATCTAAGCCTATCCCGAACAGCATTATATTCAATTTACTGACCATTGCAATGAGGGTCATTGTAGATAGAATTAGCCCTAATCCTGCAGTATATAGATGACCTCTAATTGATGAATGAAAGAATCGGATTTTTCTATAATAAACATCAAAACATGCAATTATAAAGATGTTAAACATGTTTGATCCTAACATATTTCCAACAGCAATATCTGGATTTGCAATTAATACTGAAGAAATACTAGTCGTCACTTCTGGGAGTGATGTTGCGCCGCCTAACAAAACCGTGCCGACAAATAATCCACCTAAAGAAGTTCTTCCGCTTAATACATCTGCATTGTTAGACAGTTCAATCGCCGCTAAAATTGTAACGATTGCAGCCAATCCAAATAATATAAAGACCATTATTCTCCCCCCTTTTTTGCGGAAAAACTTCAATAAAAATGCCAATTATAACATTCTATTAAACAATAGGACGAGTAATTCCAAAACTATCTAAACAACTAAATTACTACGATTTTTTATGATTTATTACCTAATCTAATTATTTAATTGGAATAAAAATATAAGTAGGTTTCCACACTCGTATGTAAATGACCATGGCAATATAATTTAGAAAACAAGTGAAACAAACCTCGCTATTACCTTTAAAAAAGGCAATCCACCGGCTGTTATGTACGCCACGCGCTCTACAACTTACAAAATCTAAGTGTTTTATGTTCTTATTAATGGGAAAATATCGGTCTACCAATAAAAAAGGCTACCGAAATTACAATTTCGGCAGCGGCTATGAGCAGACGGTTATTTTTGAGGTAAGAAAATAATTATAGATGAAATGAAACGAACGGGGGGTAAGGGTACTTCTAGTTTTTCATTTAAACTATTCAAAGGCAGAAAGGCTGCCGTAGAGAAATTCCGGCAGCTGATCTTGGTTAAAAATGAAAATAATTAATGACAATTTAACTAAAAAAACAACCGATCAATTCACGATAAAAACTCCTTGTATCCTTGTAAATGTCTATACACTTACGATATCCGACCCTTTTTCGACTTTGAAGTGTCCTGTTTTATCCAAGTAATTTTTAATTGCATCAACCGCTTTAATACGTTGATACTCCTTCTTTTCTTCAAACTTTTTAAAGAGTTGACCGCCTGCGCTGACAATTTTATATTCTTTATTTAAGTCAATATTCTCTCCCGCTATTTGTAAGGATTGAATTCGATGCCCTTTTGGATTATAAGGTTTATAGGTCATGTTTAATCCACTGGAACGTAGAATATATCCACCTTTTTGATCAAATGGATCAGAAGAATATACTTGCTCCAAATTACTTTCTAAGACATTTCGTAACGTTTTCCCATCAAGTTCAATCGTAAATAATTCAGGGTTAGTGACATCACAATGGGGAAATTGGGTAAAAACACAATCAAACATAACCATCACTCATTTTGGTTTACACTGCCCCTTTATATAGAGACATAACACAAACACATCCATTTTCATTGGATGTGTTTTTTTTGCCGTAATTATATGCGTACTCACAATAGAAAGAGACATTGAAAAAGAAAAAATTCTTTTTTATTTTTTCACAAAAAGTATTATGTTGTAATACAATGTAATATATATTTACTGTTATATAACAACGAAGGGGAGATTTAGTGATTGAACGCAACGGTTTAAACATAGCCAAAGAACTGTACCAGTTTATTGAAGATGAAGCTTTGCCAGGCAGTAATGTTTCCAGTGAGGATTTCTGGAAAGGGTTCAGTCAACTAATTTTAGATATGGTTCCAAAAAATAGAGACCTGTTAAGACGAAGAAATCAGCTTCAAGAAGAGATTGATCAGTGGCATGAGCAAAATGAGTGGTCAGAAAATCGAGCTGAATATGAAGCGTTCTTAAAAGACATTGGTTATTGGGAACCAACAAAGGAGCCCTTTACCATTACAACTTCAAATGTGGATGATGAAGTAGCTATTCTAGCTGGGCCACAATTAGTTGTACCAGTTAATAATGCTCGATACGCACTTAATGCAGCAAATGCTCGGTGGGGAAGCTTATATGATGCACTTTATGGAACGGATGTAATCGATGAACAAGATGGTGCGGAAAGAGGAACTACTTACAATCCGCAAAGAGGAAACAAGGTTGTTGAATATGCACGACAATTTTTAGATCAAATTGCGCCATTAGAACAGGGCTCGCACGCATTTTCAACACAATATCGAATTGAACAAAATCAACTAGTCGTTAATCAAGGAACGAAACAAACCGTTTTAAGTGCTCCATCAAAAATTATAGGATTCACTGGAGACCCATCTTCGCCAACTGCGATTCTCCTTCAAAACAATGGGTTGCATGTAGAAATCCAATTTGATCGACAACATCCGATTGGCATGACGGATCAAGCTGGAATAAAAGACTTACTAATTGAGTCGGCTATATCGACGATTATGGATTGTGAGGATTCAGTTACTGCAGTTGATGCAGAAGACAAAGTCATCGTTTATCGAAACTGGCTAGGATTGATGAAGAGAACGCTTGAGGCAACATTTAAAAAAGGTCAACGTGAAGTTATAAGAACGTTAAATGAGGACAGAAAGTATCAAACAATAAGTGGAGATGAACTCACTTTACGTGGTCGCTCGCTTTTGCTGGTACGAAATGTAGGGCATTTAATGACCTCGAATATGATTTTAGATCAGCATAATCAAGAAGTGCCAGAAGGAATCATTGATACTGTGATAACAAGTTTGCTTGCAAAGCATGATCTCTTAGGAAATGGAAAGGTTCGCAATTCTGAGAAGCGTTCTGTCTATATTGTGAAACCTAAAATGCATGGGTCGGCAGAAGTGGCATTTGCCAATGAACTGTTTAACCGTGTGGAAGACCTATTAGGACTTGAACGCTATACATTGAAAATTGGTGTTATGGATGAAGAGCGTAGAACATCTCTTAATCTCGAAAATTGCATTCGAGAAGTAAAAGACCGGATCGTTTTTATTAATACAGGCTTTTTAGATCGAACGGGTGACGAAATTCATACTTCTATGCTAGCGGGTCCTGTCATTCGTAAAAATGAAATGAAAAGTTCAAAATGGCTTCAAGCTTATGAAAAATCAAATGTGGATACAGGACTAAATTGTGGACTGCCAGGTCGTGCGCAAATCGGTAAAGGCATGTGGGCAATACCAGATCATATGAAGGGTATGATGGAGCAAAAAGTGGGTCATTTAAAAGCTGGAGGAAACACGGCTTGGGTACCATCCCCAACTGCAGCAACTTTGCATGCTCTTCATTATCATCAATTGTCGGTAACTGAAGTTCAAGAAATCTTGAAGCATGAGACTCGAGACAGAAAAGCTGACATCTTAACACTACCAATATCGAATGGGAGATGGTCTGCAAATGATATCCAACGAGAGCTCGACAATAATGCACAAGGGTTACTTGGATACGTAGTTCGTTGGGTTGAGCATGGTATAGGTTGTTCAAAAGTGCCTGATATTCATAATGTAGGGTTAATGGAAGATCGAGCGACATTACGTATTTCAAGTCAGCATATGACCAATTGGCTTCATCACGGTATATGCACAGAAAGTCAACTACTCGAGACATTAAAACGAATGGCGAAAGTAGTAGATGAACAAAACAGTGAGGATCCTACTTATCAACCGATGTCGTCAGATTTTGAGCATTCCATTGCTTTCCAAGCCGCCTGCGAACTTGTTTTTCAAGGTAAAAACCAACCTAATGGATACACCGAGCCAATTCTACATCGTCGGCGTCAAGAATATAAGAATCGGTTGTATGCGAAAAATTAAACCATGGCTTTTGTAAATGGTTCTGTTTGTTATTTAAGGTCAAATAGCGCTAGCCACTCGTTCCACATGTTCCAACAAGTATGAAAAATGAACATACTTGTTGGTATCAAGCTTTACGTTAGGCGCAAATGACTCTTTCACTTGTTTTTCAATATCAACAGCATTGTTTAAAGTGGCTTAATAAAAAAATATTTAAAAAAAGAGGGATTTACATGCAAGAGCAAAAAAGAGAATTCATTTCAAAAGATGATTCCCAAGGAGTGTTTTCCGATTCGAAGAATGACATAAGACTACTGAATACATGCCTAACATGCGGGCAAGAATTTACTAGTTTCAAAGAGTGTATTCAGTGCTGTGCAGATATCGATTAAATTTTTTTGGCCTACTTGTTATATAACAATAATGTAATGTTTGTGTGTATTAAGATAATTAAAGTAAAAGGGAGATAGAAAAATTGGGAAATCGCAAACAGCAAGCTGACGCATTAACGAAAAGTTGGAGTGAGGATCGTTGGAATGGTGTAGAACGTTCGTATACAGCTGAACAGGTCATCAAATTAAGAGGTTCAATCGTAGTTGAACAAACACTTGCTACTTTAGGTGCTAACAGGCTTTGGGATCTTGTGAATAAAGAAAACTATGTGAATGCACTCGGCGCACTGACTGGAAATCAAGCGATGCAACAAGTAAAAGCGGGATTGAAAGCAATTTATTTGAGTGGTTGGCAAGTAGCTGCGGATGCCAATCTTTCAGGGCATATGTATCCAGACCAAAGCCTGTATCCAAGCAATAGCGTACCACAAGTTGTGAAACGAATTAATCAGACATTGCAACGTGCTGATCAAATTCAGCAAGCGGAAGGTAAGGGCGATACATATTGGTACGCCCCGATTGTAGCGGATATGGAAGCTGGGTTTGGTGGAACACTGAATGTATTTGAATTAACGAAAGCGATGATTGAAGCGGGAGCAGGTGGGGTTCATTTAGAAGACCAACTTTCCTCTGAAAAGAAATGTGGTCACCTGGGAGGAAAAGTCTTGCTTCCTACTCAAACTGCCATCCGCAATCTGATTGCTGCACGTTTAGCGGCAGATGTTATGGGTGTACCGACGGTAATAATTGCTCGTACTGATGCAAATGCGGCTAATCTAATCACGAGCGATGTGGACCCGTATGATCATCAATTTATTACTGGTGAGCGGACGCCGGAAGGATTCTATCATACGAATGACGGGATCGAACAAGCGATTGCTCGAGGTCTTGCGTATGCGCCATATGCAGATTTAATTTGGTGTGAAACGTCTGAACCAAATATTGATGAAGCTCAAAAGTTTGCTGAAGCCATTCATGCGAAATTCCCTGGCAAACTGCTTGCTTATAACTGCTCTCCTTCATTCAATTGGAAAAAGAAACTGGATGAAAAAACAATTGCAAACTTCCAACAAGAGCTTGGGAAAATGGGCTACAAATTCCAATTCGTTACACTCGCTGGCTTCCATGTATTGAATTACGGGATGTTCGAACTTGCGAAAGGATATAAAGAGAGAGGCATGTCTGCTTATTCTGAGTTGCAGGAAGCGGAGTTCGCGGCTGAACAAGACGGCTACACAGCAACTCGCCATCAGCGTGAGGTTGGAACAGGTTACTTTGATGAAATTTCACTCGTCATTTCAGGAGGAACATCATCCACTACGGCGTTATCAGGTTCAACGGAAGCAGAACAATTTCAAAACGAGGAAGTAGCGGCTTTAGAAGCGAAATGATAACTAACGCCTCTTGATCAAGCGAATCACCACACGTTATGTTTTACACTGCCTCTTTATAATGAGATATAACTAAGTACTACAATAACAGGAATAACCGTCATCACCTTCTTAGGGGTAGACGGTTATTTTCTGTTTACCAAAGAATTTGGGGGGATAGAGATGATAATTGAAAAATAACTATTCTCACGATCTTGTCATTTAGACGAATAGCGTAACGTAGAGCTAGCCCTAAATATTTCTACTATTATGATATAAACCATATACCATTAAAATCTCAAATGGTAAAATATGATAATAACATAAAATGTACATTAAGAAAGACGGTGTTTTATGGGTTCTAGAATTATGCATTACTGTATTTCATCACTAATTGCGGATAAGCTAGAAATCGAACATAAAAGTGAGTTTATGCTCGGAGGGATTGCACCTGATATACACGGTCTAATGGGTGTAGCAAAAGGTGTCACACATTTTAAGGATTTTGACGACAATGGAAAGAGCCATATAAATATTATGAGATTTTATGAGACGTATAAGCATGTTATACATGAACCCTTTTATCTTGGATATTTGTGTCACCTAGTATCCGATGTCGTATGGTTGGATGTATATTTTGAAATCGTGGAATACGTTTCACCAGAGCAGTGGGTTGAGAAGTTGAACATCGCTTATGGTGACTTTGGAAAACTAAATAGAAGGATTATAGATCACTACTCTCTTAGGCTTCAACATCATGAAATTCCTATTATAAGCATTTGCAATTATAACGTTGATTTCTTGCCAACCTTAGTCGAATTGCTTGGTGACGATTTCTCAAGCAATGAAGAATTTAAGCAGGAACCATTGGAGTTATTTAATAATGACAATAGTCAAATACATGATTATATTAGCAGATCAGTTACTCAGTGCATCGATACACTAACTAATTTAAATATCATTGACACTTTAAATTCTATACACCCTGAAAACCCGAAAATTAAACTTATTAATAAACGGTAAAACGTTTGTAGTGAGCAGTAGAGTTTATTTTAAAGTAAAACACCATACAACACATATCTTAAGGAGGAATAGTCAGATGAAAATGTATTTGTTTTTGGGTCTAGTCCTTCTTTCTGTATCTATTTTTACGTTAATTAACTCTGAACATGACAATCTTTTAGTCCCAATTATAAACATGACATTAGCTCTACTACTTTTAAAACTAGGCTTTTCTACACTCAAGGGAAAAAATAGACAATCAAGTGTATTTTTATTGATTGCATCTGGACTCCTATTTATCTTTACTTTAGCAAAACTATTTTTTAACTAACCCCATGAGAACGCGTGTTCTTTATTAGTGGGTGTGATCGAACTAATTAAAATCATTTCTTAAAGATGCAAACCAGAGGGAAATAATCTGAAAAGTCAATGAATCGAGTTGTCTATAGGTTAAGACAAGACCGGATTGTCTTAACTAAATGAAATTTGTGAATTATATGGACCTTTGAATAATTTTCGACGGGGATTAAAGTTCTCTATATACGAAACTGTATTACTGAACGATATTTAACGCATTGATACCACCAAAAATGTTTACCAATATTAAATTCCAAATTAAACAATCCCTGTTCTTATTACAATTGATAATATTTTTGAAACTTTTTACCATTACTTTTCGTAACTAATAAAAATATATATGACTAGTTTTTGTATGAAAAATAAAGGGGGTTTACTATGAGTATCGAGAAGAAGGTATCTTTAGGTTTAACACAATTTATTAAATACACTTTAAAAGGCAGTGGAGCACAGGCAAACATGGTAAGACAAATAAAATATCAAGACGAATATCATCCAGCCTTTGATTATTGGAAAACATTAAGAGATGGAATCATTAAATATCACTCGGAAAATCACGATACTGATTATCTGTATGAATTAATAAATTCTGTGGATCTAAAAAAACAAGAAAACTATAGAAATGCAATTAAAGAGTATTTGAAATTTTTTAAGAAGAAAGAGGTTGTATGGTTTGATCCAGGTAAAGCGCATTGGTCAATTAACGATGTACTAATACGTTCCAGCCCAGAATTAGGGCTTATTATTGATGGACAGCCATATTTAATAAAGCTATATTTTGCTGGAAAGAAAGAAAAAATAGATAAGCGTATTTGTAAAGATTCGTTAACGTTGATGCAAAATTCTATCTTCGATAAAACAATAGAAGATACTGTGAAATTTGGTATATTTAATATCCAGAAATCAAAACTAATAGTTAATGACAATTTTAACGAAGATGATCTTATAGCATTAGAAGCACAAGCAGTACAGTTTATGTATATTTGGAACAAAATATAAATGTAATCATGAAAGCAAATAAATTTAATAGATTTATTTGCTTTTTAATTTCACTTTGCAACTTGATTACCATTCCTTATATCTACTAGAAACAAGGTACAGTGGGTAGTTACTGTGGTAAAATTATGGGAAAAGACTCATGGCCATAAAGGGGGAATTTTAAATGGCTTATCAATCAGAACAACAATTAGAGAACGAAATGATTCGTCAGCTCATTCAACTTGGCTATGAAAAGGTCTCAATCCCTTCCGTAGAACATTTACAACAAAATTTCCGTAAACAAATCAACCGCATAAATACAGAAAACCTAGATGGAACGCCATTATCAGATAAAGAATTTGAACGCTTACTCTTGCAAATAGAAGGGAAAAGTGTTTTTGAGTCTGCGAAAATACTTCGTGATAAAGAAACGATTACACGTGATGACGATAGCACGCTTTACTTGGTTTTATATGATACACAAAATTACAAGAACAATCATCTTCAAGTAACGCATCAAACTACTGTTATAGGAAGATATACAAATCGCTATGATGTTACGCTACTCATTAACGGGTTACCAGTGGTGCAAATTGAGTTGAAACGCCGTGGACTTCACTTTGCTGAGAGCTATAACCAAATCATGCGCTACCGCAAAGACTCATACGGTGGTTTATTTAACTATCTGCAACTGTTCGTGGTGTCTAATGGTGTGGATACAAAGTACTTTGCGAATTCTGATCGTGAACCGATGAAGAGTCACATGTTCTTTTGGTCAGACGATTCGAACAAGCGAATCGCACAATTAGAAGATTTCACTAAAACATTTTTCGAACCAGTTATGCTTCAAAACCTTATTAACAAATATATGATCGTAAACGAAACGGACAAACACTTAATGGTCATGCGGCCTTATCAAATTTATGCCGTGGAAAATATTATCAAACAAACACTTGAAAATGAAGAAAATGGCTATGTGTGGCATACAACGGGAAGTGGGAAGACACTCACTTCATTTAAAACAAGTGAACTTCTATCTCAAGAGGAGAAGATTAAAAAAGTAATTTTCCTAGTCGATCGAAAAGACTTAGATGCACAAACAATGCAGGAATTTAATAAGTTCGAAAAAGGCTCAGTTGATACAACAGATAAAACAGACGTTTTAGTGAATCAACTTCAAGACCCACTTAGAAAGCGAATTATCACAACCATTCAAAAGATGGCCAATGCGGTGAAGAATTCACGATACGAATCTATCATGAAGCTTTACGAAAATGAAAAAGTCGTATTCATTATTGATGAATGTCATCGTTCTCAATTTGGTGAGATGAACCGTTTAATTAAAAAGCATTTCAAAAAAGCGCAATATATTGGTTTTACAGGTACCCCTCGCTTTGTTGCGAATAAAAGCCAAGATGGCCGCACAACATCTGACTTATTTAAAGAATGTCTTCATACATACCTGATTAAAGATGCCATCAATGATGGGAACGTATTAGGTTTTTCGGTTGAATATATTCGTACGATTAAAGGTAAAGAAGGGATAGACGATGTAACAAAGGCTCCAGGTATTGACCAACAAGAGCTATGGATGTCTGAATCTCGAATTACGAATATCGCTAAACACATTACGGATGTTCATGGGAATAAAACGAACAATAAAAAATACACAGCTATTTTAACCGTTGAAAGTATTCCAGCAGCTATTAAATATTACGATGCTTTCAAAAAACTAGACACAAAGCTGAAAATCACATCCATTTTCACTTATGGAACCAATGAAGAAAGTGTAGAAAATCAAGAACACTCTAGACATTCTCTTGAGCGCATCATTACAGACTATAATGGAGAATTTGGGACGAACTTCTCTACAGATAAGTTCTCATCATATTTTGCGGATGTCTCAAAGAAAATAAAAACTACTCAAATAGATTTGTTAATTGTAGTGGATATGTTCTTAACTGGCTTTGACGCAAAAACACTTAGTACTCTTTATGTCGACCGTAACTTGAAACACCATAACTTGATTCAAGCCTTTTCACGAACTAATCGTGTAGAAGGTCCAAAGAAAATGTACGGCAACATCGTTTGTTATCGTAATTTAAAAGACGCTACGGACGAAGCAATTCGTTTGTTCTCACAAACTGGAGATACAGGTGTTGTATTAATGAAAGAATACAATCAATATCTTGCTGATTTTAAGGATCAATTGGAGATTTTACTGCAAGTTGCAAACTCGCCTCAAACAGTTGATGATCTTGAAGGTGAAACAAAACAAAAAGAATTTGTTATAGCTTTCCGCGATCTCACAAAAGTCCTTACAAAACTTAAAACGTTTGTGGAATTCGATTTTGAAGCAGAAGAGCTTGGTATTGATGAGCAAACCTATCAAGATTTTCGAAGTAAATATCTTCATCTGTATGAAATCAATCAGAAAACAGAAGTTCAGAAAGTTTCTGTCATTGATGACGTCGATTTTGAAATTGAATTGATGCAAACAGATCGTATTGATGTGGATTATATTCTTGAATTGTTACGTAATATTAACTTTGAAGATAAACAAGAACGTGATGTTGCGGTAAGAAGAGCGATTAAAGAAGTAAATGCCTCAGCTAGTGACGAAATGCGTTTGAAACGAGATTTATTGCTTGAATTCCTGAAACGTGTAGCTCCAACACTCACAAACAATGATTCTGTTGATCAAAAATTCCATGATTTCGAAAATGATAGACGGAAACAAGAAATTCAACTAATGTCACAGCAACTCCAAGTGGCAGAAGAAAAGCTAGAATATTTCTTGCATGAATTTGAGTTCAAAGGAGTTTCTCCAGACCAAGAAATCAACGATGCCATTAAAGCCCCATTCAAAGAAAAGCGAAAACGCGTGCAAGCCTTGAAAGATTTTATTTATTCCAATGTACGCAAGTACTCATAAATTGAGGAGATTTTATACATGACAACTTCAGAAAAACAACGGCTCCAACAAGCAGAATTGCATAAAAAACTATGGACAATGGCCAATGATTTGCGTGGTCAAATGGAAGCATACGATTTTAAAAACTATATCTTAGGGTTGATTTTCTATCGCTACCTTTCTGAAAAGACGGAAGCACGTATTGAAAAATTACTAGAAGAAGACAATATCGCTTACGAAGATGCGTGGAAAGACGAAGAATATAAAGAAGGTTTAATCGAAACTTTACTTGAAGAAATCGGTTTCGTGATTGAACCTGAATTTCTTTTCTCTTCGATGGTCAAAGAAATTCATATAGGCGAAAAAGGGAACTTCGACATTGAGCTTCTACATAAAGCCATTAAAGCCATTGAACAGTCTTCGTTAGGAACAAACAGCCAACAAGATTTCGAAAATTTATTTGACGACATGGATTTAACGTCTTCTAAATTGGGACGTGATGTAAAGTCACGCTCAAAACTGATTGCTAAGATCATGGTGAGCATCAACGAAATTCCATTCTTACATGATGATGTTGATATTGATGTATTAGGAGATGCCTATGAATACTTAATCTCTCAGTTCGCTGCAAACGCAGGGAAGAAAGCAGGCGAGTTTTACACGCCACAACAAGTTTCGAAAATCTTAGCGAAAATAGTTACGCATAATAAACCCAATTTAAGAAATGTTTATGACCCTACATGTGGATCAGGCTCTCTTATGTTACGAGTTGCTAAAGAATCCAATGTCCGTTTGTTTTATGGACAAGAACTTACAACAACAACATTCAACTTAGCGCGAATGAACATGTTGCTACATGACTTACGCTACACAGACTTTGATATTAAAAATGACGATACTTTAGAAAACCCTCGTCACATCGATATGCGTTTTGAAGCAGTCGTAGCTAATCCACCATACAGTGCTAACTGGAGTGCAGATGCAAAATATTTTGACGATGATCGTTTCAGTGCTTACGGAAAACTAGCTCCAAAATCAAAAGCTGATTTTGCATTTGTTCAACATATGATCCATCAACTTGACGACAATGGAAAAATGGCCGTCGTTCTTCCCCATGGCGTTTTATTCCGCGGGGCAGCAGAGGGTATTATTCGCAAATATTTGATTGAAGAAAAGAATTACTTAGATGCAGTTATTGGACTTCCAGCGAATGTGTTTTTTGGTACTTCTATACCGACATGTATTTTAGTATTTAAAAAGTCCCGTGAATCTAATGACAATGTGATTTTCATTGACGCGTCTAATGAATTCGAAAAAGGGAAGAACCAAAATATTTTAACAGATGATAATGTTGAAAAAATAGTAGAAACATATACCTCACGAGAAACTATTGAGAAATATTCATATGCAGCATCATTAAATGAAATTAAAGAAAATGAATACAACTTAAATATCCCCCGTTACGTAGATACATTTGAAGAAGAAGAGGCAATTGATTTAGAAGTTGTTTCAAAACGATTGAAGGAAATCGATGAAGAGATTGTTGAGATAGATGTTGAACTAGCTCGGTACTTTAAAGAGTTGGGAGTATAAAAATGACTGTTAAAAGCATTACTTTAGGTGAGTTATTAGAATTTAAAAATGGACTTAATTACTTGAAATCAGATTCCGGTGTAAATGTTTATTCGGTAGGAGTAAGAAACTTCCGTGAACAGCAACTTAAGAATGTCAAAAGCTTAGAAAGAATAAACCTTTCTCAAAAACCAAGCAGCGATTATAAGTTGCAAAAGAATGATTTATTATTTGTAAGATCAAATGGTAATAAAAACCTTATAGGTCGCATGATACTTGTTGATGAATTAGACGAAGATGTTTATTATTCAGGATTTATAATTAGAGGCAGAATAAAAAGTGAACAAATATCAGCAGCTTTCTTGTTATATTGTGAAGAATTAATAAAAAAACAAATTCGAAAAGTATCTGGTGGTACTAACATAAATAATCTTAGCCAAGGTATTTTAAATGATGTAAATATTCCTTTGATTCCTATTAAATTACAAGAAAAACATGCAGCTTTCTTACTCATGTTAGACAATAAAATTCAAAAACAATCAGAAAAAATCAAGTTATTGGAAGTACAGAAAAAAGGGCTTATGCAGAAAATCTTTAAGCGAGAGATTCGATTTAAAGATGATGAGGGCAAGGATTTTCACGAGTGGAAAGAGACATCTTTTGATGATTTGTTTCAATCTAGAAATATTAAACAAATTCCGACAGTTGATGCACCATTAATGGCATTTACTTCAACGGGTGGGGTAGAAGAAAAAGGCGCTAGATTTGATAGAGAGTTTCTTGTGAAAAACGAAAATAAAACTTATAAGAGAACGGAATTTAATGACTTAATTTATAGTTCAAATAATTTGGATGTCGGAGCTATTGGCAGAAATAAATATGGTACAGCGGTTATATCCGATGTATATGAAATATTTAAAGTGAAAAGTACGACGGTTGCCGAATTTGCAGAATGTTTAATTCAGCAAAAAAACGTTTTGCATGAAATTTTAAAGTATAGACAAGGTGCTTTATATGGTCAATATAGAATTCATGCAATCGATTTTCTAAGTGTGATAGTTAAATTACCGTTAATAGAAGAACAAAAGAAAATTGGGGCTTTCTCTTCAAAATTAGATGAAAAGATTCAGATAGAAAAAGAAAAAGTATCAACACTTAGATTACAAAAACAAGCCTTCATGCAACATATGTTCATCTAATTGCAAAGGGGATGGTAAATTTGAAGGTCAATCCATTTCACAAAGAAGAAGAAAATGAATTCGAATATCAGCAGTATTTAAAAGGCTGCAACCCATTATGGGGAGTGTATCGCCAAGAGTTTAATTTCCCCGCGATTCCGTACGGTAATAGAAATAAAGCTTCGTTTAAAACAAAAGTTCAAGAGCAAATTAATGATATTCACTACTATTTTGTAGATGAAGTTAAAGTTGAGATTATCTTATATCTTCAAGAAGGAAGGAGATATGAAACACCGGCTTCGGCGGATCTTGATAATTATGCTAAGTTACTTTGTGACTGTATTAAAGGGAAAAACGGTATATTAATCGATGATATTCAAATTCAACATTTGAGTGTTACTTGGTTTGATACATTAGAAGAAAAATTTGAAATTGTAATAACAGGAAGAACAGACGACTTTATTATGAAGGATATTGAATTTTACGAAATGCCAAATGGTATGTACTATCCAATTAGTAATAAAATTTGGACATTAGATGGCATTAAAGCTGTAGAAAACCAACCTTTACTTGTTGAATTATTATCTTTACAGATACAAGATCTTAAGAGATTCCGTCATACTTTACATCAAAGTGGTCTACAGGGAGAGATAGCTTATCATGAGTATATGAAATGGCATCCGATTTTACGTGGCTTTCAAAAAAACCGAATTTTAGAATCAGGTTTTGAAATACATTCAATCAATATTAGGAGATAAAATGTATTTTGTCAGGTGGTCCTGTGGCTGAAGTGATAGAGGTAACGAGCAAACATATCGTTTTCACCCACCACTTGTTTAGTCAATATTATATTCGCAAAAAATATTTATAAGAAATTTTGCTTGAGTATAGTGACTCATTCTGAGTAGTGATAATCCATCTTATCGCTACTTAGAAAATGGTGATCATTCTTTGACTTATAGCTTTAAAAGCTAAATTAGGGATTATAGGGATTACCTTTATTAAAGATAAATAATATAGTCTATCATTTGTCTCATTAATTCTTTAAGTAATGATTACTTTAGGAATACGCAGGAAAAAATATGTTCAATACTTTTCTCAATGTTTGTAGTTGGTCCACAATAATGAAGGGGTAAATTACTATTTCTTATTTCATTTTGGACCTTATTAAACATACTATGGCTATTATAAGAGCTGTTAAAAAATATAACGTCAGCATTTTTTATAAAGCTTAGGTCTTTGTTAAGTTCATCTGGTTCAATGAATTTGAAGCTTGGAAGACACTCAAATAATGATCTTTGCCATTTAATGTCTCCGCCAATAATTATTCCTTTTATACATGACAAAGATTTAATTATATTTTTTAAATCCCATTCTAATGATACTTTAATAGAATTCGCGAGTTGGTTTTTTAATTCTTTAATTTGTAGTGATAGTTCATTACTTTTCTCCAAAGTCTTTTCATAACGAATTTCTACTTTTTTATTTTTCAAATTTAGTAAATCTATAGTGTTGTTCATCTGAGAAATAGTGCTTTTTAATAAAACAAATTCTTTTTCTCTATTCTCTTCATTTATTTTAAGAAGGCTTAATTTAGCCTCATAGCTTTCTTGACTACTCTTTGCTGCAATTAGTGCCTCCTCCATTGAAGTAGTAAGTAATTCATCTTTAGTTTTTTTATAATCATTTATAAGAGCTTGAGTAATCATGAGCATACCAAATTTTTCTGGGACGCTTTCTTGAGGATCGCTATATGAATAACAAAATTTCAGAATATCCTCAACCACGTTATAGTTAACTGGTGTAATATTTTGTAAATCTATGAAATCTATATTATTATACGCAAGATAAGTCGCAATGAAGGAAAGACCATGAAGTACATCGTGATCATCTGCTAAAGAATTAAAAGCCTCATCACTTTGAATAATTTTTAAACCTTTGGCTCTTTGTAGTTTATAAATATGATTTAGATTAGTTAAAAAGTGATTTAAAGGCAAACTGGTGTTCTTTTTCAGAGACAACCCCGGATACATTTTTAAGAATTTCTGAATTTCTTCTTCATAAGTACCGTTTAAATCTTTGAGCATCAAATCTTGATTAAGTTGATCTAAAGAATCGTTAATTAACTTTACAATAAATAAATCTTTTTCTATTAATATTTTCTTTTTAAAATGTTTACATAGATATAAAGCTATTGAAAAGAGGTGGGCTGAACCAAATGTTTGTGCTAATTTATTTTCAATAATAAATTTCAAGCTTTTTTGTCTTAAAACATATAAATCTACAGTACTTGAATTTTTAATATAGTTATAAACGAATTTGTAACCGTTTTTTATAAGGTTTAAAGTAATCTTCTCAATATTTTCTTGGTTTTCACTAATACCTATTAGTTTACGAGTAGCGTCTTGATTTAAAACTGAAATTTTTAGTATTCGTTTATCGTTAAAATAGAGGCTATTTTTATAATTTTGATAGTAAATGTTTTTATTTTTATCATATAAAGATGAAATTTCATGATGAAGTTTAGGCATTGATGCTAGAGAAAGAATTGTTAGGAATTTCTCGTCAAAATTGTTGAGCTTTCCAATGAATTCCTCATAGGTTAGAAAGTCTTGTCTTTGTGATAGCATTATTTTGCCTCCAAATATTAAGTGATTTTGGTTAACTAGTCTAATATGCAAAATATGTTTCTTCTATAGTTGAAACACTATTTTAATGAGTCGTCTAAAGTACACTAATTTCTTTCATTGCATTTCACAGCCGTACCTTTGCTTGTATTAATTTCTCGTAAACGTAACCTTCGGACGGACAAATACTCTGCCATTTTGCAAAGTCACTTTATTTCTTTTACGATATCGTTTTCGAATAATATGACTTACTTGTTTAAATCTATTAGTGCAGTCTTATTCTTTATATATCCTCTTAGGTATCAGATTCACTACGTTCCAAATAGCGATAGATTGTTGTTCGAGAGACGCCCCATCTTTCTGCTACATCTTTTATTGGGGTGCCCCCATCAATAAGATTTTTCATCATTTCAATATCTTTCACTCCATACTTCTCTGGACGACCACCTAGTCGCCCTCGTGCTTTAGCCGCCACTCGTCCTGCTGCAGAACGTTCTTGAATAAGATTTCGTTCAAACTCTGCAAATGCAGCAAAGAGATGAAACATCAGTTGACCAGTGGCGTTGCTTCGATCCATAGTTATATTCTCTTGAAGGCTGTGAAACCCTATGCTTTGGTTATTCAAGTTGTTCACCAAGTCAATCAAATCTTGCATGTTTCTACCTAGACGATCTAAACGCCATACAACTATGGTATCTCCTTGTCGAGCATATTTAAGCGCATCATCTAATCCAGGTCGTTGTTTTTTTGAACCACTCATCTTATCGTGAAAAATTTTCACACACCCATATTGAGTAAGTGCATCTGTTTGTAAATCCAAGTTTTGTAAACCTGTTGACACACGAGCGTATCCAATTAACACCATCATTCCTCATTTCCATTTTAATATTATATCAATAGTAACATAAGAGTGAGGTTGAGTGGTTTGTGAACATAGAATAATGGTCAGAGTTTTGTTACATTAAATAGATTCAAAATGTTATCTTTGAGAACTAGGAGTGCCGTGTTCAGAAAAGGACGAGTTTAGTTACTAAGCCTTTTAATTCATCAATCGATACACTAAGATTAATGATTTTTAAAATTTAAATTAAACATTAAAATTTGAAATGGTATTAGGGACAACTTGATATGTATTGAAAAAAATAAATTATCAAAGCCATTGAGACTCATATCTTTGTTTTTTCGTATTATTGTCATAGTTCCAAAATTTAAATTCCTATACATAAAGATCATTTGAGTATAATGCAGTCATTGAAGTGATGGTATACTATAGTACTCAGGTTGATTAGACAGTAATGAGCCTAATTGAATGGAAGGTTTCCGAAACTTCTTCTTGAGTTTAATTTTGGAATCACTATCGGAGGTGTATATATGAATAAAAAGTGGACGATTCAAGAAATCGGTGAATATGTGAAAAAGAATTCAGATAGTGTTTTACTTTCAAAAGAATATTTAGGATTCTCACAGAAATTACAATTTAAATGTTCTTGTGGAAACAGCTTTGAGAAAACATTTAAGAAATTTAAAGATAGCAATCAGAAGAAATGTTCGAGTTGTGTAGAAGTAAAAACTTCACGATGACTAGCAGCGGCCGAAATTGTATATTCGGTCGCTTTTTGCTGGAATAAAGATGTCTAGATATCTATTGTTTAATTAAACAGAAATGAATGAATCTTAGTATGTGGTAAAGGGGGAGAGGAATACAAATCCTTCGTAGACATTCTTCCCAACAAAAAGAACGAGCAGGGTATCTTCTAACGGGTTCTCCTTTGGGAGAGATAACAATAAAATAAACTGTTAAAGCCAGACCAATTAGCATAATATCGGTTTGGCTTTTTTATTGCTAATAAAGAATTTTGTTGAAATTAGATGGGAAATAACAGAAAATTAGCATATAAAATAACGGTAGACAATAACTATTGTCATTATTTTCTTTACTTAGAATAAATTTTGGTGTTTTTAAAAAAGAGGAGTGTCGATATGGAAGTCGTATATTTGGCAGGTGGATGTTTATGGGGAGTACAAGCTTTTATCAAATCGTTACCTGGAGTGAAGTCGACAGAAGCGGGAAGAGCTAATGGAACAAGTCATACACTTGAGGGTAATTATGATGGCTACGCCGAATGTGTAAAAACAGAGTTTGATCCGACGGTTGTAACAATCAAGGAATTAATGGGATATTTATTTGAAATTATTGATCCATACAGTTTGAATAAACAAGGACAGGATGTTGGTGAGAAATACAGAACAGGAGTATATAGTGAAAAGCCTGAACACTTAATAGAGGCGAAGGCGTTTATTAGTGAGAGAATTGATTATGACCTTATAGTTGTTGAAGTATTACCTCTTACAAACTATGTAAGAAGTGCAGAAGAACATCAAGATAGGTTAGCTAGATGTCCAGATGATTATTGTCATATTCCTGAAGAAATATTATGTAGATATAAGTAAGGGAGAATATCAAAAGATGGTTTATGGACCTATATACAAGATTGGTCTATGGCAATTCTGTAGGTTCATTAGATAAAGCAGAACATATGTGTGGTATAATAGTAGAGTAATGGAATAGGTAACTCAAGGGTGGTTGGCTCACTCCCGTTCGAAAGGGGGTGGTGCCATGACAGTATTTGAAGCAATGATGTTAGCAGTAGCTTTTGCAACATTGATTGTTCTAGTACTTTCATTTAACCATAAAAAATAACCCATCCTTGAGTTAGCGCTCAGATGGGTTACTGCCTAATCTAGCCAATCCCCTTGAAGGGAACCTTCTGTTACAATGATCGTTTGGTGTTCGACCACCAAACGGTCTTTTTTATTGTACTCAAATTCTAACTTCATTATACCAAAGGGAAATAAGTGAATCAACTCATAGAGAAAGTGAAGTTCGTCTTAAGTAAGGTACCTAATTCATTACCATAAAAAATAACCCATCCTTGAGTTAGAGCTCAGATGGGTTACTGCCTGTTCTAGTCAATTCCCTTAAAGGGAACCTGCTGATACATTGATCGTTTGATGTTGACCCACCAAACGGTCATTTTATTGGACTCAAATTCTAATATCATTATACAAAATGTTATTTAAACGAAAAGGTCGAATTAACTACCCTTGCTCTCGATCAATTCCTAACAGCAACCAAGGAGTATAGAGAGTTCAATGGAATCATCAATTGGGAGTGATTTTATCGATTCATTGCCCATCATAAAAACCATCTCAACTTATAAGTGTAGAGGTTAAAGCATATTTGCATCCTTATTATCTTTATCATGTTCAACTGCTTTGATTGTAACAATACCCATTATGACTACCATAAATAAAAATAAAATGACCCACTCTGAGAAACCAAAATTATTAAGCATTTAATTACCTCTCTTTTTTTACATTAAACATAGCAAAACTCTGTAGTCAGTTGCTGTCGATATCACAATTCTGGTTAAAAAAACATTTCGACCTTTTCAGACATGTTTCCAAGTGCAGTCATGTTGCGTTTGTATATTTTTTATATTTTATAGTTTTGCTCATTTAGCTATCCATAAAAAATAACCCATTATCGAGTTTAGTACTCAAATGGGTTATTTTTTTGGCTAATTGTTTTAGGATGCTACCTATAATCGTTGTAAAGTTGAACGTATGTCTAAATTCTTTCGACTTATCGGTAATTCGTAAATTGAGTGTCAATCGGTAAATCTGCTTTTCTTATAGCTGCAATAATTGCTTGTAAGTCATCTCTGTTTTTCCCAGTTACACGGACTTGATCATCTTGAATTTGGCTCTTTACTTTAACGCCACTTTCTTTAATGATTTTGGTGATTTCTCTTGCCATATCTTTATCAATACCTTGAATTAATTTCGTGCGTTGGCGTACAGTTCCACCTGAAGCTCCTTCAATTTTACCGTGATCTAAATTCTTTATAGATACATTCCGCTTATTCAAATTACTTATTAATACATCTTTCAACTGATCTAATTTATATTCATCATCAGAAACAAGGACAAGTTCCTCGTTGTCTAAAGAAATACTACTTTTACTTCCTTTAAAATCATATCGAGTTTTGAGTTCTTTTGTCGCTAACGCTACTGCATTTTTAACTTCAGAAAAATCGACTTCTGAAACAATGTCAAATGAGCTTTCTTTTGCCATATATATAACCTCCAATACTTAATAATTCTACTATATCAAAAAATCTAGAATTTCTCCGCACATAAATTCCACTAGCGTACTTTAAAAGCTATTACCTAACCTTTCTAAAAAATTCTAAGGATTATCATTTAGTATAGGAAAATTTTTGAATTAAGGATAAACCGTAGCTTCATTCATAGGGAGTGATTTCCATTTGATGTGATATATTAAATTTAGCTATACTTTAAATATGTAAAGGAAAAGAGGGTTGTAAATGCAGTTAACGATTAAAGCCACGGGCGATAATGTGAAGGCGATATCATTTTTGCTGTCAAAAAACCCGGAAAACTTGTATGAGCGAAATCATAAAGGGCATTTAGTGCGCCTTTTTTATAGTAAGTTTACAGAAACAGAGCTTGTGGTGACGATTTTTGTCACACCGGACCCAATTGAATTGGTTCGCAATAATTCCAAGTCAAATGATATTACCCACTATATAAATGATCGTGAGTTTGCAGTAAGTAGTATTTTTTGTTCTTTTATCCGCTCTGCACTTGGCACAGCTATAAATGGGCAACCAAAAGAGGAACATGTTAAATGGGTGAATCATCCCTTTTCGTTCCAATTTGAATTTGGACCTGTAGCATCTTCTCTTTCAGATAAACAGTTACAAGATTTATTTGAACCGATTGGTTACAAAGTGATGATTACACGACCGGAACTGCAGTATTCTTTCCATATTAAAGACGAGAGCTCGGCTAGATATATTTCTTTAAAAGGTCAGCAAACACTTCAAGATGGCTTGAGACATTTATTTGTTTTGATACCTGTCATCGACAACTATAAACATTACTTTATTGATGAAAAAGAAATTGAAAAGCTGGAGCGCTATGGAGAGGGATGGCTAGAAAATCATCCGATGAAAGAATATATATATCGTCAATCACTCCGATTTAAAGAAGTATATAGTATCGTCGAAAACAAAAAATCAGATGAGGACAGAGAAAATGTTGTTAAAAAGACTCGTTTGAATGAACTTCGTTATGAAAAGATTGTAAGCACCATAAGTCAAATGCAACCGAAAAGCATTGTAGATATTGGCTCTGGGGAAGGAAAGCTCTCTGAACTCCTTGGTTTTGTACAAGGAGTTCAGGAAGTGTTGGCAGTGGAGCCATCCCAGTCAGCTATGCTTAAAGCATTAAAACGCTTTGACAAAGTGAAGGGTCAGTCCAATTTTGTGATGCCAGAAACACTATGGGGCTCACTGTTCTATTATGATGAAAGATTAAAAGGTAAGGATGTTGTTGTCTTGTGCGAGGTCATCGAACATATTGATGAGAGTCGTCTTCCCAAGGTTATGGAAACGATACTTGGGGACTATCAACCTGGAATATTAATTATCACAACACCAAATCGTGAATATAACGAAGTGTACGATATGGAAGGTACTCTTCGTCACACCGATCATCGTTTTGAGTGGACAAGAGCAGAATTTCAACAGTGGTGTGCAGAAAGAAATCATCGAGACACATATAGTCTTAATTTTGAAGGAATTGGTGAAGAACATAACACACAAGGCTTTCCAACACAGATGTGTGTGTTTAAAAGAAAGGAGGATTAATCGTGCAAATCCAATTGCCATCTACAGGGATTGTCTTACTGATTGGACCATCCAACAGCGGAAAGTCAACCTTATTAAATAGCATGATTGAAAAAGAAGTAATATTATCTTCTGAAGTAATTAGCTCAGATGACTTTCGAGTTTTAGTCAGTGATAAAGACTTTATTGAATGGAACGATAGACCAAAGGATGAAGCAGCAAGTCTGATGGATGAATACAGTTCGATTTCCAAAGAAGCCTTTTTAATGATGGATTCAATTATTGAAGCTCGATGTCGTTTAAATAAATTAACGTTTGTAGATGCAACTCATTTACACTCTGATGATCGTAAACGATATATTAGTTTGGCTCGTAAAAATAATGTACCAATCTTAGCTCTTGTTCTAGATGTACCTGAAAACGAACTAATAATTAGAGATGAACAACGAGATAAACCACGGGGAAAAAGACGTATCAAACAACAATACCAAACGTTTAAAAGAGAAAAAGGGTTTATCAAAAAAGAAGGATATTTATCTGTTTACAGCATTAAGGAAACAAATAATCTCGAGTTCATTCGACGCAGTAGCTCGATTGAAATAGACATTCAACATGGAATTGATATTATTGGGGATATTCATGGTTGCTATGACGAAATGATTACCTTGCTTGAAGAGTTGGGTTATCAAAAAGATTTAAATGGTCTTTATATCCATCCTGAAAGAAGAAAATTTGTTTCCATAGGAGACGTCATGAGTAGAGGTCCTCATTCACTTAAGACGATGCTTTTTTTCTACGCACATGTTCAACAGCATGCTGCCTATATGGTAGACAGTAATCATGGTTGGAAAATTGCAAGATGGCTTGAGGGAAGAGATGTAACAATGAGCCATGGAGATGAAAAAGTTATAGAGGAATTTATTTCCTATGAAGCGGAAAATGGAATTGAAAAAACTCAACAAACAAAACAGTCACTAAAAGAGTTTCTTTTAAAATCGCCATCACATTATGTCTTTACCAAGAATGGTGTTCAAACACTAATTTGTGCACATGCGGGTATTAAAGATGACATGATCGGTAAGGAATCTGATTCCGTAAGTGATTTCTGTCGTTTTGGAGATACAGGTGGGTTTGATGAAAAAGGGAATCCACAACGTAAAGATTGGACCGTTAACCATAAAAGAAGTTCACTTATTGTCTGGGGACATGATCCGAAGCCCCGACCATTAGTGATCAACAATACAATCAATATTGATCAAGGTGTTGTTTTTGGTGGAGCATTAACTGCTTTCCGGTATCCAGAAGAGGAGTTTGTTTCGGTAAACGCAAATCATGATTACTCAGGAGACACAAACAATCCATTAAAAGAGTGGGAGAAAACCCGTTTTAATCCGCCAAACCTAGCAAAGTTTATTAACGGATTTTCTGTAAATACCGAAGAACTAGGTGAAATTAAAATTCATCAAGATAATGTAAAACCTGCGATTGATACAGTTTCACACTTTACCATTCCGATTGAACAATTAATTTATATTCCTCCAACTATGAGTCCGACACCCGCTTCATCCGCATTAGATGACTACTTGGAGCATCCGAAAGAAGCAATTGATTACTATAGAGGTCAAGGCATTCAAACTATGGTGGCTGAAAAGAAACACATGGGAAGTAGAGGGGTTTTATTCCTGTTTAAAGATATTGAATCTGCTATCAAGCATACAACTATTGAGTCACTAGGAGTCATTTACTCAAGAAGTGGGAAACGCTTCTTTGATACAGAAACAGAAGAACAAATTGTTTCAAAAATTAATCTTGAATTACATGATAAAGGATATTTTGATAAGCATAATACTGACTATTTGATTCTAGACGCTGAAATCATGCCATGGAACCTTAAAGCGAAAGAGTTAATCAGCAGCCAATATGCCCATGTTGCGGAAAATGCAATTCTTGATCGCACAAAGCTGAAGGAAAAGATTGAAGTTGTAGTTGGTCGAAATGACGAATTAAATGTTTGGCTGCATGAATACGAAGAGAAATTGAATAATGCTCATACTTTTAGTGAAGTATTTCAAAAGTATTGTTGGACGATTGAAGATATCAATTCCATTCAAATTGCACCATTCCATTTACTAGCACATAGTAATCAAACATTCTTTGATCAGCCACATACGTGGCATATGGGAATGAATCGTGAATTTGCAAATCAATCCAAAATATTTGTAGAGACAGATTACAAAGTCATAACAGATGAAACAAGTGAAGAAGAAGTCATTAAATGGTGGAATGAAATGACAAGTGATGGACATGAAGGGATTGTTATTAAACCAGAATTTTATGTAGCAAGAAATAAAGGCAAGTTACTTCAACCCGCTATCAAAGTGAGAGGGAGAAAATACCTTAAAATCATTTATGGTATGGATTATTTACTACCACAAAATCTTAATAGGTTAAAGTCTAGAAATACTGGTAGAAAGCAAAAAATGGCCCTTAAAGAATTTGCGTTAGGAGTCGAAGGCATACAAAGATATGTTCAAAAGGAATCAATTGAAAGAGTTCATGAATGTGTTCTAGGTACTTTAGCATTGGAATCAGACATTGTAGATCCTAGATTATAAAAAGCAACATATCAATTGGTTACAGAGATTGAATTGTGTTATATGAATAGCAACAAGGAATGAATAAGGCACAATTGTGATATTTATTCTGAAATATAAAAGGCAGCCGAGATTATATCTTGGGCTGCCTTTATAGATGTCAAAAAACATTAATTCGAGCTCTAAAAATAAAATACAGATTTTTATTAAGTTGTTTGATATATAACCTAACTAAAGTTTATTGAGAAAATCAACCTTCTTCTCAATTCTATCAAGCTGATTTTTACGTCCTTTGTTAGAACGTACAATTGAAATAATGAATCCGATGATTCCTGCCAAAATAGCAAGTAATATGAGTTGGAAGATCGCATCACCGATACTAAAAAACTGCACGGTATGTTCACTTGTTAAGATTAATATCATATAATTTCTATCCTTTTCATATTCATTTAGTTATTTCTATCGTCACGAACATTTCTCACAAATAAAAATTCCTTCATTTTTCAAATATGCTTTGATTTCTGTAAATCCTTTACGCTTTGGGAATTTTAGTTTTACGAAAACTACTTCATCATCTTTAATGTCACTATGACAAACCGAACATTTTGGATTCTCTCCGTACATCGATAACATCTCCAATTAAATTTAAGTGTTTTGTTTATATACGATTGAAATAAAGATAGGTTTCCTAAATAGACAAAAAATGTTAATGTTACTTACAATCTTACATAAATTTAATTTTGTTGGAATGCGAAATGAAAATTGGGGGGATCCATATGGAATTTGATTTAAAGCACGGGAAGAGAGACCGAGAATTACCTGCTAAACGTGAGCAACTTTTACAAAATGCGTTAGCAGACCTAACTGCAGATATAAATGTGATCGCTATTTACCTCGCCGGATCTTTAGGACGAGGAGATTTTGATCTGTATTCAGATATTGATTTACATATAGTTGTTAAGGAAGGCACTAAAAATTACTTTATACTTGATAAGAAAAATCGGGCTGCAAAGTGGGGGAATGTTTTATTTTACGAAGGCATCTCGGCTAGCCCAGTTGTCGTCACTCATTACGATAATTTTATTAAAGTGGATAGCTGGTATCATACGTTAGAAGAAATTGAGCCATCTATTTGGTTAAGAGGAATAAAACCATTGTATGATCCTTCTGAAATTCTTAACCCTATAATAGAAGAGGTTTCGAATAAACGATTAGAACTTGAAGAAGCTGATATAACCTACTGGAAAACAAAAGTATTAGCATTTATGCACGAAACATACCGTTCAACCATGCGTAATGAAATATACTATGCACTTTCCAATTTAGATCGCATACGTTGGCTAATTGCGGATGGATGGTACATGGAAATGGAAAAACATTTGGACAGCTCATATGGGGTATGGTCCAAAATTGAAGGATCTCGCAGTCAACTGAGTAAAGAACAACTTGAAATGTTAGCATCATGGGACTCTAGCCGAGATGCCAATAGAATTTTTGAAACCATGAACAGTATGTATCCAGAACTCATGCGATTAAATAACTCGTTATGTCAAAAAGTAAACTTAGATGCAGAGAATGAGAAGTTTAAGACCATTTTAAAAATGGTTTTATAATTTTATGCAATTTAGAAATACTACGGCCGGATATTTCCGGTCGTTTTTTATTTTATCAAGCTGATTATTAGAGGATTTCATCTTAAGCATGTATTATTTCTTAATGAAAGCTTTTAATTCAAAGTATTTTTCGATTAATTAAAAGGAGTGAAACAATTTGTCATCTAATGAAAAGAAAACATTTAATCATATACCATTATCCGTTCTGGATTTAGCACCAATTAATGTTGGCAGTAATGCAGGACAATCATTTAAAAATAGTGTTGAATTGGCACAACATGTAGAAAAATTAGGTTTTAATCGCTATTGGCTAGCAGAGCATCATAATATGCCTGGTATCGCGAGTTCCGCAACCTCCGTCATCATTGGGCATATCGCCAGCGCAACAAACCACATCCGTGTAGGTTCAGGAGGCATTATGTTGCCTAACCACGCACCTTTGGTCATTGCCGAACAGTTTGGAACACTTGAATCATTATATCCTGGTCGAATTGATTTGGGTCTTGGCCGAGCACCAGGAAGTGATCAAGCAACTGCCTATGCGCTTCGTCGTACTTTGCAAAGTACAGGAGATGATTTCCCTGCTCAAGTAGAAGAACTTGAATCTTTCTTTGATCAAGGACTTGCAGGAAGAGTTCGCGCATTTCCAGGGGAAGGGCTAGATATTCCACTTTGGCTTTTAGGGTCAAGTGGCTTTAGCGCTAAACTAGCTGCAGAAAAAGGACTTCCTTTTTCATTTGCGAGTCATTTTTCAAATGAATACACGTTACCAGCAATGCAGATATACCATCAACATTTCAAGCCATCGAAAGTGCTGAAGGAACCTTATGCTATGCTCGGTGTTAATGTGATTGTTGCAGAAACAGATGAAAGAGCTAAATGGTTGGCAACTTCTCAGCAACAACAAATGTTCGATTTGATGAGAGGGATGCCAAAACAATTCCAACCACCTATCGATGATCTGAATGCCGCATGGACAATTAGAGAACAAGCAACATTTGAAGAAAAACTTGCATCTACCTCAACGATAGTTGGTAGTCCTGAAACAGTGAAACGAAAACTTGAAAGCTTTATAAAAGATACCAGAGCAAACGAAATCATTATCAACTCACACATTTTCCATCAAGAAGACCGATTACGTTCTTATGAACTTGTTGCAGAGATGATGGATTAATTTTAAATGGCATGACTTCTGATGAAAACGGGTAGAGATTTAAAGAATCGACTGATCGTTTAACAGAAGGAGGCTATCACATGGCAGGATATATTTTTGATTTAGATGGAACCATATATCTAGGAGATAAATTAATTGACGGAGCTTTAGAAACGTATAATTATTTGATTTCAAATGGCCATAAAGTGGTGTTTGTTACAAATAAACCAATTGCTTCTCAAGAAGACTACCATCAAAAACTAACAAAATTCGGATTTGATGTAACTGTCAATCAAATTATAAATTCAAGTTACGCTACTGCAATTTATCTAACCAAATATGCAGAACAAGAAGATAAAGTTTATGTCGTGGGAGAGAAACCGCTAATTGACGAGTTGAATCAAGCGAAAATTGTAATGACAGAAAACCCGTTAGATGCAAATTATGTTGTAGTGAGCTGGGACCGCCAATTCACATATGAAAAACTAAATAATATGTATCAAGCATGGAAAAGTGGTGCGAAGATTGTTGCGACTAATCCAGATCGTACATGTCCAGTAGATGGTGGTGAAGTACCAGATTGTGGTTCAATTATGGCTGCTTTCACTGCAGCTAGTGGCCATGAAATTACAGAAATCGGTGGGAAGCCTTCCCGTCTTATGGCTGATTTGGTTCTAGAAGAAGTGCTACAAATGCCCGCAAATGAATGTTTGTTGATTGGTGATCGATTAGAAACCGATATACTCATGGGTAATAATGCACTTCTAACCACCATATTAGTATTATCCGGCGTCACTACTGAACAAATGGAGAAGGAATCAACAATTAAAGCTAATTACACATTACCAAGTGTAAAAGAATTACCAGACTTGATTGAAAAAACACTGAATCGAGTCTGAAATATTAATAAAATACAAAAAGCGTCCGAAGCTACATGTCGGACGCTTTTTTTGTATCGATTGCAACTTAAGAATTATTCAATTGTAATTGGAGTGTATTGAAAATTTTCGATATTCTCCAATATTCTTGTGAAGTATAACTAATGTTTTAGTTAATTAAAAATCATATATTTTGAGTTGGTTACATAGTTGTTTGCTCCAAAAGTACAGACATTTTTAATTTTTATTTTAATTGAGATTTTGTTCAATGTAGTGCAAGACGGCAACTCCAGCGGGAATAGCATGAGCTGAAGGCCCCGCATTAACGTAGTGATGAGGAGACTGAAGCCATGCCCGCGGAAAGCTTCCGTCTGAAACGGAAATAAAGAGTATTTATTTTAAATTTACGTTACAAATTCTTTTACAAGAAATTCCTTTTAAATATAAAAGAACTTAAATTAAATCGATTTATTTCACAAATTTAATCAATTCAAATCAATAATTTAATGATTTTATATACATACTACAAGCATGGTAATGAATATGTTTGCATTCCTAGCCAATTTAAGAGGAGGAAATATCACATATGAGCATAAGTAATGAAATTCATTCGTTAAAAGAATACAGTAGTGGTCTACGAAATGTCTTAAGTATGTATTTAAATACCAACCCAGGTGATCATGAACAAACAAATGGTGCATGGAAAATTCATTTAAAAAATGGCATGAAAGACTTAGAAAAATTTTTAGCCGGTTCAGATAAAGAAGAAGAATTAAAGTCATTTCAAGGATTAAAGAAAAAAGTAATGAGTGAAATAGAAGACAATAAAGTGGATTTGCACAAAGGCGTCGTTATTTTTGCTTCTGACAACCCAGAACTTTGGTCAGTTCATTATGTTCAAATCCCGGTTAAAACAAGTTTTGATTGGGAAGACAAGCCTGTGCTTGAACAATTTGAATACATGTATAAAGCATATCCAGAAGCAGCAATTGTATTACCTAGCTTTGGGGAAGTACGCATCCTTGACACGGCAATGGGATTTCTTCGGGACGATTTATCATTTGTATTTGATCCGAACCTGGAAACATGGGGAGAGGAAAAGAAAATGGATTTCACCGGGAAGCATGTAATTGGGAGTAGCAAAGTGGATTTCATTGAATCTCGACTTAGAGAGAATTTGATTAGGTTTTATAAAGGAATGGGTACACATGTTGAACGCTTAATGAAAGAAAGAGGTTGGAAAGAGGTTCATGTAGCAGGGGAAGCAGAATTAGCCATTGCTTTTTCTGAAAACCTTAGAAAAAAACCAGAAAGTTGTATTTACAAAAATCTAAATAACAGCAAACCGCATGAAATTATCCATCAAGTTTTTGAGAAATAATCAGATAAATGTATTCTTAAAATCCTTCTTGATTCCTGGAAGGATTTTTTATATTGTTTCAATGAAATAAGTCCTATATAGTTATCGTATTGAATGAAAATTCAGAATACAATAACAAGAAAAGGGGACAAACGTTTGAATAAACATGTAAAGGAATTTTTAATGTTTCCAGATGTATTGATTATGCTAACACTATTTCTAATCGTTGCAGGGTTCACCGTTTCACATCTTAATGAATTGGCGACATGGATTGCAATTGCGGTTGGAGCAATCGTATATGCATTAAGTGAATACGGAATACACCGTTTTGTTTTTCATATGAAAACGCCAGAAAATCCTTTTTTGTTAAAATTGATTAAACGATTACATTTTGATCACCATGAAAAACCAACAGATTTACATCTATTATTTTTACCTTTATGGTTCAGTATTCCAAGCTTTGCAATTACAGTTCTACTAGTGTATTGGATTACATCAAATCTTGTATTAACAATTGCATTTGCAACAGGTTTAATTGGGTACTTCTTATTTTATGAATGGAAACACTTTGTTGCACATAAACCTCTGCAACCACTAACTAAACTTGGAAAAGAGATAAAGAAAGCTCATTTATGGCATCACTTCAAAAACGAAAATTATTGGTATGGCGTAACGCATACAACGATTGACAAGACGTTCGGAACTTTTAAGGATCAGGCGTTAGTTGAAAAAAGTGAGACGGCTCGAAATTTAGAAAAGCGAGTCTAGTTTTTAGGACACTCGGATTCCAAGCATGAAGTTAATCAAATCATCAAGTTCTTGACTATAAGCGACAACTTCAGGATGAGTAAAACCTAAAACCTGTGCTTTCTTATACATATTTACTTTTCTTTCATTAATGATTAGAGCCAATTGGCTAGTCCTACTAATTGTTTTCATAATTCCTCCTAAGCAATATGCAACATAATTTAAACTGAATAAATTTATTTTAAATGATGAATATTAAAAAAACTGTCGAACTGTGCAAAGGATAAAAAAATTCATAAATTCGTCACAAATTATAGGCATTTCGACTTTTTTTACATTTGAAGGAAATTAAAAAACGCAACTCACGGAATTTTTTCGTGAGTTGCGTTTCTTATTCTTCGTCAATTGTAATGATAATGGTCAAGTCTCCTGTGTCTTTTATGTGGACTGGCAGTTTAAACGCGTGTTGAAAACCAAATAATCTTGTATGGCCAACCATAACTGTTGGAGGGGTAATGTCTAATTCAATGTCGCTTTGTGCAGCGAACGTACATAAATTCCCTGAAATCATATTCCCAAGTTCTCCTGTGAAAGACTCTAGCATTTCGCCTTCTAGTTCCATACCGAACATAGTAGCTCCAATACTGCTAAATGTTTTAGGAGTGGAGTCAATGACAATTCTCCCTTTAATATCCCCGATCATTCCTACTAAAACACCCATCTCTTGTTGTTCGAAGGGTTGTGCCATTAAAGAAGGGGGCTTAACATCAATTTCTAAAGGGATTACGGATTTTAATGATTGTATGATACCGTTTAAAACGGTTTGAATATGTTTTGAGGTACTCAAGAATCCACTCACCCATCTTTATACTTTTTTTCATTTTAGCATGAATATTAAAATAATTATATACGTTTTTTTATGAAAAGTCTCAAAAAAATGTAAACATTTAGGGGTTTTCTCCCTCGAAGGGCGTATAATTATTGCATGATACGACATATTTAAACATGGTATGATAGAGCGAGATCATTTTAAAAGGGGTTCACATTCACATGTCACTATTTGAAGAAAAAATGGGTCAACTAATAACAAATACTTCGATTGCTCAAAATTCATTTCAATCTACACAAGATGAGGATCGTATAAATAAAACAAATTTATTCGCGCACAAAATTTTGGAGCGTGAATTTACCATAGGTTTTGCAGGCCATTTTTCAGCTGGTAAATCAAGCATGATTAATGCTTTAACAGGAGAACAATTGCTCCCTTCTAGTCCAATACCAACGAGCGCAAACATTGTCAAAGTCCATAAAGCAAAAGAGGATTTTGCGATTGTATATAGGAAAGAACTCCATCCGGTAAAGTTTTCGGGAGATTATGATTTTGATACCGTGAAAAACTTTTGTAAAGACGGCGAGTCTATTTCTCAAATTGAAATTGGACATAAAACCTCGATATTACCTGAAGGTGTAACTGTAATGGATACTCCAGGTGTAGATTCTACGGATGATGCTCATCGACTATCAACTGAATCGGCCCTTCATTTAGCCGATATTGTATTTTATATGATGGATTACAATCACGTTCAATCTGAATTAAATTTCGGATTCACAAAGCAACTATTGAAATATAATGAAAATGTTTATTTAATTGTCAATCAAATCGACAAACATCGTGATCGTGAATTGAGTTTTGAAGACTTTAAAAAATCGGTTCATCAATCATTTTTAGAATGGGGCGTCAAACCTAAGAACATCTTTTTCACAACACTAAAACAACTCGATCATCCAAATAATGATTTATCAGAAGTTAAAGAAATTGTGATAGATAGTATGAGCAATTGGAAAGAACATTTAGCGGGTACGTCTGATCGAACACTACAGAAGCTTAAAGATGAACATGTTTCATATCTAGAAAGTGAAATTGAAGAATGTAAAAATACATTCGCTGATATTCTTTCTGAGGCTGAATGGAAATCAAAAGATGAGATTCTAGAAGAGGCAAGTAGATATGAAAAACAATCATCCTTATTAGATTCAGATGTATGGATAAGATCGTTTGAAACGAATCGCAAATCATTGTTAGATAATGCAACACTAGTACCATATGAGCTTCGAGATAAACTAAAACAATATTTAGAAGCAAAACAAAAGAACTTTAAAGTTGGTGTTTTGTTTAGTGGGAAAAAGACCGAAGAAGAACGAAACCAACGAGCAGAGGCAGTTAAACTAGAATATACAAAAGTCATTCAGTCACAAATTGTAGGACACATAAAGTCTTTGATGAAACAGTCATTAAAAGACGTTGGATTATTGAATGACGAAGAATCTATAACAATTGATGAAAAGGAATTCAATCCATCCATTCAATTAATAGATGATCAAGTTCGTGAAGGTGCATTATTGACGGCTGACTCCGTATTAAATTTTGCAAATGCCGTAGCAGATGCGACTCGTAAATGGTTTATCCAACAAACTGATCCATGGAAAATTGAAGTAGCTGCTCAGATTAACGAGCTTCCTGACGATCATTATGGACTAGCCGATACAAAATTATCTGAGTACCAAGAAAAAGCTTTAGCCATTCGTTCGATCGAAGAATTGGAAAATCACTTGGTGAAATTTAATAAAGAAAATACCAAGCCTTCAAAAGAAACAATATCTCATGCTGAAGAAATTAAAAATCGATGGCTGAACGAATTCCGTGAAAAGGAAGAATCTATCCAACCATACCAGGCTACAGATTTTCAAGAAATTAAATCTGATGAACTTGTTCAAACTGATCATATTGAATCAAAAACAGTTGAAAGTTATCCAGTAGAACAAACGATTAATCGAGCAAATGAAGTCGCTAGTGCTATTTCGTCCATACATGGTTTTCAAGAAACAGCAATTTTCTTAAAGAAAAAAGCAGAGAGACTGGGGAAAAAGGATTTCACTATTGCCTTGTTTGGTGCATTCAGTGCAGGAAAATCTTCATTTTCAAATGCTTTGCTTGGAGAAAATGTATTACCTGTTTCACCTAATCCAACGACAGCTGCCATTACAAAAATTCGTCCTGTATCGAATGTACATCATCATGAAACGGCAGATGTTTACTTTAAAACAGCAGACCAACTATTACTTGATGTCCAACTTTCATACAAAAAATTGGGCATGGATATTGCTTCTTTAGAACAAGCATACAAAGAGTCGCAAAATTTAGGGGAATTAGAAGGGGTAGGAGATGAATCACGCGTTCACCTTGCTTTTATAAAAGCCTTTGAAACAGGATACACATCTTTGAAACAAAATTTAGGAACAACTTTACGTGTAAATCGAGAAAATTTTGAGCAATTTGTTGCGCAAGAAAGCAAAAGTTGTTTCGTCGATACCATTGATTTTTATTTCGATTGCGATGTGACCCGATTAGGAGTAACGCTAGTGGATACACCTGGTGCAGATTCGATTAATGCACGACATACTGGTGTCGCTTTTGAATATATTCGAAATGCAGATGCAATTTTGTTTATTACGTATTATAATCATGCATTTGCTCGTGCAGATCGTGAATTCTTAATTCAACTTGGGCGAATAAAAGATGCTTTTGAATTAGATAAAATGTTTTTCATTGTCAATGCGATTGATCTAGCTGCAAGTAAAGATGAAGCAGATGAAGTGAAAAACTATGTGGCAGCGGAGTTACAGAAGTTTGGTATACGTTTCCCACGATTATTTGGTGTATCGAGTTTGCAAGCACTACAAGAGAAACAACAAAAAGAAAATCTTGCATCAGGCATGAGTCAGTTCGAGCAGTCGTTCCATCATTTCCTATCTGATGAGATAAAATCATTAGCTGTATTAGCTTTAAAAGAGGAAACTGAAAAGACCGTCGAAAGCCTTAAAAATTTGATTGAGAAAATAGAGTTGAATTTACTTCGTAAAGAAGAAAGACTCGCTGAATTGAGTAAATTAGAACAAACCATTCGGTCGAGGTACGCGAAATCCTTTGCTTCTGTCATGACAAAAGAAGCCTATCAAGAGTTAGATGATTTACTTCACTATGTACAACAACGTGTGTATTATCGCTTTTCAGATTTCTTTAAAGAGTCTTATAACCCAGCTGTCTTTTCATCAAAATCGTCTAACGACGCGTTGCAATACGCGTTAACAGAGACATTAGCTATGTTAAGTTTTGATTTTGAACAAGAAATGAGAGTTACCAACTTCCGTTTAAGTCAATGGATTGAGAAGAAACTTGCTCAAAGACAAATGGAAGAAACACGCATATTAAAAGAATATAACCGTGATTTTTCAATTGTCCCATATGAAATAAACAAAATGGAACTTCTCGAGTTCAACGGTCCATTTGAAGATAGTTCACCTTATCAACATGTGAAAAGTTATTATAAAAACAATAAAGCTTTCTTTGAAAAGAATGAGAAAGTTAAGTTACGTGAAGCGTTAGAAGAAGCAACAAAAGTTGAAGCAAAATCCTTCTTATCAAATGAAAACAAGAAGTTACGTCAGTGGATCGATCACAATATTGAGTTAGAAGCAGAGGGTCTTAGACAATTACTATTACAACAATCGATTAATCAAATTGAATCCGAGCGTCTGGTTCTTAAGGAGTCTAACCAGTTAACTCAATGGAAGACCATTTTCGACAAATTAAAGTGATGGAGGAGACGAATTATGAGCAATGTCTGGATACATTTTAACGAGTTGGACAATCATAATATACGCTTTATTGATGTACGGTTTTCATTAACAGATCGAGAAGAGGGACGTCGATTATATGAAGAAAGTCATTTGACTGGATCCATCTTCATGGATTTGGAAAATGACTTGTCCAATATGGATAGTAAGGATGGGAGACATCCTATTCCTTCAAAAGAAAAGTTGAAAAGGTTCTTTGAAAATCATGGATTGCATTATAGTGATACAATTGTCATTTATGATCAAGGCGGCATGCCATTTGGACCTCGTTCTTATTGGATTTTCAAGTATGCAGGCTTTCCAAAAGTCTTTATTCTACGTGAAGGTTTTGAACAATTGAAGGAATTGAATGTGGCTATTTCGAAGGATATTCCTGAGTTTACAAAGTCTAACTTAGACATAGAGTGGAACGAAGAAATTTTTGCTCATAAGGAATTGGTTAAATCGATATCAGAGAAAGCAATAGAAGGTGTATTGCTGGATGCTCGTTCGAAAGAGAGATATGAAGGTAGAAATGAGCCAATCGATTTTGTAGCTGGGCATATTCCTACTGCTCGAAATTTTGACTGGGAACAGCTCAAAGAAAATGGTCAGTTTAAACACGCTAAATCTATTGAAAAATCGCTTGAAAAAGTGGCATCAAAAGATGAAGAAATAACGGTTTATTGTGGAAGTGGAGTAACAGCAGCACCACTTTATGCGATGCTTAAAGAAATTGGCTATGAGCATGTAAGACTATATGTAGGTAGTTATAGTGATTGGATAACATCATATCCAGTTGATCAAATCAAATAAATATAAATCAGAAACGCCACTTCTCACTTAAAGAGAAGTGGCGTTTCAAGTAGTAGACAATTAAAATGCTGATTTCCATTGCGACATAGCTAGTGAAGCGAAGCAACGCATTTTCATGTTTCGAAGCTAGCGGAGCGAAGCTGATACAGAAACAGGAGGAGTTATTTTACGCTGTCTCCATTCCAATCAATTGAAGTCCCTGTAAATATTAATTTATAATGTTCATTTTTGCTCATATCTGCTTAATCAATTTTGTATTTATTGATTTCAACTACACCATTTTTTCTAATATAACGTAAGACTGGGAGTTTTCTCGGCTAGCTCACGATATAACAGGAAAGTGGTCGGCTATTTCTGAAGACTCCTGCGGAAAAACGAAAGACGCTAGACCCCACAGCCTCATCTGTCAGTGACAGATGAGGCGAGGAGCATTGCTTTTCGTCCGCGGAAAGCGAAAGAAATAGCCGACCACATTTATTATCATTCAATTTTAAAACTAAGAACTCATTTTTAAATAATCATGTCAAAAATCTAAAACGCCACTTCTCATATAAGAGATGCGGCGTTTTTCTTTTTCAATAACATAAGTTTCTGATGAGTTGTCTATACTATTTAAGACAAAAAAAAAGAGAGCAATATGCTCACTTTTTTATAGTGTCGAACCATCAGCTACTTGATAATTTTTATGTGATACAACAGTTAAAGTAGATGCAGCACCAATTTTTTTTGCGTCTTCTTGAGAAATCTCAACGATACATGAGTTTTCGAGGATTTTAAAAATAGCACCTTCAACTTCGACATCACGACGTGTAAATGTAATCTTTTCGCGAATTTTTCGAGCTTGTACAAATGCTGATACTTCTTTTTCATGTTTTTGGAATGTCATGTAAATTCCCCATTTCTTCACTTGGATTTCATAGACCAATAAAAAATGCTTCAGATTTATCTGAGGCTCTAAAACGTAAATAAAGATATATTTCTATTAAGTATTTACATTTAATTATAACATAGTTTTCAGTTATAAGCTATCAGAGAGAAATGATTGGTATACTTAGTAAAAGCAATCAAGAGATGTAACTCTCATGATTTAAAAGGAGATTGGATTTATGACAAAACAATTTAAAGACTATGGAATATCTGAAGAAATCTTACGTGCCCTTGATGGCCTGGGTTACACTGAACCAACTGAAGTACAAGAAAAAGTAATTCCGCTAGCATTAGAAAAAAGAGATATCTCAGTAAAGTCTCAAACAGGAAGCGGGAAAACCGCAGCGTTTGGTATTCCAATATGCGAATTAGTAGAGTGGGACGAAAATAAGCCCCAAGCTTTAGTCTTAACACCTACTAGAGAATTGGCACTACAAGTATCTGAAGATATCATGAATATCGGACGATTTAAACGTGTAAAAGCGACTGCAGTTTTTGGGAAGCAACCTTTCGCTAAGCAAAGAGCTGAACTTAAACAAAAATCTCATGTGGTAGTTGGTACTCCAGGACGAGTTATGGATCATATTGAACGACACACGTTAGATTTAAGTAAAGTTGAAATATTAGTTCTCGATGAAGCAGATGAGATGTTAAGCATGGGGTTCATTGATTTAGTTGAGTCAATCATGAAAATGCTTCCGAAAAAACGCTTAACGATGTTGTTCTCAGCTACTTTACCTAAAGATGTCGAAAAACTATGTCATAAATATATGATCGAGCCTGTCGACGTAGAGATTGAAAAAATAGAAGAAAAAGAAAAACTAATTCAGCATGAAGTCTATACAGTTCCGGAGAAAAATAAATTGGATTTATTGAAAGATATCACGATTGTTGAAAATCCGGATAGCTGTATTATCTTTTGCCGAACTAAAGATAATGTAGATACTCTAGTAGATGCACTAGATGATGCTGGTTATTCTGTAGATAAAATTCATGGTGGTATGGAACAAGATGAACGCTTTGAAGTTATGAATGACTTCAAACGTGGTGAGTTTAGATATTTAATCGCTACGGATGTTGCAGCACGTGGAATCGATATTGACGGGATTACACATGTTATTAATTACGATATGCCTCTTGAAAATGAAAGCTATGTTCACCGAACTGGGCGAACAGGTAGAGCAGGACAGATGGGGAAAGCCATTACACTTGTTACACCATATGAAGATAAATTCTTAGCAGCTGTTGAGAAGTATATAGGGTTTATTATTCCATTAAAAGATTCTCCAACGAAAGAACAAGTGGTTAAAGGCCGGGAAGCTTTCAACCGAAAGATGAAAGAAGAGCCGGAATTAAAAGTTGAGAAGAAAGAAAAATTAAATGAAGACATCATTAAATTGTATTTTAATGGTGGGAAGAAAAAGAAACTTAGAGCAGTTGACTTTGTCGGAACAATTTCAAATTTGAAGGGGATCACTTCGGATGATATCGGAATTATTACGATTCAAGAAAATGTATCTTATGTTGAGATTTTAAATGGCAAAGGTTCATCCGTTTTAAAACAAATGAAAGATACAACCGTTAAAGGAAAAAAATTAAAAGTTTATATAGCAAATAAATAATATTATTATGTAAACTAAATTATATACAGAAAAATAGCCATTTTGCATATTCTGCGAAACGGCTATTTTTTTATGGTATTAAAAAATTGATCTTTTTAGAATGTACTTGAATTTGAAGAGGGGTCTCTAGATAAATCTCTCCATCTGTATCCACTTTCTTTGGCTCACTGGTCTTAATACTAATTTGTTTACCTCGGTAATGTGTAATATTGTTTAAATCGTCAGGTACTATATGAGGTTGATTTAACGAATACCATTCTCTAATCGCAACCATGGTGGAGGATTGTACGACGATAATATCAAGCATTCCATCCGAAGGGTCAATTATTTCAAGTGGGAATCGATGAGTGCCTATAGAATTTCCATTCATAACTAACACCATAACTGCTTCCTCTAAATAGGAAACACCATCGATATGAATTTGAAAAGGGATGGGTTCACTTTGTTTGAAAGATTGAATCGCACTCATGAAATAACTAAGCTTTCCATACTTACTTTTTAAATCAGGGTTAATGTTCTCTGAGGCATCAGCGATTAATCCAACTCCAGCGAAGTTCATAAACCATCGATCGTTTATTTGTGCTAGATCCATCGGTGCAACATTTCCATTAACGAGTGATTCGACAGCAAGTTCAAGTGTAAGAGGAATTCCAAGTGTTCGCGCAAAATCGTTACATGTTCCACCAGGTAAAATACCGATTGCAGGAACGTTTTTCATTGTTTCTAAAACTTGAATTGCCGTGTGTAAAGTGCCATCTCCACCTAGTAAAAACAAGACATCAGCAGATTCTGTTTGTAAAATTGCATCTTGAAACTCTTCAGGAGACATCGTTTGAACGATGGTTAATTGACTACAATGAGTAGCTAAAATAGGTACCACTTTACTGAGGGCAATTTCACTTGAATCCTGACCTGCTTGTCCATTAAACAGTAAGAATCCATGATTAAATCTAGGCATTTTTATCACCTCTTTAATAAATAAAATTATGTTTAAGTCTTCTGACTTCAAAGATAGAAATGATTAATATAACATTAAGTTACTCGCTCGCAAATTGCATAACTTGAACTTCCATATGAATATTTCGTAACTATTAAAGATGTACCCTATATTAATAATCAGTATGCATTCTTTTATAAAAAATAGATACTTCTGAATGAATGTGAAATATTCAAGTACAACAATTAAGAAGTACTATATAATGAACATGAGATGATTAAATAGAAGAATAATCAGTTTTTGTGTATTAAAAGGAGTGCAGGCATGGTTCAAGCATTAGGGATAGATGTAGGTGGGACATTAACCAAGATCGCTTACTACGATGATCAAAATCAATTAATATTAGAACACTTCCCTTCAAGTGATATGGAAGAAGTCAGTAATTGGATTGCTTCTTTTTCAGAAGATGCTTTGATTGGATTAACCGGTGGTCGTTCTGAACAGTTAAAACCTTATTTAAAACAACATAAAAATCTTCATTATATAGTGGAGTTCGATGCAACGGTTGCAGGAGTCAATTTTCAAATAGAGCAACAAGGGTATACGTTTAATGAAGCAATCGTAACGAACATAGGAACAGGTACATCTATTCATCTATTGAAAGGAAATCTGCATGAACGTGTGGGGGGAACTGGTATAGGTGGTGGTACGTTGCTTGGGCTATCTAATTTGATGACTGGGATTGTGGATTTCGAAACAATCGTTGAGTTATCGTCCAAAGGAAGTAGAGCTAAAGTAGATATTTTAGTAAGTGATATCTATTTTGGTAATAAAACACCAATCGATGGGGGATTAACTGCTAGTAATTTTGGGGATGCCGGTTTACATACTGAGATTTCAAGAACAAAAGAGGATTTAATTGCTTCTATTCAAGGATTAGTTGGGGAGGTTATTTCTACATTAAGTATCCAAACAGCGACTTCTGAAAACATTGAACACATCCTTTATATAGGTTCCACATTATCTGAAAACGTTCCATTACAAACCATTATTGGGAACTATACAAAGCGGAAAAATCGAACGCCCATCTTTTTAGAAGACAATGGATTCAGTGGAGCAATAGGTGCTTTATTAAGTAGAATGAAATAATTTGTTATTGTTTGAAAAACAAGATAATTACAAATATACACAAGCATCTTAGTTGCAAATGAAAAATAACCATGTTATATTTAGGGAGAATTATTTTTGTTCGGATTTGAGAAAGACTTTTATAAGATTTTATCTCCACGATTTGAGCAAGGATAGTAACACAATGTGTACTTACGTACACGAGGAGGAACATACACATGGAACAAGGTAAAGTAAAATGGTTTAACTCAGAAAAAGGTTTTGGATTTATCGAACGCGACGGCGGAGACGATGTATTCGTACATTTCAGCGCTATTCAAAGCGAAGGTTTCAAATCTCTTGATGAAGGTCAAGAAGTTACTTTTGAAATCGAGCAAGGCCAACGTGGTCTTCAAGCTACTAACGTAAACAAAGCTTAATTCAAATATTAAACCATAAACAGGCTCTCTTTGAGAGTCTGTTTTTTTGTTTGCCCAATTAAAAACACTCGGCTAAGCAATTGCGTTAGTCGAGTGTTTGTTTTTGCTGAATGGCTTTTCGAGCTAATTGATCAGCTGCTTTGTTATTACTTTCAGGAATCCATTTAATGAAAAAGAATTCAAATGATTCAGCAATTTCCAATGCTTGATCTAATAACGCTTTAAAGACCGGGTTTTTAGCATACTGCTTTTCAACTGCTGCTACAACAATTTGAGAATCTGATTTAACTGACACAATGCCTGATGTCCGCTTCTTCGCTTCTTCTAAACCACGAATCAAAGCCATAAACTCAGTTGTATGATTATCATATATGCCAACATACTCAGAAAGTTGGACATGATGACCTTCGCCTTTAATAAAAAGACCAATACCACTAGGGCCTGGATTGCCCGCACTTGCACCATCTATATAAACTTCTAACATCTTAAAACCTCCTTATTTTTCGTCTAAAGGGGTCATTTTCTTAGCGATATAACCAAACGGTGTTCCAAGGATTGATACTAAGAATTTCAATAGATACGTTGAAAAGAATACGCTCATCCAAACATCTAATGGTAATACACCATAAAATGCGATCGATGTGAAAATTAGTGTATCTAATAATTGGCTTAACATCGTCGAGCCATTGTTACGAATCCAAAAAGCTTTGTCAGATGGGAATAATTTTCGTAGGAAGCTAAAAATATAGACATCCGTATACTGGCTAACAAGATAAGCAATGATACTACCAAGAGCTATTTGAGGAATTAACCCAAAAATCGTAGAAAGTGAATCATGTGCAAAATCATCTGGTGAAGGCGTGAATTGCAAGACTACTTGCATAATAATCGTCATCATAATTAATGATGCGAAACCTAACCAAACAGCTTTTTTCGCTTCTTTTTTACCGTATTTTTCATTTAGAATATCTGTTACTAAAAATATGCTTCCATATATAGCATTCCCTAATGTAGCGGTTAAACCAAAGATTTCAATCATCTTTGTCACTTGAATATTGGCTAGGACCGTTGCAAAGCCAACCCACACAAAGAGACCTGTTCTTCCAAAAAACTTATACATGATTAATACAAAAATCATGTTTATAAGGGCAAAACCAATTCCTAATAATTCGTTGTGCATATAAATCCTCCTGTAGTTTTGATAAAGCGGGAGTTTACGAACCGCCTGTAGAAATCCAACTGATTTCCAACTTGACTATTATAATGTCAGTTGCATAGAAATGCAATGAGGGTGTAAAATATAAGGATGTGATTTGAAACGAACATAGTTCGGTAAAATTTCAAATCGCATTAATGGGGTAAGGTGTAATTTCTAAATGATACTCGTGAGATTTTCATTCTGACATTAGTATGTCTATTATTTGAGGTGATCACAATGAATAAAGAATTAATTGTCCGTGAAATAGATAATCTTTTGGACACGTATTGCACAGATTGTTTTTTAAAGACGGAAATGCGCCAAAAAGGTGGGAAAACCTTTGCTCATCGATTTTGCATTCAAACGTGCACAGTTGGCGATCAGCTCCATTTCTTAGGTGAAGAGTTAAATAAAGTGAAACAAAATAATTAATCATAGAAAAACCCACTAATCAATTTAGATTAGTGGGTCGTTTAATTATACTGATTAGAAACTAGAGATAATAAGAAATCAGTATTAGAAAACACTTGAGCTATCACCATTCGGTTTTAACTTTGTTTTTCTAATGTGTTTAAAAAAACATTCGCTGCCTGGGGACCGCGATTTCCTTCAATGATTTCAAATGAAACCGATTGACCTTCATCTAACGTTCGGAACCCTTCTCCTTGGATTCCAGTAAAATGGACGAACACATCTTCACCATCATTATATTCGATAAAGCCATAACCTTTTTCGTTATTGAACCATTTTACTTTGCCTTGGTGCATGAACGTTCCTCCCTACTACTTTAGCGAAATGTCATTTCCCATATCAACAGGATACAAAATATTCTGTGAATGGATGGCTATACTATACATGATTTGTCGAAACTAGTCAATTACATGCAGAACCAGTTATCTTGCACACATTGCAACATATATGTCATGATACTTTTATAGATAGGATAGAAGGTATATGGAAGGGCGATAAGATTGAATAACATTGAACTTTGTGAACTACTTGTAAAAGATGTTTATCTTCATTTTGATGCGAGCCATGATTTTCAACATATAGAACGTGTTCGTGAAAATGCGAGAAAAATTAGTGCGGAAGAAGGAGATGTCCGTTCTGATATTATAGAGTTAGCAGTTCTTCTTCACGACGTAAGTGATGTTAAATACAGTGGACCAGAAGGCAAAAAGAAAGAAAATGATATTTTGAATCAACTTTCACTTTCTTCAAGCGATCGACAATGGATTGTGGACATTATTGAATCCGTATCGTTTAGCGGTGGACAGGAAAAAACGGCTAGCACGTTAGAAGCCAAAATTGTTCGTGATGCCGATCGTTTAGATGCTATTGGTGCTGTTGGCATTGCAAGGACCTTCGCATTCGGTGGTGCGAAAGGAAGAAGGTTGTATGACTGGTCAGAAGTTCCACGGACGAATATGACAGAAAGTCAGTATCGTAATGAAAAAACATCTTCAGTTACTCATTTTTATGAAAAGTTACTTCTATTAAAAGATTTAATGGTGACAGAGACAGGGAAGAAATTAGCTTTACAGCGTCATGAATTCATGTTGGCATTTATTGACCAACTTAAAATAGAAACGAGTGAATATGAATGAGTCATTTAATCGTATCAAACTTAACTAAGACTGTTGGAGAAAAAACGTTATTCGAAAATATTGATTTCACCATTTATGCTGGGGAGCGCGCAGGACTTATTGGAGTTAATGGAACCGGGAAATCAACTTTCCTTTCAATTTTAGCGGGTCAGATTGAAGCGGATCAATTAACAATGGATCATCCAAACCAATACCGCATCTCTTTTTTAGAGCAGGATCCACAATTTGCTGAGGACTTAACTGTTCTACAAGCGGTATTTAGTGGAGATTCACCAGTACTTCAAATTAATCGTCAATACGAAGATGCATTAGAGAAGTTGACAATCGATTCTGCTTCAGAAGCAAATCAAAACTTATACATGGATATTCAACAAAAAATGGATGAATATAACGCATGGGATGTCAATGCTATGGCTAAAACGGCTTTGTCACGATTAGGAATTGATATGTTCGATCGTAAAGTGAATGAATTATCTGGTGGACAATTAAAACGTGTTGCTTTAGCGAAAGTATTAATTGAACCAGCAGATTTAATCCTATTAGACGAGCCTACCAACCATTTAGATGTTCAATCTTCTAAGTTTTTACAAGAAAGCTTAGCTAAATTAAGCAGTGCCATTATATTCGTTACCCATGATCGATACTTTTTGGACGGGGTGTCCACTCATATTTATGAAATTGCAGATCAAACCATGTATACACATAGAGGGAATTATGGAGATTATTTAGAAGCAAAAGCAATCCGAGAGGAAATGGCTGCTTCGTCTCAATTAAAACTTCAAAATCGATTCCGTTCTGAACTAAAATGGATACGAAGAGGTGCAAAAGCACGTACTACAAAACAAAAAGCTCGAATTCAACGTTTTGAAGTATTAGATGAGCAAGTGGATCGTAACAATGATACAACATCATTAGATATGAAACTTGCTACGACACGACTAGGTAAAAAAGTGTTAGAGGGTATCGACCTTTCAAAAGCTTACAATAACAAACAAATCATCAAAAACTTTTCGTTCTTGCTTCAGCCAGGAGATCGCATTGGCATAGTAGGACCAAATGGAGCAGGCAAAAGTACATTGATCAATATTTTAGCTGAAAAAATTCAACCCGATGAAGGTGAATTGCTAATTGGACAAACGGTTAAAGTCGCTCATTTCGAACAAACGATTCCTCCGATGAATCCAACGACTCGTATGATTGAATATGTAAGAGAATCATCGAATGATATAGAAGGATCAGATGGGGTACGACATTCTGCAGCTCAAATGTTGGAACGTTTTTTATTCCCATTAAAAGTGCATGGCACGCCAATTGGGAAACTTTCTGGTGGCGAACGTAAAAGATTACATTTACTAAAATTATTAATGGAACAACCAAATGTTCTATTATTGGATGAGCCTACAAATGATTTAGATATTCAAACATTATCGGTTTTAGAAGATTTCATTGAACAATTCCCAGGTGTTGTTATTACCATTTCTCATGATCGCTTCTTCTTGGACCGAATCGCTAAAAAATTATGGGCACTGGATGGTAAAGGGAATACGAGAGAAGTTCAAGAAATCTATTCTGACTTCTTAGAACAAGTAGTAGTTCCGATTGAAGAAGAAATCATCGTTGAAAAAGTGGAACCTGTACAGGTGAAAGAACAAAAGAAAAAACCTTCTTACAAAGAGCAAAAAGAGTGGGAAACGATTGATGCAGATATTGCAAAAATAGAAGCTGAAATTATGGCTGCTGAAAAAGAAGTGGAATCAGCTGGTGCAGATTTTGAAAAGCTTCAACTTGCTACGACTCAATTAGATCAGTTGAATAATCAGTATAATCTTTTGATTGAAAGATGGTCCTATCTGCAAGATATTATGGGGTCATGATACAATACGTTTAGGAGGGATCTATGTGAAAATACTTACAATTGAACCAACACCAAGTCCAAATACGATGAAAGTTGTCGTAGACAATGAGCTACCTTTTGGGAAAAGTTTTAATTATAAAAAAGATGAAAATGTAGATGCCCCATCTGAAATAAAAGCCATATTACAAATTCCGGGAGTGAAAGGAATTTATCATGTAGCTGACTTTTTAGCGATTGAACGTATTGCAAAAAATGATTGGGAACAAATTTTAGCTGAAGTGCGACGAGCTTTTTGTGAAGATCATGAAACGAGTACTCAAGAAGAAAAAGTAGAGGAACATTTTGGTGAAGTCTACGTGCATGTTCAACAGATAAAGGGTATTCCACTACAAGTAAAAGTATTCGATCAGACAGCTGAAGAAAGATTAGGTCTTTCTGCTCGATTCGTGGAAGCCATGAATGCTAGTATGCATGACCAAGATGAAAATTATATTCTTCAACGCAAATGGGTGGATTATGGTGTACGGTATGGTGACAAAAAGGAAATTGCTGAACAAGTGGTACAAGAAATCGAAGCAACTTATCCTGAGTCACGTTTACAGACCTTAATTACTGATGCTAAAAGCCCTAAAGAGGAAGTCCCGACTAGAGGTCGTCATATTACACTTGAGGAATTTCAGTTAAATACGTGGGAAGAGCGTTTTCAATTATTAGATCAAATGGCCGACCCAAATGTGGATGACCTACCTTTATTAGACGTAGCATTAAATGATGAACAAATGGCAATTCGTCGATTAGCAACTGTCTATCTAGGAATGATTGATAATGAACAAGTTGTTCCTTATTTAGAAAAAGCATTGAATGACAAGAGTCCATCTGTTCGAAGAACTGCTGGAGATTGCATGAGTGATTTAGGATTTACGAACTTTGAGACTGCCATGATTCAAGCGTTAAAAGATAAAAACAAGTTAGTACGCTGGCGTGCAGCTATGTATTTGTTTGAAACAGGTACAGAAAACGCCTTGCCAGCTTTAAAGGAAGCTAATGAAGACCCGGAATTTGAAGTAAAGCTTCAAATTAATATGGCGATTGCACGTATTGAAGACGGTGAAGAAGCGAAGGGTTCTGTTTGGAAGCAAATGACAGAATCCCGCAAATAAATGAATTAGATGTTTGGCATAATCGCATATGATGTTTATATGCGTTTATTTATTCTAAACAATTCCTTTAACATCAAAAAAGACATCCGGCAACCACCGCGGATGTCTAAAATTAAGCCAACATAACACAAAACAGGAAAAGTTATATTGGACATGAAAATCGTTACCTAATTTTGAAAGAAGTCTACTATCTCTTCTTTCTAACTATATTTTATCATGATAAAAAGTATTTCGGAAAATCAATTTATTCATCTATTTCCATAAGAATCCTTTAGGATATTTGGAAATGGATCAAATTCTATTTAACACAAAATAATTTAATCAAACATATAGAAAGAGGGAAACTACATGAACGCTTATGATGAATATATGAAGCAAGTTGTCAAACCGATGCGAGCAGAACTAGTACAAGTTGGGTTTGAAGAGTTAACGGATGCTGAAATGGTTAATGAGCATATGAACTCAGCTAAAGGTACTTCTTTAATTGTCATTAATTCAGTGTGTGGCTGTGCAGCTGGTCTTGCGCGTCCAGCTGTATCCCAAGCATTATCTGAGGTGGCTAATAAACCTGAACATTTAGTAACTGTTTTTGCCGGTCAAGATCCAGAAGCAACTGTTCAAATGCGTCAATACTTTGAAGAAGTGCCAGCAAGTTCACCATCTATTGCAATTTGGAAAGATGGGAATTTGGCTTATTTTATTCCACGTGAACAGATAGAAGGTTTTCCAATGGAACAAATTAAAGATCACTTAGTTGAAGTACTTAATCAAGTCGTATCATCGTGAAAACAATCGTTACGACAGCTGGCAGGCCAACTGAATTAACGATTCAGTTAGCAAAAGATGCAGGAAAGCATTTAGGACTTCCTTATATTGATCGCCAAAAAAGAACAGTGACTCAGCTGCAAAAACAATATGAAAACGATGTCTTAGTTGCTACTAAATCTAGGTGGGAATATTATGGTGTTCACTCAGAACAGCCCTTTTATTTTCATCCAAGTTCAGCTATGTTTCGATTGAAAAGGCTAGCTCGAGGAGAGATTGACACATTAATTGATGCATGTCAGTTAGTTGAAGGAGATTCTTTCTTAGATTGTACGCTCGGATATGCATCAGATAGTTTGGTTGCAGCTTATGTTGTTGGAGAAGCGGGTACAGTTGTTGGTTGTGAAGCCTCAAAAGTACAGGCGTTTATCCTAAAGGAAGCATTTCATGGTGGTCGAACGGATCATCAAGAATACGTATCTTTAATGAAGAAAATCGACGTCATTTCAAGTGATGCTTTGTCCTATTTAAAAACACGAAAGGATTCTTCTTTTGACGTCGTTTATATGGACCCCATGTTCGAGGAAACTATTTTGGAGTCTGGTAACATAAATCCTTTAAGACATGTTGGCCGTACTGATGCATTAACAAAAGAATGGGTGTTAGAAGCGATTAGAGTTGCGAAAAAAAGAGTTGTTTTGAAAGCACATTTTCAATCAACGTGGTTTAATGATTTTCACTTTAACCAACTTGTACGTAAAAACACAAAATTCCATTATGGCTACATAGATTGTTTAGGAAAAACGGTCTAGACAAAAGTTTTGTCCATTAAAGCCACAGTATCTCATTTTTTGAGATACTGTGGCTTTTCTTTTCATGCGGTTATTGAGTCAGAACTACTTCATTTCCTAATCCAGTACAGAAGATAAGAAAAGACACAATTTGCACCGTTTTGGATGCAGACTGTGTCTTTCTAATTAATCTGTGAAATTTAATGATGTTAAATAAGCTAGTAAGAGTAAGAAACCAATTCCAATCACTAATTGTGTATCCATTTCATATGCCTCCTTGTGAAAAAAACAAGCTGTTTATACTTTTTTATTGTACAATGAATAGTGTAAAGATGAAACCTTTAGTTCTTGAAATCGTACTTCTACATAAGTGTTTGTCAAAAATGTTTAGATTAGAAGGTGACAATGATGAAAAAGTGGATTCAAAAATCGTTAGTTGTAGCAGTAGCGCTTCTTACATTTGGTGTTATTTCTCCAAACCATATTATTTGGGAAAATTTATTAGATGAGAAAGCGCATCAAAAATCAATTTCTTCTCACAATACGGAGCATACATATTCGGTCGAGTGGTCTGAGGAACAACAACCTTCAAGTTTTTTAGAAGATGCCGTTCACTTAGCAAAAGAACAGTCTTTGTTGAAATTCGGTTCCCGTATCGGTCCGGTCATTGCGGATGAGTTCGATGAGATTATTTTTCCGAAAATCCAAGAAGCGATTGAAATGACTTTAGTTGATTTAGACCATCAAAAATTGAATTCTTTAGCGATTAGTGAGAACCCTTCAGGTAATCATAGTGAAAAAATGTTCCATATTTATGAATCCACGACTGGCAGCGATATTATACGGTTTCATGTACGAACAGATCGCAAGCCGCAGGAAGGTTATTACTTTAATTTTCATTATCATACAGTCCAAGACCAGTTTGCAAAACACTATAAGTTAGGCGATATTTATTGGTCCAAAAATATGCCCCCAAAATGGTTGTCATAGAACTCAGAAAAACACATCATATTCCTAATCTAGGGATATGATGGTGTCTTTTTTTTATAGGTGCACTCTTATCATGAAAACTCTTTAGAGTAGTTGAAGTAATTACTTTATAACAAGATAGAACTGGAGGGTCTACGAATGGATCAGTATTTACAACTTTGCAGAACAATATTAGCAGAAGGTGCTACGAAAAATGATCGCACAGGAACAGGCACAAAAAGTATTTTTGGTTATCAAATGCGATTTGATTTAACAAAGGGCTTTCCATTGATGACAACTAAACAAACAGCAATGCGATTAATCACCTCTGAATTACTGTGGTTTATTAAAGGGGACACGAACGTGAAATCCCTTATCGAACAACGTAATTATATTTGGGATGAGTGGGCATTTGAAAAATGGGTAAATAGTTCAGATTACACTGGGCCAGATATGACTAACTTTGGACTACGTGCATCACAAGACGAGGAATTTCAAAAAGTTGTTGATGAACAAATGAATACATTTAGAGAAAAGATCTTAAATGATGAAGAATTTGCAAATACATATGGTGATTTAGGTCCTGTTTACGGAAGGCAGTGGCGTTCTTGGCCAACTGCTGATGGCCAGTCCATTGATCAATTGAAGAACGTCATTTCTTCTATTAAAAATAACCCGGACTCAAGAAGACATATCGTTACAGCATGGAACCCTTCAGAAGTTGACGACATGGCACTGCCTCCATGCCACACTTTTTTCCAGTTCTATGTAGCCGATGGAAAACTTTCATGTCAGTTATACCAACGTAGTGCAGATGTATTTTTAGGCGTTCCATTCAATATTGCATCTTATGCTTTATTAACCCATTTAATCGCCCGTGAGTGTAATCTTGAAGTAGGTGAGTTTGTTCATACACTGGGTGATGCTCATATTTATTCGAATCATATGAACCAGGTAAATGAACAATTAGGAAGAACACCACGTGAACTACCAACACTAATCATTTCACCTGAAAAAACGTCAATATTTGATTTGGAAACGGAAGATATTACTATAGAAAATTACCATCCACATCCGCGAATAAAAGCTCCAATTGCTGTATAGAAAGTAGGGAAATAATGATTTCTTTAATTGTCGTCCATGATTTAAATCGAGTAATTGGTCATTTAAATAAAATGCCTTGGCATATTCCAAACGAACTTGCTTATTTTAAAGAGAAGACTATGGGGAAAGCAATGATTATGGGTAGAAATACGTTTGAATCCATTGGTCGTCCTTTACCTGGAAGATTAAATATCGTAATTACTAGAAATGAATCTTATCAACCAGAAGGTGTTACAGTTGTTCACTCACTTCAAGAAGCAATTTCAATTGCAAAGACATTTCATAAAGAAGTGATGATAATTGGAGGAGAACAAATCTTTAAGGACGCACTTCCACTCGCTGATCAATTATACGTTACGGTTATTGAAAGTGAATTTGAAGGGGATACATTCTTTCCGCCATATGAGAGTGAATGGACGCTTTCCAGTAAATCAGAAGAAATGATAACTGAAGAAGGATTACGTTACACTTATCAAGTTTTAAAAAGAAATAAGAGTACGAAAAATGTATAATTCCCTTCGAACTTTTTCATTTTTGTTTGGCTATTTGCCATTCAGCTTAAAAGATTTGCGTAATGTGCAAAAGCAAAAGGATCTGCTTTCGACTGCAGAGTATGACCAACTTGTCCATCAGCAACCGAAAAAGTGGGCAAACGGAATTTTAAAACGAACGAAAAGCACTTTTAACGTAGAAGGACTGGATTTACTTCCTGAAGGTCCGGTTCTATTTGTTAGCAATCATGAAGGTAATTTTGATATCCCAGTTTTGATTGCACACATTCCAAAGCCTTTTTCATTTATGTCTAAGATTGAAGTGAAAAAGCTCCCTATTATTAGAGATTGGATGGAAGCGATGAACTGTGTTTTCATTGATCGAACAGATAGAAGGAGTGCAATGCGTTCCATCACAGATATGATATCAACCTTACAAGCAGGTCATTCTATGATTATATTTCCTGAAGGCACGCGTAGTAAAAAAAATGGTGTTCAGGAATTTAAATCAGGATTCACAAGGATTGCAAAAGGTGCTGAGGTTCCCATTATTCCAATTGCAATTGTAGGAACATCGGACATTATGGAAAACAATAATAATAAGATAAAAGCTGCACATGTAGAGATACGTGTTTTAGAAGCTATTCCCGTTGAACATATAAAAGAGTTATCATCAAAACAACTTATAGAGACTGTTCAAAACGTAATAACTCAAAAAGTAAATGAAATACATCTTGAGCGAACCCAAATGCGAAAGTGAAGCAGATGGGTTTTTGCTTTGTATGATAAATGCAATTAGTTTACAGATGATTAAAACGTTTTTTATAATATAGAAATAGAGAAGGGTGTGTCATTCATGTCAAAAATTCATATTGTTACCGATTCAACAGCTGATTTAACTTCTGAGCAAATTATTCAATATAATATCCATGTTGTACCTTTAACTGTCCAAATCGATGGTAAAACCTACACTGATGGAGTTGACTTACAAGCGGAAGCATTTTTAGAACTTATGAAATCTTCTAAAGAATTGCCAAAGAGTTCTCAACCTGCTGTCGGGATTTTTCATGAATTATATGATGAACTAGGTAAAAATGGAGATCAAATCATTTCTATTCATATGACTGGTGGCATGAGTGGTACAGTGAAATCTGCACAAGCTGCAGCTGAAATGTCTTCTTCCGATGTAACTGTAATCGATTCTCGATTTATATCATATGCTTTATCATTTCAAGTGTTAGAAGCTGCACAGTTAATTGCACAAGGTGCATCATTAGATGAAGTTGTCAAACACGTTGAATCAGTTCGAGAAAGAACTAATTTATTTGTAGTGGTGGATACATTGGAAAATCTGGTAAAAGGCGGCCGAATAGGGAAAGGGAAGGCTTTAATCGGTTCACTTCTATCGATTAAACCAATCGCTTCTTTAGAAGGTGGAGAATATACACCAGTTCATAAAGCTAGAAGTCATAAACAAGTTGTCCAATATTTATTCGATCAGTATCAAAAAGATACAGAAGGTAAGAAAGTAAAGTATGTAGGGATTTCACAAGCGAATGGATATGCAATGTCAGATCCACTTAAAAAACGTATAGAAGAATCAGGTTTTAATGATGTTCAAGTTGCTTTCACCTCACCGGTTATAAGTACACATACCGGTATTGGCGCAATTGGATTTATGTATATGGTTGAATAAAATGAAATCTGAAGCAGGGAGAAATCCCTGTTTTTCTTTTGAGAAGGGGAGAGAGACATGAGAAAGAAATTGATACTTGTCATAGTGATGATTGTTTTGTTGACAGGATGTCAATTAGAATTTATGAGCTCAAAAGACTTCACTATAAGAGAATCAGTAAAATTAGAAAAGCTACGTATAGAAAAGACCTTCATTCAAGAAAATAAAGTCCTCATTGGCATCGGTGATTCCCTTACTCAAGGTGTAGGTGATGAAAGAAAGCTTGGAGGATATATGGGTAGATTAGCAAGTCACGTATCCGAATTTAAAGGTGTTAAGGATGTAGAAATTGAAAATCTAGCTAAACGCGGTAGAAGAAGTGATCAATTGCTTGCTCAAATTGAATCAGGCGAAGTGAATGATGACTTAAAGAAAGCGGATATGATTTTGATGACCATTGGCGGCAATGACGTGATGGCGATTGTGAAAAAGGACTTATTTGAGTTGAAAATTGAAACGTTTGAAAAAGAATTAATCGAATTCTCCAATAGATACAATGAAATTTTGAAGGAAATTCGCATGGTTAATCCTGATGCTCCGTTGATATTAATGGGTTTATATAATCCTTTTTCTATCGTAACGGAAGAAGAAAATGAGTTCGATACGATTTTGTTGAATTGGAATAAGTCGATTCAAGCGATGGCAGAGCAAGATTCTAAAGCATGTTTCATAACTGTAGACGACTTATTTAGTTCTAATGCGAATCTTGTTTACCATACGGATTTTTTCCATCCAAATAGTAAAGGCTATGAACTAATGTCAGAACGCATGCTCGAATCAATTCAAACATGCGGTTTAAAAGAACTAACAAACGGGGAAATGGATTTCTAAGGAGATGATGCATAAATGAACAAATGGAAAATCGCATTTTTATTATTAATCGCTATATTAGTCACTGCAATCATCTTTTTCGCATTTTGGATTAGCTCACCTTCAGAAAAAACGATCGTACCTGAGCCGAAAACCGCTGCAGAGGGAAATGTATTGACTCTAAAGACAACAAAGGATGACTTTGAAGGGATTGCGAACTCATACATACAAGAAGCCATGAAGGGGCAACCAATGCCTGTAACAATGAGCGTTGAAAACCAAATTTTACTGACGACTGAACTGACTATTTTCTCTACTGATATCCCAGTCATTATGAAGTTTGATCCGATTGTTGAGAAAAATGGCAATTTGAAATTAAAACAAACTGGTGTTGAAGTCGGAAGATTAGATTTGCCGCCTGAAAGCGTGTTAAAGTTGATGAAAGATTCTGTATCGTTACCTGAATGGATGATTGTTCGCCCGGAAGAAGAAGATGTTTATATTGATTTGTCTCGCATTCCGATGAAATCAAACGTTTCTGTAAGAGCTAAAGAATTTAATCTTCAACAAGATGAGATTACGTTAGAAATTACCGTACCTTCAAAATAAGGGGGACCTAAAATGGAGTTAGAAAAAGCAACATTCGCAGGTGGCTGTTTTTGGTGTATGGTGAAACCATTTGATTCATATGATGGCATTCACTCAGTGATTTCAGGATACACTGGGGGAGAATTAGAAAATCCAACATATGAACAAGTTTGTACCAATCAAACGGGTCACAAAGAAGCCGTTCAAATTACTTTTGATCCATCTATCTTTTCATACCAAGAGTTAGTAGAGATTTTTTGGCAACAAATTGATCCAACTGATGAAGGAGGACAATTTTTTGATAGAGGATCTTCCTATCAAACAGCTATTTTCTATCATAGTCCTGAGCAAAAAGAGATTGCAGAACAATCTAAAGCTGAATTGCAAGCAAGTGGCAAGTTCAGTAAACCAATAGCGACATCTATATTAGAAGCTAAACCATTTTATCCTGCAGAAACTTACCATCAAGATTATTATAAAAAGAATCCGGCCCATTACAACCGCTATCAAGTAGGTTCTGGTCGAGCTGGATTCAAAGAAAATATGTGGGGGGTAAACGAATGAATAAAGAAGAATTGAAACAAAAGTTAACACCTATTCAATATCATGTTACGCAAGAAAACGGTACGGAACCACCTCATCGTAACGAATTTGATCAACATTTCGATGAAGGAATATATGTTGATATCGTGTCAGGAAAAGCTCTCTTTCATTCGAAAGATAAATACGACGCAGGTTGCGGATGGCCAAGCTTTTCTCAACCAATTGAAAACTTAGAAGTAACTGAGCATTTTGATGAGTCACATGGAATGAGACGAACGGAAGTTCGAAGCAAAACAGCAAACTCTCATTTAGGTCATGTGTTCCCTGATGGACCTGGTGAGAATGGTTTAAGGTATTGCATTAATTCAGCTGCTTTACGATTTGTACCAAAGGATCAATTAGAAAAAGAAGGATACGGCGAGTATCTTTCATTATTCTCATAAAATAAACCTTGGAAATTACTAAATTTCCAAGGTTTTTTTTATCGTTTTAAAATAGGATATTAAATGGTTTTTGTAGTTTATTTCCATTTATGAAACTAATCGTTAGTCAAAAACGTAATCATATATAAACAGTTTATGAGAATGTAATTGAAGATAGTGAAGTGATCAAACGGAGTAGGGGATCGAGGTGATTGAGTATGAATGAGCGATTTAATTTAAGTTTTAAAAACAAGGAAGTTCGAATGTGGCTTTATATCATGATGCCAACTTTTATTATTGGAAGCTTGTTGCTGATTTTTGGTGATTATAAAGATCAATATATTAGATTTTCAGTGTTAGTGATCGCAATAATTGGTTTCTATATTTGGCGTTTTGTTTATAGAAGAAAACAAAAGCGGAATTAACTTCCTTGAGATTTAGAGAGAATATACATAAAAATAGAATGCATCAAGTATAGCTAATGAATTTTATTTGTAGGGGTTTATTAAAAAAATTAGCCGAGGGGGAGAAGTATGACAGAAATAGAAGGTTTAGTTATTCCAGTGATTATTTCGATAATCATTACAAGTATCTTTTCAATATTTTTCATGCGAAAAGATAAGATAGATAAAGGATTTGCAATAAATTATTTTAAATTATCATATAGAAGAAAGATGATTCGTACATTAACAGTTTTTCCTTTATTAATAGTAGCGTCTATATTGATTATTATATATACAGAAATTAATTCTGTAGTATTGACTACCTATGGGGTAATCATTTACAGCCTTTTCTTACTCCAGCTTTTATATAATTATATTAATTGGAAGAAGAAAGAATGTGGGTCATAATATTTCCACTGAGAAAAGCATCATATCATTGTGGAAATCCATTCATAAGAAAAGGGGCCACCTCTTGTCACTAAATGACGAGAGACGGTCCCTTTTTATTGAAGTTAAATTTTAAATTCATTTATGACTTTTCTAAGTTGGTCGGCTTGTTCGGATAGTTCCACAGCAGATGCATTAATTTCTTGCATAGCTGCTGAACCTTGTTCTGCAGCTGCGGCACTTGTTTCTGAATTCATAGCGGTATTTTCAGCAATTTGATTTACCTCTACAAATGAGGATGCCACTTCTTGAGAATAAGTAAGGGTTTGTTCGATTTGGTTGACCATTTTCTCAATAATTTGAATGGTATCGTTCGTTTGATACATAATCTTTTCAAGTGAACTATTCGTTTCATTTGCTACCTCTACACCACGAATAACTGTTTGAACTCCATCATGATTTTGTTTTACGATAGCTTTCACTTCATGTTGGATTGAACTTACAATGCCTGTGACTTCCTTAGCTGCCTTCTGGGATTGTTCAGCAAGCTTTCTTACCTCATCAGCAACAACAGCAAATCCGCGTCCATGCTCGCCTGCACGAGCCGCTTCAATTGCAGCATTTAATGCTAGAAGATTCGTTTGTTCGGAAATATCTGTAATGGTGCGAATAATGGAAGTGATTTCATTTGATTTTTTACCCAGAGCTTCTACAGTTTCTGTTGTATTTGCCATCGTTTCTTCTATGGACATCATCACGTTAGAAGAATGTTGTACCGATTGACCACCTTCGTAGGCTGCTTCTTTCATCTGGTCCGTCGCTTTAATTACTTGATGTGCGTCATTACTTAAATATCTTGCAGATTCTTCAAGTAAATTCATTTTTTGAACAGCTAATGTCATACTTCTCATCGTTTGTTCACTACCTGCAGCGATTTCGTTCGTTGTATCAGCAATTGATTGGATGGTATAGGATGTTTGATCTGCCGAAGCCATCAATTGTTGTCCGCTTGACGATACATTTTCTGCAAGATCTCTCACTCGTTTAACAAGTTCACCAATTGATTCGATTAATGTATTTGTACTACCAGCGATTTGTGCAAATTCATCATTTGTTTTAACCTTAACTCTTCTTGTTAAATCTCCGCCTGCGTTTGCAATATCTAAAATAGAGGTATTGATAACATACGTATTTCTTCGAATGGATTTATAAAGGAAGAATCCAAATGAAATGGCTAATAACACTGAAATAGTGGTAAGGATTAAGAAAATAAGTAATGAACGATTTGTTTCTGCTTCAAGTTGCTTTATTTGGGCATTATTTTGATTAGCCAATAACTCATTCATCATGCCTATATGAACATCAATATAATCCATTGCTGTTTTTCCGTTACCAGCCATAATTAAGCGTTGTGCGTTTTCAATACCTAATTCATCGCGTGCTTTTACAACTCGTTCAGAATACTGTATATATGTATTGTAGAATTGTTCAATAGAAGTTAAACTTTTCATTTCTTTTTCTCTATTTTTAAAGGATTTGTTTAAATTCTTTAAGCTGGTACCAATTGCGTCTTTTTTAGACTTATATGTATTTAGAAAATTATCTTTTCCTGTGATGACATAACTTTGTTCAGCATTTGCCATTTTAGAAATATCAGTTGCAAGTTGATTAATCTGTAATTGTTCAGCCATATCTTTCTCTGTAAATTCTTTTAATTCACTTTGTAGTGTTTTTAAATTAGTAGATGATACAGTAAGCATAGCGATTAGCATGATGACCAGTAGGGAGAAGATAAGAACAATTTTTCCGCGAATTAAGTCCCAAAATTTAGCTCTTTTATCGTTAAATTGATTGTCTACATTTACTGATTTGTTTTGGCGATTTTTAAAGAAATGTTTTGATGGCTTTTTAGCTTCCTGCTTTTGTTCTGATTTTATTTTCGGAACCTTGCTTGCTTTACCTAGTTTCTTTAGCACGTACACACCAACTTTTCATGTAATTTTGTATGATATTGATAAGTTTACTTGTTTTAGTCGTAATTATCTATACTTTTCTGAATATTATAAGACTTCTTAACTAAAGGGAGAGAGTAAATATGAATCACACTTTTTATAAATACGCGTTAACATTTAGAGGGGGACCTAAATCGGACTTGAGAGCACAGTTTGCAGAAGCCATGTTTTCAGATTTAACATTTCCAAAGCAATCTTCGGATTTTCATGAGCTGTCGCGTTACATAGAAGAATTAGCACATGAAGATATGAGTGCAACAATTTTTGATGATTTATGGTCTTTATATGAAACGAATGTCCTTTCTCAATCGTAAAAGAAAATATAAAGATTAAGGGGGAAATATAAATGTCATTTTTCAATAAAATTTTAGCTTCTGTCGGTGTAGGAAATGCAAGAGTAGATACAAAATTAAGTGATTCAATTTTTACAGCTGGCAATACGATTTCAGGTGTTACCGAAGTAACTGGTGGTCATACGTCACAAGAAATTGAGAGCATCTATCTAAAGGTTTTTACAACATACGAACGGGAATCAAATGACAGTAAATACACTGATTCAGTTGCCTTTTTTTCATATAAACTCAATGAACCCTTTACAATTCAAAAAGATGAAATGAAATCATTTCCTTTTTCGTTCAAGCTACCATTAATTACACCAGTTACAATGGGGAAAACGAGAGTCTGGATTCAAACGAGCTTGGATATCAAAAATTCAGTGGACCCGGGAGATAAGGATTTTATTGAAATTCGACCAAATGCTTTTGTTCAAGCTGGATTAAATGCTGCTCAAAATTTAGGACTTATATTAAGAAAAGTGGATTGTGAAGAAGCTCCTCGAGCTTATAAAGGAATGACTAAATTTGTTCAGGAGTTTGAATTCGTCGCAATAAATGGTCCATTTAAAGGGAAGTTTGATGAGATCGAGTTGGTTTTCATACCAAAAGAAGACGACCAATATGAATTACTTGTTCAAGTGGACCGTCGTGTTAGAGGATTTACTAGCTTACTTTCTGAAGCCGCTGGTTTAGATGAATCATATTTTAGACTGCATTTAACATCTGCAGATTTCCCTCAGCTTGAAAGTCGATTAAAGCAAGAGATTGGCAGGTATGCGTAAGTATTTGCATGTAGTGAAGAAAAACAGTATGATAGTACGGAAATGTCAATAAAGTGAGGTTAAAAAAATGAGTGTTCATATTAATGCAAAAAAAGGCGATATCGCCGATACGATTTTACTACCAGGAGATCCACTACGTGCTAAATATATTGCAGAAACGTTTTTAGAAGACGTTGTTCTTTATAATGAAGTTCGTAACATGTTTGGTTACACAGGTACTTACAAAGGTAAACGAATTTCAGTACAAGGTACTGGTATGGGTGTACCTTCTATTTCGATTTATGTAACTGAATTAATGAATGAGTATGATGTTCAAAAACTAATTCGAGTTGGGACTTGTGGATCTATTCATCACGATGTAAAAGTTCGAGATGTAATTATTGCACAGAGTGCATCGACGGATTCAAAAATGAATGAAATTATTTTCAATGGAATTAATTTCGCTCCAACAGCTGACTTTGATTTACTTTTAAAAGCATATAATGCTGGTAAAGAAAAAGGCTTGAATTTAAAAGTAGGAAATGTCTTCACAGAAGATGTTTTCTATAATGAGCATGCTGAACACGAAAAATGGGCTCAATACGGTATTTTAGCTTTAGAGATGGAATCTTCAGCATTATATACCCTAGCAGCTAAGTTTGGTCGTCAAGCACTATCTATCTTAACGGTAAGTGATCATTTACTTACAGGTGAAGTGACTTCTTCTGAAGAACGTCAATTAACATTTAACGATATGATTGAAGTGGCTTTAGACGCAGCTATCCAAGATTAATTTTACGTTCATGAGAAAAGGCTGTCATATGAGAATTGACAGCTTTTTTCTTTCCGTTAATACATAGAAACTGATAAACTATACATATACATTGAAGCGTATTATTTAGGTTTCGATTTGAAAGTGGTGAATAATTTGGACGATCAACAAAACAATCAAGAGCATCAAAACGAGCAAGCTGAAATTGACCATCAAAACGCACCTGCAAGTAAATATATACGGTTAAAACCTTTCTTCTTTATCATGTTAATTTTCACCTTGATATTAAGTACAGCAGGTTTAACTATATTCGCTTTAACGTTTGGTGAAGATAAAGTGGTTGAAGTTGGCTCACCTGAGAGAAGAGAATTCCAAAAATTATATCAAGCTTATGATGATTTAAAAGCTGAATATTACGCTGATATTGACCAAGAAGCATTAGTAAATGGTGCGATTAACGGTATGATTGATGCACTTGGCGATCCATATTCAGATTATATGAATCAAGATGAAGCTGCTCAATTTGAAGAAAGCATTTCTTCTAGTTTCCAAGGGATTGGTGCAGAAATCCAAGAACGCAACGGTTTTATTTCCGTCGTTTCACCAATTAAAAACTCACCAGCTGAAAAAGCAGGTATTCTTCCAAATGATCAAATTATCGCGGTAGATGGTGAAAGTATTCAAGGAATGAGTGCTTCAGAAGCTGTATTGCTGATTCGCGGAGAAAAAGGAACATCGGTCTCTTTAACCATTAAACGTGGTGATATGAGTGATCCGATGGAAATCACAATCGTTCGTGATGAAATTCCGATTGAAACTGTTTATGCGGAATTATTAGAAGACCAAGTTGCCCATATTCAAATTACAAGTTTTTCACAGAACACATATGATGAATTGCTTAAGGCTATTACTGATATGGAAGAAAAGGGTATGAAAGCCATGGTTCTGGATGTCCGACAAAATCCAGGTGGTTTATTAACATCGGCCATTGACATTTCGAATTTGTTTGTGGATGCTGGAAAACCGTTATTCCAAACAAAAGTAAAAGATAAAGATGCTGAAATCTATACAGCTACAAATGGTACAAAAGTTGAAGTGCCTGTCACTCTATTAATCGATGGTGGTAGTGCATCTGCTTCAGAAATTCTAGCTGGTGCCATGAGCGAATCCGCTGGTACACAATTAATCGGATTGAATACATTCGGTAAAGGTACTGTTCAAACGGCTAATGAATTAAATGATGGATCCAACATGAAATTTACAACAGCTAAATGGTTAACCCCAGAAGGTAACTGGATTCATGAAAAAGGAATTGCGCCAGATATTAAAATTGAATATCCTTCTTATACTCAACTGCCTTATTTAGATGCATCAGTCGAGTTGAAAACAGGCGTTCTTTCAGATCAAGTTAAGGCAGCAGAAGAAATGCTTGTTGCTATTGGACTTGATACTGGGAAGGTAGATGGATTATTTGATGAGCAGACTGAAACAGCCATCAAACAAATTCAAAAAGAGAGTGAACTTGAAGAAACAGGTATCTTAACAGGTGACACAACATATGCCTTAATGGATCGCTTACGCGTTAAAATTGAAAAAGAAGATCCACAGTTGCTCAAAGCAAAAGAATTATTAATGAAAGAATTAGCTAAATAATTTGAAGCTGGCCTGTTCAATAGGCCAGCTTTTTTCCTAGGATTTTATCGTGAAAGGATGCTTTTTATGAAAGATGTATATTTACTTAGTGGTTTTTTAGGAAGTGGCAAAACCTCTTTATTAACAGATATCATACGTCAATTTAAAGAAAATGGGTTAAAGCCTGCAGTTATTATGAATGAATTAGGGAAACTTCCGTTCGACTCGCAATCAGTGGAAGACGATGTCCCTTTAAAAGAAATGTTAGAAGGGTGCATTTGTTGCACGGGTTCCGAGAAAACGGAAGCTCAATTACAAACTTTATTAACTGGTGAAACATTTGACGTGTTATTAATAGAAACAACAGGAGCTGCACATCCAGTTGAAGCATTAGACGCGGTTTATTCTCCTCTATTTGCAAAGGAACTGAATGTAAAAGGAATCGTTACTGTTGTTGATAGTAAACTTTGGCTAGATCGTGAAAAACTTTCACCTCAAATGCGTTCTTTATTCTTAGAACAAATTCGACATTCACATCTTTTGTTAGCCAATAAAATGGATTTATTAACAGATGGTGAACAGGCTAAAGTCATTTTTGAGCTACAAAGTTTTAATTCAACGGCAACACTGATTCAAACTTCACATGCTAAGTGTCCTCTATCTTATTTAGAAAAAATGAATGGATCGATTACTGAGCATCAAATTGTTCCAGCTCAAATAGGAAAAGATCTATCACTTTCAACGCGACTTGTTACTTTTAAACACCCAGTTATCCAAGATCAATTTGAAGATTGGTTAAGAACTTTACCTTCCACAGTTTTTCGAATGAAAGGTTACGTTCCAATAGAAGGAATAAAAAATCCTATGTTGTTTCAATATTCATACGGGATGGTGCAATGGCTACCTGAATTTGTGAAAATGGAACCTTCAATTGTTATTATTGGAGAACAAATATCTGAACTCAAAGTTCCTGGAAGTGAGTGAACGGGAATGAAAAGTTTAATAGAAGCATATCAAACGCTTTTTCCATTTCGAGGTGCTACACAAACAATTCGATCTTTGAATGACCTTGAATCTATCATAAAGACTGAATTGCTCGATGAATTAACACACCCACGAGTAAGAAAAACATCTTCCGAAAAATTAAAACTCGCTTTTTTAAGAATTGACGAAAGTAGACTAGCTGAACATGAGAAAACGAGTCTGAAAGCGTTTTACGAAGAAGTTTTTAATAGCGTCAATACCTTTTAAGAAGAAGTTTTTGGGAAATTCTCTAATACTACACATTTTATTGCTATAGAAAGCCTTATACAGCATACCTTTTCAATTCCGATGGTCACATTGGAAATGATTAGGTATTTTTTTACGAGAATTAACAGATAAGCTAGTTTGCGAGGAGGGATACAACATGAAAAAAATGTTAATCGGTTTAACAATGGGAACAATGGTTTTCTCATTAGGTCAAGCTACATCAGCAGAAGCATCATTTTCATCTAATACACCTACTTGTAACACTGAGGTGAAATATGACTGGTCAACTAGTAATAAAAATATAGAGTTTGATTCTACTACGCAAAAACAACTAATCGAGCAAATTAATGCTCAATTGGCTGCTAACGGATTCAAACAAACAATAGATTTCAAAGCACCACAAAAAGCAGCTGCGCCTGCTAAAAAAGAGGCAACTCAACCGGTGGCACAAAAGCCAGCCGAAGCAGCAAAACCTGCAGCGAAAGCACCAGCTGCACAGCCGGTAGCTTCAACACCCGCTCCAACACAAACTGCTAAGCCAGCAGAAACGCAACAACCAGCTGCAGCACCTGCAGCAGATGCTTCAATTTCATCAATTGAACAACAAGTTTTAACATTAACGAATCAAGAACGTGCAAAAGAAGGTTTAAAACCTCTTGCTACTGATTCAGCATTGATGGACTCGGCACGTGCAAAATCATCAGATATGAGTAACAATAATTATTTCTCTCATACGAGTCCAACATTAGGTTCACCATTCGATCAAATGAAAGCAAAAGGTATTCAATACAAAGCCGCAGCTGAAAATATCGCAATGGGACAAAGAACAGCTGCTGAAGTTGTAAAAGGATGGATGGAATCACCAGGTCATAGAGCAAATATCATGAACGGTAGTTTTACACACATCGGAATTGGTTATGATGCTCAAGGTCACTACTGGACACAACAATTCATTCAAAAATAAGTATTTAGACCATCTCATTTCGGTGAGATGGTCTTTTCTATTTATATACATAGTTTTTCGTTTAAATAAAGCTTAAATTTCCCATACTCAAAAGATGAGGAGGGGAATTTATGGAAGCGTATAATAAGCTCGCACCATTTATCAAAACATTATTTCATGATTCAGCCGATTTAATTGTTCGGCCCCTCGATTGGCCAGAAGGGGAAGCTATTCTATGTCAATATTCAGTATTAGCTAATCAACGAGCAGTAAATGAACAAATTGATACACTTTCTCAGAAGTTTCAAGAAGGTCAATCCAATTGGGGAGAATCTTCCAGTTCTACGGTCGAAGTATTTCACGCTGCAAAACTAGTAGAATACGTGAGCAAAGGTGAATCGGTCGTATTATTTAGTGAAACCAACTTATTATTAAGAATCAATTTGCCTAGTAATACAAACAGATCCGTTATGGAACCTGATAGCGAACATATCATTCAAGGTGCACATGACGGCTTTGTTGAAAACATGGATATGAATATTGCATTAGTACGAAAAAGACTAAGTATCCCAGATTTAGTCGTAAAGAAAATGATTATTAGTCAGTCTTCTAATTCACCTATAACTTACATGTACATAGAATCGAAAGTAAGCAAAGTTACCTTAGATGAAATAGAATACCGTTTAAGAAAAATTGAAACGGAATATCTTTTCAGCTCTGGCCAACTAGCTGACTTTTTAGAAGATACTGTTTGGTCTCCATTTCCACAATTAATGACGACTGAGCGTCCAGATAAAGTGGCAACAAATTTAATGGAGGGTAGAGTTGTCTTAATGTTAGACAATACACCAACAGTATTACTAGGTCCTATTACTTTTGCATCGTATTTTCAATCGCCAGATGACTTTAATGGACGTGTTTTAGTTGGTACATTTTATCGGATATTAAGAATTGTAAGCTTTTTGACAGCCATTTTTTTACCTGCATTTTATATTGCAATCGTAAGTTTTCATTATGAAGTACTTCCATATGAGCTGAGCAAAACGGTGAAAATAGCTGTTAATGAAATACCTTATCGTCCTGTTATAGAAGCAATGATATTAGAGATAACAATTGAATTAATTCGAGAAGCAAGTATTCGCTTACCTAGTCCGATTGGGCAAACAATCGGTATTGTAGGTGGATTAGTTATTGGGGATGCAATTGTTAGTGCCGGACTTGTCTCAAATGTGATGGTAATCGTGGTTGCATTAACAGCTATCTCAAGCTTTGTTATCCCTTCTATAGAAATGAATACAACGATTCGTTTACTAAGATACCCATTTATGCTTGCTGCTACTGTCCTTGGCTTTTTTGGTATTGTTATTGGAACAATCGTTTTATTTATTCATCTCATTAACTTACGTTCGTTTAAACAACCTTATTTTTATCCGATTGTTCCTTTTAGACCAAAAGTATTTAAAGACGTTTTTTTGAGACTTCCTTTTACCAAACCACACAATCAGACAACTTCATTTAGTCCTAAAGAACCTGTGGAAGAATCGGGTGATTCCAAAGAATGAAATTTTCCCTATCCAAAAATCAATTTTTTATATTTTTATTTATTGTTCAAACAGGATCTATTTCAATCGCATTCCAAACTCCAATAATTAAAGCTGCCGAACAGGACGCATGGATTGTATTTATTGTTGCGCTTCTAATACAATTTTTCCTTCTTGTTCTATATGAAAGATATTATAAGCACTTTGTCTTGAATCGGTTTTTAAAATGGGTGTATTCAATTTATATAATGCTGATATTAGTAATATTTGTTGCAAATATTGAAAAATCACTTTCAGTTTGGGTTTTTCAAAACACACCACCCTATGTCATAGTTGCCATTATTGTCGCGACTTCATTATATGCGAACTTGAGTAAACCTGAATCAGTTGTTAATTTAGGTGTATTATTATTTCCCTTGTTTCCGCTAATATTCTTATTTTTATTTTTAGCGACTCCTGATTTAATATGGACAAATCTCTTTCCAATGGGCAATATTTCGATGAAGGAATGGGTGTATGGTTTAAGGGAAGCAAATCTTGCATTTGTCGGGACAGAGATGTACTTAATCTATCGTGGTTATTTATTGAATACAGAGAAAATATTTATGAAAACAATTGGGAAATATATATTATTTATTGGAAGTTGTTATTTAATTACAGTTTTATTTACCATCATGTTTTTTTCACTAGCTGAAATAGTAATCGTTCCAGAACCGATAGTATATATATTAAAATCTCAAGAAGTTCAGTTTATCGAAAGACTTGATTTGTTTTTCATCATTATTTGGATGACGTGGAGTGTTGTTACTGTTATTTATCTCGTCTTTACAGTCCTTTTATTATTTAACATGAAGAGAACAAAAAAAGGAATCCGTTCAGTAGTCGGGATTCATCTATTACTGATTATCATCCCATTAATTATTATTTGGAAGGATCTATTCAAAATTGGCTATGAGATTCTCATGTACGGATATTTTATTTTTGCTTTTATCGTTCCTTTCTTCGTGATCATCATAAATGCATGGAGGTCAAAAGATGCTCAAAAAACTTAGTTGTTTCTTCTGTATCCTGTTATTAAGTGGTTGTTGGGACGAGCGACAATATAAAGATTTTGCACTAGCTTCAATGGTTGGACACGATGGAAAAGTTAATGATTTAATATCTTATTTTTCAGTCCCGGTCATTAACGGAGAAGAGATAAGTTCAATCATTGTAAAAGCGGAAGGACGCTCCACTCGTGAAGTAAGGATACATGCGAATACAAATACCCCGCAAAATCTGGATGTCTCTAAATTATCTGTGCTTTTTTATTCAGATGAGACTCTCAAAACAGATTTCTACCAATTTTTAGATGTCTATTTTCGCACAGCTCATAATCGATTAAGTACTCTTGTTGGGATAACAGAAGGTTCTACCAAACCTTTTTTAGAAATAGGGAATGCTGAAAATAAAGATGCTGGTGCTTACTATGACGATTTTATCAAAGGTCTAGCACAATCATCAATCTATCCTGAAACAGATTTACAAACAATATGTACAATCCTTTTTGACGACGGAATGGACCTCACTTTACCTTACTTTGGTATCAATGAAGAGGAAAATACACCTGAAACCTTAGGTGTAGCTCTTTTTAACGGTAAAATATATTCAGGCACTTTTTTAAATGTTAATCAAGCCAAATTATTAACTATACTAAAAGATGAAATCGGTAAGTATACAAATCTTACGTATATTTATGAAGGAATTCCAGTATCCATTGAAGTTAAAAGAGTGCATAGAAAGTGGGATTTCAGTCATCTCGAAAAGTCTGGGAAGGTGAGTATGTCTTATGATTTAATTATAGACGTACAAGAATTTTCACCGGATCATTTAGAGGATTATAAAAATAGAATTGAACTTGAAAAATTCCTATCAAAAAGACTTAAAGAGGACACAATGGAAATGTTTGAGGTTCTTCAGGAAACGAAAAGTGATCCATTAGGAATTGGTAGAAGAGTTCGAGCATTTCATCCAAAGGTTTGGGAAAAAGGGAAATGGGCAGATATATTTAGTGAACTAACACTTGATATTAAATATGATGTTCAAATCAAACGAACAGGCATCTTATTTTAATCGTCCGATCAAAACTGATTAAATCAGGAAGAATGAATTATATATATCAACTTATTTAAGTTTACAAAGTTGTAATAACAGATGAGTTTAGAAATGCTAATTTGAAATAGAAAATACCTTTACTATTTATATTTACAATTCTGTTGATTGGAATGGAGACGGCGACTCTAAGGGGATTAGCACGAGCTAAAGACCCTGGACTGAGCATCGCGAAGGAAGCGGCTGAAGCTGTGCCCCCTAGAAAGCGTCCGTAGTAATGGAAATCAACATTTTAATGTTTATCAACAGTAAAAAAGGAACACAATCTCAAATGGATTGTGTTCCTTTTCTTTGAATTCTAATTAATCTATAAGACAGTGTAATGGCTCCTGCAGTTAAACCAACGATTAACCCGATCCAATAACCAAATGGACCAAATTCCGTAAATTTAGATAAAAGATATCCGACAGGCAATCCAATTACCCAATATGAAATAATTGCCATTATAAATGTTACATTTACATCCTTATATCCTCTTAATGACCCTTGGACTGGAGCTTGAATAGCATCAGATAACTGGAACAAAGCAGCAAATATAAAGAAGTGAATGGTTAATTTAATGACCTCTTTATCCGTAGTGTAAAGAGATGCGATTTGTTCTCGGAAGAAAAATAAGACACACGCTGAGAAAAAGCTAAAAATGATGGCAGTACCAACACTCAACCAACTATAAGTTCGAGCATCATGTAATCTTTTTGCACCCACTTCATAGCCAACCAATACGGTTGCACCAATAGAAATACTAAGTGGCACCATATATAACAAAGATGTGAAATTTAGTGCAATTTGATGGGCTGATATAACAGCTGTGCTATAAGTAGCCATCATCAACGTAACTGCAGAAAAAATACTCGTTTCTGCAAAAATAGATAAGCCAATTGGAATTCCAATTTTGCTGATCTCAAGCCATTTCGAAAACTGTGCAGTTGTCCAATTTTTAAATAGCTCATATTCTTTAAATGGTTCAAGTCTATGCGCAATGAAAACTGCGATGAAAAAGATGAGCCAATACGTAATAGCAGATGCGTATCCAGCCCCAGCTCCTCCTAATTCAGGAAAACCAAAAGCACCGAAAATAAGTAAATAGTTAAAACATATATTAATAGGAGCAGAAAGCAAGCTTATAATCATCGTTATCCTTGTTTTCCCAAGAGCATCCATATAGGAACGAATAACCGTATACGCAAAAAGTGGAATGATACCGATCAGCATTGCAGTTAAATAAGACTTGGCCACATCATGAACTCGCGCTTCCAAATCCATCACATTTAATAAGGGATTGATTGAAAATAATAAAATGATTATGACAACAATGGAAAGTGCTAAAGATAGGAATAATCCTTGCTGGACAATTGTTTTAACTTCATTTTTTTTCTTTGCTCCAACTAAATGAGCTACAAGTGGCGTGGTTGCTAACAGAATTCCAGCTAAACCCGTGTAAATCGGAACCCAAAATGATGAACCAACCGCTACACCGGCTAAATCTTCACTACCATATCGACTGGTCATTAAAATATCGAAAAAGGATACTAAATATAGGGATACTTGGGTTATTAATATAGGAAAAACAATTTTGATTAATAAAGCCCATTTTTCTTTCATTTGTGTCGTTTCATGCATTTGTTTTCACCAAGATTCTCAAAAAATTTCCTTAAGTATAGCATTTATTCATGCGTCTGTATTAAGTCAGAATATTCTACCTCCACAAACCGATGAGCATCTTTACACTTTTATTTCATTGCTTGAAAACGTATATGTATCACACGGAAATAGTGTATATTATGTAAAGGAATAAAACGTTTTATGTAAATTAACAATAGAGATTCTTGTAAATTAAAATCGATAGGAGAAAATGAATGAAAAATAAAACAATTGTATTAACTGGTGGGGGAACAGCTGGTCATGTTTCGCTTAATCAAGCCATCATACCAACCTTTGAAAAAGAGAATTATGACATTCATTATATTGGTTCAAAAGAAGGAATTGAAAATGAAATTATCCGTGATGCATTTCCTCATATTCAATACCATGCGATTTCAAGTGGGAAATTAAGAAGATACGCATCCATTAAGAATTTTACAGATCCCATCCGTGTAGCAAAAGGTCTTTTACAATCATTGGTCATTTTAAAGAAAGTTAAACCATCTGTTATCTTTTCAAAAGGTGGTTTCGTGTCAGTCCCAGTTGTCATCGCTGGAAAAATCGCTAACATTCCAGTGGTTATTCATGAATCAGACGTTTCACCTGGATTAGCGAACAAAATTGCGATTCCTTTTGCGCATCATATCTTTTCCATTTTTCCTGAGACATTAAAACATTTACCTAAAGAAAAATCTAGTTGTTCAGGATCCATCATTCGTTCTCAGTTATTTGAAGGGAATAAACAAGCTGGACTTCAAAAATGTGATTTTACAGGGTTTAAACCCGTCATTTTAGTTATGGGGGGAAGCCAAGGATCATCTGTGATAAATGACGCAATACGAAATAATCTACCGCAGCTACTACTGACGTATGACGTTATTCACTTATGTGGTAAAGGGAAAAAAGATGATGCATTAGAAGGTACAAAAGGGTATAAACAGTTTGAATATGTTACGGATGAACTTCCTGATTTACTGCATGCTTCTGACTTAATTATTTCTCGAGCAGGATCTAATTCAATCTTTGAATTTATGGCATTAAATAAACCCATGTTACTAATCCCACTTTCAAAACAAAAAAGTAGGGGAGATCAAATACTGAATGCGAATTTGTTTAAAAAGAACGGGTGGGCATTAGTTCTTGAAGAAGAAGATGTTACTACTGAGTCCTTACTAGCTTCCATTTCGCAATTAGCAACTGAAGCACCTCATTTGAGAGCGAAGATGGACGATGCAGAGATGCCAAAAACACCTGAAGAAATGGTTAAAATTATTACTTCGTATTCTATTTAAGATAAAGATTTGTTAAAGGGGATTTAAAAATCCATTGGGGTTCCAAAAATTCGGTAAGTACTGATTTTTGGTTTACCCCGTCATCTTTTTTGAAATATCCATTAATTAAACTCTTAAAAAGAAAAACCGCTAAAGCATTTTGCCTTAGCGGTTTGTTTGTATTTACATGGCTTGTTCTTCTTCTTCGGCAAACCTTGCAGCTGCAGTAGAAAGATAAAACAAATCTTTTGGAATTTGGTATAACTCGTATTGCGGAACACCTGAATTAATTTCCGCTAATAATACGGGATGAGTGTCATTTGCTTTCATCGTATAAGCTAATTTTTCAGCAGCACGAATCGACTTTTCATTTTTAGCATTAATTCTAAGAAATACCGTATTAATGTTATGCTGATAAAACAATTCTTCTAAGAATAGATTTTTTGCTTTTTGGTTAAACCCTTTCCCTTGAAAAGGCTGACCAATCCAAGTTCCAAGAAAACCAGCTTGGTCTTGAATGTCGTATAAATTGATCGTACCAATAGGTTGACCATAGTCATCAGTAATCGTACGCGAGATAACCTCGCCTCGTTCTTCTTCTTCCATCAATTGTTTCGTCATAAACATAAATTCTTCAGCAGAATTTGCTTTTTGACGTACGTAAGGGAAGACAGATGGGTGCGATAAATACTCGAATAAGTGACCACATTCGTGTAATTCACGTCGTTTAATCATGTTGAACGCCTCCGTAACGGGGCAGGTCAAGAGAGAAATCAAGCCCTAGCCCCTCGAAATTTTTCATTTTGTATTGCATAAAAAATTCCGGGGTGGGAATCGAACCCACTAGGACCAGACGTATTGCTGGTGGCGCACCATTTGCCTTCCCTAACGATCTATTTGACGATAAATCGTTATATGAAATTGTTTGCTTTATTACTATACTAACTTTTTATCAAAATGCAAAGAAAAAATTACGTAAAATTTGTGTAATTTTTGTTACAAAATAAATGCTTAAAATTCGTTGTTTAGTTGTCACCACTTGCGTTTACATTTATCATATAGTAATAGGGTAATTGGAGGAGATTTTATGGAATTATCATTCCAAAAAGTGCACGGTTCAGGTAACACTTTTTACTTGCATGAAGAGCTAGAGAATACTCAATATGATTGGCCAAGTTTAGCCGTTACTATTTGCGATCCGGCGAACGAAAAGGGTGCAGATGGAATCTTAGTTGTGTCAAAATCAGTACATGCAGATTATAAAATGCGTGTATTTAATTCAGATGGTTCTGAAGCCTCAATGTGCGGAAACGGTTTAAGATGTGTGGCGAGGTATGTGTTAGAAAAATCTCAAAAAAGTCGCGCCATAATCGAAACAATGAAAGTAGATTTATTGGTACAAAACGAAACTGCTATTTTCAATGATATTCCTACTTATTCAGTACAGATATCTCCTGTGTCATTTGATTTGTCAACTTTACATATGAACTATAACAATCAAAAAACAGTGATCAATCAAATTGTTCCTGAATTTGCAGATGATATACATTTCACGGCGGTTTCAATACCAAATCCTCATTTAATAGGAATTGTTCCTATACAGTATATTGAAAACTTAGAGCATCAAGAACAACTTGCAACATATTTAAATAGCGTAAATCCATATTTTTCTGATGGCGTAAATGTAAGCTATGTCCACCCTGTTAATGAAACAAGTATTTTTGTCCGAACGTTTGAAAGAGGAGTTGGATTTACGAATGCTTGCGGCACGGCGATGAGTGCTTCTGCGTTAGTGGCAACAGAAATAGATTTACTTCCTAAAGGCGATGTAACGGTATACAATCCTGGTGGGTTTGTTAAATGTGTGATTGGCAAAAAGCAAGATCAACATGAAGTTACATTAATCGGTAATGCGACAATAATTGGCACCTTTATTGGAGAGTATGATAGAAACAACGTTTTTAATTGGATTGAAAAGACAGATCACCTAGAAGAAGTAGCTGACTATCAAAAATTGACTGAATACGCTTCAAATCAAGTTAAAGAAAACTGGTCGTAAATTTAAACAACCAGAGGGGGTGATGCCATGAATGTTCCTTTTTTCTCGAAAACTCAATTCGATTTATTATATGGAAACTCGAAGGATTTGGTTTTTTTCTTAAAACAAGATGACCAAACTTTTCGCTATATCTATGTAAATCCAAGTGCTCGACTTATTTTCAAAGAATGTCCCATAAAACGTTTATTGCAGGAAATGGTATCTACTGAACATTTGAATGATATTCAATCAAATTATTTGAAAGCTATTGACGAACAGACCGAAACGACTTTTCAAGACTTCTTTTTATTCTCAGATGTGCAATTAGTCAATGAAACTACTGTAAAGCCCATTTTGTTTGAAGGCCAACAATATATTTTAGCTATAACAAAGGAAGTCTCTGTAGAAAAAGAAATAGAAGAAAAGTATGCCTTTATGCAGTCTTTATTATCAATGACCGTGGATCCAACCATTGTGGTTACGAATGAAGGCAAAATTTTTGATATGAATCCAAAATTTGAAGATGTTTTCGGCTACACACTAAAAGATTGGCGTGGTAAGCATTATTTGAATTTTCCTTTCATTCCAAGTGATGAGAGAAACTCTGTTGAAAGTCATGTGGAATCTAATCTTAAAGGTGAAGCAAAGTCTTCTGTATTAGTTAAAAGAATGAAATCATCTGGTGACGTAGGTACATTTTTGGTAAGTTACTCACCAATTCGTAAAGATGGACAAGTAGTCGCGATGTATATTTTGTTGCAAGAAGTCTCGGATGAATTGGAATTAAAGGAAAGCTTAAGAAATACCAGACATATTCTTGAAAGCTATAAACGAGCAATAAGTACGGCCGCAATGGTCATTATGATTAATCCTACTGGTAAGATTGACTATGTGAATGAATTATTCGTAGACGTAACTGGATACAAACGAGATGAAATTATTGGAAAGCCCTTTCAAACCTTAAATACAAATCGCCAGGGGTCAGATTTCTTAAATACGCTATGGGATACTTTGCTTTCTGAAAAAATATGGCGTGGTGAAATGAGAAATCAAACGAAATTTGGTTCAGTATATTGGGGAGATACAACTGTCATCCCCTTATTTAATGAACATAACGAATTAGAAAATATTCTTGTTTTCCAATTTGATATTACGGATAAAAAGAGTGTCATGACAGAACTTCGAAACATTGAAAAAACATTTAAGTTGATTACTGAAAATACCAATGACTTAATTGCGATAACAAGTGATGATGGGATGGTCCTTTATACTTCGCCATCACATGATAAATTGCTTAATTTCGAAAATGAACAAATGTTAGGCAGATTCTATTCTGAAATGGTTGCAGAAGAAGATCAGCATTTGTGGAATGAAGAATTGTTCGAACGATTAAATTCTGGGGAAGAAATGCGTTTTGAAATGCGATTAAAAAGAACAAATGGCGAACTGATTTGGACAGAGACATCCATTATTGCTGTACAAGACGCTGACCGTGAAAAAGTATTCCAACATGTCATTGTGTCTAGAGAGATATCTGAGCGGAAGAAGCTTGAAGAAAGACTCCGTTTTATGGCTTACCATGATAATTTAACGCAGCTTCCAAACAGGAGTTTTTTGTTAAAAGAATTTCCTGACTTAGTCCAAAAAGCAAATCAACTTGAATCGTCAATTGCTGTTTTATATTTAGATGGGGATGATTTCAAATCTGTAAATGATGAATTCGGTCATGATATTGGCGATGAATTCATTCGTCACTTCGGAATCGCTCTTCAAGCAAGCGTGAGAACTGAAGACTTAGTCGCGCGAATTGGCGGCGATGAATTTGTTATTTTGATCAATAACGTTTCAAAAAATCCAAACGAGCAAAAGTTGCAAATAACTTCTATTATTGATCGTATACAAACATCATTAAAAGAAGGATGGAAAATAAAGAACACATCCTTCACACCAACTTCTTCGATCGGAATCGCATTTTATCCCGAACACGGTGCAACAATTGATGAGCTTTTAGAAAAAGCAGATGTTGCTCTATACGAAGTGAAGAGATTAGGGAAAAATCAATACTTAATTTTTGACGAATATCAATAATAAAACCGTGCCGATTTTCGGAGCGGTTTTTTATTCATATTCCTATTCACTTAGGGGGTGACAAGGTGAAACCACGTATTTTATTAGTCGAAGATGAACAATCCATCGCGCGATTTATTGATCTTGAGTTGCAACATGAGGGATTTGACGTTGTCCATCATAGTAATGGTCGACTTGGATTAGATTCTGCAAAAACGGAGGAATTCGATGTCATTTTATTGGATGTCATGTTGCCTGAGCTAAATGGAATTGAAGTTTGCAGACGAATTCGAAGTTTTTCAAATGTTCCTATTCTATTAATTACAGCGAGAGATGCGGTTTTAGATAGAGTAGCAGGATTGGATGCTGGAGCTGATGATTATATTATCAAACCCTTTGCCATAGAAGAATTATTAGCTAGAGTACGTGCTGCTCTTAGAAGAACTGCAATTGAGCCCAAGGAAGAAAAAAAGTTGATTTTTAAAGAAATTGAGATTGATCCAGTGGCTCACGTTGTCTTCGTAAACAGTCAAACTGTGGAACTAACAAAAACAGAATACGATTTGCTAGCATACCTGGTAGAGCAAAAAAATCGTGTGCTTTCCCGTGACTTAATTCTTGAAAATGTATGGGGTTATTTAGCTGATATAGAAACCAATGTCGTCGATGTATATATCCGACACTTGCGCTCGAAATTGCCTACGCAAACCGCTAAATATATTGAAACGGTCAGAGGGGTCGGATACGTGATGAGAGAATGAACATTCTTCATAAATATAAACAGTATGTCTTGTCCCTTTCATTAAAAAAAAAATGGACAATTGGTTCAGCTAGTGTGATATTTTTAAGTTTTGCATTAATGAGCATGGTTCTCTTTCTTGCTTTACATGGGTGGCTGTATCAACAAGAAGAACAAGAAGTAAAAAGAACGATGCAAGACCTGACTACATTCTTTGAGACTCAAGGTCTTTCATTAACGATACAAGACATTCGAGCAAACAAAGGTCTAATGAATTCAATCATAGATAAAAATCAAACGGTACGCTTATTAAATATGGATGGCATTGAAATTGTTCGGATTAATAGTACGTCGACTTTTCCGCCATTTGACCACGCAATTGTTCCTGTGGCTGGCTATAAAATTAATACCGATGAGTCAGAATTTATATCTGCCACTGGTCAATTACGGTTAGGACGTTTTGATGGTTATGTACAACTTATTCATCCGCTTAACGCCTTTAAATCAACCATGTCATACATATTAACTGCCATGATTTTGTTTGGTATTGGAGCTCTACTCCTTTCCGGGTTGATCGGTTATACACTAGCTAATTATCTGCTAAAACCTTTAAGAGAACTCAAAGAAACAATGGTAAATGTGAATCAATATGGTTTTGAGCGCGAAGTTCAACTCTCTTACAAGGAGAAGGATGAAATTGGTGAACTAATTTCCGTTTACGAATCTATGATGAATAAGCTCAAAGTATCTTTTGAACAGCAGCAGCAGTTTATGGCTGATGCATCTCACGAATTGCGAACACCTATACAGGTCGTAGAAGGTCATCTTGCTTTATTAAATCGGTGGGGGAAATCAGATCCGAAAATATTAGATGAGTCGTTACAAACGTCTTTAGCTGAAACAAAAAAAATGAAACAGTTAATTGATGAAATGCTGGAGCTTGCGCGTGGTCAACAACTAAAGGAGTACCCGCCAATAAATATCAAACTAGAAACTGATGAAGTAATTGGTGAATTGGTTCAACTCTTTCCAAGTGCAAAAATTCATCATGCCGATTTTGAATTAAAAGAGTTGCAGGTTCGAATTTCACCAAATTCATATCAACAAATTATGAGGAATATTTTAACGAATGCCATTCGCTATAGTAAGGAACCAGCCAAAATTACGATTTCTTATGAGAAAAACTTAGAAGAAGTGATGGTTCGTGTAAAAGATGAAGGCATTGGAATGTCGAAAGAACAATTACCACAGATCTTTAATCGTTTCTATCGCGTTGAGTCTGCTCGATCAAGAGATTCTGGGGGAAGCGGTTTAGGTTTAAGTATTGTAAAAATGCTTGTCGAAAATGTGCAAGGTAACGTTACAGTTAAAAGTGAAGAAGGAGTGGGAACAACTTTCACTGTGATTTTCCCCCTAGCTAAGAACTGAAATCTTGTGAATTGAACGCTTTATTTCGACATTATGAAAAAGTTTGCTTTATTTGAATAAAACCCATTGTATTTTCTATGGATAGTAGTAAGATTGAAATGGAAAAAATGTTCTTCTTATGCGTTAAGAAGCAATCCTTTGATAAGAAGGAGTAACGTGATAAAATAAGATGGATTGTATAAAAGAGAAATAGGAAATGCCGCTTGGCAAAAGTTGGAGGGTTTTCTAAATGTTAAAAAACGGGACACCGAACGGGTCACCATGGGCTAAACTTTCTGGTCCGAATTTAGGTTATATGTTAGAAATGTATGATTTGTACCTCGAATCTCCTGAGTTAGTAGAGGCAGATCTTGCTGAATTATTTAAACAATATGGTGCACCGTCAGCAATTACTGAAAATGCTGTCGATTTTTCTGCGTCTAAACATATTGATGAAAACAATTTTGGAAAAGTCCTTGCAGCCGTTCAATTAGCTGATGCTATACGTGCGCATGGTCATTTAGCAGCGGACATTTATCCATTAAATGATCGTCCGAAAGATTCTACGAGATTGGATCCATCTTCATATGGCTTAACTGAAGCAGATCTTAAAGAAATGCCAGCTTCTTTGTTAATGAAAAATCCTAATAACCTCAAAAATGGTTTAGAAGTAATTGAACATCTAAAATCTTTCTACACAGATAAGATTGCGTATGAGTTTGCGCACATTATTAATTCGCAAGAACGACAATGGATTCAATCAAAAATTGAATCATCATCAATGAAATTAAAATTATCATCTGAAGAACGTAAAGACCTACTTAACCGTTTATCTGAAATAGAAGGCTTCGAGAAATTTATTCACCGCACATTTGTTGGTGCTAAACGTTTCTCAATTGAAGGTCTTGATACATTAGTTGTGTTATTAGACGAGTTAGTGCGTCAATCAGAAAAACAACAAACGAAAGAAATTTTAATCGGGATGGCACACCGTGGACGTCTTAATGTACTTACACATGTTGTAAACAAACCGTATGACATGATGTTTGCTGATTTTGCGCATGTCCCAAATGATTCATTTTTGCCGAAAGATAACTCTTTGCAAATTACAAAGGGTTGGTTTGGTGATGTTAAATATCATATGGGTGCTACCCATACTGCGAAGTCAGGTTTAAAAGTTAAATTAGCTTATAATCCTTCACACTTAGAAGTAGTGAGTCCAATCGTAACTGGTCTTACACGAGCTGCTCAAGAAGAAACTGCAGAAACTGGCGTACCTGTTCAAAATCCGAAATCTGCATATGCTGTTTTAATTCACGGAGATGCTGCTTTCCCAGGTCAAGGGGTAGTAACAGAAACGTTAAACTATAGTAGAGTGCGTGGATTCCAAACAGGTGGGTCAATCCATATTATTGCTAACAATATGATTGGATTTACAACTGAGTATTATGATTCACGTTCAACTCATTACTCGTCAGATCCTGCAAAAGGTTTTGAAGTACCAGTTATTCATGTTAATGCGGACGATGTTGAGTCTGTTATTGCAGTTGCTCGTTTAGCATTCGAATATCGTGAACAATTTGGGAAAGACATTTTAATCGATTTAATCGGCTACCGTCGATTTGGTCACAATGAAATGGATGAACCTTTAGTTACAAACCCAACCATGTATCATGCAATTCATAAACATCCTACTGTTCGAGAATTGTACGGGAAGCAATTAGTGTCTGATCAAGTATTAGCTGATCAAGATGTGAAAGACCTTGAAAAAGACATTCAAAAAACACTACAAGATGCTTATGACCGAGTGAAAGAAGTTCCTGAAGCGGAACATCAAGAAATCGTCATTCCTGAAGTAGTTTTAAATGGATACCCAGAAGTGCCGACTGGCGTTAAAGAAGAAACGTTAGTGAAAATGAATGCAGAGCTATTATCTTGGCCAAATGAATTTTCAGCATTCAAAAAGCTAGAAAAAATCCTAAAACGTCGCGAAGAGCCTTTTAAAGGCAAAGGGAAAATTGATTGGGCCCATGCAGAAACATTAGCCCTAGGAACAATCCTACAAGATGGAAACCCTATTCGTATGACAGGTCAAGATGCTCAACGTGGAACATTTGCACATAGACATCTAGTTTTACATGATGAAAAAACAGGAGCGGAATTAGTTCCACTTCATCATATTTCAGATTCGAAGGCTTCATTTGTTGTTTATAATAGTCCTTTAACTGAATCTGCCGTACTTGGATTTGAATTTGGCTATAATTTAGAAAATGAAAAAGCATTAGTTATTTGGGAAGCTCAATATGGAGATTTCGCCAATATGGCACAAGTTATGTTTGACCAATTTATTTCGGCTAGCCGAGCTAAATGGGGACAAAAATCTGGTTTGGTTATGTTACTTCCTCATGCATATGAAGGACAAGGACCAGAGCATTCAAGTGCACGCTTAGAACGTTATTTACAAATGGCTGGTGAAAATAACTGGACAGTTGCCAACCTATCAAGTGCGGCAAACTATTTCCATATTTTACGTAGACAAGCGAAGATGTTGGGTGATGAAACGATGCGTCCATTAATTATCGTTTCTCCGAAGTCATTACTGCGTCATCCATTAGTTGGAGCTGACGTGAATGATTTAACTACAGGTCAGTTTGAGACGATCTTAGAACAACCAGGTTTAGGTAAACAAGAGAAGAAAGTAGAGAGAATTCTTCTAGCAAGCGGTAAAATGGCAATCGATTTAGCGGACAAAGTAAAAGATGGTAAAGATTTTGATCATCTTCATATGATTCGTGTGGAACAATTGTATCCATTCCCGTCAGAAAAAATTCAAGCTATTATTGAACGTTTCCCTAATGCGAAGGAAATTGCTTGGGTTCAAGAAGAACCTCAAAATATGGGTTCTTGGACATTCGCAGATCCTTATCTACGAGATCTTGCTGGAAATAAAGCAGTTAGATACATTGGTCGTGTTAAACGATCTAGTCCTGCTGAAGGTGACGGCGAGACACATAAAATTGAACAATTACGCATTATAGAAGAGGCTGTTACTCGTTAAGTACCAACGACTAGAGGAGGAAATAAATTGGCAGAGATTAAAGTACCAGAATTAGCAGAATCGATTACAGAAGGAACGATCGCTCAGTGGTTAAAACAACCAGGTGATACAGTTGAAAAAGGGGAATTCATCGTTGAGTTAGAAACAGATAAGGTCAATGTTGAAGTAATCTCGGAAGAAGCTGGCGTTGTTCAAGAACTTTTAGCAGCTGAAGGAGATACAGTAGAAGTTGGGCAAGTAATTGCCGTAGTTGGTGAAGGTACTGGTAGTGGAACAGCTACTAAAAATCCGGTGGAAGCAGATCCTGCTGAAGCTGATGCTCCTGTGAAAGATGCAGAAGCAGCACCTAAGAAAGAATCTGCACCTGCTGCTCCTATTCAAACTAAAGAAGAGTCTTCTTCAACTGATCGCACGATTGCAAGTCCCGCTGCTCGTAAACTAGCTCGCGAGAAAGGCATTGATCTTCAAAGTGTTTCAACTGTAGATCCAATGGGTCGTGTTCGTGTTCAAGATGTTGAAGCTCATTCAAATGCTCCAAAGCAAACATCAGCACCAGCTGCACCAAAAGCTCAAGCTCCTGCAAAAGAAGATGACGGCAGAGTGAAGCGCGAGAAAATGTCACGCCGACGTCAAACGATTGCAAATCGCTTATTAGAAGTGAAACAATCTACTGCAATGTTGACTACTTTTAATGAAATCGATATGACGAACGTGATGGCTTTACGTTCACGTAAGAAAGATAAGTTCTTTGAAGATCATGATGTTCGTTTAGGATTCATGTCATTCTTCACTAAAGCAGTTACATCTGCTTTGAAAAAATATCCTTATGTAAATGCTGAGCTTGATGGAGACGAAGTATTGTTGAAACAGTTCTATGATATCGGAATCGCTGTATCTACTGAAGAGGGACTTGTTGTTCCAATCGTACGTGACACAGACCGCAAAAACTTTGCTGAAATTGAAGCAAATATCGGGGAATTAGCAAAGAAAGCCCGCGATAAAAAACTTCAAATTTCTGATATGACTGGTGGATCGTTCACAATTACGAATGGTGGAGTGTTTGGATCACTAATGTCAACGCCTATCTTAAATGGTACACAAGTTGGTATTCTTGGTATGCACACAATCCAAAAACGTCCTGTTGCAATTGGTGATGAAGTTCAAATTCGTCCAATGATGTATGTAGCACTTTCTTATGACCATCGTGTAATTGATGGCAAAGACTCGGTTGGATTCTTGAAAACAGTAAAAGAATTAATTGAAAATCCAGAAGATTTATTACTTGAATCTTAAAAATGTAAAGACAACTTCGAATTTGCGAAGTTGTCTTTTTTTTGTCAAAATGGAGAGAGGAATAAGAAAGTAGTTGAAGATCATGGATTTCTCATTATTAGTAGAACTCGTTCAAAAATATGGCTATTTCAGTATGTTTCTCTTCAATTGGCTTCTACTCTTTGGTTTACCTATCCCTAATGAAGTGGCAGCATCTTTTACAGGGGTTTTAACTGAACTAAATGGCTTTAATGTCATTACTGCATTTATATCTGCTTATTTAGGACTCATTACTGCAACTTTGTTTGCTTTTTCAATTGGAAAGTATTTTGGACCACGATTAATCAATCGTTTAAATCGGACACGTATGCAACGTCCAATTCATAGTTTTAGTGAGTTTTTAGATAAGCGAGGAAATTTAGCAATTGGATTTAGCTTCTTTCTTCCGGGGATTAGATGGGCTATGCCTTATGTAGTTGGCGCAAATCAAGTTTCTTATAAAACCTTCTTAACCTACGCATTGCCTTCGAGTTTTTTATGGATGATGATTTACTTTCAATTAGGTAGAACCTTCCCATATGCGTACCCAATGATTATTGAAAATATTCAGGTGCTGCTAATTGCTTTAATGGTAGGGATGATTAGTTTTCTCCTATTCCGTTATTGGTTCAAACAAAGAAAAGTAAAAAAAGGCTTGAGTTAATACTCATGTTCATTTGATAAACCGATTTAGCTTGTTTATACTTAAGAAGAGAATTTAGAAAAGAGGTCATATTATGCTTCATAACACATGGAAAGATGCTAAAACAATTAAAACCGTAAAGTGTGTACATACAGATGCAAAAAAATATTTAGTATCAAATGTCTTAACCGCTGGCAAAACTTACGAAGTGAAAAACGAAACAGATGAATTCATTTTTGTTATAGATAATACCGGAAATATAGGCGGTTTTTATAAAGAATATTTCGAATAACCGATGACGACATCATCGGTTTTTCTAATGGAGGAATATTTATGTCTAATTTATTTACTGACGTTCAAAAACAACGCAAATCAAGAATACATGATGAACTAGATCAAATGTTGATCGGTAATGGAGGATATGTATCACCACTTAAATACTTGTGGGAAGATATCCTTCTGTCTGTTTCACTACATAAAAATGTGTTGCTAAAAGGACCTTCAGGATCAGGCAAAACAAAAATTGCTGAGTCGATTTCTTTTGAATTTAATCAACCTATGCATAGCATTAATTGTTCTGTAGATTTAGATGCAGAAGCTTTAATCGGCTATAAAACGTTAGTTCAGCAAAATGGAAATACGCAAATTGAATTTGTTGAAGGACCGGTCGTGAAGGCTATGAAAAAAGGGCATATTTTATATATTGATGAAATTAATATGGCCAAACCTGAAACATTGCCAATTTTACATAGCGTATTGGACCATCGACGTATGTTAACTAACCCGTTTACTGGTGAAGTGATTGTTGCCCATGAGGATTTTACCGTTATAGCCGCAATTAATGAAGGATATATCGGAACTTCACCATTAAATGAAGCATTAAAAAATCGCTTTATTTCTTTTTTAATTCCGTATCTTTCAGGCCAACCTTTAAAAAATCTTTTTAAACGTGAGTTTCCGGAAGCTTCTTTAACACTCATTACATCAATGTTGAATCTATCTGAAGATATTTTCATTCAAGCGAAAAATGGCTTACTAAGTGAGGAAGCAGCTTCCATTCGTAGTTTACTGGATGCAACTGAATTAGCGCAGTATATGGACCCTAAACGTGCGATTCAATATGCTATTGCAGAGAAAATGGAAGATGAAACTGAGAAAGACTTGATTATTGAGCTTGCAAATACTTGGCTGAAGTGAGGTGTTCCGTTTGACATCAGTCAACCGATTCATACAATTTAACAATGAAACGATTGATGCAAAAGAAATGATTAAAATGGAACATTTAGCAAGGGCATTAAGTCAAAATCCATCTATATCTCTTACTATTCGAAAATTGATGGAATTTCAGCCCAAAACTGAAAGTATGTCGATTAGTCATTTTTGGCAACATCGTGAAACTCATATTCAACATAAGGGACAACTCTCTGATTTGTATTTATTAACTTTGGGTTTTTGGCGACAATTTGATTTAGGCGACTGGGAAGATTATAGAGAAAAAGTAAAGCAATCACATCTTAAAGAATTTGCTTTTCAACTATTATTAAGTGCAGAAGAATTTAGACTATCTAATTTAATCAGTAAACAACGACCTGGAACTTTAGAATCTTTTGCCATTAGAGAAGAAGTATATGTAGCTTATCACGAACAGCAGCTTCAAGTGAATTTGAATAAAGGGTTTTTAAGTGATGCCTTGTATAGTTATTTATATATTTCACTTCGGAAGAAACTTGTTTTTGACAGTGAACTATATCCATCCTATTTTGAGCGGATTTTAGAGAAATGGCACTTTGCATTTGATTCTGCTTCTACTGGACAGAATAGCAAAATCTGTTTGGATATATTGTATTTTCTTGAAGACATTATTTCCAAAGATCTTATCCATACTTTTATGTCGATACATGAAAATTTAATGGATAATAACTACGCAGAAAAGGCAAAAAATAGCGTCAATCAAGAAGATTCGAAAGAAGATTCTAAATCGGATTCAATCGAAGAGATGTTTAACTCCTGGCATCGAGAAAATGAAAAGGAAAAAGGAAATCATCTTGAATTCGACCTCAATGCTGGAAATAAAGGCGAGGTTGATAATGGTCGATTTGAAGAAGGCAATGAAACGAACGAAATTCAAAGTGAGGCAGGGGGCTCTTCGGTTTCAAATAAGAATGAAAAGCAACAAGCAAAAGGAACATCTAATAAAAAATCTGATTTCATAAAACAGTCTGGAGAACGATTTGGTGATGAACATGTGAATGTCACATATGTTGAGAAGAAAATATCACTAAACACTCATTTGTCTCAAAAAGAGAAAATTGAAGAAGTCCGGATACAACAAAAACCTTACGTGAAATCTTTTATTAAAGAAATTCGAAAACGAATTGAGCAAAAGCAAACAAACAAAAGAACGAACTTATCAATGGGAAGATTAACGACAAAATTAACTACATTGGTAATTGATGATCGTCCAAAACCATTTTATAAAAAGCAAAAACCGGCAATTCCATTAGATGCCGTTTTTGGGCTATTAGTTGATAGTTCAGCGTCAATGATGGATAAAATGGATGAAACCAAAAAAGCTGTACTCTTATTTCATGATGTACTTAGAAATTTAGGAATTCGTCATGATATTGTTTCTTATAATGAAGATGCCTATGAAGCAACAGAAAAAGAACAGCCCAATTCGTTTGTTTACTGCCACCAAGTAGAAGATGGAACTTTAGACAATGCAGGAGCTATCTTTTCCTTAGAAGCTCAAGAAGATAACCGTGATGGATTAGCTATTCGATGGATGTCTGAAAGATTGCAGAATCGTTCTGAAAAACATAAATTCATACTTTTATTTTCCGATGGAGAACCTTCCGCATTTGGTTATGCTGCAAATGGCATTATTGATACAGCTGAAGCTGTCATTGAAGTTGAGAAGAAGGGGATACATTTTCTGCATTTATTTTTAAGTTCAGAAGAACCTGTGGAAGAGCAATTACATGTATTTCGAATGATGTTTGGACCAAATACTGCGGTTGCTAAAAATGTAGATGAGTTTACGTCTCAAACGCTTCGGTTACTTAGAAGGATGTTATATTTAATTGTTAAGTGATTTAGTTAAATTCAAGAGAAAAAACCGACCTCAAGTTTGAGGTCGGTTTTCTTTTTCGTTATGCACTATTAGTAAACGTTGTTTTAATTCATCTTCCATCCTAGCTATTTCTTTTTCAGCAGCTTTTCGTTTCACTCGACCGTCAGCTTGAATGCGGAGAGTTTCTTCGATCGTTTGCAATAGATTTTCTTGAGTTTGTTTTAATGTTTCAATCTCTACGATGCCACGCTCGTTTTCTTTGGCAGTTTCTATACTATTCATTTTTAACATTTCTGAGTTTTTCAGTAGTAAATCATTGGTTGTTTTCGTTACTTGTTTTTGAGCTTCAACCGCTTTTAACTGACGATTTAACGTTAAAGCAATTGCAATCTGATTCTTCCAGAGTGGGATAGATGTCATAATGGAAGACTGGATTTTTTCGGCTAAAGTTTGATTTGTTTGTTGAATCATTCGAATCTGTGGGGCACTTTGAATGGTAATTTGTCTCGATAATTGCAAATCATATAATCTCTTCTCAAGACGATCTAAGAACTGTGCCATATCATTAACTTCTTGATATGCCATTTGATCAGAAGATGCCTCAGCTTTTTGACGAAGTGCTGGAATAATTTCATTCACGATTTCATCGCGTTTAATCTCCGCTGCGGTAATATAAATATTGAGTGCTTGAAAATAGGCTTTGTTTTGATCATATAATTTGTCTAGCATATGCACATCTTCGATCAAGCCACGTTTTGAATGTTCTAATTGAATACCAATACGGTCAATTTGAGTACTTAATTTTTGGTATTTAGTCATTAGCTCTTGAACTGAGCGAGATACTTTTCCAAACAACCGTTTTATTCCAGACTTCTTTTTGGTCGTTAATTCTTCTGGATTAAGTTGAGTTAACTTATCCATCAAATCTTTTAAAATGTCACCGACTGGACCTATATCTTGTTTTTGCACATGATCTAGCATTTGATGAGAAAAACGTGACAATTCCGTTTGTGCATTTGCACCATAAGTTAGAACTGCTTCGTAATTACCTGCTGGAATTTGAGAAGCGAGAACCTTTGCTTTTTGTTGTTCTTCATCTGAAAGTCTTTCTAAAAAGGAAACACGTTGTTCTTCTTGATTTGACACTTCTTTTTGTAATGTCGGCTGTAGGTCAAAGGGGGAGTCCAAAAGATCATCCATAGTTTTTAGAGGCTTAGAAGCCGTTTGATTTTCCGTCATGCGATAAATCTCCTTTCAACATTAAAGGTTTTTCATGTTTTGCGATTGATATCTTTGCAAAGTCTAGCTCCATTTTTAAATGTTCAATATCTGAAGCTAATACTTGATGTAAATCGTTTTCCATTACTTGATTTAATTCAAGTAAAGTTTCTCTCGTATCTTGAAGAGCAATTTGAACTGCAGGTGCTTTAACAGGTTGAGAAACAAGTAAAGTATACTTTTCTGTAAGTTCTACAGCGGTTTCTAAATGAGCATAAAAAAATGGTTCAACGTGATAGAATTTCTTGGGGTTTGTCCGAACAATTTGGAAAATCCGCTTTGCTAGTCGATTCATTTCAAATAATTGTTTAAAAGCTCGTATCGATCTAACTTTAATAAAATATCCGTTTAGTTTATTTAATTTAAGCTTGGCTTCCTTCAGTTGTTGCTGAACATGTTTATATTCAGGCAATGTCATATTGTATTTCTTTATAATAAGCCTCGATTGAACACTTTTAATAACATTCACTGACAGTGCATAAACACCAGCTGAAATTAAACCAGCTATGAAAAAGTTTAAATTAGCACCTAGTTGGAGAGAAATCCAAGAGGTAATGAATAGTGGGAAGCTTATAAGATGTCGTATTATAAAATAAGCAACATGTAGCATGTTGAATACCTCCTTGTTTAGTCCTATGTATACTTACGTATGAAGACATAAAAGGTTTCGTTTTGACAGTATTCCTTCAGACAATATCAGTTTCCATTGTACGATATCCTTTTAAATCATCAAAGAAAGTCACGGAATATGATGTGATAGATGCTAAAGGTGAAACTCCTTTTTGAATGTACGCTACGAATAAGTCCAATTGTTCTTCTTCACCTTCGAGTTCCATTACGATTTCATTTTGTTCGTATCCTCGACAATATCCTCTTAAATGAAGTTCATTCGCTTTTTGTTTTGCTAGAAAACGAAATCCTACACCTTGTACATCTCCGTGCATAATAAAATGAGCACGTTTTTTCATATGGTAACCTCCTGAGTAACAATCACTTTTTATATTTGTCGTGGTTGTCCTGTTACTCCTTAACTTATCTCAATTTTCTAATATTATCAATGTTATTGTTTTTAAAAACCATGTTAGAACAATATGATGTTGAATAAAGGAAAGTTAATCATTTAAGTTCGTTAGATGGGGGATTGGTAGGGAGTAGATTGATTGTTATAGAATTTTGGCTAGGTAAGTCTAAATTCTAGACGTCACATCTCAACTTGCTACAATAAAGAATAGATATTACATGGAACAGAGGGTGTACATATGAATGAAATCATATACATGAAAGCGGGATATGAACCATGGTGGTTGTTTTCAGGATGGGAAGAATACATCGTTGAGAAAAAAACATTTTCTACTGATGATGAAGCTCGAAAATACTTGGAGACAATACTAGAAAAATTCAGAAACAGTTACCCTCATGAACGGTCGGAAAAAGGACCATTTTGGGCTTTTTGGACGGAAGATGAACAGGAGTTTTGTGAAGCATGTGATGATGATTTACAAACATATCACGGTGTATTATGGTTCAAGAATGGATCTCCAACAACTGATTTTAAAATAGCTGAATAATTAGTTTTTTGTGTTCATACCATTGACTTTACTATTGGAAATGATATACTATTTGTAACAATTGATATGATTTTACCGGGAACGAGTATTCACATATGTTCTATAGTGACGGCGTTGGCTGGTTGCTATTGCATATGTGTTTTTTTTCCTAAAAAAGTTCAATTGTCACTTTATTTTTGGAGGTAATCACATGAAACAAGGTACAGTAAAATGGTTTAATTCAGAAAAAGGCTTTGGTTTTATCGAAATTGATGGAGAAAATGATGTATTTGTTCATTTCTCAGCTATTCAAGGTGAAGGATTTAAAACGCTTGATGAAGGTCAAAAGGTTGAGTTTGAAGTTGTAGATGGAAACCGTGGACCACAAGCAGCTAATGTAACTAAAATCTAACTAACACATATGAAGAGGCATCCAAAATGGATGCCTCTCTTTTTTATTGTATTGATTCAATTGTAGAGCTTACGGAGAATTTTATATCCTCGTCATCCATAATAAATTCACGTTTGATCTCCCCAAAATTTTCAACAATATATCGATTTTGAATACTTCCTGTTTCATCGATCTTCTGTATCTGTATAACGTCTTCAAATTTCTGAAGTGGTGTTTCTAACGTTTGACTTACTTCGATAATCTTCCATCCATCAAACTCTCTGTCCTTTTCTATTGGGAGCTGAAGAAAAGTTGAAATTGCAGGCATAGCATCTAATTCATCATTTGTTGGATTAAATTCTCCGTAAAATTCACCCTGTTCATTAATTAATTCAATTGCTTTATCAGTAATTCGATAAGTTCTTAAGAGAATCGTTCCTCCATTGTCTTCAAAGATCGAAACGGTATGATCATTATGCCATTGTGTACGCGCCGTATAGGTGGCATATTCATTTCCTTCACCTAGATACTTAGCTACAGATTTATCCTTCATGAAAAAGTTTGAGAGATCAATTGACATGTCTTCACTATTGATTTCTGGTTGTTCTTTTTCATTGTTATTTTCTTTAGAATTAACTTCGACTTCATTATTATCTTCATGCGTATTTTCATTATCATTCTTTGTTTCATTTAAATCTGAACCTTCATTACTATTTTTTTCAGTTTGGAAACCACATGCAGAAAGAAAAAGGAGGAGGCAGAGTATCGATAAAATTTTTATTCTTTTCATTTTTAACCCTCCATTTTAGTCTTATTTTAATATTAGACGTAAATGAATCTTTAAATGTTTCAACTTTCATTTTATTTGGTATAGTAATTTGATAAGAAGGAGGATATTACATGACTGAATATGAATTAAAACAAGAACTACCATCACCAGAGAAGCAACAAGATTTTTATGAAAAACTTCGCAGTAAAATGAAAGCATTCTTAGATTCAAAAGGTGGGAGTGCAAGTAAGTTCGCACCTTACTTATTATTTGCTCCTGACTTATTTCATTTACTAACTAAATCAATGATGGATAATCGTATTGATGGAAAAAGCAAGGCATTGATTGGTAGTGGTATTTTATATTTCATTACACCAATCGATATTATGCCTGAGGGTTTAATAGGACCTGGCGGATTTATGGATGATATTATTGTGGCCACATTTGTAGTTAATATGTTGTTAAACAAATTCTCTCCATCTATTTTGGAAGAACATTGGGTAGGGGATCAAAAGCTTTTACAATCACTTCAAAAAATTTCCGAAACAAGTAATGGATTATTAGGGAAGTTACCAGCTAGGTCTTTACTTGGACGATTTTTAAAAACGAGTAAATAAAAAGTGCGGAGGGGAGACCCTTCCGCACTTTTTTAATGAGTTAAGATTTAATTCCTTGTGATTCTTTCCATTCCAAGAATTCATCAAAAGTTAATTGCTTATCTAAGATTGAACCGTCTGGAAGAATCTCAATTACGCGATTTGCAATTGTTTGAATGAACTGATGGTCATGAGATGTGAAGATCATGGCACCTTTAAATGAAATTAAGCCATTATTTAGAGCTTGAATCGATTCTAAATCTAAATGGTTAGTTGGTTCATCAAGTAACAATACATTTGCATTAGCAAGCATCATTTTTGATAGCATACAACGTACTTTTTCTCCTCCAGAAAGGACTGCAGGTTTTTTCTTCACTTCTTCACCTGAGAACAACATACGTCCTAGGAACCCACGTAGGAAAGTTTCACTCTCATCATCAGGTGAATATTGACGTAACCAATCTACTAATGAATTTTCGTTTCCAGTAAAATATTCACTGTAATCGATTGGGAAGTAGGTGCGCGTAGTTGTAACGCCCCAGCGAATTGAACCTTCTTTTGGTTCAACTTCTTCAGATAACACACGAAGTAAAGCAGACTTAGCAATTGGGTCACCTATTAAGATGATTTTATCGTCCTTATTTACTGAGAAATGTAAGTCTTTGAATAATGTTTTACCTTCATGATCCATTGAAATACCTTGTGCAGAAAGAACATCGTTTCCGATATCTCTTCCAATTTGGAAGTTCACATAAGGATATTTTCTTGAAGAAGGTCGAATATCATCTAATTCAATTTTGTCTAGCATTTTCTTACGTGAAGTCGCTTGTTTCGATTTAGATGCGTTTGCACTGAAACGAGCAATAAAGGCTTGTAATTCTTTAATTTTTTCTTCTTTTTTACTGTTTTGATCTTGAGACATTTTCAATGCTAATTGACTTGATTCATACCAGAAATCATAGTTCCCAACGTATACTTGAATTTTACCGAAATCTAAATCGGCAATATGAGTACACACTTTGTTTAAAAAGTGACGGTCATGGGATACAACAATGACAGTGTTATCAAAGTTGATTAAAAACTCTTCTAACCATTGAATTGCTTTCAAATCAAGGTGATTGGTAGGCTCATCTAGTAAAAGAACGTCAGGCTTACCAAAAAGAGCTTGAGCAAGTAAGACTTTAACTTTCTCAGATCCCGTAATATCGGCCATCTTCTTACTATGAAGGTCGTCTCCAATACCTAAACCTTGAAGTAGGATAGCAGCTTCAGACTCAGCTTCCCAACCATTTAAGTCAGCAAATTCACCTTCAAGTTCTGCAGCACGCATACCATCTTCATCAGAAAAATCTTCTTTCATGTAAATGGCATTCTTTTCGTTCATCACTTCGTATAAACGTTTATGTCCCATCATCACGGTTTCAAGAACAGGATACTCTTCATATTCGAAGTGATTTTGTTTTAAAACAGCAAGTCGTTCATTTGGATTCATGATGACATTGCCTTCTTGAGCTTCAATATCACCTGATAAAATTTTAATGAATGTTGATTTCCCTGCACCATTTGCACCAATTAATCCATAACAGTTTCCTGGATTGAATTTTATATTGACGTCTTCGAAAAGCTTGCGATCTCCGAAACGTAAACTTACATTACTAACAGCAATCATGTTAGAACCTCCTCATTTTTCACAATACTTCTATTGTATCATAAAACTACACAACTTTGCTCGAAAAGAAGGAGAGTCAAATATATTTGTAATACAATGACTTACTACATTTGGCTGAATAAACACTTAAAGCATAAATGATCATACATTTTTAAGACAGTCTCCATATTAATAATTATAAATTTCGGAAATTTCAGTTCGCAAGTAGTAGCAAATAAATTGAAAAAGTTATATACTTATGGCACATAAAAGGATTCGGGGAGTGGGTAATATGGAGCAGGATTTTTCTCAATCTTTTCAAGAGATTACGTTAAACGGACCAATTATTTTCATGCATTGGTTTTTAACAGATGAAAAGCAAACAGTTGATCATATAACACCAAATGTACATCGTCTTTTTGGTTATTTACCTAATGAACTTACTTCCGGAGAAATTCCTCTTTTGTCGATTATTTTTGAAGAAGATCGGGAATTATTTATTGAAACGATGCGAAAAAGAATCGCCGCAAAAGAGCCGTTCTGGAATTCTACCTACAGAATTTATGGGAAAACAGGACAAATACATTTCATAAAAATTTACACATATATCAAATTTAATAGACTTACAAAAGAAGCATCCATTTTCTCTTATATTTTCGATCAGACCGATCTAAAACAAGAAATAGAAATGCATATTGCTTTAGAACATCGATGGTCGACTGCTATTGATAGTGCGCAAGAAGGTGTTTGGGATTGGAATGCGAAAGAAAATACTGTGTTCTATTCTAAACATTGGAAGGGCATGCTTGGTTATGAGGAACATGAATTGAAAAATGAAGTGCATGAATGGCGAAGCCGAATACATCCTGAAGATATTGCTAAAGTCGATTTAATTATAGAGAAACATCTTAGTAATGAATCCGACTATTACAGAGGCGAGCATCGACTTTTACATAAAGATGGTACGTATCGCTGGATTTTAGATAGAGGACGCGCGGTTGAACGGGATGACACGGGTAGAGCAGTTCGATTAATTGGTACACACGTGGATATAACAGAAAGCAAACGAACGGAAATGTTATTGAAATCTCGTAATGCAGAACTCGAACAACTCCTTGAAAAAATAAAAGAATTATCCATTACCGACCCACTAACTAATCTTTATAACCGTAGAAAAATGGTTGAAGAAATTGAACAAGCTCAAATGTGCTACGAACAAGTGAAAAATCCTTTTACGTTGGCGATACTAGACCTAGATTACTTTAAGCAAATAAATGATCAGTATGGACATGTCTTTGGAGATGAAGCACTTAAATTATTTGCATCTTTATTAAAAGAAAATGTACGGTCTGAAGATGTAATCGCGAGATGGGGTGGGGAAGAGTTTATTATTTTGTTCCCTCAGACCACTTCACAAGAAGCAATAAATATATTAGATCGTATTCAAGGACTTTGCCAGACTGATTTATTATTCTTAAACGAAGAAAAAGTCATGCTATCTTTTTCAGCAGGTGTGTGTGAATATGATGAATCGTGTGATTTAGATGAATTAATTAAAAACGCAGACCAAGCACTTTATGATGCAAAAGCTAAAGGGCGAAATCAAATCATTTTGTACAAGATAGGACTTCTAGGATAGAATCTGGAAGTTCTTTTTTTTGAAGCCATTTATTAATTATTGAGATGTCTGATTGATTTTTTTTATTAAGATAAGCCGGTAAACTATCTAATTCTAAATTTAGTAAAAGTTCCATTTTGACATAATCTTCGCGAGAAGGGCCTTCATTACTTACAATTCCTTTGGTCGTAAATATATAATAATAAGAACTAATTGAACGAAAAATGAAAACTGTATCTGGAAATACATCGTATATCGCCTTTATTTGATATTTTTTCGTATAGCTCCATTGAATTAAGTTCATACTTTCACTTCCTTTACCACATTATAATAACGAACATAAAATACGAACGCAAGTTCTGATGTGTAAAAGAGAACTCACATGACTCGTCAGACGTCTGATATAATTTATCTTAGTAATCAGTTGTTTTAAAAAAAGGAGCTCAACGATGTCGACGAAAAAAACAATATCCATGCTATTTGCCGCCATATTTCTAATTGCATTAAATTTAAGGCCGGCTGTAACTTCAATTGGTCCTTTATTAGATACAATCCGAAATGATCTTCATTTAACAAATAGTGAAGTAAGTCTTTTAACGGCGATTCCAGTTATTTGTATGGGGTTATTTGCACCACTTGCTGTTCATTGGTTAAATAAATTCGGACAACGCAAAGGAATTTCGATTTTAATCATCATTATTGGAGGTATGACACTTCTTAGAACTTGGTTCTATGATTATATTTCCTTATTAATAACCGCATTTATTATAGGGATCGCGATTGCCATAATCGGACCTATTATCTCTTCACTAATAAAGGAGAAGTTCCCTACACGAATGGCATCTGCAATTGGAATTTACTCGCTTGGTATGGGGGCAGGAGCAACTTTAAGTGCCGGATTAACTGGCGTCATTTATGTGATAGTTGGTGAACGATGGGAAATCGCATTATCTATTTGGTCAGCTTTAGCTTTACTTGCTTATGTTGTTTGGATTCTTTCAATTAAAGATGCTAAAGCTGTTAAAGAACCTGTGGAAATGGATGAACCAGCGGTATTTAGATCACCTTGGTCAAATACACGTGCTTGGCTCATTTTATTATTCTTCGGATTTCAAGCATCTTTGTTCTTCTCATTAACTACTTGGCTTGGATCTGCAGCGGGAGAACTTGGCTTTAATGTAATTGAGGCTGGTACGGTCATTAGTGTATTAACAATCGCACAAATTGCTGGTAATATCGTCATTCCGTTGTTACTTGAAAAATTTCCAAACCGTTCTTTTTGGATTTATTTCTCATTAACGCTTGGTACTGTAGGTTTGGTTTTATTGTTGACGAATAGCACATTGCTCATTTGGCCAGCTTCCGTATTTCTAGGACTAACATTGGGTGGTTTATTTCCATTAGCTCTTTTATTACCTTTGGACGAAACAACAGATGCACGAGAAGCGAATGCTTGGACGGCAATGGTTCAAACGGGTGGTTTTATAATGGGAGGAATCACGCCTTTAGCAATCGGTATTTTGTATGATATCACTGGTACCCATCAAATGACTTACTATGTTCTATTGATGTTACTAGTTGGTATGTTTGTCGTGACTATCTTTTTAAACAAAAAAAATAACCCTGCGTAGGCAAGGTTATTCATACGTTACTTTTTCCAGTGATTTTCAATAAATTTATCTCTTCCGGATATTGCGCGGTCCTCCGCGTAATCATTCGGATTTTTTTTGTAATAATCTTGATGGTAATCTTCTGCAACATAGAAAGTTTTAGCAGGAAGAATCTTAGTTAAAATTGGTTTTGAAAAGCGTCCACTGTCTGCTAATTTTTGTTTAGACAATTCAGCCTGATCTTTCTGTTCATTTGTATGATAAAAAATTGCCGTTTGGTAAGATTCACCGCGGTCGTGGAATTGACCACCATCATCCGTTGGATCAATTTGCTGCCAATAAATTTCTAATAATTGTTCATATGTAAACGTGGTTGGATCAAATTCAATTTGTACCACCTCTAGATGACCGGAATCGCCTTTTTTCACATCTTCATATGTTGGATTTTCAATATGGCCGCCCATATATCCTGATAAGACAGAATCAATGCCGTCCCATTGATCAAATGGTTTAACCATACACCAAAAACAGCCACCTGCAAATGTTGCTTTTTCCATAACAAAAAACTCCTCTCGTTTCCTACATAAGCGCTATTGTAGCACTTGCGAGAACTCGTCACAACAACTATGATTGAGTAAGTTTTAATCGCAACTTTTTAATAGAAGTTTTCGTTCTATTGATTGAATAAAGAAAGGGGGATGTATTGTGGAAGACATGCATCCAAAAAGTAGAATTGAACGCAAAAAAAGAAAGTTTCGATTCGGTCGATTTTTCTTATCGATATTGACATTAATCATTGTTGGCACTCTCCTATACTCGATCGTCCAGTATAAAGCAGGGCAGAAGTTAGCAGCAAGACAATCACAAGATCCAATCGAATTTAATGGAGATTCACTGGATATAAAAAATCCTACTATCGAAAATATTTTAGTTCTTGGATCAGATACTCGAGGCGAAGAGAAATCAAGAACTGATACAATGATGCTTGTCTCTTGGAATAAAGAAACAGATGAAGTAAAAGTGATTTCATTTATGCGTGATATTTATGCAGACATACCCGGCTATAAATCAACTAAATTAAACACTGCCTATTTTTTAGGAGGCGTCCAATTAGTTAAAGATACAGTAACGAGTATGTTTGGCATTCCGATACATCACTATGCACTCATAGATTTTGAAAGCTTTGAAACCCTAGTGGATATCGTTGCTCCAAATGGTGTAGAAATTGATGTGGAAAAAGATATGTCAGAAAAAATTGGTGTTACCTTAAAAAAAGGAATTCACAAACTTAACGGGAAAGAACTTCTTGGATACGCCAGATTCCGTGCAGACAAAGAAGGGGATTTTGGACGTGTAGCAAGACAGCAAAAAGTAATGGAAGCTTTAAAAGAAGAAGTATTTAAACCAGTGAATGTCGTTCATTATCCGAAATTCGCAGGGGCACTTCAAGGGTATGTTGAAACCGACTACTCGAGCGCTGAAGAAGTGAAGAGAGTATTAAGTCTAGCTGCAAGTGGTGGAGTGGAAATTGATAAGTTAACTATACCAGTAGAACATAGTTATCAATTTTCTACCTATGAAGGTGCTGGATCAGTAATTGAAATTGATGTAGAGCAAAACAAAAAAGCACTTAGTGAATTTATTGGCTATTCTTTAAGATGATTAATTGATAGTTTGTAGAAAATTCATATAAAATGATAAGTAAGCTTGTGAGAGTTATTTAGAAAGTGAGGGTTATTAAATGCAACCAGAAAGATCATCATTTTTCTCTACCAAATTCATTCAATTTCTAGGAGGGAAAAATACACTCTTCACTTTACTCATGATATTAATGGTTGGCTTAATCATTTGGATTTTTGATATCATTTCGTTTATTTTTTACCCTATTCAAGTGCTTCTTGCTAATGTCGTGTTGCCTGTTATTTTAGCCACTATTGCTTATTATCTATTGCGACCTGCGTTGCAGGGACTAATTAAATTAAAAGTACCGAAAATATGGGGGATTATTTTTATTCTCCTTGGCTTAATTAGTTTAATAACTTTATTAATTGTTGCTGTATTTCCATTTTTAAGAGATCAGACTTCAACTTTAATTCAAGAATTTCCAGAGTATTTCCGGAAATTAGTGATTAAAATAGACACATTTCTTAGAACATCTATATTCTCAAGTTATTACGTCAATTTTGATATGGATGAAATTATTAATCAAATACCTCAAGATATTGGAAATACCATCTCGGATACGCTTGGCGGGGTAGCGAATGGAATTGGGAAAGTAATTTCAACACTAACAGGACTAGTTTTAGCAATTGTAACGGTTCCGTTTATCTTATTTTATTTATTAAAAGATGGTGAAAAGCTACCTCAATACATTTTGAAATTACTTCCACCGAGAATGCGTGAAGACGCTGCTCAAGTTATGAAGGAAGCAGACAAACAGATAAGCGCCTATATTCAGGGGCAAATTTTAGTCGCGATTTGTATTGGATTAATGATCTCCATAGGATTCCTTATAATCGGTATGGAATATGCGTTACTGCTCGGTGTACTTGCAATGATTACAAGTGTAGTTCCTTACTTAGGACCGATTATAGCCATTACGCCAGCAGCCATCATAGCTGTTGTCACTTCACCTTTCATGTTGGTGAAATTAGCAATCGTGTGGACGGTGGTTCAGTTAGTCGAAGGAAAGTTTATATCTCCACAAATTATGGGTAAATCATTACATATACATCCAATCACAATCATATTTGTTTTATTAACCGCAGGCTCATTATTTGGGGTACCTGGTGTGATTTTAGGAATACCCGGTTATGCTTTATTAAAAGTTTTAGTGACTCATATGTATAAACTTTTCAAACGTCGATATAATCGTCATGAAACAAACTTACAGCTTCACTACGAACAAACCGAAACAATTGAATAATTAATTGATATTTTGTATGTGACTGTTAAAAGAAATCAGGAGGAAATTACATGTTGAAAAAGTTTTTATCAACAATTGGGATTGGATCAATGAAAGTGGATACGATTGTTGACCAACCAGATTTAGCACATGGTGAGTCTCTATCAGGAAAGATTTATATTGATGGGGGACAAAGTGAACAAATGATCGATTTTATTAAACTAGAAGTGATTAAACGTTCTGAAGGACATAGAGAAGATAGTGATTTTGATGTTACGAATGATGTTGTTGCAAAATACATGATTGAAACGATTGGCTCCGTTAAATCAAAGGAAACAAGAATGGTTCCTTTCGAAATAATGCCAGATGAACGCTGGGAATATGATAAAGACCAAGCTAAGCTATTTTTGAGAACATCCGTCCACATTACTGGTGCTGTGGATGTTCAAGATGAAGATGAGATAAGATACAACTAAATACAGCAGTCCAATACAGTCATTCCAAAATATGTTGGAATGACTGTATTTCATCGCTATATTTGTATTATGCAAATATTAAATACGTTAAGTATTTGCATAATGCAAATAAACGACGAATTAAAAGTTGTGAAATACAAGTGTTTCGGATAGGGAATGATTTTTGACCCGTTGTATTAGAAAGTCTATACTGATTCTCATGGGCGTTCTCGGTGAATAATGTTGTAATTTGAAAGAGGTGTGATAATGGTTAAACGTTTAATTGTGACAGGATATAAACCTCATGAGCTCGGAATTTTTGATGATAAACATCCAGGTGTCGTCATCATTAAAAAAGCACTGGAATCTCAATTGGTTGCACAAATTGATGAGGGACTTGAGTGGGTGATTATTAGCGGACAATTAGGAGTTGAAACGTGGGCTGCTGAAGTGGTATTAGAATTGAAAAAAACCTATAAGCAGTTGAAATATGCTGTTATCACACCTTTTCTGGAGCAAGAAAAAAACTGGAATGATTTAAAAAAAGAAAAATATAGAATGATTTGTACGAATGCCGACTTTCAAATTAGTGTCTCGAAAAAACAGTATGAAGGTGGTTGGCAATTCATTGAAAAAAATAAGTTCATCATTCGAAATACAGATGGGATTTTGCTTGTATACGATGAAGAGAATGAAGGATCTCCAAAATTTATTAAAGAAGAAGCTTTACGCTACAGTCAAAGAAATGATTATCAGCTCTTCAACATAACGGCAGATGATCTGCAAATAGCTGCAGAAGAGGATCAAATTAATTATTGGTCTGAATAAAAAAACGGTTCAATCAATTTAACTAACTTGATTGAACCGATGAATCTCTTGATATCGATTTAGCAATGTATCTAACTCTTGACTAATTGACACCACTAATGGATGTGTTAATCCATGATCTTTTGCTTTCTTATACATATCCTTCTGCTTCTTTTGAATCTGGCTTTTCAAGTTGACTTTCTTCTCAATAGCTATTGAATTCATCAAGTTACTCCTCCAATTATTACGATTTTAAAAACTAATTGTTTATTTAGTAATGCATTTCATGTAATGTCTAATAATGGATGTCTATAGTATCTTTTTCACCAATTCACTGTGTTTAAACCTCTAATTAAAAAATATTTTTAGACTTTTTTCACGAACGTATATAATTCGTTCTTATATAGGAGAAAACATGAGAAAAAATAGAATTATATTGGTTTTAGTTTATGTTTTAGTCTTTTTTAGTTCCTTTCAGCTGTTTCATATCCAACAAACAAATCCTGTTTTTGAAGATCGAGGTAGATTAGTGTCGGTTAAAATGAAGAATCTAACTTCTGGTAAAGATGAAAAGGATCTTATAAAGATAGTGAATTCTGCAAAGCGTCAGAATGAAACAATTTCTATAGCGGGAATTCAACATAGCCAGGGTGGCCAAACATTATATCCTGACGGGATATTACTTAATATGAAGTCTTACAATAAAATTTTAGAATTAGATGAGACCAAAAAAACGATTACCGTTCAAAGTGGAGCAACTTGGGATGATATTCAACGCTTTATTAACCCAAAAGGATTAGCGTTGAAAGTCAGTCAGTCTCAAAATATCTTTACTGTGGGCGGCTCATTAAGTGTGAATGTTCACGGGCGCGATATACGACATCAAGGTTTAATTGAAACGGTTGATTCATTTCGACTATTAACTGCTGAAGGCAAGATTATCAATGTTAGTCGAGCGGAAAATGAAGAACTATTTGAATTGGTTATTGGGGGATATGGATTATTTGGCGTTATTTTAGATATTACCTTGCATTTAACGGATGATGAATTATATCAAATCGAAACTCATTCTTTAGCTTTTGATGAATATAGCGAATATTTTCAAAGAGAAGTCATTCAAAATGAAGTGGTTAAGATGCATCTTGCTCGTTTATCCGTTGCACCAGAAACGTTTCTAGAGGATATGTACGTAACCAATTATTTACTTTCCGATCATCAAGAATTACTACTGGAACATATGAATCTAAAGCGAGATTCAATTATTGCCATTCCTAAACTCTTTCTTGGTCTTTCACGTCAAAGTGATTGGGGTAAGGATTTGTTTTGGGAAACTCAGGAGAACTATAACAAACGGTTAAATGGATCGCATATTACAAGAAATAATGTGATGAGGTCTGATTCAACCTTTATGGATTATGAGCATGCGAGGAAAACAGAGGTATTACAAGAATACTTTGTACCTGTAGATAATTATGAATCGTACATAAAAGACTTAAAAGCTATGTTACTTAAGCAACCGGATTTTAATTTATTAAATATTACCGTCCGTTATGTTGAAAAAAATGAAAAAGCTGTAATGTCTTATGCTAAGCAGGACATGTTCGCCTTGGTGTTGTTAATTAACCAAGACATGGATCAAGATAGTATGAAAATGAATCAAGAAGTTATAAGAAAAATGATTGATATCACCTTAGATCATGAGGGAAGTTACTATCTCCCTTATTATCACTATGCTTCGAAGAATCAGTTAAGAAAAGCATATCCTCGAGCAGAAGAATTTTTTGAGTTGAAAGACAAATATGACCCAGAACATCTATTCATGAATCTGTTCTATGAGGAGTACCATTAATGAATACTCGTAATTTTATCATTTATCAAAGTACGGTTGGAATTGCTGCGAGCATAATTTTCCCTTTTTATATACTATTCTTAAAAAACGTGGGGAGTAGTTATTCTCAATTTGGGTGGGCATATGGATTATTTGCATTAACCGCTGCCTTAAGTTATCCATTCGTAGGAAAGATGGCAGACAAATTAGGTGATCATCTACTTTTAGCTATCTATTCATGGGGGATGGCTGCGATTCTATTAGTATTTCCACTAGCTTATGAAATTTGGCATGTATATGTATTACAAATCGTAATGGGGCTTCTTGGAGCTATTCAAAAAAATTCAGAAAAAGCGTTCCTTGCTCGAGCTGTAAATAAAGAAACAGCTGGAGTTGAAATTGGAAGATATCATGTATGGACGTCAATTGGTGCCGCGATTGCAGTCATTGCAACAGGGTATTTAGTTGACTTTTTAACGATTGGTAGTTTATTTTATATCGCGTCCATTGCTTTTGCGTGGAGCGGATTTTATGTCATGAAATTTAGAAATGAAAGTAAATAAACTTTATTTCACGATTCACCCCATCTATAACCTCAATGTCAACGTAACCCATACATTTGGGAACTTGATTGAGGCACCGAAAATTATAGTTTAGTTTAAAGCAGCCTTAATAGATTAAGGTTGCTTTTTTGATGCGAATTTTTTAGTGCTATATATATTGAAGATAAAAGCAATTCATTTGGAATTTTCAGAAATTATGATTGACATCTTATGTCGTCGCTATTAATCTAAATGTAAGCATTACAGTTTAATAGCTAAACGTAATTAAACTGTTATATATAATTCGCTAAATAATACAAATAGGAAAATCTTTTAATAGGTACCGGTTAAATCATTATCTAAAAATGTTGTCTCATTTATTCTTCACTTGTTTAATGTAACAACGTCTGATGATGATGGTACTAATTCGTTATGTTGAACATCTTGCTAGCATACCTTATAAGGGGAGGGTTTATAGTGACATACACGAGCGTTGAAACTCAAGAGGAAAAGCTTGAAAAATTTATGGAGCGTATTGAGTCTGGAGATAAAATCGAAGCAGATGATTGGATGCCAGACGAGTATAGAATGACATTGATTAAATTGATTTCAATGCATGGTATGAGTGAAATTATGGGGGCTTTACCTGAAAAAGAGTGGGTACCCCGTGCTCCATCTCTATATCGAAAATTAGGAATCATGGCTAAAGTTCAAGATGAAATGGGTCATGGTCAGTTATTGCTTCGAGTTACTGAAGATTTGTTAATGCCATATAACAAAAATCGTGGGGATTTAATGCAAGATTTATTCACCGGCGATTTAAAATTCCATAATGTTTTTCATATGGAAACAAAAACGTGGGCAGACGCCGGAATTATCGGATGGCTTGTGGATGGTGCAGCGATTATTACCCAGACGGATATGCTTAAAGCATCATATGGACCATATTCACGTGCTTTACAACGAATTTGTGCTGAAGAAGTGTTTCACGCCCAACATGGGGAATCAATAATCTTAGCATTAGCCGAAGGAACAGAGAATCAAAAAGCAATGGTTCAAGAAGCGTTAAATCGTTGGTGGGAGCCACTGCTCATGTTCTTTGGTCCTGCAAGTAAGGAAACCACTGGTTCTTCTAAACAAGATTTAACGATTAAATATAAAATTCGAACAAAGACGAACGAAGAGTTTCGTCAAATCTTCTTTGATAAATATATTCCGAGAATCCTTTCTCTTGGGTTGACGATTCCTGATCCAACCTTACATTACGACAAAGAAAGTAATATGTGGTCATATCAGCAACCGGATTGGAATGAGTTTAAGAAAATCATTAAAAACCAAGGTCCTCGTTCGGAAGCGCGTCTTAATCTAAGACGTCATTCCTATGAATATAATTCATGGGTAAGAGATGCCCTTAGTGCCACAATTAGTTAAAGGAAGGAGTCAGAAATGATGGGTGAAGAAAAATTTTACCAAGAGTATGAAATTTTCAGTAAGCGTACACCAAGTTCAGCGTTCCAACACCAGTTCAGTCTACTGGCTCCTAATGAAGATATGGCCTTCATTATGGCGCAAGAAAACTTTATGCGGAGGGAGCCCGTTGCTGATATATGGATTGTGAACCGCAAACATATTAAAAAAATGAATGATGAAGAAAAAATGACATTAAATCGATTAGAGAATAAGGATTATCGTACAACTAAGGGTTATGGCTACTTAAAGAAGAAGTGGCGTCAATATGAACAAGAAATGCTAGATGAGAAAGAAATTTTGTCGTGGGGAGGTGTACGTAAATGACAAACGCGGAGTCTGCAATGAGTCAGGAATACAAAGATGCTCTTGAAAGTTTATTGTTTCAATTAGCAGATGACGACTTCATGTATGCTTACCGGGGATCTGAATGGTTAGGACTTGCTCCACATATTGAAGCTGATATAGCTTTTTCATCAATCAGTCAAGATACGATGGGGCATGCAGCTATGTATTATCAGCTTTTAGAAGATTTAGGAGCTGGGAAAGCAGATCACCTCGCTCATTTTCGTCCATCTGAAGATCGTAAAAACAGTATTTTGTTAGAACGAGTGAATGGTGAAGGCTATTATATGGAAACGCCTCATTATGACTGGGCATATGCTGTCGTCCGTAGCGTATTTTACACGTATGCAAAAAAAGTGAAACTTGATTCCCTATGTGAAAGCGCTTACTTGCCTTTAGCTGATGTTGCGTTGAAAGTTAGAATGGAACTTTATTATCACAAAATGCATTGGGATATATGGTTTAAACAATTATTGAATTCCACAGATGTCGCTAAAAAGAAAATGAATGATGCAATTCAACTCGTACTAGCGGACTTTGGAGACGTTTTTTCCTTTGGAAGTCATAAACAAGCCATCGAAAAGAATGGTCTTATTGCCAGTGAAGAAGAGCTGAAGAACAAATGGAGTAAACTCATAGCACCTCTTTTTCAAAGTGTACAAATGACTACTCCGATTATTCCTGAACCATCTGACAAAAATGGCAGAAATGGAAAACATACAAGTGATCTAGAAAAGGGTCTTGCAACACTTTCTGAAGTTAACAAAGTAGATTCTGCTGCTGTCTGGTGAATGAAATGGGGAAGGAGGAATTCATCATGAATGCTTATGCTAGCCTAACGGTGGAACGTGTATTTGAAGTGTTGCTGAATGTGAAAGATCCTGAAATTGATTCTGTGAGTATTGTGGACCTCGGTATGGTCGGTGATGTTGTCACAGAAGAAAATGATGTAAAAGTTACTTTGCTCCCTACATTTTTAGGTTGTCCTGCACTTGAAATTATTAAAGAGAATACTGTAAAAGCGATAAAAAAACTGCCGGAAGTTGAAAATGTGAAAGTAGAATTCATTTTTAATCCTCCATGGACGTCAGATCGTATTACAGAAAAGGGACATATAGGATTAAGAGCATTTGGAATTTCTCCCCCTCCGCGTCATTTTGAAGAGGATGGCACCTGGCATGTAGATTGTGCTTATTGTGGATCTACTTATGTAACGATGGAGAATATTTTTGGACCTACTGCTTGTAGAAGTATTTTGTATTGTAAGAGTTGTAAAAATGTATTTGAAGCAATGAAACCGATATCGACACTAATGTAAAAGTGAGGAGAAAAACAAATGGCTAAATTAATCGCGTTATATAAGCACCCAGAAAACAAAGAGGAGTTCGACAATCATTACTTTAATGTTCACGGACCTTTGACAGAAAAAATTCCAGGTCTTCGCGAAATGAAAGTAACGAAATTTACAGGTTCACCAATGGGTGGAGAAGCAAAATACTACCTAATGTGTGAAATGATTTATGATGACATGGAAGCTTTAAACAATGGAATGAGATCAGCAGAAGGTAAAGCTTCTGGTAAAGATTTAATGAGTTTCGCATCAAATTTAGTGACATTAATGATTGGTGAAGATGCATAATGTCAGACTTTGAATTCATCGAAACTACCTTAATGGGAAGTACAGCTCTAATCGAACTTAATCGCCCACGTCAGTTGAATTCTTTGAATACAAAAATGATACGTGAAATCTTGCTGGCGATGGAAGACTTTGATCGTAATGATGCAGTTCGTGTAATTGTTCTAACTGGTAAAGGTCGAGCATTTTCTGCAGGTGCAGATATTGATGAAATGACAGATGCCAATCCAATTTCTCTTGAATTACTCAATCAATTTACGGATTGGGATCGAATAGCCCAAGTGAAAAAGCCAATTATTGGTGCAGTTAAAGGCTTTGTATTTGGTGGTGGATTTGAGTTAGCTCTTTGTTGCGATTTACTTATTTCTTCGACCGATACAGAATTTTCTTTTCCTGAAGTAGGACTTGGCGTCATGCCTGGAGCAGGTGGTACACAACGGTTGACGAAACTAGTTGGCCGTACAAAAGCTTTACAGTGGCTTTGGTCAGGGGAAAGAATTTCAGCAGAAGTTGCACTTGCACATGGCATTACCACTCGAATCGTTGCACCTGAATTATTAATGGAAGAAACAATGAAATTTGCAGAACGACTTTCTAAACAACCGCCGTTGTCTGTTCGTCTCATAAAAGACTCTGTCAATAAAGCGGTAGATTCTTCGTTATATGAAGGTATGCAGTATGAACGTAAAAACTTCTATTTATTGTTTGCGACACAAGATCAAAAAGAAGGCATGAACGCCTTTATTGAAAAACGCAAACCAGATTATCGTGGCTATTAAGGAGAGTGTTCTATGTTTGAAACGATTAGATATGTCGTTAAAGATAACATTGCATGGCTTTATTTAAATAGACCTGACAAATTAAATGCTTTCGTGGCGAAGATGAATCATGAAGTGAAAGAAGCGATTAAGTCTGCCAGTTTTGACGAACAAGTTCGTTGTATTGTAATTACTGGAGAAGGACGAGCGTTTTGTTCAGGACAAGATTTGTCTGAAGTAGACGAACAAATGGATCATGGGCAAGTGTTAAGAGATCATTATGGTCCTATGCTCAAGCAAATAAGTAAATGTGAAAAACCAATAGTCGCAGCTGTAAATGGAGTAGCGGCAGGAGCAGGATTCAGCTTAGCTCTTGCGTGTGATTTTAGAATTGTTTCTGAGCGCGCTAGTTTTTTAAATGCATTTATACATGTTGGCCTTATACCGGATTCGGGAAACCTTTTATATTTAACACAGCTTGTTGGACATTCAAAAGCACTCGAGCTTTCGGTTTTTGGAGAAAAAGTACCAGCTTCCGCTGCAGTTGAAATGGGTTTAGCAAACTTACTTATATCTGAAGAAACATGGCCAGATGACGTCACAGCTTATGCAACTAGACTAGCTGCACTGCCAACCAAAGCTATTGGCTTAATCAAGAAATCGTTAAAAGCAGTGTCGAACCTTTCGTTTGAAGACTATTTGGAATTAGAAGCCCAAGGTCAAAGAGTTGCGGGTCTTACAATGGATCATCGTGAAGGAATTCAAGCATTTATGGAAAAAAGAAAACCTGTATTTTCAGGAAAATAGGGGGAGTAAATTTTATGACAACCATTCGTGAAAATGAAACTGAACAAGAATCGATGAAACGTGAATTTTATCATATGATTATAAACGGTGAAAAAGTTAAAAGTAGCACTGGTGAAGTATTAAAGACATATAATCCTGCAAATGGTGAACTAATTGCTGAAGTTGCTAAAGCTTCGAAGGAAGATGCAGAAAAAGCATTCGAAGCTGCCCGTAATGCATTTGATAAAGGAAAGTGGAAACTGTTCCCGGTAGGAAAACGTGCTCAGGTTCTGAATAAAATCGCTGCTATTATGCGTAATCGTTTTAATGAATTAGTAGAATTAGAGATTCTTGATACAGGTAAATCTCTACATGCAGCTCAAGGTCAAGTGACGCAAGCCATTGAAGATTTCGAATTTTATGCTGGTGCTATTGTCGGTCATCGTGGAACAGTAAATAACGTTCCAGGTCAATTCCATAATTATACTGAAAAAGAGCCTGTAGGCGTTTGTGCACAAATCATTCCTTGGAATTATCCACTTATGATGGCTGCTTGGAAAATTGCACCCGCAATTGCTGTAGGATGTACTGTTATTGTTAAACCCGCTTCACTTACTCCTTTAACAGCAATTATTTTAGGTGAAATTTGCCTTGAAGCTGGTGTCCCTGCTGGTGTGGTTAATGTCCTACCAGGTTCAGGATCGGATGTTGGAAACTTCTTAGTAGAACACCCACAAGTCGATAAAGTAGCTTTCACCGGTTCTACACCTATCGGTAAAGATATTATGGGGAAAGCTTCTCAGACATTAAAACGAGTGACATTAGAGCTTGGTGGGAAGTCTCCAAGTATTGTATTTGAAGATGCAGACATTGACGCTGCAGTAGATGGTTCGTTATTCGGCATTTTCTATAATTCAGGTCAATCCTGTGAGGCACGATCTCGTTTATATGTTCATGAAGATATTTACGAAGAATTTATGAACAAGTTTGTTGAGAAAACGAAAAAATTACAACTCGGAAATCCTTTTGATAAAACCACTCATATGGGTGCAATTATTGATCAAAGTCAACTTGACACAATAGAAGGTTATGTACAATCTGCAAAAGAAGATGGTGCTGACATTCTTGCTGGAGGTAAGGTGGCTAAACCAGAAGGATATGAAAATGGATTCTGGTATGAGCCAACGATTATCTCGAATGTTACTCAAGATATGAAGGTTGTTCGAGACGAAATCTTTGGACCTGTTGTCGTTGTGTCTAAATTTAAAGATGAAAAAGAAGCGATTCGATTAGCGAATGACACTGATTTCGGATTAGGTTCAGCTGTTTGGTCAAAAGATGGTGCACGAGCAACTCGTGTTGCAAATCAAATTCAAGCAGGAATCGTTATGGTTAACTGCCCATTCTCTGCTTTCCCTGGAACGCCATTTGGAGGGTATAAGCAATCAGGTTTTGGTCGTGAGCTTTGTATCGAAACACTAGACCTTTATACGGAAACGAAGAGTGTTTTATCTTATTACGGAAGTCGTCCGTTGAATCCATTCGGTCTTTAAAAATGAAGTGAACTTACGGACAGGGAGTAATTACCCTGTCCGTATTCTTTCACTTAAAAGGAGGAAGTAGGTATGATCCATCGTTTAGTAGTTGTTGGTTCGGGTGTTATGGGTAGAGGAATTGCTTACGTAGCCGCAGTTGGCGGATATGAAGTAACTTTAGTTGATACAAATGAGACGGCATTAAAAAATGCGGAAATGGAATTGAATAGCATATTTCATAAAGGGCTTGATCGCGGGAAAATTACGGCTGAACAAGTTGAATTAGCTCAAAGGAAATTACAATTTGAAACCAATTTAATAGTAGCTGCCAAAACCGCAGATCTAATCATTGAAGCTGTTCCTGAAATCGCTTCAATTAAAAAAGAAGTCTTTGAAGTCATTGAAGAACATGCTACCTCAGAATGTTTCTTTGCAACCAATACGTCAACGATGAGCCCGACTGAAATTGCCTCGTATGCAAAACGACCAGATAAAACAATTGCGATGCACTTTTTTAATCCTGTACATAAAATGCCTCTCGTAGAAATTGTCAGAGGTTTAGAAACAAGTAATGAGACAGTTGATCTCATTAAAGAAGTAGCTTCTAAAATGGGGAAAGAAACCGTTGTGATCAATGAATTCCCTGGCTTTGTCACAAGTCGAATCAGTGCACTTGTTGGAAATGAAGCTTTCTATATGCTTCAAGAGGGACTAGGAACGCCTGAGGAAATAGATAAAGCAATTAAATTAGGTCTGAATTATCCAATGGGACCTTTTGAATTAGGAGATTTAGTAGGACTAGATACGCGCTTAAATAATCTCAAGTATTTACACGAAAAACTTGGAGAAAAATACCGACCAGCTCCATTGCTTGAGCAATACGTTAAAGCAGGAAGGCTTGGACGAAAAAGTGGTAAAGGCGTATACGACTATACAATAGAAGAAGAGTTGATTACAAAATGAGAGAAGTCGTCATAGTAGATGCAGTAAGAACACCAATTGGTAGATATAACGGATCATTAAAAGATGTACGTCCAGATGACTTGGGTGCAGTCGTAATTAAGGCGTTAATTGAGCGAAACTCAAGCTTAAATGTAAATGAAATAGAAGAGGTTGTGTTCGGTAATGCAAATCAAGCGGGGGAAGATAATCGGAATGTCGCCCGTATGTCCGGTTTGCTTGCAGGTTTACCGGTTGAAGTAGCAGGTACGACAATCAATCGGCTATGTGGTTCAGGACTCGATGCTGTTATGTATGCGGCTCGTGCTATTGCAGTAGGTGATGGTGATATTTTTATTGCAGGAGGAACTGAAAGTATGACTCGAGCTCCACTTGTCATGGCTAAACCAGATCAAGCATTTCCTCGAGGCAATATGGATTTACAAGATACGACAATCGGATGGCGTTTTACGAATCCGAAACTAAAAGAAATGTTTGGGGCAGATTCAATGCCACAAACGGCTGAGACGGTTGCGCAGAGAAGTAACATATCTAGAGAAGACCAAGATTTATTCGCTTTTCAAAGTCAACAAAGAGCTAAACAAGCGATAGACGAGAATCGATTCGCTGATGAAATAGTTCCTGTTATTTATACTGATCGAAAAGGGAACACAATTACCGTGGATCAAGATGAACATCCACGCCCAGATACTACAATCGATAAATTAAATAAACTAAAACCAATTTTCCAAGGGGGCAGTGTAACAGCTGGTAATGCATCGGGCGTAAACGACGGCGCTTCTGCGCTGCTTATTATGAGTGCGGATAAAGCAAAAGAATTGAATATAAAACCCCTTGCTAAATATGTAGCCGGGGCAACTGCAGGGTTAGAACCAGAAGTAATGGGGCTAGGTCCTATTTTTGCGACAATTAAATTGTTAGAACGAACTCAGTTAAGTATTGAAGATATTGGATTAGTTGAACTAAACGAGGCTTTTGCATCTCAATCAATTGCTTGTATTCGACAATTAGGATTAGATGAGAAAATTGTCAATGTAAATGGAGGCGCAATTGCTTTTGGACACCCACTTGGAGCAAGTGGAGCGAGAATATTAACGACACTTCTATATGAAATGAAAAAACAAAAAGTTCAATATGGACTTGCAACGATGTGTATCGGAGTTGGACAAGGCATTGCTGCTATTGTAGAGAATGTTGAAGAGTAGTAACTTCTGCTAGACAAATGACAAGAAAAAATTTTCACGGCTGAAAAAATTCGAGATTATGGATTTGTTTGCATTGCTATGCAAGTATCATATAGTCTGCAGCCTGAATCAATAATTTCATTTGAAAAATATGTTTGTATAGGAGATCAGAAATGGCAAATGTATTATATTCGAACCAAAACAATATCGGCTATGTGACAATTAATCGGGAAGAATCGATGAATTGCTTTAATTATGACACGCTTCAAGAGCTTAAAGCTGTGACAGACTCCATATCACTAGATTCAGAAGTCCGTGCAGTTATTTTCACATGAGCAGGAGATAAAGCGTTTAGTGCGGGTGCTGATTTAAAAGAAAGGCGAACGCTCTCAGAGTCAGAAGTTCTTAGAAATGTAAAAGCAATTCGAGATACCTTTTCAAGTATTGCAAGCTTACCTCAACCTACAATTGCTGCCGTTAATGGGTATTCATTTGGTGGGGGTTTCGAATTAATGATTGCTTGTGATTTCACAATTGCTGCTAAAGGTGTTCTTATGGGCTTAACAGAAACAAGTTGGGCAATCATTCCTGGTGCTGGTGGAACTCAACGTTTACCTCGTCTAATTGGTGAAATGAAAGCGAAGGAATTGATTTTTACTGCAAGAAAGTTTACAGCTGAAGAAGGTTTAGAACTTGGCGTTGTATTAAAAGTAGTCGAGAAAGATCATCTTCTTTCTAGCTGTGAAGTCTTAGCGAATAACATGATGAGAAATGGTCCTGTGGCATTAAAGCAAGCGAAGTATGCTATTTCACAAGGAATGAATACAGACTTACAAACAGGCTTAGCTATCGAATCAAAAGCATATGAACTAACAATACCTACAACCGATCGAACGGAAGCTCTGTTAGCTTTTAGCGAAAAGAGAAAACCCGTTTTTACAGGAAATTAAGTTTCATTTTTTCAATATAACGATATACTATTAGTTGGAGAATGTTATGTTATAAGATTAAATGCGAAAATTAGAAAGAGTGAATACAAGTGGCAAATACACAATCCATGATTTTCACCATTTACGGTGACTATATAAGACACTATGGAAATAAAATTTGGATTGGAAGCTTAATCCGTTTATTGAAAGAATTTGGTCATAATGAACAATCAGTTCGAGTATCTGTTTCTCGTATGATGAAGCAAGGTTGGATTGATTCAGAAAAGAAGGGCAATAAAAGTTACTATTTTTTAACTCCCCGTGGTTTAGACCGTATGGAAGAAGCTGCAGTTCGGATTTTTAAATTGATGCCGAATGAATGGGACAAAAAGTGGCGAATGCTTATGTATTCTATTCCAGAGGATAAGAGACAAATCCGCGACGAACTTCGAAAAGAGCTTTTGTGGAGCGGTTTTGGTAGTTTTTCAAATAGTTGCTGGATTTCGCCGAACAATCTTGAAAAAGAAGTAAATGTGCTGATTGAAAAGTATGAAGTTCAACCGTATGTCGACTTTTTTGTATCGGACTATAAAGGTCCACAAGAAGATAAATCGCTTGTTGAGAAAAGCTGGCCACTTCAAGAGATTGAGGCGAAGTATCAAGAGTTCATTTCTACCTATAGCGAACAATATATCGTGCACCAGAGTATGATCGCTCAAGGACAATTAACGGATGCGGAGTGTTTCGTTGAGCGGACGAAGCTTGTTCATGAATATCGAAAATTCCTATTTACTGATCCTGGATTACCGCGTGAACTTCTTCCTAAAGTATGGAATGGACATCATGCTGCACTTTTATTTGAACAATATTACAAATTGCTAGCTCAATCTGCCAGTCAATTTTTCGAAAAGGTATTTGAAGAAGATAATGATATGAGTTGGAAAGACAAAGCGTACGATGCTGACAATCATCCTTTAATCAATGAATAAATAAACGGGGCTGTCCTAAATGTCATGAAAATGACGTTGGTCAGTCTCCTTTTTATTTTCATAAGAATCAACGCATTTTCAAGACGATGTCTGACAGAAACAAGATTTTCTTTCGCTGTCTAGATTCAAGAGTAAAAATTAAATGAAAAAACAGGAAGAGAATACGACTTGTTTTCTCTTCCTGTTTATTTTTGTGAGGCTATATGTCTTTAATTCTAAATATCTAGCTGATTGCTTAATAGAACATCATTGTTAAACTGTACTGCTATTTATTGTTTTCTAGTTCAGTTAAAATTTCACGATAGTCATATCCTTTTTGAACATACGTATCGATTGAAAGCTGAATGATTTCAAAATCCTTATCATTTAATTCTCGAACGACCTTACCTGGAGATCCAACAACTAAAGAGCGAGGCGGAATCTTCTTTCCAGGAGGAATTAATGTGTTAGCTCCAATAATACATTCTTCTCCGATTTCAGCATGATCTAGAATCGTTGAGCCCATTCCGATAATCGAACGTTTCCCCACTTTACAGCCATGCAAAATCACGTTATGACCAACTGTAACTTCATCTTCTACGAGTACAGGTGCGTCTTCATATAAGTGGATCGTTGAATTATCTTGTATGCTGCACCTTTCTCCGATTGAAATTAATCCTTCGTCTCCACGCAATACCGTGTTAAACCAAATGGTCGATTCTTTCCCTACTTGAACATCGCCAATGATTTTGGATCCTGGTGCCATAAAAACCGTTGCATCTAATCTAGGTGTCTTCCCTTTGAATGGAATAATCATCGTATACCCCCAAGTAAATTTGAATTTACATAATTGTCTTTCTATTCATTTTACTATAACATATTTGAGTAGAGGTGGATAATTAATGAAATACGTTTGCGATATGCTTCAAATAGATATTCCAATATTCCAAGGTGGAATGGGGAATATAAGTAATGCACAACTAACTTCTGCTGTTTCTGAAGCGGGAGGGTTAGGTACAATCGGTTGTGGAACGATGACTCCTACACAAGTTGAAGAAATTATTATTCAGACAAAGAAACGCACATCACGGAATTTCGCATTAAATATAGCAATAAATGTGTCGCCGTATACGGATGAACTTATTCAATTAATTATTAAACATAAGATCCCTATTGTATCGTTATCTGCAGGAAATCCAGTTCCATATATTGCGAAATTACATGAACATGACGTAAAAGTCATTGTGCTCGTCGCATCTGTGAAGCATGCGCAAAAAGCGGAAGCGGCTGGTGCAGATATTCTAGTTGCTGAAGGTTTTGAAGCGGCTGGTATCAACTCGAATCTTGAGTTAACTACTTTCACACTCATTCCGCAAATCGTGAAAAGTGTAAAAGTTCCAGTAATTGCAGCTGGCGGTATTGGAGATGGAAAAGGGTTGGCCGCAGCCCTAATGCTTGGTGCATCTGGTATTCAAATAGGAACACGATTAATTGCTACACAAGATGCACCATTTCATGATCAATACAAAAATAGTTTAGTGAATTCAAGTGATACGGAGACAACTATTATAGGTAGAAGTTTTGGTCAAATAAGGCGAATACTGAAAACTCCTTATTCAAATAAGTTAGAAGAGCTGGAACAGGCAGGACTAACTCCAGAACAATATCGAGAACTAACTTCTGAAGTAAATCATGTTAAGGGAGCTATTGAGGGTGATTTAGAAAATGGTTTTATTAACAGTGGTCAAATTGCTGGATTGATCAACCACATACCTTCAGTAGAAGAGTTGTTTGAAAGCATGATGAATGAAGCACTTAACCAAATTGAACAGACTTCGAATGATTTAAGAGGTCTTTCTTATAAGAAAGATTAATTATTTAATTCAACTTGGTGGTGTAGACAAATTTAAAGAATTTAACTCTCTTACATTTCATAGGTACCGATAGCATTTACCATTCCTCTTAAGAACGATTGCTTAAGAGGTTTTTTTATGGATATTTATGATTTCTTTTAATTCTAAAAATAAAGAGTTTTCCGATTATTGTATTGACTAGAATATTACAATTTGATAATATTACGTTGAAATAGTGTTATACAATAAAATTTTTCATATATTAATAACAATAATTTTCTACAGATGCTTCCTTGAAGTCATGCAGTGTTCGTTATACATAAAAACATGAAAGATTATTGATAGGCATACCCTAAACTTCTAGAACATGTGTAAATCCTGAGGGGGATTCAGTTGATGGAAACAGCACAGAGAATGCCAATAGTTGAAAATTTCGAGCTTTTTGAAAGAATGGCTGAACATGAACAAGTTGTGTTATGTCACGATCCTTCAACTGGCTTAAGAGCAATAATAGCAATTCATAATACAACAAATGGACCTGCTTTAGGTGGATGTCGCATGTATCCGTATAAAAGTTTTGATGACGCGATGGAAGATGCACTTAGGCTTTCTAAAGGGATGACCTATAAGTGTGCAGCTACTGATGTTGATTTTGGTGGTGGTAAAGCTGTTATTATTGGTGATCCACAGACTGACAAATCACCAGAATTATTCCGTGCATTCGGTCAATTCGTAAATTCATTAAACGGTCGTTTTTACACTGGAACAGATATGGGAACGACGATGGAAGATTTCATACATGCAAGTAAAGAAACAAATTGTATTGTCGGTTTACCTGCAGCATATGGAGGTGGCGGTGATTCATCAATTCCAACAGCAGCTGGCGTTCTTTATGGAATTAAAGCAACCAATCAAACTTTATTTGGTAGTGAGAACTTAGGTGGAGTATCATACGCCATTCAAGGTTTAGGTAAAGTGGGATCAAAAGTAGCGATAGGTTTATTAGAAGCAGGTGCTCATCTATACGTAACTGACATTAGTGAGGAAAGTATAAAACGAATGGAAGAAATAGCGTTAACAACACCAGGAACATTGAAAGTTGTTACCAGTGAGGAAATTTATTCACAAGAAGCGGATGTATTTATTCCATGTGCATTTGGTGGGATTGTTAATGATCAAACGATTGAAAAATTTAAGGTCAAAGCCATTGCAGGTTCTGCCAACAACCAGCTTTTGACTGAACATCATGGAAAACTCCTTCAAGAAAAAGGAATACTTTATGCACCAGATTATATAATCAACTCTGGTGGTCTGATACAAGTTGCTGACGAACTATATGGTATCAATCATGAACGGGTACTTGCAAAAACCAAACATATATACGATTCCATACTAGAAGTGTATAAAATGGCTTCCATAAACGGAATCTCTACAGTAGAAGCTGCCAATAAAATGTGTGAGCAGAGAATCGTCAATAAGGCTAAACGCAATGGATTCTTCACAACATCTTTAAAGCCTAAATGGGCATTCGGAAAGTAAGTCAGATTTGAAAATTATATTTTTTAGTTTATTTGTAAGCGTTTTCATGAACAACTAAAATTCATTAGTAGATTCATATACTAAAAGTTAGTAGGGGATTAGGAATGAAACAGGGACTTAAATTAGGTAAAGAAGAAAGTATTGAAGTGATTGTTACAGAAGATATGTTTGCTTCTTTTGAAGGCGAAGTCGTTCATCCCGTCTATTCCACTGTTGCCATGACATATCATATGGAATGGGTTTCACGAAAAATTATTTTACCCTTTTTAGAAAGTCATGAAGAAGGGATGGGGGCTTCTGTTCAGTTACGACATATAGCCGCTTCACCATTAGGTACTTTTGTAACTTTAAAGGCTACTGTAATCGAATTACGAGATAACTTAGTCAAAACTAATGTAATTGCTACAAATCATTTAGGGGTTATTGGTAAGGGTGAAGTAGTGCAGGTCATTTTGCCAAAAGAAACTATCGAAAATAAATTAATAGAAGCATCTATTTAAAGCATAATTTTCTACTGATTGATTTTAAGGAGGCATTCAAAATGAAAGTGGCAGAAAGAACATCAATGGCTAAAGAATTCGAACTCTTCGATAAAATGAGCAAACATGAACAAGTTGTTTTTTGTAACGATCCCACAACCGGGTTAAGAGCAATTATTGCCATTCACAATACAACATTAGGTCCTGCATTAGGTGGATGTCGGATGCAACCCTACAACAGCATGGATGAAGCACTCGAAGATGTTCTACGACTTTCAAAAGGGATGACCTATAAGTGTGCCGCTGCAGACGTAGATTTTGGTGGTGGGAAAGCAGTCATTATCGGGGATCCAAAGACAGATAAAACGCCTGAGCTATTTCGTGCTTTCGGTCAATTTGTTAACTCATTAGGTGGTCGTTTTTACACAGGTACGGATATGGGTACCTCAATGGAAGATTTCATACATGCTTCAAAAGAAACAAACTTTATTAACGGACTACCAGAAGTATATGGTGGTGGCGGCGACTCTTCTATTCCGACTGCAGCTGGTGTCCTTTATAGTTTACAAGCAACGAATCAGATCCTTTTCGGCAGTGACGAATTAGGTGGCCACAAATATGCGATTCAAGGCCTTGGTAAAGTTGGTTTTAAAGTGGCAACAGGTTTACTTCAAGCTGGCGCTGATTTATTCGTTACAGATATTAGTACTGAAAATTTGCAAGCCATAAAAGAGTTAGCGACAAACACTACTGGTACGGTCACAGTTATTTCAAAAGAAGATATTTATTCACAAGAAGCAGATATTTTCATTCCGTGTGCATTTGGTGGAATTATTAATGAAAACACAATCTCTCTATTTAAAGTAAAGGCGATTGTCGGTGCTGCAAATAACCAATTGTTAAATGATGTTCACGGGAGAATGCTACACGATAAAGGGATTTTATATGCGCCTGATTATATCGTAAATTCTGGAGGACTTATTCAAGTTGCTGACGAATTATATGGGATTAACCACGAACGTGTTCTAGCTAAAACAAAACATATTTACGATGCGGTTTTAGGTGTATTCCAAGAAGCAAGATTGAGTGGAAAAACGACAGAAGAAGCTGCAAACGAAATGTGTGATAAACGAATTGCTGATCGATCAAACAGAAATAGCTTTTATACTTCAGCGGCGAAGCCAAAATGGTCTATTCGCAACTTATCTTGATTGGAGGCGTATGAATTGGAAGAAAATTATCCAATAAAGAGAATCATAGATGATCATGGTCATTTTGTAGATTCAACGTTCGAAAATGAAATCGACGAAAAATTAGTGAAAGAATTGTATTATCACATGTTACGTGTCCGCACGTTTGATAGAAAAGCGATTAACTTACAACGACAAGGACGTCTTGGCACTTATGCTCCATTTGAAGGGCAAGAAGCTGCTCAAGTGGGGAGTGCACTTGCCCTACAACCGGATGATTGGGTTTTCCCAACTTATCGTGATCATGGTGCGACCATTACATTCGGCAAGAGTATGACAAGAACATTCTTATATTGGAACGGTCGTGTAGAAGGTTGTGTGGCACCACCGGATCGTAATATTTTCCCACCAGCAGTTCCGATTGCTACTCAGCTACCACATGCTGCAGGAGCTGCATGGGCTGAGAAATTAAAAGGAACACAAAATGCTTCTATTGCTTATTTTGGGGATGGAGCTACTTCTGAAGGCGATTTCCATGAAGGAATAAACTTCGCAAGTGTCTTTAAAGTACCAGTCGTATTTTTTAATCAAAACAACGGCTATGCCATTTCAGTTCCAATTGAAAAACAAATGAATTCTAAAACGGTGGCTCAAAAAGCAGTTGCTTATGGTATACCAGGTGTTCGAATTGATGGCAATGATTGCTTTGCAGTGTATTTTGAAACGAAACAAGCTTTTAATCATGCGAGAGCTGGGCATGGTCCAACATTAATCGAAGCGGTGACTTGGAGAAAAGGTGCTCATACGACTGCTGATGACCCTTCTAAATATCGTCCTGAAACACAAGGGAAAGATATTGTTGATCCAATGACACGTTTAGAACTATTTATGAAAAATTATGGTTACTGGGACGAGCAATGGATTGAAGAAGTCAAGGAGAAAACGGCGAATGAAATCGATTTAGCTGTTGAAGAAATGGAAAAATACCCTGCGTCAAACGTGGAAGACGTATTTGATCATGTTTTCGCAGAAATGCCTCCACAACTAGCTGAACAGAAAGAATCTTATCTTGCACACTTAGAAAGGCGGTGACCTAATGACCCAAATCGTAGAGTCTAATCAAAAAGATGTTAAGACAACTCAGATGACCATGATTCAAGCAATTAATGACGGTATGCGTGTTTTACTTGAGGAAGATGAGAGAACGATTATATTAGGTGAGGATATCGGAAAAAACGGTGGTGTTTTCCGAGCAACTGAAGGTCTACAAGAACAATTTGGTGCTGAACGTGTTGTAGATACACCTCTTTCAGAAGCGGGAATTATCGGTACCTCAGTAGGGTTAGCTGTGAATGGATTTAAACCAATAGCTGAAATCCAATTCCTTGGTTTTATTTATCCTGCTTATGAGCAAATTATGACGCATGTTTCACGTCTCCGTATGCGTTCAATGTCTCGATTTACCGTGCCTATGGTTATTCGTGCACCTTATGGAGCGGGTATTCGCGCACCAGAGATTCATTCAGATAGTACAGAAACTTTGTTTACACATATGCCAGGTATTAAAGTGGTTTGTCCATCAAATCCTTATGATGCTAAAGGTTTACTCATAGCAGCAATGGAAGATCCGGATCCTGTACTTGTATTAGAAACGATGAAAAACTATCGATCGATGCGAGAAGAAGTACCAGTTGGAAAATACACAGTTGAAATTGGTAAAGGAAAAATAGTACGTGAAGGTACAGACGTAACACTAATTGCATGGGGTGCCATGATTACGGTTGCAGAAAAGGCAGCACAACAAGCTGAGAAAAATGGAATTCAGTGTGAAATCATTGATTTACGTACACTATATCCGATTGATCGAGATATTATTGCTGAATCTGTTCAAAAGACAACTAGAGCCGTTATTATACACGAAGCGCATCATACGAGCGGACTAGGAAACGATATCGTTTCCATCATCAACGATACTGCATTTTTATATTTGCGTGCTCCAATTGAAAGAGTGACAGGATTTGATGTACCGGTACCATTTTTCTCATTAGAAGAACATTATCTTCCTACACCTGCACGTGTACAAGAAGCGATAGAAAAAGTGGTTCATTTTTAAGGGGGAAATGACATGCTCGAAGTGAAATTACATGATATCGGAGAAGGGATGACAGAAGGAGAAATCATCCATTATCTTGTCAAAGTTGGTGATACCGTGAAAACGGATCAACCACTTGTAGAGGTACAAACCGACAAGATGGTGGCGGAACTTACTTCCCCATGCTCTGGTGTCATTAAGGAAATTATTATTGAAGCAGGCGAAACAGTTCACGTAGGAACTAGCCTTATCTACATAGAAGCAGACGATAAAACCTCAAATAAAGAGCATGCAGTACAACCTAAAGTTGCAAAAGAGACACTAAAACAAAGTGTTCAACCAAAAGTTGAATCTACTGCCACATCGATCTCATCGTTTAATCGTGTACTAGCTGCACCATATACTCGAAAAATCGCTCGAGAACATGACATTAATATTGAAGATGTAAAAGCATCTGACCCTTCTGGGAGAGTAACTGAAGAGGATGTATATCGCTTTATTAATGGCAGTCAATCCTCAGAGCAAACTGAAGTTGTTTCAAATCAAAAGTCTGTGACTACAGATGTTAGTAACATTACACCTGATGAGATTCCATTTAAGGGAATCCGTAAAAAAATTGCAGAGAAAATGACGAAATCTTTATTTACCATTCCACACGTCACTCATTTTGATGAAATCAATATGACGAACTTGTTTAAAATGCGCCAAGAAATGAAAGCGACTGGAGAATCAGTTAGTGTTTCGGCATTTCTAGTAAAAGCTCTTGTTATTTGTTTGAAAGATTTCCCGATTTTTAACGCAGAACTTGATGAAGAAAATAGTCGAATTCTTTTAAAGAAGAATTACCATATTGGAATGGCCACAAACACTGAAGCCGGTTTGATAGTTCCAGTCATTCATGATGCAGACAAAATGTCGATTAAAGACATTCACAAAGAAGTAAAAGCTTTAACTGAAAAAGCAATTTCAGGCAAACTACAACCTTTTGAGATGCAAAATAGTACGTTTACGGTGAGTAATGTTGGTCCTCTTGGTAGCACCGGGGCAACGCCAATCATTAATTACCCAGAAACTGCTTTAATCGCCTTTCACAAAACAAAGAAACAGCCGATTGTAAATGAGCAAAATGAAATTGTAATCGGTCATATTATGACACTTTCAATGGCGTTCGATCATCGAGTAGCCGATGGTGCAACTGCGGTAGCGTTTACGAACAGATTAGCTAGTCTGATAGAACACCCCAATAAACTAATGATGGAGATGATTTAATGGTTGTTGGCGAAATTACACAGCAAAGAAATCTTATCATCATCGGTGGTGGACCAGGGGGCTATTCTGCCGCCATTCGCGGTGCACAACTCGGACTTTCCGTCACGCTTATTGAACAGGCTGATTTAGGTGGGGTTTGTTTAAATAAAGGATGTATCCCGTCAAAAGTCTTTACTCACGCAGCATCAAAACGAGCCGAAATCTCTCATTTAGCTGATTTAGGAATTGGTAGTGGAGATGATACCTTCAATATTTCTAAGCTTCTGTCATATAAAGATGAGGTTATTAGCGGTTTACGCTCCGGTGTAGAAAATTTATGTAAAGCCAATAAAATTGAAGTTATTCAAGGTAAAGCAACCTTTTTAGCAGTTAATAAAATCGGCGTAGAAAATGGCCATCAATTTGATATTTTCGAATTTGATCAAGTCATTCTTGCAACTGGTAGTACACCTGTTATGCCGAAATGGGTAACAGACAAAGGAAAAAGAGTGCTATTAGCTCACAACATATTTACTCTTGAAGAAATACCTGAACATCTGATTGTCAATGGACAAGATTATATTGCACTTGAGGTAGCCTCAAGTTATGCAGCTTTAGGTTCAAAAGTAACGATCTTGTTTGATCAGCAAAAAGAACAAGTCTTCGATGAATCTATCTTTAAGGAACTCAATCGCTTATTTAAACGTCGTAAAATAACTATTTTCAAAGATATTCAAAACATTTCGACAAACGAAACAGACTTAAATGTTACAGTTACATTTAAAACGAGTAAGGATTCCGAAAATGTTATAGAAGGATCTTATCTGTTTGTTTCTGGCTCGAGGAAACCTAATTTAGAGTCTCTTGGAATCAGTCGAATTGGACTTGTTCAGTCAGATGATGGTTTTATTTCAGTAAATGAAAAAATGCAATCAAACATTAACTCTATTTACGCTATAGGAGATGTTACAGAAGGACCATTATTAGCTGTAAAAGCGATTAAGCAAGGGAAAGTTGCGGTCGAATCAATTGCCGGTCTTAAACCGGAAGTTGACCTAACGTTTATACCACACATTGCTCATACTATACCCCCAGCTGTGACTGTGGGACTTACTGAACAAATGGCTAAGGAAACTGGTTTAAACGTTCGTATTAGCCAATTTTCTTTAGGTGGAAACGGGTACGCCTCTATAACCGGGAAAAAGGATGGCTTTATAAAAGTTATTTCTGACGCTGAAACAGAAATCATCAATGGGATACATATGATTGGTGAAGGCGCTATCGAAATGTCAGGATCTTTTGTCCAATTACTTGAGATGGCAGCGAAAGAAGAGGATATCAAATTCCCTTTATATGCTCATCCAGGATTTTCTGAAGGTTTACTTGAAGCCGTTGAAGGATTAATCGGACAAGCTATTCATTCAGCACCTGTTAAGAAGAAAGACTTGCAGACAGTTTAATTCATCGATCAACTGAGCATCTATGATTACATCACCACGATTTTAGTTGCCTGAATATTTTGATTCAATTTCTACCTTTGGTTTCAATTATCTACCATATAACTAAGTTAAGAGGGGGAAATATCATGTTGAAAAGTTGGAAAAAAGTCGGGGTAGCTATCTTAGGTTCAGCGTTACTTCTAGGGGCATGCGGAGATGATGGAGGAACGTCATCAGATGGAGAAAAAAAGACCTATAAGATTGGGGTAACTCAAATTGTTGAACATCCATCTTTAAACGCTGCATACGATGGATTTAAAAAGGCATTAGAAGACGCTGGTATTGATGCAGAGTATGATGTGCAAATTGCTCAAGGTGATCCGAGTGCTAGTACAACAATTGCCTCTAACTTAGTGAGCGCAAATGTAGATTTAATCTTTGCCAACTCAACTCCTAGTGCACAAACAGCGGCAAGTGCTACTTCAGATATTCCGATTGTCTTTACTTCAGTAACAGATGCAGTGGGAGCAGAGCTTGTTGAATCGATGGAAAAGCCAGGTGGAAACGTAACTGGCACAATTGACAGTCATCCAGACGCAATTTCAAACACGATGAAATTCATAAAAGATGAATTAGGCGCTAAAAAAGTTGGTATGGTGTTTAACTCAGGCGAACAAAATTCACGTGCACAAGTTGATGCAGTAAAAGAAATGTTAAAAGAGATGGATATGACAGTTGTTGAAGCATCAGTCGCTACATCTGCAGATGTTAAACAGGCAACGGAATCTTTAATAGGCAAAGTGGATTCTTTATACATCATCACAGACAACACAGTTGTTTCTGCTCTTGAATCAGTTGTATCTGTTGCAAATGAAAATAAGATTCCTATGATGGTAGCAGAGTTTGACTCTGTAAAACGTGGTGGATTAGCAGCTTATGGATTTGAGTACTATGACATCGGTTACGAAGCTGGTGAAATGGCAGTTAAAATCCTTAAAGGTGAAAGCAAACCTGCTGACCTACCAGTTCAAATTCCACAAAAATTAATTTTCACTATGAATAAAGACACAGCATCTGCACTAAATCTTGAAATTAAGGATGAGTGGGAAGCAGAATTTAGCGAATAAAACAGGAGGTGATTCTACATGTTTTCAGCTGTATTCGGCTCTGTAGAGCAAGGAATCATCTATGCAATCATGGCGTTAGGTGTTTATATTTCATTCCGTGTATTAGATTTTCCGGATTTAACGGTTGATGGCAGTTTTGTTACTGGAGCAGGTGTAGCAGCAACAATGATTGTATTGGGTTACCACCCGTTACTCGCAACATTCGTTGCAGTCATACTAGGCTTTTTAGCTGGATGCATGACGGGTCTTCTTCATACAAAAGGCAAGATTAATGCATTACTCGCAGGGATCTTAATGATGATTGCTTTGTATTCGATAAATTTGAGGATTATGGGTCTCACTTCTGAGAATTCGATTGGGAGACCTAATATCCCGCTTCTCAATGCAGAAACGATGTTTAATCAATTCCAAGCTTTTTGGAGTCCATTAGGAATTGATGCCATGATTAATCGATTTTTCGGCATGTTAGGTGTGGAGTATTTACCCAAAACATGGGGAACGTTATTGGTCATGATGATTATTGTCTTAATTATCAAACTAGTGGTGGATTGGTTCTTAAAAACTGAAGTCGGTCTTGCTATTAGAGCGACTGGTGATAATAAGAAAATGATTCGTAGCTTATCGGCTAATACAGATAACCTGATTATTGTGGGTCTAGGATTCTCGAATGCACTCGTTGCGTTCTCAGGAGCCTTAATCGCCCAATATGCGAAGTTTGCTGATATAGGCATGGGTATCGGTATGATTATTATCGGTCTCGCTTCTGTCATTATTGGTGAAGCGATCTTTGGTACAAAAACGATTGTTCGAACCACGATGGCTGTTATTGCCGGAGCTATCATTTACCGTATTGTCCTCGGACTAGCACTACAAGTAGATTTCCTTGATACAGGAGATATGAAATTAATTACGGCTGTCATTGTTATAGCGGCGCTTATACTGCCGCAATACTTTGATAAAAAACGCGAAAAAAACAGAAAAGCCAAACGACACGCTGAACGCCTATTAGAATACCAACAGTCACTAACTAAGGGGGGATCTAAGATTGCTGAAACTCATCCAGATTAATAAATTATTTAATGAAGCTACTCCGGATGAAAAAATCGCGCTTGATCAAATCAATCTTAATTTAAACCCTGGAGATTTTATGACGGTGATTGGTAGTAATGGTGCCGGTAAATCGACGATGTTAAATATGATTTCAGGTGCCTTATATCCGGATTTTGGTACGATTGAAATTGCTGGAAATGAAGTAACAAAATTGCCTGAGTATAAACGATCCCAAATGATTGGTCGTGTTTTCCAAGATCCAATGGCTGGAACCGCTCCTACGATGACGATCGAAGAAAACTTGGCAATGGCTTATTCACGCAACAAGAAAAGACGTCTGCGAATCGGTGTGGACAAGAAACGACGGGAATTATTCCGCACATCTCTTGAAACACTTCATTTGAACTTAGAAAATCGGTTAAATGCAAAAGTAGGCATGCTTTCAGGCGGTGAAAGACAAGCACTTTCATTGTTAATGGCAACGTTCACTCAACCGTCTATTTTATTACTAGATGAACATACTGCAGCACTCGACCCAGCTCGAGCAGAATTAATTACGAATTTAACAAAACAATTGGTGGAAAAAGATCAACTAACTACGTTGATGATTACTCACAATATGCAACAAGCCCTGGATCTAGGGAACAGGCTCATTATGATGGACAAAGGGCAAATTATATTAGAGTTTGATGCTGAAGAGAAAAAGAAATTAACCATTCCCAAGTTAATGGATGAATTCCAACGAATTCGTGGAGAAAAACTTACGAGTGATAAAGCATTACTTTCTATTTAAATTCATTACTAGAATGCTAAGAGTATAGTTTCTTACTTACGGGAGGACGACTCTTCATAGATTGTAGCCTGAAAACTCCAACCTACATGAAGGTCGTTCTTTTTAATTGCCAACTTAAGAAACGCAAAACGATAGTTATCGAACGGTTAACTACTGATAACTAGAGGAGTGGAATTCGTGATCAAAGCAAAGATGAAACTTTTAGGTTCAAATCATTTCGAATCAATTGAGGTTGACCCAAAAAATAATACATTCACCATAGGGGATCAATCGTTCCATATAAATGACGTTCAACTAGATACACCAATAAAAGGAACTGTCTACGGCACATTATTAAATTATAAAGGTGCTCTTGAGCAGTTAGGAAATCAAGTGCATGAAAAACCATATGCCTCGCCACCAAAAGCACCCATTCTTTACATCAAACCGGCTAATACCTTTAATCGACAAGGTGAGGGAATTCCGATGCCATCAGAAGTGACGCATCTTGAGATTTGCGCCTCTCTGGGTATTGTAATTGGAAAGAAAGCCGTTGCATTGAATGAAGAAACAGCACTGAACTATATTGCTGGATATACCATTGGAAACGATATTAGCATTCCACATGATAGCTTGTTCCGACCGGCTGTTTCATACAAAGCTCGCGATGGGTTCTGCCCAATTGGTCCATGGATTGTGGAAAAAAACCAGCTACATGACCCTGATAATTTGACCATTCGTGTCTACATAAATGATGAATTAAAACAAGAGAACTCAACAAAAAATTTGATTCGTAAAGTATCTCAGTTACTTGTAGATGTCACAGAATTCATGTCATTAAATCCCGGAGATGTATTACTTACAGGAGTTCCCGAAAATGCACCACTAGCTAAAATAGGAGATAAGGTAAGAATCGAAATTGAAGGTTTAGGCTGTTTAGAAAATGTCATTGTGGAAGAACAATCATTCATTTGGAGGGGTGCACAATGAAAAAAGCACGAATTTCATATAATGGCTCCATCCACGAAGCAATTGAATGGGAAGGTCAACTTCAATTAGATGATGGACGGATTGTTGATCAAAGTGAAGTTGTATGGCTGACCCCCGTTGAACCACGAACTGTATTTGCATTAGGTCTAAATTACGCGGATCATGCAGCCGAATTGGCATTTGATGCACCGACCGAACCATTGGTGTTTTTAAAAGGACCAAACACATTTATTGGCCATAATGCACAGACACGCAGACCATCAGACGTAGAGTATATGCATTATGAGTGTGAACTTGCAGTGATTATTGGGAAAACAGCCAGGCATGTAAAAAAAGAAGACGCGTATCAGTATGTAAAAGGATATAGCGTTGCGAATGACTATGCGATTAGAGATTACTTAGAAAACTATTACCGTCCAAATTTGCGCGTTAAAAATCGAGATGGATGTACACCATTTGGTCCTTGGTTAGTTGATGCTAGTGAAATTGACAATCCAATGAACTTGAAATTAACGACACATGTCAACGATCAGCTTGTTCAAGAAGGAACGACTGCAGATATGATTTTTGATATTCCAACTCTTATTGAGTATTTAAGCGGTTTTATGACGCTAAGTGAAAATGATGTCATTTTAACTGGTACACCGAAAGGTTCAGTTGATACCGCAGTTGGAGATGTCATAGTAACTGAAATAGCGGGCATTGGCAGACTAGTAAATACCATTATCGGTGATGAAGCCTTTACGAATCGTTAGGGTGAAAGGAGGTTCTCTATTTGCCACACTTTATTGTTGAATACACGGATAACATTAAAAACGAAGCGAATTTACCATTCCTTTTCGAAAAAATTCATCAAGTGCTAATCGACAGAGGCAGCCATTTCCCGATAGGTGGCATACGTTCTCGAGCAATTGAATTACATGATTACCGAGTAGCAGATGGTGCAGAAGATGATGCTTTCGTTCATGCCGTATTTAAAATAGGAGCAGGACGGACTGAAGAGGTAAAAAAAGAAGCTTGTGATGCGATGTTTGAAGTAATGAAAGATCATTTTGCCAGTCTCATGTCTACACGTTACTTAGCTTTATCAATGGAATTAATCGAATTCAGTGAAGCCGGGACTTATAAACAAAATAATATTCATACAAGATTTAAAAAGGAATAACTACGATTTTAGATTTCGGAATATTTAAACTATAAATGAACTAGAATTGCTGATTGATTTTATTGAGGAGGGAAAAGAATGGGCGCACGTACAGGAAAAGAATATATTGAAGGCGTTAAGAATAGAAAGACAGAAGTGTGGATTCATGGGGAAAAAGTAGAGGATGTTACCACTCATCCAGCATTTAAAAATGTCGTTGAAAGTGTAGCAGGTCTTTATGATTTACAACATGAGAAAGCAGATAAGATGTTATATACTTCTCCAACAACTGGTAACAAAGTCGGCTTATCTTTTATTGCGCCAAAAACAAAGGAAGACTTGTTTAGACGTCGTGAAATGAACTCGGAGTGGGCAGCATTTTCAGGAGGAATGATGGGTCGTTCTCCTGACTATTTAAATGCAAGTATCATGGCTTTTGGAACAGCAAGTGAGTTTTTCGCACAAGAAGGTGGCGGAAGTGCTCAATTTGCTAAAAACGCACGTGATTATTATGAATATGCGCGTGAAAATGACATTAGCTTAACGCACACGTTAATTCATCCTCAAGTAAACAGATCCATGCTAACTCAATCTGAGCAAAAGGATCCATTCTTATCTGCTCGTATTACGAAAAAGACAGCTGATGGAATAATTGTGAATGGATGTCGTCTTTTAGCTACTCTCGGTGGAATTACGGATGAGCTTGTTGTATTTCCATCTACGATTAATAAAACACCGGGTACAACAGATGATCCGTTTGCCTTTGCTTTTGCCATTCCAAATAATACACCTGGCTTAAAATTCTTGTCACGTGAATCTTTCGATTATGGAAAGAGCAAATGGGATCATCCGCTAGGTGCTCGTTTTGATGAAAGTGATGCCATTATTTCGTTTGAAGATGTGTTTGTACCATGGGAACGCGTTTTCGTAAGCGAAAGTACAGATATTTGTAACCGCACATATACCGAAACAAATGCCGTTATTCATATGACGCATCAAGTAATAGCCAAACATATCGTGAAAACCGAGTTTGTATTAGGTGTTGTGATTAATATGATGGAAGCAATCGGTATTAATCAATTCATGCATGTCAAAGAAAAAGCGAGCGAAATCATGATTATTTTAGAAGTAATGCGTTCTCATTTATACCGTGCTGAACATAATGCGAAAATCGATCAATACGGCAATATGACACCTGACTTTGAACCTTTAAATGCAGCTCGCAACTGGTACCCGAAAATGTATCAACGAATGAATGAAATCATTAAGATTTTCGGCGCATCCGGTTTAATGGCACTACCTACAGAAGCTGACTTTAGCAATGCTGAAGTTGGTGCTCTAGTTCATCGATATACACAAGGGGCTAATATCAATGGTGAGGAAAAAGTACAACTATTCCGCTTAGCATGGGATATTTCAATCAGTGCCTTTGGGAATCGTCAAGCATTGTATGAGTACTATTTCTTCGGTGACCCAGTGCGCATGTCAAATGCATATTATGATCAGTTCGATAAAGAACCATACAAAAACATGGTCAATGACTTCTTAAATCGAACGAAAAAAGAAGCAGGTATTTTCTCATAACACCGATTTCATTTCTTACATGAAGAGAGGAGATTAAAAGATGCATTTAAAAGAGCAAGAAATAGATGATCGATTATTTCGAAATGCGATGGGAAGTTTCGCAACTGGCGTGACTGTTATCACAACTGAAGTCTCAGGCGAGGTTCATGGTATGACAGCGAATGCATTTATGTCTATCTCCTTAAAACCTAAGCTTATTGCAATTAGTGTGGGAGAAAATGCTAGAATGCTAGGATTTATTAAAGATTCAAAGCAATTCGCAGTAAATGTTCTATCGTCGGCTCAACAAAATGAGTCGAAACAATTTTCTGGTCAATTGAACTTAGAGCATGAAGTTCAATTTGTTCCTTATATGGGAGTTCCAACTCTTGCCGACTCATTGGCTGTCATAACGTGTGACCTGCATAGCGAGTATGTTGTAGGCGATCACACCGTATTTATTGGCCAAGTAACAGGCATTCAATTAGAAGAAAAAGATCCATTAATCTATAGCCAAGGTAAATACCGCGAATTAAAAGAGCTGGAAATCTAACAAACGCTAGATTCAATACGAAAGGAGTAGATATTATTGGCATACGAAGAAGCTAAGAAAAAATTAAGAGGTTCAATTTGTCCAGTAATTACCCCGTTTACAGAGAACGGTGAAATAGATGAAAAAGCATTTGTTGAGTTAATTAATTGGCAAATTGAAAGTGGTAGTCACGGTATATCCGTGACTGGAACGAGTGGAGAGCCAAGCTCGTTAACTCTCGCTGAGAGAAAACATGTGATGGATTTAGCTAAAAAGACCATTAATGGTCGCGTGTTCTTCGCTCCAGGAACTGGTTCGACTAACCACGATGAAACGATGGAACTAACGAAATATGCGGAAGAAATTGGTGCAGACGCAGCGATGGTTATCGTTCCTTATTACAATAAACCAAATCAAGAAGCTCTGTATCAGCATTTTAAAACAGTAGCAGATTCAGTAGAAACGCCAATCATTATTTATAATATTCCAGGTCGTTCAGCTGTCAATATGGAAGTGAAAACGATGAAGAGATTAGCGGAGGATTGTCCAAATATCGTTGGAGTAAAAGAAGCAAATAAGGATTTCGAACATGTTAATCGTGTATTGCTGAATTGCGGAAGAGATTTCCTGCTGTATTCAGGCATAGAACTTCTATGCTATCCGATGCTCGCAATTGGTGGTGCTGGCTTTATTAGTGCCACTGCGAATGTTGAGCCTGTTAAAGTAGCTGAACTTTATAATGCCTGGGAAGCGGGTGACGTGGCTCGTTCACAGGATCTTCATTTTGAATTAATGAATTTAAATGATGTGTTATTTAAAGACACAAATCCTGGCCCAGTTAAGGTTGCGCTTGGCATGATGGGTAAAATTAACCCGAAACTTCGATTGCCATTAGGATTCCCATCTGAACAATTAGTTACTGAAGTTCGTGACACTCTGATTGATCTAGGGAAATTGCCAAAAGAGACAGCTATTAAATAGTCGAAGATTTACAGATCTGAATCGTGACAATAAATGAAGGATATAGGTGATTCATATGGTATCTTCTCGTGAAAAAGTTTCATATAAACATGAAACAAAAAGCAATATCTTGTTATATATTAACGGCGAATTTACACCTGCTTCAAGTGGAGCGACGATTAAGAATATGAACCCGTTTACGAACGAACAAATTAACGAAGTGGCTGAAGGACAAGTTGAAGACATTAATAAAGCTGTAGCAGCTGCACGTGAAGCTTTCGATAACGGTCCATGGAAAACGATGAAACTGACTAAAAGAATGGCTTACATTTACCGTATCGCGGACTTAATTGATGAAGAAGTCGAGAAAATTGCTTATCTAGAATCTCTTGATACTGGCCTACCCATTAGTCAAACAAGAAAGATGGTTAGTCGTGCATCTGAAAACTTTAGATTTTATGCACGCATGGTAGAAAGCCGTCTTGTCGGTGATGCGTACCAAGTAGACGATGAGTTTATCAACTATACAATTAACGCTCCAGTTGGTGTTGCAGGATTAATCACTCCTTGGAATGCCCCATTCATGTTAGAAACGTGGAAAGTAGCACCTGCTCTTGCAACAGGAAACACGGTTGTTTTAAAACCCGCAGAACTTTCTCCACTTTCAGCTAATCTATTGGCTGAAGTCATTCATAAAGCAGAATTGCCAAATGGTGTATTTAATGTGGTACATGGCTATGGAGAAACAGCTGGTGATGCACTCGTTAAACATCCTGATGTTCAACTTATTTCATTCACAGGTGAGACGAAAACAGGATCTACAATCATTAAAAATAGTGCAGACACATTGAAAAGTTGTTCAATGGAGCTAGGTGGTAAATCACCGATTATTGTCTTTGATGATGCAGATTTTGACCGTGCGTTAGATGCCTGTGTGTGGGGGATTTACTCCTTTAATGGAGAGCGTTGTACTGCGAACTCAAGATTGTTTATTCAAGAAGGAATTAAAGATGAGTTTATCGCAGCTCTGAAGAAACGTGTGGCAAAAATTAAAATTGGTGACCCATTAGATTCAGCCGTTGAAGTGGGACCCCTTATTGATAGAGGACATTTTAATAAGGTGCGAGGTTATTTAGATATTGCTAGTGAAGAAGGAACTGAAGTGATTACAGCTGATATTCCTGAAGAGATTGCTAAAGGGAACTTTGTAGCACCGACAATTATTCTAAATGCAAAAAATCATATGCGCGTAGCTCAAGAAGAAATCTTCGGTCCAGTATTAACTGTGATGACGTTTAAAGACGAGGAAGAAGCGATTAAGCTTGCGAATGATATTAAATATGGCCTAGCTGGTTATGTATGGACAAACGACATAAAACGGGGTCATCGTGTCGCTCATAAAGTGGAAGCGGGGATGTTGTGGGTAAACGCACAAAACGTTCGCGACTTGAGAACACCTTTTGGGGGCTCTAAATACTCAGGAATTGGTCGTGAAGGTGGTCATTACGGATTCGAGTTCTATACTGAACAAAAGATTATCCATGTATCAATTGCAGAGCATCATATACAGCAATTCGGAAAATAAAAAGAATGTGTGGTGAACTAAATGGATTTTTCAATTATCCGTATCGCGAGAACTGTACTCCATGTTACGAATCTACAAGCATCTCGTGAATTTTACGTGAATGGTTTAGGCATGATTGAAACAGAAAGTGATGAAAATCATGTTTATTTAAGAGGCTTAGAAGAGCATTCCCATCACAGTTTGTTATTAAAGAAAGCAAATGCTGCCCATGTGGAAGTACTTAGTTACAAAGTTCAAAAAGAGCAAGATTTAGATGAACTCGAAAAGCTATTTTTATCACAAGGATTAAAAACTAAATGGTTACCTAAAGGTCAACAGCACGCTGTTGGAAGAGCGCTTCGTGTTCATGATAATTCGGGTATTCCGCTCGAATTTTATGCCGAAATGGAAATAGTTGACCGTATGCTTCAACGATACGATTTGTATAAGGGAGCAAAAATACAACGAATAGATCATGTGAATTGTGCCGTACCAGATGTTCAAAAAGCATATGATTTCTATACACAGCAACTAGGTTTCTCTTGTTCTGAATATACGGAAACGGAAAATGGTGACTTATGGGCAGCTTGGTTATTCCGGAAACCGACTGTACATGATCACGCCTTTATGAGTGGTCCGGGTCCAAAACTTCATCATTTTGCATATTCTTTATCGGACCGTCTAAGCATTCTAGATTGTTGCGATGTTTTAGCGAGTATGGGTTATGCTCAGTCCATAGAACGTGGTCCAGGACGACATGGATTGTCTAATGCCTTTTTCTTATATTTACGAGATCCAGATGGACATCGCATTGAGCTTTACACCGGCGATTATCTAACAACGGATCCCGATTTAAAACCAAAGAAATGGGATTTAAATGACCCATTGCGCCAAACGTTCTGGGGACATGAAGCACCGGACCGTTGGTTTAATGAAGCTAGTACTTTCATAGATATTGAAACAGGCGAAGTTATTGAATATAAACAGCCAGTTTTAGCGCAAAGAAAACCTGAAATCATGGTTTGAAAATACAAATACCCTTTGAACAGTGAATGATCAGAGGGTATTTTTTTGGTTTATAAAACTAATTGACTAGTTGCGCGACATTTTAAAATAAATATTTTCAAAACAAAGGAAATCTTGCAGGAGTTTTATCACTCTATTCAGAATATACATAGTACTTACAAAATGAATAGTTATTCAGTTTGTAGGGGGAGAGAGAAACACATTTTGATTACGGGGGTAATGTATGAACGGTTTTCGTTTATTAGGAATGGAGCTTTCTAAATTAAAAGCTCAAAAAGGGGTATTGTTTAGCTTGATTGGGGTGTTATTAATTCCGATCGTTTACGTGGCAGTCTTATTGTCTTCTACATGGGGACCATATGATTATTTAAATAATCTACCTGTTGCGTTAGTTAACAATGATGAAGGAGCAACTTCTGGGGATGATCCAATCAACGTTGGCGATGATCTAGTAGCAGACTTAAAGAAAAGTAACACACTGGGATGGGCTTTCGTTTCTTCTGAAGAGGCTCAAAAAGGATTAGAAACGCAAGATTATTATATGGTAATTGAAATTCCAAAAGACTTTTCACAAAAAGTAACCACTGTTTTGGATGCAAATCCACAAGTACCTGAATTGAAATATATTCAAAATGAAGGACTTAACTTCATGGCTGCTCAAGTAACCAGAAGTGCAACTGAGAAAATTAGAGAACAATTAGGTAATAAAATCACAGAAACATATACTCGCACTCTTTTTTCGAAATTTGGGGAAATTAACACAGGTTTTGCTTCAGGAGCAGATGGTTCTCAAAAGATATTCGAGGGCACAACATCATTATCTGATGGGACAAGTCTTTTATTAAAATCTCTTACAGATAAATCTGAAGACATTCAAAAACTTGCAAATGGGGCTCAAACTGCCGAAAGTGGAGCGGGTCAATTACTTAGTTCTATTAGGGGCGGTACTGGTGACATCAATAAACTAGCTGCTGGTTCAAAAAGCTTAGCTCAAGGTGTAGGCGAACTAAAAACAGGTTCAGCACAAATCCTTGGGGGATTAAAAGCTGCAAATGAAGGAAGCAATGGTTTGACGTCAGGATTAGAATCTAAATTAGTTCCTGGCAGTATGCAAATTCAAAATGGAATGATTAAAGTAACAGAAACGACGAAACAATTAGCTGCTGGTTCACAAGGTTTGACTGCCGGAATGAAAGCTTTTCTTGCTAAGCATCCCGAACTAGCGACTGATGTTGAGTTTATGACACTGGTTGGAACTAGTGATGCGATCACAAAAGGACTGGTTCAGTTTGACCAAGAAGTACAACCATTAAAAGCAGGTGCTGAACAGTTAGCTGGTGGTCTAACTCAAGCTGCTGCTGGTTCTAAACAAGTAAGCAATGGTCTATCTCAATTAGTTGCAGGTCAGACTGCTGCAGCTGCAGGTATAGACAAGTTACAAGCAGGAGCAAATCAAGTAGCAAATGGAAACGCTTCCGTAGCATCCTCTTGGACAAAATTAAACAACGGTGTCTCTAGTCTTCAAAGTGGACTTTCTCAAATTAGCACAGGTAACTCTACTGTTGCTACAGGATGGGAAGCGATGACACTTGGTGTAACAACTTTAGATAACGGCGCAAAACAATTACAATCTGGTAGTAAAGAACTTTCTACTGGACTTGCTGGTGGAGCAGATGAAATTGCTCAAATTCAAGTAACAGATGCGAATATTGCGATGTTTTCTAATCCAGTAGGCTTAAGTGGTGAAACAGTGAATGGGTTGAATTATTACCGTGATTCTACTGCACCATATATCCTTTCACTTGCATTATTCGTAGGTATTCTCATCTTATCTTTTGTTATTGATTTCAAAAAGCCAGTCGTAACTCCTGGTTCTGCTTTTAGCTGGTACGCGAGTAAACTGATGAACTTGTCTATTTTTGCTATCGCACAAGGCTTACTCGTTTCATTATTTGCCTTGCTCTTCTTACAGCTACAAGTAGATAGTGTGGTTACATTTGTTTTATTCTCTGTCTTTACAAGTTTGACATTTATGGCGATTGTCTTCTTCTTAGTTGTAGTAGGTGGAAATGTTGGTCGTTTTGTAGCATTGGCATTCTTAGTCTTACAACTGTCGACGACAGGTTCAAATCTTCCAATTCCAATGTTACCTGAAAACTTACAAGCACTAAGTAAATTCTTACCTTTGACGTATTCGAATGCAGGTTTCAAATCCATCATTTCTTTAGGTGATACGAGCTTCTTATTAGCAAATGTATTCGTCTTATTCATGTTCTTAGTAGGGTTTGCAATTTTAACATTAGTAGCATTCCTGTTCTTCTACAAAAAAGGACATGCACAAGTGTCAGTTGCAGTATAAATAACGATTAAAATGAAATCCCCGCTGGAATATAGCTTTCCAACGGGGATTTTTCACTTATAAGGAATATAAGAATTTATTACGCGCTAACTTATTTTAGTCCCAGAGAATTTCCCATTTGCGTTCTTCAGCAATCGTTCTTAACCGATTTTCAGGACGAACTGCCACTGGATTGCCAACTAACTCTAAAACACTAATATCTGAAATGCTATCACCATAAGCTGTGCTGTTTTCCCAATCAATATCATACCCATCAAGTGCTTGTTCAATCATCATATTTTTTCTAATCCCTTGAATGTGGAAGATTTCGTTTGCTGTATCTAGGCTACCATTTGAATAAGGTATTTCTGTTCCGATTACTTGATGCACGGCATATTCTTTTGTCACTTCATTAAGCATGGTTGAAAAAGCACCAGAGACGACTAGGACATGATCACCATCTATTAGGTGTTTCTTTAAACGTTCAACAACTGTTTGATTAAGATCTTTGCTCATTCCATTCGACATTTCAATGAAATACGCTTCTAATTCTTCTTGAGACAAATCTTTTAAGGCATTTAAATAGATTTGCATTGATTTCGCCTTCATTTTACCTTCAGGATAAAGCTTCATTTTGTATGCTAAATACGGTTTCATTAATGCTTTATAAAATTTTTTATATTTAGAGGAATGGACTGGATGTTCCTTTAAGTAATTCATCATCAATGTGTATGTTTCTTGAGGGTACAGTGTACCGTCAAAGTCAAATATTGCTACGCGCATGGATTATTCACTCCTGTTCTATTGCTTTATTTTACCATGAATAAAATATACCAGCCACTAGATAGAAGGGAGGGGTGGTGAAGTTTAGAAAGGTTTATAAAAATTAGGAAGTAGTGATATTCGATGTTAAAACGAAAAATGCTTGCTTTTTTATTGACGTATCTGTCTATTGTTCTCATATTATCTTTATTACTTGTAACTGATAATAATATGTATAGTGAATTCTTCTTATATTTTGTATTAATCGGCGCATATTCATTGCCGTTTATTTTACTTTATGGTGTGCCTTCGTCAATATTTGCTGACTATTTGACTAAAAAACTCGTTGGATTAATTAGAAGCGGAGTTTCCTTACTAATTCATCTGGCGATGGGGATGGTGATCGTAGTTATAGCTGGTATCATTTTTGAAAATAAATCATTGTTGATGAATTTTAAATCATTTTTATCGGAGTACTTAATTTTTCTGTTTCCTACTCTTTTAGCTGCATTTTTGTTTTGGTTGTCAGATGAAATGCTCAGATCTACATTCATTCGAAATAAGTTATTATTTATAACTAAAAGTCTAGATAAATATTGGGATTTGAAAAGATAAAATAATGTATAAAGCTTATTATTGAAGGAAATAGACATTTAAGAACATATGTTTGTATAATAGAATTATTAAGCTCTATACAGATGAAAGGATGATTTTTTGTGCCTAGACATCCGAATATCACAGATGAAGCTATTATACAAATGTATACCAGTGAAGTTCCATTTAAAGAAATGATGATCTTAACTGGTTTAACAGATCGAGCAATAAGGAATGTTATGTATAAGCATGGGATTTCTATGAATCGAGCTCAATTTTCTGGTCAGCCAAGAAAAAATAAAGTAAATGAAGACTTTTTCTCCGTTTGGTCTCATGAAATGGCATGGGTTTTAGGGATTTTAGTTACGGATGGTCATATAGACAAGATAAACCATAGTATTTGTTTCTCGCAAAAAGATGAGCGTATTCTTCGAATAATTGCTAAATATATGGCTGCTGATTATGTGTTAACACCATTTGGGAAAACGAAAAAAACGCCAACATTGATTATACATTCAAAGAAAATGAAACTAGATCTTGAGCATTTAGGAATTACTCCTCGTAAATCATTAACTGTTCCTTTTCCAAATGTACCTGAAAAATATCTTTCATCATTTGTTAGAGGGGTTATCGATGGTGATGGGTGGGTGGGGCATGAAGGATATCAAGTGAATGTAACATCTGCTAGTGAAAGTTTTGCTACTAAATTACTTGAGGTGTTTCATTCATGGGATCTGAATTCAGATATAAAACAACATATCAGTCAAAATGGAAATACAATTTACCGTATTTGGGTAAGAGGAAAAATTAGTCTACAAAGACTTTCTGGAATTATTTATAATTACACTATTGATGATTTTATAATTAGTAAAAGAATTTCTATGACTCAGCATAACAAACATCCATTTTATCATGAGGATTTAAGTGAAAACTCAAAATGGCGAATTATTGGAAATAAAATAGTGCATGTATCAAACAGTAATCGGATTTCATTTAGAACGAATGTTAGCAGATCAATATTGGAAGAAATAAAAAATTTGGCTTTAAAACAAAATACTAAAGTAAATCATTTAATTGAAAATGGATTAACAAATATGTTACTTCAAGATGAATTGCCTTTGAACCAGATAACTAAATCGATGGATCGAATCCAATATAAAACAACGTATGATAAAGAATTACTCTTAACTTTAAAAGCATTTGCAAAAGAACGGGATCTCTATATTAACGAGCTAATTGAACTTAGTATACACTTTATTGATATTAAGAAGAGCCGAGGGGACTCAAACAAAATTTGAGTGCTCTTTTTCTTTAAATTTATTTTAGTTGACATAATATCTATTATGGGAAGTTACGTATCATTAGACAAGTATACTTGAAATAGTGAGACAAAATGAATATTCTTTAAAAAGTATAATTTATTTTAAATCGTTTTAAATTCAACCGCTGTACTAAATGTGCTGCACAAATTTTAAGTAGTGATAATTAGTTTCTTACTCGATTATTTTTTGGATAAACATCATTCTGATAAATTCTTTGTGACAAATCTTTTTATGTTAACTTTCTCGTATTTGTTAAAACATTTGGACTGGATTCCTTTTCCTTATCGGTAATACCCATACCTATCTTCCCTATAAAAAAATAACCATAAGGAATTTGGTTTATCACATAAGTAGCAATCATCGATAAAGAAATGCTACCTACAAAATATACAACAAATTCACCAATGAAATGGGTACCCCCCTTTAAAGGTCCTGTAAGCATTATAGAAATTAATGCCATAAAAAAGGGATGAAACAGATATATACCGAAAGAATATTGACTTATCCTTATGATGATCTTTGGAACAGTCCTAACTTTTGTTGATACAAAATAAATAAATAAAATCATTCTAGTTGTAAAAAACACCATATCAATTTTTTTAGAAGATATCACTGGATAAAAACCGTTCATGAAAAGAATAATCGATACTATTGCTAAAAACTAGCGGTGCTGCTAATACCCATTTGTAGTACTTTGCTAACACTTGAGTAAAAATAGTAAAATAAATGCCACTATAATAAGCAACTGTAAAATAAAAAATCCAACCGAAAAATGGTATCCAGTAAAACCAGGACCATATATAGTTCCCAACTATAGTTGGTATAGGATCAACAAAATTAAAGAAACCCAAATATACTATATTTATCATTAATGACAGACCAATCACCCATTTTGGAGACCATTTTTTTAAATACTTGCTAAAGAAAAAATGTAATAGATAAAATTGAAATATAATAATGATAAAATATCCATGATATTCTGCTAATAGAATATGTCTCAAAATGTTATGGCCGATAGCCATGATAACTACTTCTCCATTGCTCAGAGCTTGTTCGAATCCCTTAGCAATCGCGTAAAATATTCCAAATAGAAAATAGGGCATCAAAATATATTTTACTCTCTTACTCCAAAATTGAGCAGGAAGTTTATCGGGATATGACTTCGCGAGAATAAACTCAGAGATAAAGATAAATGTAGGTGTCCCAAAGGTTAAAAGCATAATTCCAGCATTCATTAATTCACTAGGATTGTTCAAGGATCTTTCCATTGCATGATTAAGAACAATACTTAAACATGCGACACTTCTTAATAAAAATATTTCATTAATTATTTTTTTACTCACTAAGTTCCCTCCAACCCTAAGTGTATGGACCTTTTTTAGAACTTATCTATAACCATGTTAAGAAACCATTCTTTTAATTTATACATCCTTAATTTCGCCTCAGAACCATGTATACCAAGTACATTGCCCAAAATTTTAACATATTCTGCTATAGTCATTTTTAAGCTATGTTTTTGTGACCACCATAAATTCGAAATATAACCGGTCTTACTGCCGATAAATAATAATTGAGTATTATCATTTTTAAAGACACGATTAAAATTCATTTTCACTCTTCTCATGTGATAATCCGTAGAGATCACAATGGCTGACTCAAAATGCTGATCATCCATAATTTCTTTAGTGAAAAAAGCATTTTCATAAGTGCTAGTAGCTTTGTCCTCCAAGAATAAATGATTTTTTGGTATATTCATTATTAAGTTATTTGATGTAATAAAAGCATTTGAGTTTGATAAAATCAGATTCTCTGCATAACCCGAATGAAATAAATTAAGCCCCTGTTCTATTCTTCCAGATTCACCACTTAGCACGACAATTACATCGACTTTCTGCGGTATATCGTAAATTACTAAAAACTTGCCTGCCAATAGAAAACTAATAAATATTAGTATAGTAAATATAATTTTTAGATTTTTCGCAAAAGTTTTATTTACTCCAAACAACATCCTAGGATTCCTCTATTAATTGAAAAATTTTTTTATAAGTATTCTTTCTATCGAACTTTTTCTCAGCTATTTGTCTAGAATTTAATCCGAAGTAAACCATTTTATCCCTATGATTTAGTAAGTATTCTATTTTACTTACCAACATTTCTTTGTCTCCAGAATTATAGTTTAAACCTAGGTGATAATCTTTTATTAAATTTATCACTTCTTTATTCGTTCCACTGTTCAATATAGGAAGACCAGCTGCTAAATAGTCGCCAAGTTTATTTGTAATACTTCCTTGTGAATTTTTAGATAGTGAATTTAATGCAATATCAGATTCACATAAGTATCTGGCCATATCCTTATAATCTTGGTAGCCTAAGAATTCCACTGGAGCACCTAATTCAAGTGCTTCTTTCTTCAAAAGTTCTTTGTCTGGCCCTTCTCCCAAGATTTTAACTTTTATTTCAGAATACCCTTTGTTTTTTAGTGTTACGGATGCCCTAATGACCGTTATTAAATCATAACTATAGCTCAAAGTACCAATATACGTTAACCATATCTCGTTTGGGTTTTTATTTAATGATTGATTACCCTTTTTATCAAACGCTTCTAGATCTGCGCCAATAAACACTACACATGAATTTTTCGAAAATTTTTGTGCTCGTGATAAATACGTATTAGAAACAGCAATTAAGTGATCAGCCATTGAATATATTTTGTTCGCAAATAAAGTAAAGGGAAAGACGAGAAAAGAAAAAACTTTATTTGGTAAATTAAATACAACATTAAACGAATCTGGCCATATATCTTGTATATCTAAAATATAGGGTATTTTATTTTTCTTAGAATATCTTCCAACATTAAATGCTGTGTTCATTAAAGGATAGGCGCAATAGATGACGTCTGGAATATTTGTCATATTTTCAACGAATTCTTTAATATTACGTTCAAGTTGCATATGACTGATTATTCTTAGTAAACTAAAATTTTGTTTATATCCTTTTTCAGATATTAAAACAAGTTTGTATTTAACCTGATTTTCTAACAGTTTATTTCTAAACTTTTTATAAGGATGAATAAAATTACTCGTTAAAAGTGTGACATCATGTCCTCTATAGACAAGTTCTGTTGCAAGATAATGAAACCTATTAAACCCCGTTTCGCCAGGTAAAAGCGTATAGGGAGCAATTATAAGAACCTTTTTCAAGCTTCCTTCTCCCATCATAAAGTTTGCTCAATATAAACTTTTCGAGTTTCAGCTACCATAATTCTTGAATTGAAATTTGTTTCTACTAATTGTCTTGCTGCTCTTTTTATTTTTACCGCTTTTTCAGCATTCGTTAAGACATTATGAATTTTAGTTGCAAACTCTTTTGCGTTGTAAGAATTTATTAAGACACCTGTTTCATTGTTTATAATAGCTTCATTAATACCACCAACATTGATGCTAACTACTGGTACGCCGGCCGCAAAGGATTCTAATATTGTCATTGGAAACGCCTCAGTAGTTGAAGTTAAAACCATCACATCAATGGAATGAAAAAAAACTTCGGGGTTATTAATATTCCCAAGTAATTCAACATGATTTTCCAATTGTAATTTTATTATTAAATCTTTTATATTTTGTTTTTCTGGTCCATCACCCGCGATAATAAAAGTACAATCTAAGTCATTTTTAATTATTAACTTTGCAACTTTTAAAAAAAGAGTATGATTTTTTTCGGGTGATAATCTTCCTAGAATACCAATCCTCTTTTTTGTATTTTCTTTTTCCACATAATTAAATTGATCTAAGTCAACACCATTATAAATTCTTTGTGTTTTAATTTCTTGTACACCTTGTTCTATTAAAAGATGTCTCTGTCTTTCAAATACTGTAATTACTTTATTAACAAAAACATTAATGATTAATGAAAAAAGTCGTGGTGCATGTCTTTCAATAACGGTGACGTTATGCTTTGTGTATACAAGTTTTGTTCTAGGAAATAAACTTTTTAATAAAAGACAGTAAAGAAGCATAGTAAAACTGTTTGCATGTAAAAGATTAATATTTTTATTTTTAATAATAGATATGAACATTAAGATATTTTTAAAATGATTCCCAGTTAATTCATAATATTTATCCGGGTATTTTAAAAATTGATTAAACGACCCACTTTTAGCCGCAGTAAATAAGTTTATACCCAAATCGGTTAAACGGTTTTCACATTTCACAAAATATCTCTCTGCCCCACCTGTCTCTAAAATATTCGTAATAAACAATACATTTACCATCCATTCATCCTTTGATAGAAAGTTTATTTTACACTTTGATTGTTTGATTAGATCCATTAGCAATGTTCAAAAGCTTGTTTCTTAATAACGAACTATCCATCTTAGGGAACTCAATAATTAATCTCCATACTTCATCTAAATTGCTTTCTATACTTTTTCCTACATGAATTTTTGGATGAATTTGTATATCGATAACTTCATCTTTATTTAATAATTCTTCCATTAATTTTTCCCCAGGTCTCATTTCTGTAAATTCAATCGGAATTTCTTCTTCGGTGAATCCAGAAAGACGAATCAAATTTTTGGCTAAATCAACAATTTTAACTGGATTTCCCATATCCAAAACAAATACTTCTCCTCCTTTTGCAAATGCTCCAGCTTGTAAAACGAGCCTTGATGCTTCTGGAATTGTCATAAAGTATCGCTGCATTTCAGGATGAGTAATTGTTACTGGTCCTCCATTTTTAATCTGTTCTTTAAATAGCGGAATTACACTCCCTCTACTTCCTAGTACATTACCAAATCGAACTGCAACAAACCTTGTTTGACTTGATTTATCGAGGTTTTGAATCACCAATTCAGCAATTTTTTTAGTGGATCCCATAACACTTGTAGGATTAACTGCTTTATCTGTTGAAATCATCACGAAAGTTTTTACATCAGCTGCGTCTGCAGCTTCAGCCACATTTTTTGTGCCAATAACATTGTTTTTAAAAGCTTCCTCTGGATTTCTTTCCATTAGAGGTACATGCTTATGAGCTGCTGCATGAAATACAACATCCGGAGTGAAGTTTCTCATAACCTGAAAAATTTTATCTCGATCTTGAATATCAGCAATTTCGGTAATAAATTCGATATTGTTTTTAAACGTAGATTGGAGCTCCATTTCAATAGAATATATACTGTTCTCACCATGACCCAATAGAATAAGTTTGGATGGCTTAAACATCGAAATTTGACGACAAATTTCTGAACCAATTGATCCACCTGCTCCTGTGACTAAAACAATTTTATTTGATAGATAGTTTTTAATTGAATGTGTATCCAACTCAACAGGATCTCTGCCAAGAAGATCTTCTACTTCAACGTTTCGAATTTCATTTACAGATACCTTACCTAACATTAAATCTTCTAATTTTGGAATTATTTGAGTTTGCGCTTTGGTTTTTTTACACTCATGGAAAATATTATTTAATTCTTTTTTACTCAGGGAAGGTATTGAAATGATAATATTTTCTATATATAGAGATTCAACTGCATCTTTTATTTGTTTTATTCCACCTAATACTGGAAGTCCAAGTATATCGAGATCATGTTTCCTAACATCATCATCTATAAAAGCAACAGGACATAGTAATGCATCATGACTTTGTATTAATTGCCTTACCACCATTGTTCCAGCTGATCCAGCACCTACAACTAAAGTTCTTTTCATTTTAAGTTTATGAATATTCTTATACCTATCCATATAACATCTTCGTAGAAATCGTGATCCACCAATTAATAAAATATGACTCATCCATGTAATTGTTAATGTTCTAAGGTATATATCTTGGAGGAAAAAGAATTGAACAAATGATAGGACTAAAATGGAAAATGTTACTGTTTTTAAAATAATAATCATTTCTCTAATGCTCGCGTATTCGAGTGAGCTTTTATATAGCTTGAATATATAGGATAATATATGATGTGTAATTATTAAGGTAACAGCACTAATTAGTAGAGGTAGTGTAATAATTGGATTCCGCGGAAGTAAAATGAAGTTACTAAGAAAGATTGTATTAATAACGATAAATGAATCTAAAAGGATATAAAATATGTATCTTTTTTGAATACTCAATACTTAATCTCCTTTAAAGTATTTGTGAAATCCATTGATTAATTTGAAGTAAAAACGATTGGAAGAAAGTAAAGGGGAGATTTTTTTTCAAACATTTTTCAGCTTACTTATTAAACTAGGATGTCTATATATTGGGAAAAAATCTTTGTCTAAAATGTCGATATCCTTTATAATCTCTTGATATATTATATTGTTGTGAATTTTTTTGCATGTGTAAAAAGGTAAATCGCCATCTTTGTTAAAGTGCTTCTTGAATTTATATAAACTATCCTCGCCTGAATACCCTCCTCCTAAATGCAAAGTTTTAAAACCTTTAGACTTTGCCCAGTCAACAACAAAATTTATTAATAAATTATTTGGTGAATATTTCAAATAATTTTCTTAAGAACCTAACAAATGATAATGTATATTTTCTCCATAACACATAAAGAAGCAGGATAAAATCACCTTGTCTTCATAAGTCACTTCAAACAATTTAATCTGATTTCCAAGTAAGTCCACCATATTTTCAAAGAATGTAGAACCAAAATAATAGTACTCATTAGCTTGCTTTTTAGCCATTGTTTTATTGTATAGATAAATAAAATTTTCTAAGTCATTAATAGAGCTTTGAACAACTTTCAAGCCATACTGAATGGATTTTCTAATCCGATTTCTATTTTTAGTATCATACTTAGCCCAAATTTCTTTTTTGTCTCGTGTTAAATCCACATATATTGTATTTCGAATATATTCTGACTCATAGTCTTTGTTGTCAATTTCATTACGAATCATTGGGTGATACCGAATAAACTCAGTGATTATATTGTTTTCTTTACAGTATTCGTTTAGAAGCTTATTAAAATTGCGATAAATGTTATTTTTTATCTGAGGGTCTTTTATATTAGATATAGGTCCACCATAACCATAAGGCGTGATCATATCATATGTTTTTCCATATTTCGCTTCTATTTCATATTCATTTGGTATGTTATTAATCTCTCTTAACAAAAATGGATAATATATTAGTAGATTATCTTCTTCATAAACAATTAATTGAGCTTTCCCTTCTCCATTCTTTTCATATAGGTGACAATATTCTGGAGTAAAATAGATATCTTTATGATCAATTTTATCCAAAAATTCTAACCATTTCTCCCTTTGAAAGATATCAAAGGTAGTAAAGCTCATAAAAATCCCCCTTGGGTATATTGCTATTTAATTAGTTATCAAACTTAATCTTTTCGTAAGACCCATAAATTGAAATTGATTATGATGTATTTCTTTTTCAGATACCAAAAGAAGTGACCTTGTATCATCTAACATTTGTAATCCGCATTGGAGTTCTTCGTCTTCTATTGCTTGAAGTCCAGTGACGCGAAATAACAATGCTTTTATTCTTCCTACTTGATACGTTCTTTTTGATGTTTTAATAAATACATTTGAAAAATCATATAATGCTTGTTCAGCTTCAGAAGTATGAAAGTTTACAACACTAACTTCAGTTAATTCTCCATCAAGTGAACTATTTAATCTCTTAGTTACATACCATTGTTTTGAAGAAATATTCTTAAATCCATTATTTTTATACCATAATTCCGCAAATTGATTGTCTTCAAATACATCCAATGTAATCTTGTTTTTTTTATATAATTTCGCAAGAAAAAATCCATGCTCAAGGAGTGCTTTGCCTATTCCAAGACCCCTATAATTTGCAAAAAGGCTAATTTGATTTAAAAAAATCCCATCTTCATAAATTCGCCATTCAGTAAATCCTAGTAATTGATCATCTTTATAGGCACCAAAATAAAAATAATTGCTTAATCCTTTAGGCAGTCGCAATATATTTTTCAAATATACTTCATACCTGTTTGAACTATAAATTGTCAGTTGAAACAACTCTTCTTTAAAACTGCATTTAATTAATAAAGGTATTAAATGGACATCTTTAAGATTCAGTGGAGCAATAGTAAAATTTATGATTGAAAACCCCCTCTTTCATTTAGTAGTTTTCCGATCAATATCCAAATCCATTAATAACTCACTCGGATTATCAACCACATCTTGACCTTTTAACACTTTTAATACTGTTTTACATACAATTTTCACATCTAAAGTTATTGATTTATTTTGAACGTATTCCACATCTAAACGAAGTCTCGTATTCCAATCCAGATGATTTCTACCTGAAATTTGAGCTAAACCAGTTATTCCAGGCTTAACTAAATGCCTTTTGTTCTCTTCTGCTGTGTAGAAAGGAAGATACCTCACTAATAAAGGTCTAGGACCCACAAAATTCATGTCACCTTTTATTATATTAATAAGCTGCGGTAGTTCATCGAGGCTAGCTTTTCTTAAAAATAAACCAACTTTAGTTAAACGCGCTCCATCTGGTAATAAAGCATCTTCTTGATCAGTTTTATTTGTCATCGTTCTAAATTTATAAAGGAGAAATATCTTTCCATTTAAACCGACACGCTCTTGTATGAAAAATATTGGAAATCCTAATTTTAGTAGAACTATTAAAGATGTAATTAATAAAACTGGCCATAAAATTAATGTTAACAATACAGCAATAAATAGATTTAGGAAGTTATTCAAAAGCTATTTTCCTTAACATTCATGAAACACTTCTTTAATACAATCTACGACTCTGCTGATTTCTTCTACTGTGAGGTTAGAGCCTGAAGGTAAACAAATACCAGATTGAAATAATTGATCCGAAACACTACCTTCAGGACTATGTGGAAAGTATAAGTTTTTCTTAAAAAGCGGTTGAAGATGAAGTGGTTTCCAAACAGGACGACCTTCAATATTTTCACTCTCTAAAGCGTCTAAAACTTGTTCAGCTTTTACTGAAGTTTTCTTTGGGTTTATAGTTAATGCTGTTAGCCAACGAGATGAACGACCAAATGCTGCTTCAGACATAAATTCGATTCCATCCAAACTTGATAATTCATTATTATATATATCGAAAACATTTCTTCGAGCATTTACACGTTCATTGATGACTCTTAATTGTCCTCTTCCTATACCAGCTAAAACATTACTTAATCTATAATTAAAACCAATTCTACTATGCTGATAGTATCGAGCTGGATCTCTCGCTTGAGTTGCCCAATATCGTACTCTTTCTAAAGCTTCTATATCTTCCGATACGAGCATACCACCTCCAGAAGTAGTGATGATTTTATTGCCATTAAAAGAATAAATACCATATTTTCCAAGAGTTCCACTAGCTTTACCTTTATAGGTTGCGCCTAATGATTCTGCTGCATCTTCAATTACTGGAACATTGTAGTGATTACATATATCGAGAATTTTAGACATATCTGCACTCTGTCCGTAAAGATTTACAACAATAACTGCTTTAGGAAGCTTCCCTTCTTTTTCAAAATAATGAAAAGCTTGTTCCAACGCTTGTGGTGATAAATTCCAAGTGATTGGCTCTGAATCTATAAATACTGGTTCTGCTCCTTGGTACAAGATAGGATTAGCACTTGCCACGAATGTAAGTGAAGAACAAAAAACAAGATCACCTCTGCCAACATTTAATAATTTCAATGCCAAATGTATTGCAGCAGTCCCCGAACTTAATGCCACCGCTCCCCTTGTTCCAACAAATTGAGATATCTCTTGTTCAAAATAATCTATGTTTTTTCCTATAGGAGCAATCCAGTTTGTATCAAACGCTTCTTTTATGTAATCTTGTTCAAACCCACTCATATGTGGGGAAGAAAGAAATATTCTATTCGAAGTTTTCACCAAAATATATTCAACTCCCTCATCTAAATAACATTACTTAATTCTCTAAGAGAAGAGATACAGATGTCGGCATCGTATATTTCATCTACTTTTACATCACGATATTCGCCAATTGTTCTGCGAATTTTTATGGTTTTCCAACCTAACTTTTTTGCAGCAACAAAATCTTTTAAAGGATTGTCCCCAACATACACAAAATCCTTTGCTTGACCTTTAAAGTACTCCATCATGGTTAAATATGGTAGATGATTAGGTTTCCATTTATTTTTTCCTAACAAGTCTGTATAAACAATGAAATCAAAAGAGTCTTGAATACCTAACGCTTTTACTTTACTAATTTGTGAATTTGCATATCCATCCGTTAATAGTCCAATACCTTTATATGTTCTAAAGTATTTTAGAGCCCAATCAGCATCTTCAAATAATTTAATCTGAGGAGAATGATTACGGTACATCTCAACAAGTTGAAAGATAAATGCTTCATTATAATGAATTCCCAATTGATCTAGTGCAAGATTGAAAATATTCCCTCTTTCGCCTTCTTTATAAAGCGCAAATGCATGGTTATAAAAATCAGGTATATTGTATTTAGTATATAGAAAGTGGGATATTGATTTTAAACCGCTGCTAACATACTCACTTTCTGGGTAAAGAGTATCGTCCATATCAAATATAACAATTTGCGTTAAAGCCATAATTCTGATCCCTTTTCGATGAAAATCGCTTCATCATATCTCAGCATAGCTAACCCATCCATCCAATCGTCAATCCTATTATGAGTCTCTTCACCGTTCATCCACTGGATTATATACTTAGGAAAATCAGCCCCAGCCTCAAAAGACAATGGTACACCTCCTCCAAACCTAGGATTAATTTCGATAAATGTAATTTCCCCATCGTTTGTGATAAAACATTGCAAAGTTATGCATCCTAACGCTCCTGGAAGTGCTTCTACAACCTTTTTACTTGCCTCAATTAATAATTTATTTTTCACGGTGAGTCCTTTACTCACTTCTCCAGCACGAGTTTCTATACGAAGTCTTGGAACCACAGAACGAATATTTCCTGAAAAATCGACAAGAACATCTACTGTATATTCATCGCCTACAACAAAATTTTGTAACATCGCATCAGGTGTATAGTTTATAAAAAATAATAACTCATTGATGTTATTTATTTTATTAACCCCTTCGCTACTACTTCCATTTACTGGCTTAATTATGTAAGGAAAATTGAATTGTTGGCTATTCATTAGTATGTTCACATCAAAAATATCTGGGGTTTGAAAACCTGTATTTTTAAAAAAATGATAAGTATTTCTCTTATCGAAACAAATATCATTAACTTCGCATGAAGAAACTAAACAAGTTACACCTATTTCTTCGAATTCTTCTTTATGAAAAGATAATTGAGTTAACTCGGTATCAATTAGTGGAATAAGAAGGGTGATATTGTATTTTTGACAAATATTCTTTAAAGCTTCGATATAGTTAGAATCAGATATTTTAGGAACTACTATATGTGTATCTGACATATAGGATGCAGGAGCTGAATTTTTAAAATCAGTTGTTATGATTTTCCCCTCTACACCAAGTTCATTCAAAGTGCGTTTAAAATGATTTATTAATTGAACTCTTCTCCCTACACTAGTGAATAAAATATTGAATTGTGACATTTACTACCACCTCCAATGTACCCAGTAATTATTACTTAGTATTATCTTCTTTACACTTAAATACCTAATCATGTAAACCATTAATACTAAGATAATATATGATTTGTTTTGGATACTTAGACATATACAAACAAATCGTTAATAATTATAGGGGTTAATAAAGTAAGATTCCTATTCTTTATTTACTATTGAACGATTGGGATTACTCTTGGATCTTATATTGTTAATGAACGCTCTTTTAAACTTTTTTGACGTGGAATATAGTTTGCCACAATAGCCAAATACAAGAGAAATACTTCGTTAATAAAGAAAGTAAGTGATGTCATTTGTACAAGAAATAAAATGAATGTTAAAAATAAAAATGGTTTCTCAAAAGCCAAATTGTTTTCCAGCAATTGATAGCAAACAAAGAATAAAAAAAGTACATATATACTAAAACCGATTACACCCGACTCCGAAAGTATTTCTAAGAAAGTGTTATGAACAAAATGAGTATCACTAAAATCATGAGAATTATACTCTTTAAAATTAAATGCACCTATACCAAAAAAGGGCTGTGATCCAAAATAAGTCCATGCTCTGCTCCACAATTCAAATCGGCCACTTCCCCCATCCGTTGAAAAATCTTGAATTCTAGAAAAAATCATATTCATAAAATTTATATGAAATACAAATGTCAAAATAAATGCAAATAATGACAACAAACTAATGGAAGACAAGATTAATTTAAATTGTTTAATTGGTTTACTCATCAATAAAAATATAATAAAGACAAAAGCCATGGCCATTATGCCGCCTCTAGAAAAAGTTAATAAGTTTGTAATTAAACAGAGGATTAAGCCGATTTTATTTAAAGAACTTTTTGAATTACATAAGAAATATGTGAAAAAAATCGAATTATAAAAAATATAATAATTTGGGTCGGTAACTACTCCAATTAAGCGAGGATAATCTCTATCCATCATTACTCCACCAATAGTAGTAAGTTTGAATTTTAGTGCAATACCATATAAGAGAAGACTTAGCGTATTAAAAACTAGTCCTGAATATCCAATTGCTTTCTCAATCGCATATATAGAATATTTAACTAAAAAGAATCTAATGATAAAATAACAGATGATTAATAATATTATTCCTAAAATAATACGAATACTTTCAATCGGATATAATGAAAATGCACCAGTAAAGCTGAAGGTTAAATAAAATAAAATCATAATAAATTCATAGAAATGGAACTTGACAAAGTAGAATACAGTTACATTGAAAACAAATAGAAAAAACAAAAATACCATATATGGTTTTAATGCAAAACCTATGTAAATGTAATATTTACCTAGGGTAATAAGTAGAATCAATAAAAACAATGGAAATATTTTATTTTGATCTGTTCGAATTTCCATTATCAAGATCCTTTCCAAAACTTGCTAAGAACTCTCCCAATGGTCGATCTCTTAAAATAGGTAATAATGTTTCTGCTTAATACTCTATCTAGTAAAACCACAATAGTGAGTACAAAAATGCAAATAATCATTGCTACTATAGGAGTCGATTCGAAAAATGTGTAAGTACCAAATAAAGATATACCGAAAAAAATCGAATATGGTACAAGTACATTTTTGGCAATAATCCACCTGTTTGGATTAGTGATCCAGAAACCAATTAATGCGATTGCTTCTATACATAAACAAGCCATAGCGGCACCTAAAATCAAATATAGATTACTTAAAAATAAAAAGAGGAAAATTGCACAAACAACAGAAACAAACTGAACTATTGTCCGATAATTTTGCTTTGCTTGTGTAGTTAAACCATCTGCTAAAGCAATATTGATGCTTTGTAATACTAGTAGTAATGACAAAACTTGTAATGCTTCAGCTGCATGAATCCATTTATGTCCAAATAGTAGAAGAATAATTTCTTCAGACATGTAAAACAAAACAATAGTAATACACATTCCCATTAAAGACATGATTTTTAATTGCAATATATTTAGTTTTAAATGTTGATCAGATTCATCGATATTATATAGTCTGAACAAAGCTGGATAAAACGCACCTGCAATCACACCTGGTATCTGATAGAGTGATGCTGGGATTCGGAGAGCAATTGCAAACATGCCTAATTGACTTAGAGTTAATGTTTTTTCTAATACAATTGGCCCGATTTGTGGCAAAAGCATCATTAGTAATCCACTTAATAAAAAAATCCAAAGTTTGTAGAGAATCAATTTTTGAAATGGCCATTTAAATGAGAGTTCAATATGTTTGCTCACAAGAAATAATCCTACTAATCCTGCTAAAAAATACGAAAATCCATACAAGAAGCTTATAATGAAAGGGCCGACTTTTAACCAACTACCTAAAAATATACTTATAACTAAGAATAATGCCGATGAAATTCTAATAATTCCCAAATACTGCATTTTTTCTACGAGTTGAAAATAAGTGATTCCTACGCTTTGTAAAGATAAACCTAGCACCATTGGTATTATAAGGAAATACATTGTTTTAATTAATTCTTGATTTTCATAAATTAAGTGGATAACCATAAATCCACATAAAAAAATGGCAATTAACAATACAATCCTTACTTTTATATAAGATGAAATTATTGCTTCGAGATTGGATTCTTTTTTAGAACCTTCTCTAAGGACTGTTACACTTAAACCTACATCCGTAAAATAGCCCATGACCAGAGAAATGGCCAAAGCGATACTAAACATACCATAGTTCTCCGAATTCATACTTTTTGCTAAAAGTATTAATGTTAAGAGATTTAAAATACTTGAAAGTGCTGTGCTATAGAATAGGTGAAGTACATTTTTAACAATGGAATTTCTAGTTAAATCAATTATTTTTTCTCCACCTTTTGATTTTGCTATTTAACCTGAAATATTACGCCAAGAATATTTTTATTGCCTGTTTCTAAATATTTTTTAGTTTTAATAACATCTTCTTTTGTAGTTGAATTCTTTTTTACAACCAATAAAACATCATTACAATATTTAGCTAATATTTGAGAGTCTGAAGCGGACAAAAAGTCTCGACTTTCGATAATAATCAAATCATAATGAGTCTTTAAATTAATTATTGAATTTTCCAAATTATGAGAACCCCAAACTTTCGATGGTTCATCTAATAATGGACCAGTCGTTAAAAGAGATAAGCCAGTGGTGTAGGTATAATGTGAATGAATATGTAAGTTTCCATCATTCAATAATACATTGGTAAATCCTGATTTATTATCTAAGTTGAACCACACATGTAACGATGGATTGTCCAAGTTTGCATCAATAAGTAAAACTTTTTTTCCTTTTTCAGCCATTGAAATGGCTAACTTAGCAGAAATAATAGACTTTTGTTCGCTTAAATTTGGAGAAGTAATTAATAGTAACGAACAGTTTTTTTGTCTATTTTCAATATTTGTTCTAATTATTCTAATTTGCTCTGTACTAACTAGTTCAGGGCTTAGTTTCAGTTTTCTAAACGTTTTTTTATTAGACTTCTTATTAGATTGAAGTTGTTTTCCTTTTAGTTTCATCTTTCTTTTTAAGTCTACTTCTCCTAATACTGTTAAACGAAGTGCTTCAAGATCAAATGCCGATTCCACACTATCATCAAGATATTCTCTAGTCATTGCAATGCCTATCCCTGCAAATATACCAACCATTAATCCTATTGCGATATTTAAAAGAGGACTATCTACTCGCTTTAACGAAGTGCTTGAATCTGGTCCGCTTAAGATTTTGATATCCTCACTATTCAATAGCTTATTCATTTCATCCCGTGCAACCAATGCAACTGTATTTGCTATATCCTCAGCTAATTTCGAATCATTACTCCGAACCACAATGTTAATGATTTGCGAGTTATAATTATTTTTCACAACAATATTTTCTGAAACATTACTTATTTTAAGTTCTTTTTCAACTTTATGAAGAACAACCGGACTCTTAATAAAGTCTGTAGATGAAGCGACAATCCTTGTTATTTCTTGAGTTTCTTGAAGGTCTTTATTTTTAAATACACCAATTAGTAACGATTCCGTAGCTTCGTAGGTTGGTTTCATTGCAAGTATCACTATGCAAACAGTGAAAATGATTATACTTATACTCGTGATAATTATTGAAATATATCTTTTCTGCAATATTTTTAGAAACTTCTTTAAGTCCATGTTTTCGTTCATACTAACCACCTTATCCATTATGTTTGATGGTATTTTTATAATACAAAATGGTTTCTTTTAAACCCGTTGAAATATTATGAATCGGCCTCCAATGTAATAAGTTTTTTGCTTTATCATTTGATAACAAGCTATTATTAATATCTCCAAACTTGGGGTCACAAAAAACTGGAAGTAGAGAGTTGTTCTTCATGATATTTTTAAACTCGAAAAAAAGTGTTAGTAAAGACGTTTGCACATTCGTACTGATATTGACTATTTCATTATTTTCTCTATTCAATGCAGCTACGTTAGCTTTTGCTACGTCTTTCACAAAAATAAAATCTCTAGTTTGCAGTCCATCACCATAAATGCGAAGTGTCTTGGCATTAATAATTTTCTCGGCAAAAATAGCAATTACACCTGCTTCCCCATTAGCATTCTGTCTAGGACCATAAACATTTGCATACCGTAATATTGAATAAGGTAAAGCGAACAATTCAGAATAGAGTTTAATGTATAACTCTGAAGTACATTTTGACAATCCGTAAAATGAAATTGGTTTTGTGGGATGAGATTCATCAATTGGTAAATAAAGTGGATTTCCGTAGACAGCAGCGGTTGATGCAAAAATGAATTTCTTTATTTTGTATTTAACACAGGCATCCAAGAGATTAATTGTAGCTAAAATATTAATTTGAGCATCATCAATAGGAGATTCCAATGACTTTCCAACTGAGACTTGTGCAGCTTGATGGATTACATAGTCGGGCTTTTCTAAAACAAAAATGTCATCTATAGAGAGACATATATCTCGATTGTAAAATTTAGCACCTGATGGTATGTTTTCTTCATTTCCTGTTATCAAATTATCCACAATAATTACCTCATAATTAGCTTCTAACAAAGCTTCTGCAATATGAGAACCAATAAATCCAGCTCCACCAGTAAGTAAAATCTTCATACCTAATCACACTCCATTTTTGGAATCATTAGAACTTTAATATTTTTATTTGGTCCCGTCAGCTACATTTATCTGTTATGTATATGAAGAAGTGTCCTAATTCATGATGACACTATGATGCTTAAGAAATTTTTAATTCGATTAAAAAACCCGCTGAAATCGATTAGATTTCAACGGGTTTTGTATTTGTATCTAAATGTATATCCCTACGTTTCATTTGTACCAAGAATATCGTCGTTAAGCTTAAACTTAATACACCAAATACGACAACCATCCATTGTAAGCCGATTAAATCTAATAATGCCCCAGTTGCTAATAAAACAACTTGGAAGATCACTCGTTCTAACATATTTCTGAACGAGAAAAATCGTCCATGAAACGCTTTTGGCATTTGTTTCTGGAAAATAGTCATAGCTGTTGGGAAAAAGCATCCGACTGAAAATCCAAATACCGCAAAGGCAACCACTGATAACACTGGAATATTAGCAAATATTAAAATTAACTCGGCAAAACCTATGATAAAGGCAAATACGAATAAAATCGTACTTGTTCTCCATTTCATGCCAATATATTTTACAGCTACTGTTCCGAGCATAAAAGCAATACCTTCCGCTGCATAAATGGCACCTTTAATGGAAGAGGAATCTTGCATTTCACTTATGTTTATGACCAATAAGTTAAATGATCCGATGAAGAGCAGTGGAATTAATGTCATAACTAACGTCATCATGACAGCTGGATAGGATTTTAAGATTGGAAACACTTCCATGAATCCACCTTTACCAGGAGCAGCGACTTTTACTTGAGCCTCTCTTCCCTCCTCCTCTTCAATACGGAGCATGAACGTGAAGATCAACAAACCTGAATAAGCGATGATGGACATGAAATAAAGTGACTGAAGGGACCAATAAACCAACACTACACCAGCTAACGCAGTTCCAATAACTCGAGCCATTGTGGCTACATTCATATGCCAACCATTCATTTGTAATAATTGATCATCTTTTACGACCAAAGGAATGGTTGCTTGTAGAGCCGGGAAATAAAAAGCAGCAGAAAGTTGAATGCTGATCATAAATGCAACCATCCACCAAATAGAACCAGTCCAAATAGCAATTAACATAAAACTAACGCTTACCATCCGTCCAAATCCTGAAATTAATAACACGTTCTTCTTCTTAGTTTGATCAATGATTTTACCTGCTAATGGTCCAACTAGAATTCCAGCTAATAATCCGATTGCCATAATAACTGATTTTAAGAAATCTGAAGGAATACGTTCTTGCATGAATTCCAAGTTTCCAATAATTCCAGTCCATAACCCAAGCCCTGCAATCATTTCTCCAACTAAAATAATCCATACGTTACGATTTTTCCACATAATTACTCCTATATACAACAAAGGGAGCTATTATAGCTCCCTAGTTGTACCCTTTCAAGCTTCTTGCTTATTTACTTTCCAAACGCGAACTACATCGCCATCTTTATCTGTGTCGATAATAAATGATCCATTCGAATAACGATCTGATACACGAATTGGTTTTGTATCTACTAATTCGCGTGCTCCTTTAGTCGTTTCAATAATGATTTGATCTTGATTTTCTACATAATATACGCCACTTACTCGGTGTGCATTTGATTTTAATTCACGTAAAACCACAATTCCTCGTTTTGCACGTGATCCAGGTTCGAATTCTTTGAGTGACATTTTTTTGACTGCTCCACGATGTGTTACAAGGAAAATGTCTCCTGATGCTTCAGCTGGAATTGTTGCCGCATTCACTACCACGTCACCATCTTTAAGGTTAATTCCTTTTACGCCACCTGTTTTAATACCGGTTACTGGAACCTCTTGCATATTAAAACGAACAGCATAGGCATTATGGGTCACAATAAAGACATCATCTATAGGGGTTACTAAGTTGATATAGACGACTTCGTCACCTTTTTTCAAATTCATCGTGTTTAATGTGCGTGAATAACGTTGCACTTGATAGTCAGCAAGGACTGAACGTTTGATTTGACCTTGTTTCGAAACAGCTAAAATATATAAATCTTCCGTGAAATCAACAATTGGAATCGCTTTTATAATTGTTTCATTCGAATCAAGAGAAATAATACTTGATATATGCTGACCGAGGTCCTTCCAACGTATATCTGGTAGCTCATGAACTGGTTGATAAATATAGTTACCCAAACTAGTAAACAGTAATAATTGATGTTGTGTATTCATCGTTGACTCGAATAATAGATAATCTGAATCTTTCATGGCAAAGTCTTTTCCATTAGAAGCACTGTAAGAACGAGAGCTTGTGCGCTTAACGTAACCATCTTTCGTTACAGTCACGACTACCTCTTCGCTAGGTATCAATACATCTAATGTGAGTTTGATTTCTTCGATTTGATCTTCAATAATCGATCTTCTCGGTTCTGCAAATTGTTTACGAATTGCTTGTAATTCTTTTTGAATGACTTTTGCTAATTTTGCTTCATTATTCAAAATAGACATTAATTCACTAATCGTATTTTTTAATTCTGCTTCTTCATTTCTTAAATCCGTTATATCAGTGTTTGTTAAACGGTAAAGTTGAAGAGATACAATTGCTTCAGCTTGTGTTTCAGTAAATGTGAACTTCTGTATTAAATTGTTTTTAGCATCACGTTTGTCTAGAGATGCACGAATGGTTTTAATCACTTCATCTAAAATGGATAAAGCTTTCATTAACCCTTCAACGATATGAATACGATCTTTTGCTTTTTGTAAATCAAATGCTGATCTTCTAGTCACAACTTCTTTTTGATGACCAATATAAGCATCTAATAATAATGGCAAAGTCATCATCGTTGGACGTCTATTATGAATAGCGATCATATTGAAGTTATAGGCTATTTGTAAATCTGTGTTTTTAAATAGGAATTGAAGGATACCTCTAGCATCGATTTCTTTTTTCAATTCAATGACAATGCGCAAACCAGTTCGGTCTGATTCATCACGAACATCTGCAATTCCATCTAATCTTTTATCCAAACGTTGTTCATCAATTTTTTTGATGAGCATTGCTTTATTCACTTCATAAGGTATTTCAGTAATGACAATTTGTTCTTTTCCGCCTTTTAAAGGTTCAATTTCAGCTTTTGAACGGATAATGATTTTGCCCTTACCTGTTTCATATGCTTTTTTAATTCCATCAATGCCTTGAATCGTACCACCTGTTGGGAAATCTGGACCTTTTAAAACAGTCATGAGTTCGTCAACTGTGGCTTCAGGATTGTTCATTCGCATTAAAACTGCATCTAAAACTTCATGTAAAGCATGTGGTGGCATATCCGTCGCATACCCAGCAGAAATCCCAGATGCACCATTGACTAATAAATTCGGAAAACGAGCTGGCAATACAGTCGGCTCAAGTTCGGAGTCGTCGAAATTTTGGACAAGATCTACAGTTTGTTTTTGAATATCGCGAAGCATTTCTCCAGCAATAGCAGATAAACGAGCTTCTGTATAACGCATTGCTGCAGGTGGATCTCCATCAACAGAACCGTTGTTACCATGCATTTCAATTAACATGTGACGAACTTTCCAGTCTTGGCTCATACGTACCATTGCTTCGTAAACAGATGTATCACCATGAGGATGATAGTTACCAATTACATTACCAACCGTTTTAGCTGATTTACGGAATGGTTTTTCGTTCGTATTACCTTCATGGAACATTGCATATAAAATACGACGTTGTACTGGTTTTAACCCATCACGAGCATCTGGTAATGCACGGTCTTGAATGATGTACTTGCTATAACGGCCAAACCGGTCGCCGATGACTTCTTCTAATGGTAAATCTTGATAACGTTCGGTTTGTGTCATTCTGTATCCTCCTCAGCATGAATGAGTTCATTCTCTAAAATATTGCTTTCCTCATCTAAGCCAAAATTAACATTGCTTTCAATCCATCTACGTCTCGGTTCTACTTTATCGCCCATTAAGGTCGTAATTCTTCTTTCAGCGCGTGCATCATCGTCTATTTCCACACGAATTAATGTACGTGTTTCAGGATTCATTGTGGTTTCCCATAATTGAACGGCGTTCATTTCACCTAAACCTTTGTATCGCTGAATCATATATCCTTTTCCGATCTTACGAATAGCTGCATCTAATTCTGCTTCAGTCCACGCATATTGGAGAACTTCCTTCTTACCTACTCCACGGTAAACCTTATATAACGGCGGTAAAGCGATATAAACCTTACCTGCTTCAATTAAAGGCTTCATGTAACGGTAAAAGAATGTTAGTAATAATACTTGAATATGAGCACCATCGGTATCCGCATCGGTCATAATCACGATCTTGTCGTATGCGATATCAGGCACAGAAAAATCTGCACCAACCCCTCCACCGATTGCATGGATGATAGTTGAAATTTCTTCGTTTTTCATAATATCTGCAAGCTTCGCTTTTTCGGTATTAATTACTTTACCTCGTAAAGGCAAAATAGCTTGGAAACTACGATCTCTACCTTGTTTAGCTGAACCACCTGCAGAGTCTCCTTCTACTAGATATAATTCATTCTTGGCAGCATTTCGAGATTGAGCAGGCGTTAATTTCCCTGAAAGAATGGAAGCAGATTTCTTTGATTTCTTTCCATTACGCGCGTCTTCACGAGCTCTTCTAGCAGCTTCACGAGCTTGTTGAGCACGAATAGCTTTTCGTACTAAAGATGCACTTAATTCTGCATTCTCTTCTAAAACGTAAAGAAGTTTCTCAGATACGACAGCATCTACTGCTGCACGAGCTTCACTTGTTCCAAGCTTGCCTTTAGTTTGTCCTTCAAATTGAAGAATTCCTTCAGGAATGCGCACAGAAACAATGGCTGCAACTCCTTCGCGGATATCTGCACCTTCGAGGTTTTTATCTTTTTCTTTTAATAAACTCGTCTTCCGAGCATATTCATTAAAAACACGTGTTAAAGCAGCTTTGGCACCTGTTTCATGTGTTCCGCCATCTCTTGTGCGAACATTGTTTACGAATGAAAGAATAGTCTCTGAATACCCATCGTTAAACTGGAATGCGAATTCAACTTCAATATCATCTTGAATTCCTTCCACATAAGCCACTGGATGCAAGACATCTTTTTCTTCGTTTAAATAACCAACAAAAGCTTCTATTCCCGTTTCATAGAAGAAGATATCTTGAGTTCCATTACGTAAATCATTCAGTTCAATTTTTAGTCCTTTAAGTAAGAAAGCTGACTCGCGTAAACGCTCGCAAATAGTATCGTAATTATATTTTGTTACCGAAAAAATCGTTGGATCCGGTAAAAAATGAATGGAAGTACCCGTTTCTTTAGTTGAACCAATATGTTCAAGTGTTGTCACTGGGTGACCACCATTTTCAAAACGTTGGCGATATTTTTTTCCATCGCGATGAATCGTTACTTCTAAATATGTAGATAGTGCATTAACTACTGAAGCACCTACTCCGTGTAAGCCTCCACTCGTTTTGTAACCACCTTGTCCAAATTTACCACCAGCATGAAGCACAGTGAAAATTACTTCTGGTGTTGGTTTTCCGGTTTTATGCATTCCTGTTGGCATACCACGTCCAAAATCACGAACACTGATACTTTGATCTTCGTGAATATTGACAATAATGTGGTGACCGTAGCCAGCTAGTGTTTCATCCACTGAATTGTCTACAATTTCATACACTAAATGGTGTAAACCTCGTGCATCAGTAGAGCCAATATACATTCCTGGACGTTTTCTAACGGCTTCAAGTCCTTCGAGCACTTGAATTGCATCGTCATTATAAGCTGATATTGATTGATTTTTCGTCAAATGGTTCTCCTCCAAAAAACAAACAGATGTTTTCATTGTATAGAATGAATGCCGTATTTGCAATGACTCTAGCGGTTTATTACAAGAATAGTAAGTTGAATCTATTAGAATATTAATATAAGATAAAGCGTTGTGACAAGATAGTACAAATGATAAACTAGTTGTAAGTATTAAGAGTAAGTACTAACTTTAAAGGGGCATTTTATGAACACTGTAATTATATTAGTTATCGCGTACTTATTAGGATCAATTCCATCAGCTTTATGGATTGGAAAACTTCTTTATAAAACAGATATTCGCAAACACGGAAGTGGAAATTTAGGCGGAACAAATACGTTTCGTACGTTAGGAGTTAAAGCCGGTTTAATCGTTTCCATTTTAGACATCCTAAAAGGAACAGCAGCTACTCTCTTACCTCTTCTGCCATTCTTTTCGAATACAGATGTACACCCTCTTATACTAGGTGTGTTGGCAGTTATAGGGCATATGTTTCCGATCTTTGCACAATTTAAAGGTGGAAAAGCAGTCGCGACTTCTGGTGGTGTTCTTCTTGCATATCACTGGCCGCTATTTGTCATAATGTTGGCAGGGTTCTTTATCGTATTAAAACTGACAAAAATGGTTTCGTTAACTTCTATGATTCTCGCTATGCTTGGCCTACTTTATACAGTTTTATACAATATATTTTATAGAGTGGATATACCATTGCTAATTGTTATTATTTTATTAGCGACGTTTATCTTGTATCGTCATCGAGCAAATATGACAAGAATTAAAGCAGGAACCGAGCCAAAAGTGAAGTGGATATAATACAATAGACCATGAAAGGCTGGTGTTCAAATGAAAATCATCATTTCAGACGAAGCTATGAGTTGGTTTAAAGAAGAAATGGAAACAAAAAAAGGCGAACATATTCGCTTTTACGCGCGCTATGGTGGTTCTAGTTCATTGCATGCTGGATTCTCTTTAGGTGTTACGAAAGAAGAACCAATGGAGATTTCAGTCGAGCTAATGGAAGACGACATCCACTTTTATATCGAAGAACATGATGAATGGTATTTTGACGGTCACGATCTTCATGTGGATATCGATCCTAAGTCAAAAGAACTTACCTACTCATATAAAAAATGAATCCAAAAACCACTATGTTTCAATACATAGTGGTTTTCTTCTTCACGCAAAACGTTTAAGTTGATTTAACATGCCTTCTTTACTCAAAATACTCTCTTGATAATGACCAAATAAATCATAATGTGGATAACCTTCTTTAAAATCAATCCACTCTGGTTTTAATCCGTATTGTTTACCCCAGTGAATCAACCGTTCAACATCTGAACAACCAACTTTTGTTACAGTTTTACAACCTGGAAATCGTTCATCTAGCCAGTAATGAGTTAGAAATGAAATTTCTCCTCGACTTACTGCTTCCTTCCATGACATTAACTCTTGACGTTTGATTCCAAAAGCCATTAGTTTTTCACCCTTGCAATTTCACAATATTTTGCGTCCCAAGAGGGATCTACTTTTTTAAGTGGAACGGGTCTAAATGATTCTTTTTTCACTAAGACATGTTCTGATTTAGCTGTTGCTGCTACTGTTCCATCTTTATGTAAAATCTCATAACCATAACTTGTTCGCAATTTTCCATGTGATTCAACCCAAGTACGCACAATGGCCGTCTGTCCATACTTTAAGGATGCCTTATATTGTATACTTAAATCAATTACTGGTGATAAATAGCCTTCACTTTCGAGTCCTGCATACGTATAACCTAAATCCTCTATCAGATTGGTACGACCAATTTCCATCCAAACTAAATAATTTGCATGATACACTACGCCCATCTGATCTGTTTCTGCATAACGAACTTCTACTTCTTTTTCGCTTATAAACATAAATAAGTCACCTCAATGTCTATTATACAAAAACTAAATAGAAATAGCGTTACCCGGTGATTTACATCATAATCCCGCCGTCTATATGAAGAACATGACCTGTTATATAATCTGCTTCATTCGAAGCTAAAAACAAATAAGCATTTGCCACATCTTCAGGTTGCCCAAGTCGTTGCAGCGAAACAGCTGAAGCCATCTTCTCAAGCATCGCCTGAGGAATTTTTTCAACCATACTTGTTGAAATGAATCCTGGCGCAACCGCATTCACTTGAATTCCTTTTCGACCAAACTCTTTCGCCCACGATTTAGTCATCCCAATTACAGCCGCCTTTGATGCTGCATAATTCGTTTGACCCACGTTTCCATAAACACCTGTCACAGATGAAGTATTTATAATTTTACCGCTCGATTTTTCAATAAAATGAGGAACAACTGCCTGTGTACAATTAAATACGCCATTAATATTTACGTCTAATACACGTTGAAAATCAGACGGGTCCATTTTAAGAAGCATGGAATCTCTCGTAATACCTGCATTGTTAATTAGAATATCAATTGTGCCATATGTTTTTATTGTTTTAGAAACAAGTAAATCTACACTCTTTCGATCAGCAACGTCAACTTTTAAAAACGTAACTTCATACCCTAATTCTCTCAAGGAATTCTCTTGTATTTTGCCAGTCTGTTCATCAAAGTCTGCCATGATAACTTTGGCACCTTCAGCAACGAATTTTTTGCAAGCCGCAAGTCCAATACCATTTGCGCCACCAGTAATGATAGCTACTCTATCTTTTAATCTCATCTCATACACCCCTAATTCATTAAAAATCCTTTATTTAACATAAGTGTATCATAGGAAGAATGTTAATTGAATGACTATTCATTTAATTTAACATTATTAAAAAAAAGCAAAAAACCATCTAAAAGTAGATGGTTTTCATGAATGCCTTATAGTTCTGCAGCGTATTTGTTCAGTTCTTTACTCATTTCTTCGATTTGATCGATAAAGACAGAAATTTCTTCTGTAGAAACAGCTTGTTCACGTCCAACTGAAACAACTTTTTCAACTGACAATGTAATTTCGGTCATAGATCGTTTGATGTTTTCAAGCGTAGTTTGAATTTTTTCAGTTGAAGAGACAGTTTCTTTCGACAGTTTACGTATTTCATCAGCAACAATCCCGAATCCACGTCCCATATCTCCTGCTCTTGCAGCTTCAATTGCTGCATTAAGACCTAATAGATTCGTTTGATTCGCAATATTTTTAATGAAACTAATAACCTCATCTGTTTGTTTCATTTCTGAAGAAGTATTATTTGATTGCTCAAGGAGATTTGAGGTAATGGCACTTAGACCTTCTGCCCCTTTTGCAATATCCGTTACACGTTCGTTTGCTTTTTCAATAAATTCAACAATTTGATCAGAAATTTTACGTAATTCCTGTTCGTTTTGTTTTTGAAGTTGAATTGCGATTGCGCCAATAACCACATTGCCATCTGTAATTGGAGTTGCTAAGCCTGTAAAGGGAATACCAAAGAATTCAGCTGGTACTTGTGCTTCTATTACTTTATTTTCTGAAATACATTCAGCTAACGGCTCAAGCGGGTTAATTTTCAAGCCTTTTAAAGCGCCTATATCAATCTTTTTACCTGGGTAATAAGCTAACCATTCCTCGGTATTAGTTATACCAATCGCAATGTCAGGCAACATCTTTTGAATAACCGGTATTACTTGTAAAAAAGAGTCTAATTTCGTTTCAAGTTTTTGTTCAACAGTACTTAGATTATTATCTAACATAATAAGGTGACCTCTTCCTAGTAAGAAAACTTTTATAATTCTATATTATCAGTATAGGACAATCTATGTATATAAGCAGATGTGTTGAAAGTTCTATAAATCTACTGTTTATTTAACTCAGTTTATTATTTGCAGAGAAAAAGGCTGCCCATCAGGACAACCGACTGCAAGCTTTAATTCTTCAATTAATTCCTTTCAAATTCTTTTGAATCCTATATGAAATCAATCAATCTTTTTTTATCAATTTTTCCAACATGTGTTTTAGGTAGTTCGGCTACAACAACAAATCTCTTTGGTATTTTATAACCTGCTATATACTTCCGACAATGTTCAATCAGCTGTTTTTCATTATAAGAATTTGGATGTTTTAGAGCAATAAAAGCTGTAACCATTTCACCCCATTTTGTATCCTTTAATCCGATAACAGCTACTTCTTTAATCATATTACTCTCGATTAAGCAATGTTCGACTTCCAGTGGGTATACATTTTCCCCCCCTGTTAAAATCATGTCTTTTTTTCTTCCTACAATATAATAGTCGCCATCAACATCCATCTTTGCAAGATCACCCGTCTTTAACCATTCTCTGTGCATGGCTGCATTGGTTTCTTCATCATTTTGCCAATAGCCAGAAAAAACATGGTTTCCGCGAATCCAAAGTTCACCTACTTCATTAATCGCACATGGAAGACCGGTATCTGATACGATTATGATGTCCACAAACTGCATACTCTTTCCTACAGAACCTTTTTTTATTTTAGCTAATTCTACATCTATGAAAAAATTATTTGGTCCCGCTTCGGAAAGCCCGTAACCTTCTTTAAATGGTAACCCTCTAGAAAAAAACTTTTCATAGATCTTAACGGGACAAGGAGCACCTCCAGAGAGAAATGCACGAACATTAGGAAATTCACTAGTATTAAATGTCTTAGTTTGAATCATTTCTTGGTACATAGTAGGGACAAATAATGAAATAGTCGCTTTCCATTCTATTATTTCTCTAAGAGCTTGTTCTGCATCAAAACGTTGCCCAACAACTACTGTTCCACCTGCCATTAATATTGGAATTGACAAGGCATTAAGGCCGCCCGTATGAAATAGAGGCATATATGTAACAGTGCAATCAGAATCAGAAAGCCCCCAACTTACTATTGTATTTAAGGCATTCCAATTCACATTGTTATAAGAGAGTTTTACTCCCTTTGACTTACCCGTCGTTCCGCCAGTGTAAATAATCATCCATGGGGAATCAACTGAAATAGACAAGTCGTATTGTAAAGCAGCAGATAATTTATTTTTCGTCAAAGCAGTTTGTCGATTAAGGACATTCTCCTCAACTAATAATGAGTGTGCTATATGTGTATATGTATTGTCCGTTATTAAGAGTGTTGGTTCACAATTGCTTATAATTTCTGTGAGTTCATTTGTTGTTAACCTAAAATTTAAAGGTACATATATATAACCTTTTAACCCGCATGCAAATAAAATGGCTATCAATTCTGGATGGTTAGCTGCTAGAATGGCAACTCGGTCACCCTTTTGCAGTTTTTTATTTGACAACCGAATTACCCATTCATTAATTAGAACAGCAAATTGAGCATACGACCATTGTTGACCACTATCGATATCAACACAAGCAAGTTTTGCCGGAGCCATTTGTGCACGTTTTAGAAACCAGGTTTGATCGTTATACATTCGTACGCTTCCTTTCTTACATCATGATTCCCCCGTCAACATGAAGAACATGGCCATTTACGTAATCAGATTCAGATGATGCTAAAAATAAATAAGCATTAGCAATGTCTTTTGGAACACCTAGTCGTTGTAAGGCAACAATGGACTTCATTTGTTCAATAATATTCTCAGGCATTTTCTCCACCATTGCTGTCCTTGTAAAGCCAGGTGCCACCGCATTTACATTTATCCCTTTACGGCCTAATTCTTTCGCCCATGATTTAGTCATTCCGATAACTGCAGCTTTAGAAGCTGCATAATTTGTTTGCCCCACATTCCCATAAACACCACTAACTGAAGAAGTATTGATAATCTTCCCTTTTCCTTTTGAAATCAAATGCGGAAGAGCGCTTTGCGTACAGTTAAAGACACCCGTCATGTTGACATCTAATACTTGTTGGAAGTTTGAAGGTTCCATTTTAGCTAACATTGCATCTCGTGTAATGCCAGCATTATTAATTAAAATGTCAATTCCACCATAGGTTTCCACCGTACGATCAATCAATTGCTGGACACTCTCTCGATTTGCAACATTCACTTGAATAAATGTTACGTCGTAGCCTGAATCTCTAAGTTTGCTAGCCGCATCTATTCCCGTAGCTTCATCATAATCAGCTAGAACGACTTTAGCTCCTTCTTCTGCAAAACGTTCAACAGCCGCATAACCTATTCCATTAGCGCCCCCTGTAATGATGGCAACTTGATTGTGTAAACGCATGGTTTTGTCTCCTATCCTAAAAATTCTTCTATATGTTTTATTAATTGTGGAAGATCATCTATTAACGGTGAATGACCACTATTTAATAAAGGTAAATACGTCGCATTGTCTCCAAGATCTTCTACTATTTCTTGTGTCATTTGTTCAGAAACGACATAATCCCGGTCACCTCGTAATATGAGTACTGGGATTGAAATGTCTTTAGCTTGGTTCGTTCCTTTAGTGACGCCATTATGCGTTCCACTTATATTGAAACTATTTAAAGAGTAGTAAACGTCCGCTAAATTTCGTTGTGTCAACATATCTGTAACATACTTTTCGTATTGATCTTCTTCTGGTTGATTATGCGTATAAATTAACGCGTTCCATACTGCTTTTAAGCCTTCACGGTTTTTCGAATCATATAAACTTTGGATAGCTTTCGTTTTGCCCGAATCTTCTTCTACTTGTTCAATGGTTTGTAGTCGAGTTTGTAAATCTGGTGTCCCATCTGCATTTGTTCCATAGAAAGGGTAACCTCTTGTAGAAGCTGACGCTAGAAGTACCATCTTTTCACAGCGATTAGGGTGATCAGTAACAAATTGCATGCAAACTGCCCCACCAGTAGACCACCCCACTAAATGGAATGTCTCTAAGCCTAGTGCATCAACAAATCCTCTTAAGTCATTAGAGAAATCAGAAATTCCTTGTACTCGATTATGATAACTCGATTCTCCATATCCTCTTAAATCAAGTGCATATATTTTGTATTTTGAATCTAATTGTTCGATTAAAACGTCCCAGTGTTTAGAGGATGTCATATTCCCATGGACAAGCACTATAACTTGGTCCCCACCGTAACGTTCGCGATATGATATTGTTTCACCGTTATCAAGTAATATTTTTTGCATACTATTGTTAGCCTCCTATTCAGAACCCCATTTTATAGTCGTAGCACCCCATGCATATCCAATACCAGCACTTACTAAGACAACAATGTCCCCTTTTTTTAATTTGCCTTGTTGCTCTGCAAGTTGCAAAGAAATGATTTGATCCATTTGACCGATATGTCCATATTCGTGTAAATAAATAGACTGATCTTCAGATAATCCGAGTTCATTTAATACATAATTATGTGCTGATTTTTTCATATGGAGAATCGCCAAGAACGAAATATCATGTTCTGTAAATCCGCTTTTCGACAAAGAATGTCGAATGACTTTTAAAAAGTTTTGCATCGATTTTTGTTCCAGTCTTTTTTTCATTCCCTCAGGATCTAACACGTCTAGTTTATATGCTCCAGACATTAATAATTCTTGTGTTAATGGAGTTTTAGTTCCTCCTACTGGGACCACTACATCTTCAGAAAATGAGCCGTCTGTCATAAGGTCCGATTCTAAAAGAGCGTTGACATCATGGTTCTTTTTCAAAATCATAGCAGCTCCACCCGCTCCTAGGTTAAACATGAAACGAGTACTTTCATTTGTATAATCAATAAAATCACTGTTTCGATACCCACCTGCTAAAAGTACAGTTTCAATCGAGTCGTCCGATAGCATTAAGCTTTTAGCGAGTTTTAAAGCTAAAATTGTCGTGCCACAACGAAGGGCTATATCAAATCCCCAAGCATGATAAGCACCAATCTCTTCTTGTGTTTTAATGGCAGCGGTCCATAATGGATATTCTTTATGTTCTTCCCCGATATAAATCACACAATCAATTGATTTGGGATCAACCTGACCTCGTTTCAATGCATCTTGAGCTGCCCATATACCCATTTGGACAGTGTGATCATTTGGGCCTGGGATTGGTTTTTTCGTAATGCCCATTTTATCTTTTACAACATGTAAGGGAACGTTAGATGCAGCAGCAATTTCTTCTGCTGACATTGAGTGGGAGGGTATGTACACACCGGTACTGACAATTCCAATAGGCATCATAACCCCGCCGATCTTGATTTATTTTCTTTACCGTTTGTTTTTTCCTTTTTGCTAAACCAATTTCTAAAAGTCCCAACAATACCAGAAGGGAAGAAAATAACGGCCAAAATGTAGATGATACCGAAGAAGATAATCCACCGTTCAAAAATCGGGTAATCCTTCGCAAGTCCTGATAAGTAATGCTGAGACAACTCAATTACGCCAGCACCTATTATAGGACCAATCAACGTACCCACGCCTCCAATAATGGTCATAAGTAAGGCGTCCAGTGTGATGTCCATCGTCAAGACACTGGTATTAACAAACCGTAAGCTTATGGCATAAAATGCTCCTGCTAAACTAGCAACAACTCCTGCTACAACAGATGCAATTACTTTGTAATGAAGCGTATTGTACCCTAATGATTTGGTTCGTTGTTCATTTTCTCTTACTGCTACTAACACGTGACCAAGTGGTGATTGTACAAATCGTCTAAGTAGAATGTAAACCACAATCAAACAGACAAGTACGACCAAATAAAACATGATTCGATCTTTAAAAAACTCTGGAGCACGGAACGTAAACCCATCATTACCTGATGTCAAACTACGCCACTTTTCAGCAAGTACTAAAAATAGCCCAGAAAGAGCTAGAGTTAGCATGGCGAAGAAGTGACTCTTCAAGCGTAAAGTCATAAGCCCAACAAGGAAGCTAATGATTCCTGCAATGATCATCCCTGTGGCTATAGATAAAATAAACACACTAATTGTAGGCTCTATACGATCTAACATAACTGCTGTCGTATATGCGCCAATACCGAAAAACATTGCGTGACCGAAAGATACAATACCTGTATATCCTAGTAAAATATCATAACTCATTGCTAATATTGAAAAAATAAAAATTTGTGTTAAAAGAATTGTCCAACTCCTTGAGTCTATAACAAAAGGGAAGATGAACAACACAATGACAATGATTGAGAGAAAGATATTGTTCCATTGATATTTAGTAGTCATGTCTTCACCCCTTTGCTCTAAATAAACCTTGCGGACGGAAAACTAGTACAATAGCCATGATCATCATATTTACTGCTAAAGATAAGGATGGTACATAGTAAGCCATATAACTACCTGTAACCCCTACAATAATAGCGGCTAACAAGGATCCTGGAAAACTGCCCATTCCTCCAATTACTACAACAATGAAACCTAGAATCGCAAACTCCATTCCCATCTCTGCGTAAATGACTCCTGAATAAGGTGCCATTAAGGCGCCACCGAGTGCCGCCAAAGCCGCACCTGCGATAAACACATATAGGAAAACGTTTTTAATATTAATCCCAAGTGCTTGAACCATCTCTTTATTCATAACTCCTGCACGTACAATTAAACCGATTTTAGTTTTCTTAAGGATATACTGAAAAATTCCAAATACAAGAAAGCCCATAATGATAATAAATACACGGTATTTAATGATAATGACGTCCCCGACTTCCCAACTACCAGATAAAAATTCAGGTGTTCTAGCAGCAATCTGATTGGGACCAAATACCACTTTCAACATTTCAGTTAGGACAAGCATAAATCCAAGGGTAATTAAGATCTGTTGGACATGATTACCATATACGGGTGTGATAATTAATTTCTCCGTAATAAACCCTAAGATTATCCCTGTTAATATAGCTCCTAAAATAGCGAGTACAAAGCTATCCGTTAGTGCATAGAACCAAACAGAAGCGTAGGCACCCCATGCAAATAATCCACCATGCGCGAAATTAAGAACGTCCATCAAACCAAAAATTAACGTTAAACCGGCTGCTAAAAGGAAGATTAACATGCCAGTTGCTAGCCCATTTATCGTTAAATTCATGAGTAGTTCCATGACTGTCCCCCCTTATCCTATTCCTAAATATTTTCGTTTCAATTGTTCATCGTGAATTAATTCTTGCATCCGTCCTGCTTGAACTGTCTCACCATCATCTATAAGCGTGTATGTATCTCCAATTCGACTTGCCATCATAAAATTCTGTTCAACCAATACGATTGTCGTATGTTTTTTCATATCTACAATGGCTTCCATTACTTTTTCAATGACAATAGGTGCAAGCCCTTTTGAAGGTTCATCAATTAATAACAGCTGACTATTTCCGACGAATGCTCTAGCCATCGCTAGCATTTGTTTTTGTCCCCCTGAAAGATGACCACCATCTTTTTTCCAAAACTTTTTGAGATCAGGAAACAAATTAAGCACGTAATCTTGCTTGGCTAACGTTTCTTCATCGTCTTTTCGCATCGCCACTTTCATGTTTTCTTCTACGGTTAATGAACCAAAAATCCCTTGGTCCTCAGGAACATAGCCAATCCCTTTGTTGGCAATTCCATAAGTGGGTTTTTTCGTAATGTCTTCTCCTTTAAACAGAACACTACCTTTTGAAGCTGGAGTTAATCCTAAAATCGTTTTAAGTGTGGTCGTTTTTCCAGCACCATTCCGCCCAAGAAGCACACTAACTTCTCCCTCTTTTGCTTCGAATGTTATACCCTGTAAAATATGATATTGATTGATAAACGTATGAACCCCTTCAACTTTTAACAGCGTGGTCATTATATGAACCTCCTAAATAAGCATTTTGAACGGTTTCGTTTTGCATGATTTCTTCTGGGGTTCCATCTGCCAATAGCTCTCCGTTGAACATAACTATAATAGAGTCCGACAAATCTAATATCATATCCATCTTGTGTTCGATTAGTAGAATCGTTTTATTACCTTCTTCTTTAATTCTTTTGATTACGGCTAATATAGCTGGCACTTCTTCTAGTGACATACCAGCAGTAGGCTCATCTAATAACAGGACATCAGTATCTAAAGCTAATAACATCGCAATTTCTAATTTCCGTTTTTCACCGTGTGACAACTGACTAGCAGCAATATGTTTTTTGGAAACTAATAATACCAGTTCAAGCAGTTCCTCAGTTTTATGAATGAGGTTAGGATACTTTAGTACATGATGAATCATTTGATAACGAATTTTCTCTTTAGATTGGACAGCTAAACGAACGTTTTCTAATACGGTTAGATTTGGAAATACGTTAGTAATTTGAAATGAGCGGCCCAATCCTCTTCTTGTTCTTTCAACAGGTGATAAGCGGGACATATCTTCATTTTTAAAATAAACTTTTCCTTCAGAAGGTTTTAATTCTCCACTAATTAAATTAAAAAATGTTGTCTTTCCTGCTCCATTTGGACCTATAATCGATTTGAAATGGTTTTTTGGCATTTCAAAATTCATTTGATTAACTGCTGTATGGCCACCAAATTTGATGGATAAGTTTTCAGTTCTTAAAATTGGAGTCATCGATTTCACCCTTTCTTCTGTCTCTCTCCATATTCAAGAAACGTTCTTAAACATGGAGAGAGACAGACCTGTTTTCACAGGCCGTCTCACTCTATATTAGTTTTGAATTGGTGGTTCTGTTTCTGAAGGTGATAATTCTCGAATTAGCACGGGAACAGGATAATCAAAACCAGCTAGTTTTTCTAATTTAACAGAGTACATAGTTTGTAAAGCTTGGTGATCTTCGGCACGGAATGTCATTTTTCCTTTTGGTGTTTCAAATGACATACCTTCCATAACACCGATTAATTCATTGCCATCTGCATTTCCTTCTGATTTTTTCAATGCTTCTATGATTGAAATGGCAGCTGTCATACCTCCTGGAGTGAATAAATCGGGCACTGCCCCATCATATTTTTCTTTATGCTTCTCTACTAACCAATCATTCACATCATTATCTGGTAATGTGTGATAGTAAACTGAGAAGCCTTCCATTCCTACTAAGGCCTCCATAGTAGTCAAAGCTGGAATATCAGGAGCACCAGTTGAGATTTTGATGCCTTTATCTTGAAGTTTCAAATCTGCAATTTGATTCCAAGGTGAGTTTGCACCCGCCCATACAACGAACAAGTAATCTGGTTTCGCTTCGATAACTTTTTGTAAGTTTGAAGTGAAGTCTGTTGCTGCTGGATCTGCATATTCTTCTAAAACGATTTCAGCACCTAATTCTTCTGCCGCCTTCTTAAATGCAGCAATTCCGTCCCTTCCAAATGAATAGTCTGGAGCAAACGTGGCAATTTTAACGCCAGGCTTAGCAATTGCTGCTGCACCTGCTACAGCATCCTGAGACGAGTTACGTGAAGTACGGAAAATGTATTTGTTAAACTCAGCACCTGTAATACTGTCTGCAACTGCAGGTTCAACAACCATAATTTTTTCATATTCTTCTGCTAATGGTAGGACAGCGAGTGTATCACCTGAACTAGAAGAACCTACTAGGAAATCCACTTCATCTTCTTCGAGTAATTTTGTTGCTTTTTGTACAGCAACTTCTGGTTTTGTTTCTGTATCTTCATAAATGATTTCTATCTTTTTGCCAGCTACTTCCATCGTGCCTTCAGTAGCGTATTCAATGCCTAATTCAAATCCTTGCTGTGTTTGTTTTCCGTAAGATTCAAGTGCCCCAGTTAACGATGCTAAGACCCCAATTTTAATTGTTCCGCCTTCTTCTGTCTTATTATCTCCACTTACTGGAACTTTAGTTGTATCCGTGTTACTACAAGCGCTACTAAAAACCATGACAAAAATTAATGCTAAAAATAACCATGACTTTCTTTTCATGAAAATCCCCTTCCCCTATTTCGCTTTTGTAAGCGTTTTCTTGCTAGTGTTTATTTTATAGAATAGTAGTTACAAAAGAGTTACACGACGAGAAAAGCGCAAAGTGCCTTCTAGACCGACACCGCCGCTGGAAGAATCGATTCGAAAGCTTGCTTTCGCAAGAGAGGGTGGAAGGAAGGCGATGTGCGGGACATCGTGTCCCAACGCCTTCATGACTCGCATCGTGCGAGCCCAAGCTTTGGTGTGGGCTGGCGCTTGGAGCTAGACAATAAATTGGAATTCTATACTTTCTAGTCTTCTTAAAATAGGAATAAGTTCTTTTTAGCTGTAAAGAACAATAACTCTGCTTCGATCTTTCTCGAAACAGAGTTATGAATAGCCCATCGTTATAAGTTCGTACATTTGTTCAGTTGTTTCCATTGGAGGTAATTCAAACTCTTGCATCAACATTTTCACACACCTCTCATACCACATAATAGCCAATGACCGATTATGTTTCTGATCGTGTGCATACATTAACAGTCGGTATGCTTCTTCCCACGTATTGTCAATTCTGAGTAACTTTTCAGACCAGTATATGGTTTGATCGAATTGCTGAAGACGAGTAGAATTTTGCGCTAACTTTTCAATGATTTGAAGATAGGTTTGATGAAAATGATCTCTTTCAAACTGAAACCAATCGCACAGTGATTGATCAAGATAGAAAGCACCTTTATATAGCGAGACAGCTGATTTTAATAACTCGATAGCTTGCTGAGGATTACGCTCTTCTAAACCCTGAGAAGCCAATTGTTGAAATTTCTGAACATCACTAATAATAGCGGCCTTTGGGTGAATTCTGTACATCGTCTGCTTTCGAATTATGAAGTATGATTCTGCTCGTGGCGGCCTTTCAGGTTCCAATACATTGAATAAGGCGTTAAGTGCAACTTTAAAATCTCGATTGGCCGTCTTTTCATCTTGGTTTTCAAATAATTCACGGATAAGTTCATCTTTTGGTATAAATCGCTCTCTGTGTATAAACAAATAGACAAATAAATCTTTTGCTTTTTCTCTTTGCCACTTACGATCATCCACTTCCTTTAAACCCAGTTTTATAGAAATTGGGCCTAATAAGTTGATGTGTAACGTATAACCTGGATACGAAACAGTGTGTATTACCTGTAAATGTTGGCTAATTTGTCTAAGCATTTCATCCTGTTGATCATCCTTTATTGCACGTTGAATTAATGGATAAAACTGTTGCAAATCAAAAGGGCCATAAAGCGTTAATTTTTCAATGAAAAATGTATACTGCTCTTCGACTATTAATCTAGCGAATATCTTAATCTCTTCAAGGAAAATATTTTCATCACTACTATTGTAAGCGCACATACTTAACCAAAATGATGAAATCATCAATCCAAAAGAATCGCCGCATAAAGAAAAATCATGTTGTGCTTGTCTAGCATATGTTATGGCTTTTTCAAACTCGTTCGATGAATAATAAATAATCGCTAGACCAATTTTTATATAAGCAGAGAACCAAGAATCATGCACAATTTCCGTTTCTCTCAACCCTTTTTCAGCTAAAATTTGTGCATCGTAATAATAACCTTGCTTCGCTTTTAAAAGAGCAAGTCCTAAATAAGGCTCTGCTTTTCCTCGAGAAACATTCATTTGGTCCATTTTTTCAATAGCTTGAAGGTACATACGCTCAGGAGAATCCCAAAAACGATCACCATCCACACTTTCCGCATGACCTTTACGTATTAATCCTACTGCTTCTACGAATCCAGATTTTTCACGTATTCCACTTTCAATTCCTTTTGTTGCATAATAACTGGCATGGGATAATTCCCCGACCATTGCGTTTAGAAGTGCAAGCAATACTGCCGTTTCTCGGTGAGAATCGGGTACTAAATCTTCTTCTCGAATACGGTTTTCTAATAATTGCAATGAAGCCGATAATTTTCCCATTCTTAATAATATCCGTGCATCTAAATTTCCATCTGTTAATAAATCCTTCGGTAATTGTTCAACTTCAATAAAAGCTTTTGCTTCTCTTGTTTTACCTAAATTAACGAGGTTTTCTGCAAATTGTCGCTTTAAATTATACATATCTGTCTTAGACATGTTGGTCGTTTGATTAGCAAAGGCTATGGCATTAGATAAATGTGGATCTGCTAAACCTGGTTGAATTGTATCTAAATAAATATGTGCTAGTCCTGCATGAGCGTAACTCATATAATAAGGATCTTCTTTGGTAGTCGCTAGATGTAAACATTTTTGATACGCTTGTTTTGATTTTTCATAATAAGCGCGATAACGATTAGCTTCTCCTTCAAAATAATATAACGCAGGATACTCCTCAAAATAACTGAGTGGGATTTCTTTTAAACTTTCCATAATTAAATCGAATTGTCCAAGTTTCAATAATCTGGGTGCAGTTTTCATTACAATTTGGCTAATAAAATGGGAATCTTCACTTTGGAGTGCATGATATATAGAGTGAATAGAGTCGCCATTTTCCCAGAAATGAGTAGCGGCTATTTGATGTGCTAGTTGATATTCTTGATAGTTTGTCTGTTTCCATTTGGTCATTAGGTATTGTTGAAATAATGCATGATAACGATAGACAGAATCTTCCCCTAGTTGTTGAATGAAACCATGATGGCTGCGGAAGCGTTGCAAAAATACTCCAGCCCCTTCGCCATAAAATGTTTGGATAAACTCTTGAGAGAATGTTGGGAAAATCGAGAATTGTAGGAGCCACTTCTGCTCTACCTCTTTGTATCTCGTAAATACTTCTTCTGAAAGATAGTGAAATAAATCTTCTAATGCAGGTTTAAGTGAAACATCAAATGTACTGTTTTCACTCGCAGACTGCATTGCAATTAATTGGATGGCAATTGCCCAACCTTCTGTTATTTCTAGTATTCTTTTGGTCTCGTTTTCAGTAAGACTTCGATTGAAATAATCTTCAAAATACACGAGTATTTCTTCTTCAGTAAACATGAGGTCATGTTCATTGACCTCAAGTAATTGTCCCTTCATTTTCAACTTTAGTAGTTGGGCCCATCTTGGTCTGGTCCTTGAAATTAAAACAATATGAATATAAGGTGGACAATGTTCTAATATCCGTTCCATCATAAAGTTTATAGAGAAGACATGATCAATTAGATGATAGTCATCAATAACAATGACAAAAGGTTCGGCAATATGATCTAGCTCATCAACAAACCAAGCATGCCAGGCGATTAATTCTTTCTCACTTGGAAATGCTGGTTGAAACGACCAATCTTTTTTAAACTTCTGACCGAAACTAGGAACAATCCTTTGTATACTACCAATTAAATAACGTAAGAACGGTGCTAAATCATCATCTTCTGGAGAAACGGTGTACCACGAACAATGAATTCGGCTATCTGTAAGGTATTGTGCAACAGCAGAGCTTTTACCATACCCTGCTCCGCCAGAAATTAGTGTACATTTTTTTAATGTTATTTGTTTGAAAGTTCGCGTTAAAGAAGCCCGTCTCATATAGGTTTCACTTGCCACGGGTAGAACGAGTTTAGATTTGAGTAAAGGTAGGTCCATATACTTCCCTCGCTAACATACTATCTTCCTAAAAGTGTATCATAGCAATATTCTAAATTGAATGAGTTTTCCAAATAAAAGAAATTTAATCGGAATTACTATTGACGTATAAACCCTTATCTCATTACATGTTTTACAAGTGAAGAAAATACCTATTTATTTCTGTTTATAGGATAAATCTTTTTAAAGTGGTGACTGATGGAGTGTTACTGACTTAATTTGCGCTGGCCCACATGCGCAAATCCTCAACTAGAACCTGGATTCTATCAGAACTGCTTCTTCAAACATGTGTATATTAAATATAAAAAAACTGCAGATAAACTTGAATTTCTCAAGTTTATCTGCAGTCTTCATTTTATATCAATTTTAGTTTTTTAATTTGTCGCGAAGTACCATTGGTAAAATACCACCATGACGGTAGTAATCAACTTCTACTTCTGAATCGAAACGAGCTAATACATCGAATTCTGTAACAGAACCGTCAGCTGATTTAGCCGTTACTTTTAGAATATCACGAGGTTTTACGCCTTCAGCAATATTTACGCTGATTTCTTCTTTACCTGTTAAGCCAAGTGATTCTGCGTTTTGACCTGGTAAGTATTGAAGTGGTAAAACACCCATCATTACAAGGTTAGAACGGTGAATACGTTCATAGCTTTCAGCGATTACAGTTTTAATACCAAGTAGGTTTGTTCCTTTAGCTGCCCAGTCACGTGAAGATCCCATTCCGTAATCTTTACCTGCTAAAACAACTAATCCAGTTCCATCTTCTTGATATTTCATTGCAGCGTCATAAATTGCCATGATTTCGCCGTTTGGCCAGTAAGTTGTGTATCCACCTTCTGTACCTGCAGCAATTTGGTTACGGATACGAATGTTAGCGAAAGTACCACGCATCATAACTTCATGACTACCGCGACGAGAACCATAAGAATTGAAGTTACGAACTTCTACTCCACGCTCACGTAAGTACTTACCTGCTGGAGTATCTTTACCAATTGCACCAGCTGGTGAAATATGGTCAGTCGTGATTGAATCTCCAAATTTCGCAACTACTCGAAGACCTGCAAGCGTTTGAATATCGTTAGGCTCTACAGATAAACCTTCAAAGTATGGAGGATTTTGAATATAAGTTGAATCTTCATCGAATGTATACAATGAATCATTAGATGTTTGAATTGCATTCCATCGTTCGTTTTCATCAAATACACGAGCATATTCAGCACGGAATAATTCTGGTGTTACAGTACGTAAAAGAACTTCTTTTACTTCTTCTGTTGATGGCCAGATATCTGCGAAGAATACATCATTGCCATCTTTGTCTTTACCAAGAGCTTCGTTTTGAAGATCGATATCAACTGTTCCAGCTAATGCATAAGCAACAACTAGTGGTGGAGATGCTAAGTAGTTAGCTTTCACTAATGGATGGATACGACCTTCAAAGTTACGGTTACCTGAAAGAACTGAAGTTACAAGTAAGTCGTTTTCGATGATTCCCTTTTCGATTTCAGGAAGCATTGGACCTGAGTTACCGATACAAGTCGTACATCCGTAACCAACTAAGTCAAATCCAACTTCAGCTAAAGGTGCAAGTAAATCTGCATCACGCAAGTAACCAGTTACTACTTTAGAACCTGGAGCAAGAGAAGTTTTCACGTATGCTGGTGGACGCAAGCCTTTTTCAGCTGCTTTCTTAGCAACAAGACCCGCACCAATCATAACGAATGGATTTGATGTATTTGTACATGATGTAATGGCAGCAATACCAATAGCACCTGTAGGAATTGTTACTTCAGAACCATCTGCCATTGTTACTTTAGCAGTTTTAGCAAATTCTTTTTTAGATAAACCAAATCCTTGGTTACCTTGTGGAGCAACTACTGCTTTGTTGAATTCAGTTTTCATTTGAGACAAAGGAATTAAGTCTTGTGGACGTTTTGGTCCAGACATATTTGGCTCAATTGTAGATAAATCTAACTCAACAACATCAGTGTAAGTAGGATCTTCATTTTCAGCAGTGAAAAACATTCCGTTTGCAGTTAAGTATTCTTTAACTACTTGGATATGATCAGCATCACGGCTAGTTAAACGCATATAATCAAGCGCTTCTTCATCAACTGGGAAGAAACCACAAGTTGCACCATACTCTGGTGCCATGTTAGCAATTGTTGCACGGTCAGCAAGTGGAAGTTTTGTTACGCCAGCTCCAAAGAACTCAACAAATTTACCTACTACACCTTTTTTACGAAGTACTTCAGTTACTTTAAGTGCTAAGTCAGTAGCAGTTGTTCCATTTGGAAGATCGCCAGTCAATTTAACACCGATAACTTCAGGAATTGGGAAATATGAAGGTTGACCAAGCATACCTGCTTCAGCTTCAATACCACCTACACCCCAACCAAGAACGCCAATACCATTAATCATAGTTGTATGTGAATCAGTACCTACTAATGTATCTGGATACGTTTCGTACGAACCATCTTCATTTTGAACAGCATGAACAACATTAGCTAAATACTCTAAGTTTACTTGGTGAACGATACCTGTTGCTGGTGGCACTGCACGGTAGTTGTCATATGCTTTTTGAGCCCAGCTAAGGAACTGATAACGCTCTGCATTACGCTCAAATTCAAGCTCCATATTCACGCGAAGTGCATCACTTGTACCATATTTATCAACTTGCACAGAGTGGTCAATTACTAAGTCCACTGGAATTGCAGGATTGATTTTGTCTGGATCTCCACCCATTTCAGCCATTGCTGAACGTAGCGCAGCTAAGTCAACAACCACAGGTACACCAGTGAAATCTTGAAGAATTACACGTGACGGTTTAAATGGTACTTCAGCTTCAGGGTCAACATCTTTGCCCCATTTAGCTAATTTTTCAACATGATCATCTTTGATGACATATCCGTCGTGTTGTCGTAAAACGGACTCTAATAATACTTTAATTGAATAAGGAAGTCGGGAAACATTTGCGATCCCTGCCTCTTCTAACGCTGCTAAACGGTAATAATTATACGTTTTTCCGTTTAAATCGAAAGAAGTACGGCTATTGTGTAAATTACTTTTTGCCATGTCTTTTCCTCCTTTAGTCTTATGAAAAGGCTCTCATCTAATAATAGCGACTTTTCTCCAGTTCCTATCATAACGTAGTCTACTTTATAAGTAAATTACATTAAAATTATAGGTTGTCATAAGTAATCTTTATGACCTTATAAATTTTTAATCGTATTTTCCAATTGCTTCAAATGTCTTTTTTCGTGTAATCCGACAAATGGAAACCATTGAATGAGTGGAACTTGTCCAAAGATTGGGTGTTTAAATGATTTGCTTTTGAATACTTCTTTGTTGCTGGATTCGTAAACATCTAATAAGAAGAGTCTTGAATCATGAATTTCTTTTTTCATTTCTTGTTTTGACTTGAATTCATTTGAAGGTTCGGTGTAACCAGGGGCTTCCACTTTTATAAGACGAGATGTCGTAAGTTGAATCGGTTTTTTCCGCGCTTTTGGGCTATCTGGATTTTTTAACTCTCTTGCAATATTCGTACCTATTACTGTTTCCATTCGAACAAGATGTTCGAAAATTTGTTTCGGAGACCAACCTCCACTAGAAGGTGTTTTATTAAACTGTTCATCCGTTAACCCTTCTATCGTTTGAAATAATTTCTTACGAATTTCATTATTTTTTTCTAAAAACATATCTCTCTCTCCTTCTGTTAACTTAAAAACCGTTTCTTTTGTTCAGCAGTTGGCAATATACACGATTCATTCGAATCAACTAATCGATGACGATGTTTTGCAATTACCCGATACAATCCATCTCGTAAAAATCTTGGAAATACAAGACCATGTTTAGCAAATGGAAACGGATTTTTTAAATAAGTGGCTAAAGCTAATACAGCATCAGACTCAACTAACAATTCCTTTCCCTCATAAAACACGATTGAATCAATATTATGAAGTTCTGGGTATTCTTTTTTCATTTCATCAGCTATATCGCTCTGAAGAGGTGCAAAAAACACAACGTCACTTTTTTCATTTTTGAGAACAAATTGGACAGACTGTTGACAAAACCCACAGTTTCCGTCGTAAAACAAAATCGGTGATGGAAGATTCATCGCGATTCTCCTCTTTTCGTTTCTTTTTATCATACGTGAAAAATATGAGAATAAACAATTTTACATGTTCTTAAAACGCTTCTTATGCGACAATAGTTCATGGTAGAAAGGAAGACTTTAAAATGAATGATTTATTATCTAACAAAATCTCACCTTCTCATGATCCATGGGAAGCATATTTGGATGTAGAGAGACATGGAAAACTTACTTTATCCAATATTGAATTTACAACGACTACACTCTGTAATATGCGCTGCGCGCACTGTGCTGTTGGGTACACTTTGCAGCCGAAAGATCCGGTAGCCTTACCTTTTGAGCTTCTTAAGATGCGATTAGATGAGATCCCATATCTACAAACGCTTAGTATTACCGGTGGAGAGCCAATGTTATCTAAAAAATCTGTTATAAATTATGTTTTACCTCTATTAAAATATGCAAGAGAACGCGGAGTACGGACACAGATTAACTCAAATTTAACCCTCGACCCAGAACGATATTTAATGATTGCCCCTTATTTAGATGTCTTACATATTTCTCATAACTGGGGTACCCTTGAAGAGTTTACTGAAACAGGTTTTGTAAACATGAACCGTAAACCAACTATTGAACAACGAGCTAAATTGTTTAATCGCATGATTGAAAACAGCAAAATGCTTTCAGAGCATGGTGTAATGGTTTCAGCAGAAACCATGTTAAATAAAAACACCTTGCCTTATTTAGAGCATATCCACCGTCAAGTAGTGGGTGAAATGCAATGTTCGAGACATGAGATTCACCCTATGTATCCATCAGATTTTGCAAGCAGCTTAACATCTTTAACACTTGAAGAAACGCGACAAGCCATTCATCACTTATTAGATATTCGAGATCCAAAAACATGGATGCTCTTTGGTACATTACCTTTTTATCCTTGTAGTTCTAACGAAGAAGATCAAATTCTTCAAAACAGATTAAAATCCGAGCCGAATGTTTCAGTTCGAAATGATCCTGATGGACGTTCCCGTTTAAACATTAACATTTTCACTGGTGATGTCATTGTGACGGATTTTGGCGATGCTCCAGTTCTAGGTAACTTAAAAGGTGATTCGTTACCCAAGATTTTTGAGCAATGGCTCAAATCACCATTAGCTAAAGAACTCAATTGCCACTGTCCAGCTGTAAAGTGTCTTGGACCAAATGTATTAGTAAAAAATATGTATTATAAAGATCAAACGTTTGTCAGTGGAAGTGTAAAGTAGAAAAGCAGCTGAATCGGCTGCTTTTTTTTATAAATGTTTAAGAGCTTCCCGCTTACTCAAAGGTTTTAATTCTATGGTTGAAACAAAATTCTTTACGAATTCTGGATTCGTTTTCGCATATTCACGCAAAAGCCAACCAATTGATTTTTGTATGAAAAATTCTTTCGAATTGATATGATTCCCAATAATTTCCTCCAGCAATTCCTCATTCGTATCTGCTTTATATTTTAATTGATGCAAAATGGCAGAACGGTTTAACCACATATTCTCTGAGTTAGACCACAGTTTCATAATTTCTTCCCCTTCATGTCTGTTGTTCTTAACAATTGAACCGACAATTGTAGGAGCAATAGAATCAACACTATCCCACCATGATTTTTCGATTATTAATTTTTCAATGAAAGACAAGTCATTAATTTGAAGTGTCTTTATTTTTTTGCTTAGCAACGTTATAGCTGCATATTGAAATTCCCTTTCAGGTAATTGATAAATTGCCCAGATTTCTTCTAATAAAACATCCTCGCTTGGCAATTGATAAGCTGAAAAATATTCTTTTACGATTTCTTTTCGCTCCGGACTTTTTATTCCGAGAAAAGGAAACATGTTTTTCAGATAAGCTTCCATTGGTATTGCTTTATCTTTATTTTTCATTTGATGAAATGAAGCAATATATTGTTCACGATCCCACAGTTTCTTCATATAGTAATTCTCCTTTTTTCCAATAAAAAAAACGGATAGACTAGCTACCCGTTTTACATAAATTCTAAAATATCAAAAGCTAAATTAAAAATAAATAAGGTGTGAAACATGACAAACCATGCAGCCTGCTTGTTTAACTTGTTACTCATTATGTCGTTCATAATAAGTCACTCCTTTTTTAAAATTATAAGCCTAAAATCGTTAATTTGCAAAATATTTTAACAATTATAGTTTATGGATTTCATAGCTTGAACTATGAGTATTTTAAGTACAATTCTTTTTTGTATATTTCTTTTAGGACTGCACATTATAATGAAACCTTTTCATAAGTAACACTTGTATTTTATATGTAAAATAAAATATTTTTTTGAACAAGGTTTGAACATTGTGATTTTAGGTTATTTAATTACTAGCAAGACAAATTACTTATACAGAACAGGAGATGACGAACATGGGATTCATTTTATATCTTATTATTGGTGGGATCATTGGTTGGTTAGCAGGACTTATTTTAGGTAAAGATTTACCAGGCGGAATTATTGGTAACATTATTGCAGGTATTATTGGTGCTTGGATTGGTGGATCATTATTCGGAAGCTTTGGACCAGAAGTATGGGGAATGTCAATTATTCCAGCTTTCATCGGAGCTATCCTATTAGTGTTAATCGTAAGCTTAATCATGCGTGCACTTCGTAAATAATTAGATTTAAAAAGAGTCGATCATTTGATCGACTCTTTTCTTATGAGTTCCCTTCCCCATTTACCTCTCTTTGTTCTTCGTACTTTTTGTAGTAGTACATGACATCTTCTACATACTCATCACTTCTGTTGTACATGAAAACTGCTTTTTCAATTTCCCCATTTGCTGCGCCATTACTAGACAAATAATGAGCGGCACTATACATAGCATCTTCAATTTGATATGGGTCTGCTTTTCCATCTTTATTGGCATCAATTCCGTACCCACCGTATTGTGCAATGATGGTTGGATTGGTTTTTTCGTCTTTAGGAATATTCCCTTTCCCTAGCCCACCGCAACTGGGATGCTGCCATCCAACGAACGTGCAAGGCATAAACTGCATATGACCCTCTGCTCCAACTGGAGATAATAATGGATCCATCGTGGAAAAACGTGTTTCGATTCGGTGATGTGCGGCTAATAAAGTCCAAGGAATTTCATAGGCCTCCGCGGCATCTTTGTAGACTGAAATATATTCTTCAGGAATCTCCATCTCGACTATATTCAAAGGAACTTCTTGAACTGTTTTTGTAAGGGATTGGACAAACGGAATCTCTTGCATTTCTTGCCATAGCAAAATCGCCATCACATAAATGGTAATAGTCACTGGTAATAGGAGAAGAATGATCCACCCTTTAGTTCCTGCAGACATTCCCTTAGTCTTCTTTTTCTTATTCATGAAGTCGCATCCTAGTTTTTCATCAGTTTATCATATTTTCAAAAAGGGTGTCACTTCATGAATTACGTCTGGTCGACCATAATAATAGCCCTGTAAATAATGACATTCCATCTCTTGAAGAATAGATGATTGCTCTAGCGTTTCAACTCCTTCAGCTAATACTTCAAGCTGAAGATTATGTGCTAAAGATACGATAGATTGTACAATGGCTCTTGTTCTCGTTTTATGTAGAGATTGAGTAAAACTTTGATCGATTTTAATTAAATCTAGTGGTAATTCTTCCAAATATTTAAATGAGGAATAGCCTGTACCAAAATCGTCAATTGCAATTTGAAAGCCTGCATCACGTAACTTATTCAACGATTCCATTACAAAGCTTGTGGATTCCATGATGATAGACTCCGTGATTTCGATCATTATTTGATTAGGATTTACTTTTTCATTTATCACAATTTCAAGTAGTCGGTTTACAAATTCTAATTGATAAAACTGTCGAGAAGACACATTTACACTCATAACTATATCTTTGTAACCTTGTTTATTTAGATGCAAGAGTTGTCTGCACGAAGATTGTATGACAAATTCTCCAATTGGAACAATTAATCCTGATTCTTCTGCTATTGGAATAAATTCAGCAGGAGAAATTAATTTCTCTTTGTATTTCCACCTTAATAAAGCTTCGTACCCAATTAACTCTCCACTTAAAGCTGAAATTTGTGGCTGATATACAACAAATAATTCATTATTAGGGATAGCCATTTTTAGACCGTTTTCTAATTCAAAGCGATTTAATGCCTTTGCTGATAAATCATTATGATAATAAACAATGGTTCTCCCTCCTTCTGATTTAGCTTCATGAAGTGCTAATTCAGAAAAACGGATGCAATCGCTTGGTACTTGGGCATCTTCTGGGTAAAAAGAGCATCCTAAACTAAAAGTTAAGCTTACTTTTTGATTGAAAATCACCATCGGTTCTTGTAATTGCATTTGTAGATTTAGTGAATGTTCTTTCACTGTATTTTTATCGATTCCTTTTAATACTAGGATGAATTCGTCTGCTCCCCATCTAGCTAAATATGCAGCATTTTTCTTTGGTGCAATATCTGTCATACGATTCGCCATTTGTCTTAATAATTCATCCCCAAAAAGGTGACCATATTGTTCATTGAACGTTTTAAATCGATCAGCATTGATAAATAACAAACAAAATGTTTGATTTTCTTGTACTAAAAATTCTAATTTACTTTGTAAAGCAATTCGGTTATGTAATTTTGTAAGGGGATCCGTATGTAAAAATGTATGTAACTTCTTTTGAGCTTCATCAATTTCTCCCCAAGAGTATTTTAATAAATAGAGGAGTAAAAAAGATGTGAAGATAATGTAAAACATCCCTTTCATTAAAGAAAAAGATTTAAATTCAGGTACATAATGAAACATAATTGAATCCGAAAATAAAATCCATATCGTTCCAAAAATCGCGTAAATAAAAACGATTCGAAACGCATGAAACTTGTATATAGACTGATAGGTCACGAACCAATTCCTCCTATTTTAAAAACCTATACTAGGTATAAAACCTTCTCTATACAATAGTATCGACATTCAGTAGACTATTCTTAAGGGGGGTGAAGAAAAATGTGGCAGGATTTTAAGAAATTTGCATTAAAAGGGAATGTCATGGATCTAGCAATCGCTGTTGTTATAGGGGCAGCATTCGGGAAAATCATTTCTTCTCTCGTTTCGGATATCATTACTCCATTATTAGGCATCGTATTAGGCGGGATTGATTTCACAAGTATCATTTGGACTGTTGGAAAATCTGAAGTATTGATTGGTAACTTTATCCAGTCTATTTTTGATTTTTTGATTATAGCCTTTGCTATTTTTATGTTTGTAAGATTACTGATGAAATTCCAACGTAAAAAAGAGGATGTTATTGAAGAAGGACCTACCATTGATGCGAAAGAAGCTTTGTTAGTTGAAATTCGTGATTTATTAAAGCAGCAAAAATAGGTTAAAAAAAGAACTGGCTTTTGCCAGTTCTTTTACTTTCCATCTTCAATTAATGCTTTCATATCCGTCACAATTTCCTTAGTAGGAACATCGCTTACACCTGAATAGCTTTTAACCACATAACCTTCTTGATTTACTAAATAAAAACTTGTACCATGAGTAACTTGATTTGTATTAGGATCATCTTGAACGATAACTTTAAAAGAATCTCGCGCAAATTGACTCATATAATCTTGTGCGTATCCAGTTAGTAATTGCCATTTCGATTCATCTGGCACATTATACTTCGATATATAATCTGCTAAGACTTCAGGTGTATCTACTTCTGGATCTACACTAAATGCCACAATTTGATAATCTTCAACATCTTGTGCAATTAATTCTTCTTGCACTTCAGTCATATTCATAGTCATTGGTGGACATACTGTCTCACAATTCGTGAAAATGAAGGTTGCTAGCCATACCTGACCTTTTAATTTATCCAATGATACTTCTTCGCCTCTATGGGAGTCATGTTCAAAAGAGTCAATTTCCCATTCTGTTTCTGCTTTAAAACTATTTGAGTTACAACCAGTTAGTATGATGGCACTAAGAATGGTCCATGTAAGAAATTTAGTAAATCGAGTCATCATTTCGCCCCACTTTCATTCTTTCTCATCTTATCGAATGATTTTTAAGAATACAAGGAGTGAGGTTTCTTCTTTTCTAACGAATTTGTGTCGTAAGCTATTATTTAATTTCGTTAAAAGAATATCGAGCGTGAATTTTTATCATTTACCTTCTATAATGGAAATAGAGATAATTTGAGGTGAAAATAATGGCATTAGATGGTTGGTTTTTATGGTTTATCATATTTTGGGTATTCGTTCTCGGTGGATTATTTGCCATTGGTGGATACTTTATGTTTCGTAAATTCTTAAAGGTTCTTCCAAAAGACGATGGAAAATCGGTTTTGGATTGGGAAGAATACTATGTAGAAAAATCGCTTCATTTATGGGGAGATCAAGCGAAAGCTTTGCTAAATGAGCTCGTAACTCCTGTTCCAGATCTGTTCCGCCCTGTTGCAAAACAGAAGATAGCAGGAAAAGTTGGACAAATTGCTCTTGAAGAAAACGCTAAATCTATTGAACAAGACCACATTATCCGAGGATATATTCAAGCAACTCCAAAGCGTGACCATAAATTTTTACGAAAAAAACTAAAAGAAATGCAAGTGGATATGACGCCTTACGAACATCTATTTGATTGAAAAATAAAAGCCGACCTTCAAAATTAGAAGGTCGGCTTTTATAGTGCTTGATGAAGCTGTGTCTTCTTCAACTTATTGAATTGAAGCAACATAGCAATACGCCAAGGAACAATCATTCCAAATGCTAACAACCAAAACATACCGCTTAATTCACCTATATCAATAGTCGAGCTTAATATCATCTTGGCAATTAAACGAAGAATTAATAAGCCGATTAGGATAAAGATAAAAGCTTTCGATTGTTTTAAATAAATGTCTCCATCTTTTATTTCGAACTTAGAAGTCCAAATGAGAACTGTAGAAAATAGTAATCCTACCCCTACTGCTTCAATTATTTGCATTGGCGGCACTCGAAAATATTCAAAAACAAACATAAGTGCACCTGTAGACATAAAAAGTGGTGGCAAAATAATTTTCTTTGCAGTTGCTGGCTTTTTCGCTGCTTTCATTCGAACTGTCATGACAATAGAACCCATTACAACTGCAATTACGCTAGACCCAATTATGAGCCACTGCGACGGTATTTGTTCAAAAAACATGTTTTTTCTCCTCTATTGCCGTTCATGGATAACAAATTCTTTTGATTTATTTTTCATCAAAGTCCATCGTTACATTATTCATTACCTGTTCTAATTGAACTGGGTGGAATGGCTTTGTAATAAAATCTTTCGCACCATTTTCAAGTGCTTCTTTTAATAGACGTTGTTGGCCAAGCGCAGAAATCATGACAATTTTTGCTTCTGGATATTCAGCCGTAATCGATTTAACTGCTTCAATACCAGACATCACGGGCATGGTAATATCCATTGTCACAATATCAGGTTGCAATTCCCGATATTTTTCCACCGCTATTTTCCCATTCTCCGCTTCACCAACAACTTCAAATTGTAATTCTTTTAGCATATTTCCAATAGTGACGCGCATAAATAACGCATCATCAACAACTAAAACTCTACGCATTCTTATCACTCCAAACTATATATCTATAGTTTACGTGTTAAAAGCCTTGAAAACCACCAAAAAATGGTCCTAATAAAGTAATTAGGTAGGTCATTCCATCAAAGAACAACAAAATCCCTACGGCAATCATTATATATCCACCAATTTTAACGATTTTCATATTGTGTTTTCGAATCCAATTCATACGTGTAATGAAGAAAGAAAGTACAAAGAACGGGATGGCAAAACCAAGTACATAAGAAAGCATGTACCATACGCCAGATCCTGGGTTAGCTGCACCAAGTAAAAATACAGATCCTAGAATAGGTCCAGTACATGGTGTCCAGCCTGCTGCAAACGCCATACCAATTAAAATTGTCCCTAAATAACCAGATGGTCTGTTTTTAAATTGAACTTTCCGATCCTTCATTAAAAATTCGGGTTTGAAAACACCGACAATAATTAATCCAAATATGACAATAAAAATAGCGCCAATTTGTCTAATTAAATCTTGATACTGAATATAAGCAGTATTAACAAAATTAGTGCCAAATCCAAGTGCGATGAAAATAAATGAAAAACCTAGAAGGAAAAATAATGTATGCAAGATTCCGCGTTTTTGTAAAATCCCTCGGTCAGTTTTCAATTCATCTAATGTCATACCCGTAATATATGACAAAAATGCTGGATACAGAGGCAAAGTACAAGGCGATATGAAGCTTAAGAAACCCGCTCCAAATGCTAAAAATAAATTAAGATCGGTACTCATGTAGGTCGCTCCTTTTCATTTCTGTTCATATCGTAACAAATTATACGAGGAAAAACGTCAAAAACGCTTATGACATTTCTTTGTCCAAAAAAACAGGACACCTTTTAGATGTCCTGTTAGCTTTATACTTTTTCTTCAACAATGCCATTTTGTAATAAATACATCTTGTGGTACAAGCCCTTGCTTGCTAATAATTCTTGGTGACTTCCCCGCTCTACGATTTCACCTTGATGGAGAACTAAAATTAATTCTGCATCTTGAATGGTACTTAAACGATGGGCGATTGCGATCGTTGTTCGACCTAGTCTCATTTTTTCCAAACTCGACTGAATGGCAACTTCTGTTTCCGTATCAATATTAGCTGTTGCTTCATCAAGCACTAAAATCTTAGGATCGGTCGCCATTGTACGTGCAAATGCGACGAGTTGACGTTGACCACTAGAAAATGTGGAACCTCTTTCCGTTACTTTTTGTTTGTATCCGTCAGGCAGTGCGTTAATGAAAGTATCTGCTTGAACGAATTCAGCGGCAGCACGTACCTCTTCATCGGTCATGCTTTGTTTATGCAAACGAATATTGCTTTCAATATCCCCAAAGAATAAAAATGGATCTTGCAATACTAATCCCATTTTTTCGCGCATTTCTAATGTTTTAAAGTCTTTTATGGAGTGACCGTCTATTAAAATCTCACCATGTTCGTATTCATAAAAACGCATCAATAAATTGATGATGGAGCTTTTCCCGCTCCCAGTATGACCAACTAGTGCCACGGTTTCTCCTGGTTGAGCTGTAAATGAAATGTTTTTCAAGACATCTGTTTGACCATCATAAGAGAATGTCACATTTTTAAACTCGATTTTACCTGAGTTTATTTGAGCGTTTGTATTGCCTTGTGCAGGCGATAACTCTTCTTCATCTAATAATTTGAAAACACGCGAACCAGCAACAATCGCTTGTTGGAAAATAGAAAGACGTTGCATCACTTGATTAATAGGTTCAAAGAAACGATCAATATACGTAACGAATGCATAGATAACCCCTACTTCAATCGTATTCGTAAATGACGTAATCCCGAAGTAGCTTAGTAACATGATCAAGGCTAATGCATACACCAAATCAATTGCCGGGCGTAGTAATAGACTATCCATTTTTATATTACGTTTGCCAGCTTTCCAATGCTGTTCATTAATATCATTGAATTCATCTTTTAGCCTTGGCTCTTGTCGAAATGCTTGAATCATCGACATTCCTTGTAGAGATTCTGCTAATTTGGCATTTAATTGACTTAAACGTTCACGTAAGTCTTGATAAAATACCGAGCTATACCGACGATACGTGACAATAATGAAAAACAAGATAGGTAACAGTAATAACGTTACAAGTGCCAATTTAACATTCAAGATAAACATGGCAATGTATACGCCAACGACTAAGAATGCACTTTGAACAAATCCTACTAATACGCTGACGAACATATCCTTAATGGCTTCTGTGTCATTCGTTACACGAGACACTATGCTACCTGCTGGAGTTTGATCAAAATAACGCATCCCCAGGTTTTGTACTTTAGTAAAGACATCGATACGCATTTGTTGAATAATTTTTAAGGCAATTTCTTGGAACTTTAGCAATTGAAAATAGCTTATAAAAACATTACTTATTTGAATAAATATATAGGCAGCAGCTAGTCCAACAAGAGGTCCTGTTGGGAAATTTCGAACAGTTAAATAATCGTCAATAAACGTTTTAATGAGTAGTGGACCGAGGACGTCACCTACAACTGTTAATCCTAATAAAAACAAAGCAAAAATAATAACTTTTTTATGTGGCTTTAAATAGGAGATCAGTCTTTTCAATATAATACTTTGATCTTTTCCAGTGAGTTTAGGCTGTTGTTCCATCAAACCTCACCCCCCATTTCCACGAGCGCTTCTAATTGCTGTAGTTGATACATCTCGTAATATCGTCCTTCTTGTTCCATTAGTTCAGCATGAGAGCCTTTTTCGACAATCGTTCCTTCATGCATCACGATAATTTGATGTGCATGTTGAATGGCACTTAATCGATGTGCGGTAATAATCGTCGTTTCATCTGTACGTGTTGCTTTTAAAGATTCTAAAATGGCTTCTTCCGTTTTAGCATCTACAGCTGATAAGGAATCATCTAAAATAAGTAATTCTGGTTTCATCATTAAGGCACGAGCGATGGAAATACGTTGCTTTTGTCCACCTGATAAAGAAACGCCTCTTTCCCCAACGATCGTTTCATAACCATTTGTGAATTTTAAAATATCTTCATGAATATGAGCTAATTTCGCTGCTTCGTATACCTCTTCAATTGGAGCACTTGTATTCGAAAATGCAATATTTCCTGCTACTGTTGTTGAGAATAAGAAATGATCTTGCGGCACATATCCTATCGCTGAACGAAGGCGCTCTTTTTTATAAACATTGATTGAATGGCCGCCATATGTAATTGCCCCATTGTAGCCTTCAAATTCACGTAGTAATAACTTCAAAATAGCTGTTTTTCCAGAACCGGTTTTCCCGACAATTCCAAGTGTCTCTCCGCGTTTAAGGGTAAAGTGGACATCTTTTAATGCTGCTCGATCGTCGTCTGGGAATTTGAATTCTGTGATATTTACGTCTAAGTCACCTTGTGCTTTTTCATCTAAAGCATGTTCTGCGTCATCTATATCGGCTGGTTCTGCTAGTAGCGTACGGATTCGATCGTAAGAAGCACGTCCTCTTTCTACGATATTAAACAACCAACCAAATGCAAGCATCGGCCACACTAATAATCCAAGATATGCCGTGAAGGCGATTAAATCACCTATCGTCATATCACCAGCTACTATAAACCTCGCACCAAAAAAGATAGATAAAAAGAAGGAAATCCCTACAATAGCTGAAATGGTCGGATCAAATAGAGAATCCACCTTAGCAACATGAACATTTTTTTGAACCACATCATCTGATAATTGAACAAAATCTTGAATATCTTCTTTTTCTTGACCAAATGTTTTAATTACTTTGATGCCTGATATACTTTCTTGTGCTTTATCATTTAAATTCGAAAAAGCTTCTTGGGCAAAATGAAAACGACTATGCAACAATTTCCCATAGTAATTTGTTAAATAAGCCATAATAGGCATTGGAATAAGAGCAATGAGTGTCAGTTTCCAGTTGATTGTTATTGCCATTGCAGCAATGACAAACCCACCAGTAGTTAGAGAGTCAACGAGCGTTAGAACGCCCGCTCCAGCAGTTTGTTGAACTGCGGACAAATCATTCGTTGCATGTGCCATTAAATCTCCAACACGACGTTTTTGATAAAACTGTGGTGACATGCGTGTAAAGTGACGAAATAATCTTTCTCTCAATTGGCGTGCGAGCAAGATAGCTGAACCGAAAATCATCATTCGCCAGTAATAGCGGATCACATACATAGCAATAGCTGCCGCTGCTAATACCAAAAGCCATTTGAGTAGCGTTTCTCCTGTAAGAGTATTTAGTCGGATTTCATCAACAACATAGCCAATTATTTTAGGTGGCAGTAGTTGCAAAAACGCAACGACCATCAGCATGAGGATACCGATGATGTACTGTTTCTTTCTCTCTTTAAAAAACCACCCTAATTCTAAAAATACTTTCACGTTCCATTTCCCCCGCTTCTTTTTTGCAGACTAGATTAGTTTAGCAAATGTTCGGAATTTAGAGAAGATAGGAAATAGAAATTATTCGGGTTATGAAATGATTTCTATTTCCTCGGGCATCTCTTCTTTATTCAGCCTTATGCCCACCAATAAGTTTGGCACGTGTACGTGCAGTCCCCGCATCTGTGTAAGACACAGCGCGTAAAAGAGAGGCCGATCCATATTTGCTACGAATCTGATCCATGGCAGCGCCCAATTTTCTGTTGCGCCATTTCTGCACATCAAATAAACTCAGTTGCATGGAATGTTCAGGCTCAAGATTAGATAAGGTAACAGATAAACGTCTGACGGGAAGTTCTTCAAAATGTTCCGCTAGTAATTTCACGCACATATTATAAATCTTCATCGTGTCATTCGTTCCCTCTTCCATTGAACGAGAGCGGTGAAATCCTCCTCCAAATGCGTCCTTACTATAGCCAACTCCGAGATGAACCGTTCGACCAACTTTGCCAGCTTCACGTGCTCTTCTAGCAACATCTTCCGTCATCTCTAAAACCACAGCGAGTATGTCTTCAGGTTTTCTGTAATCACGAAATAATATTTGACCTTTTCCATAACTAACTTGCCCTTCTATAATCGATGAGCCTAAATCGGATAAATCGATTCCCCAAGCATGATGATACAATTGGTTGCCCATAACCCCGAATTTCGACTCCAACTCGGCTAAACTCGAATTGGCTAAATCACCGACAGAAAAAATACCCATTCCGTTGAGGTTTTTCTCCATTCGTGGTCCTATCCCCCACATTTCACGTAACGGTGAAACGGGCCACAGTTTCTTTGGAACATCTTCATAGGTCCATCTTGCAAATCCTGTTTTTTTCGCTTCTATATCAAGTGCTAATTTTGACATCAACATATTGGGTCCCATGCCCATCGCAGATGGTAACTGAAACATATCTAATAAATCATCTTGTATACGTTGAATGGTCTCTTCAATCGGTCCCCACAATCGTTCTGTTCCACTTAAGTCAATAAAGCTTTCGTCTACCGAATACACATGAATCGCTTCTTTCGGTACATATTCACTAAGTAAACGCGTGATTTCCATGGAGACATTTACGAAAAAACCCATTTTAGGTTCAATTATTCGAATAGCTGGATGATCAGGAATTTCAAACAGTCGTGTTCCTGTTTTTACACCAAATTCTTTTTTTAATGGTGGTGACGCAGCAAGTACGACACTTCCTTTCTGTTCTTGATTCCCAATAATCGCAATAGGTGTGTTCATCACATCTAGACCTTCATCCGCTGCCGCACAACTAGCGTAAAAACTACGCATATCTAAACAGACGATTTTTCGATCTGGATATTGCTCATACATGATGTTCTCCTCCTACACAGAACGAATGTTCTTTTTTGAAAGTATACCCCGAACACATGTTCTTAATCAATACATGGATAATATTTCACATCGGAATCAGAATTAAGATTTATCAAATTGACTCATTAAAAAAATTAGGATAATGAAACATGCGTATGATTGCGATTAAAGGAAAAGCTATACAAAAGAGGTGTTTGTGCATATGACAAAATTGGTTCAGTTGATATTAATGATGTGTTTAATTTTCCCAGCCATTGCCTCTGCAGAAGAGATGGCTGAAAGTGTAAAAGTAGCATTTGTTAAGGATGACTACTTGTGGATTCAGTCGAACGGCAAAACCGAAAAAATAACGACTAAAAGAGCTACTTTTACTGATTCCCCCCAATGGTCTTTTGATGGAACAATGCTACTGTATCAAAGAAAAGCAATCGAACCCATTATTAAACAAGCGGGCACTGAAAATGAATTGTGGGTGTATGACGTAAAGACAAAAACACACCGGAAAATATTTTATGATGGTTATAACCCTAAGTGGTCGCCTACTGAAAACATTGTTGCTTTTCAATCTGGAGGTGTATTAAACATCTCTGACTTAAAGAGTTTCTACAATATTGCTTTAGGAGTTAGTAGTTATGAATGGCAGCCAAACGGAAAAGAATTTATTGTATCTTCTAACGCGGACCTAAGACCAGATGGATGGACTCACCCTATCCTATTCACTATTTCAATCGAGGAAGGTTATCAAAATCTCAGCAGCTTGACCAAAAATGTGAAAACGTTATTTGTGATTCCAAAAGAGATTGGTAAAGAAGATGTAAAAATTCCTTCGATTATCGCTAACTCATTTGCGTTTTCACCAAGCAAGAAATGGTTATCTTTTATTGTTTCTCCTACGGCTTCGTGGTCAATGGATAGCAACATGTTATGTATAATTTCTGTTGATGGAAAGGAATTTACCATCATGGACGAAGTAATTCTCTACGAATTCACATCTAAGTGGTCTTTTAAAAAAGATTTGCTTGGTTATATCGCTGGTGGAGGAAGACTTGTTGATGGATTCAAAAATAAGAAACTTAAAGTAGCTGAAATCCCTGGGTACGAGGCATTTAAACTCACACCAGAAAATTATGCTGAAATGGGTTTTACGTGGGTCGATGATAAATCGCTCATTGTTTCAAGGGTCACAGAAAGTGAATGGTCTAACGATCCTGAAAAACGGCCAAACCCTTCATTATATTCGGTTTCATTAAACAATCAAAAGCAAATTCAAATAACCACACCCCCAAAAGATCAAGGTGACTACAATCCGATTTATTTAACAGCAATAAATAAAATCACTTGGGTTAGAACAAACAATCGTATGGCGAGCAAGCAAGATTTATGGAAAGCGGATATAACTGGTGAACACGCAGAAATATGGATTCGAAACGTAGAGTCTTATGCTTTCTTCCCGTCCAATTAAATTTATTATGTAAGTTTATTTTCACTTATATCCGCTAATCTCCCATGCCCTCCTGAATTCCTTTCATAATCTAACTATAAGTTCGAACTGAGAGGAGGGAAAGTCATGGGAGGTTATGGCGGATGTTACAACAATGACAACGGTAATACATTCGTTTTGATTGTTGTATTGTTTATCTTGTTGATTATTGTCGGTGCAACATTTTTATAATAAGCAGCTCATAGGTTAGCCCCTTTCTAGCAACATGAGTAAAAAAATAGAGTGCTTCCCCTGGCGCTCTATTTCTGTTTTATAGGCGAAAAAATCCCACCAGTTAGCACAAACTAACTTAGTGGGACAATCTTTACATCAATTTCTTCGCTTTTTCGATTTGAATTCGAACTTGGTCAAACCCTGTCCCACCTTCAGAATTACGACGTTTTACAGCAGCCATTGGTGAAAGTACGTCGTAAACATCCTCTTCAATTAAGTGGCTTGCATCTACAAGGTCCGAAAGTGGCAAATCAAGTAAATAGATACCTCTTTGAATACATAGAAACACAAGCTTGCCAGTAACTTCATGTGCTTCTCTAAAAGGCATCCCTTTCGTTGCTAAATAATCAGCTAGTTCGGTTGCATTTGAAAAATCTTGATGAACAGCTGTATGCATCTTTTCTGTATGAACAGTCATCGTCCGGACCATTCCTTCAAAAATCTTTAAAGAACCAAGGAGCGTTTGAACCGTATCAAACATTCCCTCTTTGTCTTCTTGCATATCTTTGTTATACGTAAGGGGTAAACCTTTTAACGTAGTCAGCAAGCTAAATAGATTACCATATACGCGACCCGTTTTGCCGCGAATTAATTCGGCCATATCCGGGTTTTTCTTTTGGGGCATGATACTTGACCCAGTTGCAAAAGCATCATCGAGTTCAATGAAGTGGAATTCTTGACTTGACCACAAAATGATTTCTTCCGCGAAACGAGATAAATGCATCATGACTAAAGAAGAGTCACTCAAAAACTCAACAATAAAATCACGATCACTAACTGCGTCCATGCTATTTGCATAAATATCACCGAAATTTAGATTAGCAGCGGCTAACGCCCGGTCAATCGGAAAAGTTGTTCCTGCAAGAGCTCCAGCTCCTAGAGGAGATACATCCACACGTTTTAAAGATTCTCTAAATCGATTTTTATCACGCTCCAGCATCCAAAAATATGCCATCAAATGATGAGCAAATGAGATCGGTTGTGCTCGTTGCAAATGGGTATAACCAGGAGCAATTGTCTCTACATGCTCTTCAGCCTTTAATATGATTGTTTGCTGAAAAATAGAGATGAGTTCAATGATTTCACCGACCCGTTTTTTTAAATATAAATGCATATCAGTAGCCACTTGGTCATTTCTACTACGTCCCGTATGAAGTTTTCCACCAATTGGTCCAATTAAATCAATCAACATTTTCTCCAAATTCAGATGAATATCTTCATTTGTAACGGAATAAATCAATTCGCCCTTTTCAGCCTGCACTTTTAATTGACCAAGACCAGATAGAATAAGCTGAACTTCCTCAGGCGGTAAGATTTTGCAATCACCAAGCATGGACACATGTGCCATACTCCCATCAATATCTTCAATAACGAGTTGTTGATCAAATTCGATAGACGCTCCGAAATCATCTACCCATTGTTCTGCGGATTTTTGAAAACGTCCCCCCCATAATTTTGTCATGAGAGCACCTTCTTTTCTCCTTTATTAACTAAAGCATGGACTTTTGTTGGTAATCCCCATAATTCAATGAATCCAACAGCAGAAGCATGATTAAATTCATCATCTGTTGTATAAGTTGCTAGTTTTTCGTCATAAAGCGAATTAGGTGATTTACGCCCTTCAACAATCGCATGTCCTTTAAATAATTTCACGCGAACAACTCCGTTTACATACACTTGTGTTTCTTGTAAGAATGCTTCTAATGCAGCCTTTAACGGTGAAAACCATAATCCTTCATATATCAGTTCAGTCAATTTCTTTTCAATCACTGGTTTGAAATGTGCTAACTCTTTTACGAGCGTAATATCTTCTAACTCTTTATGTGCGAGCAATAGTGTATGAGCTCCTGGTACTTCATACACTTCACGCGATTTAATTCCCACTAGACGATTTTCAACATGATCAATACGCCCAACTCCATGTTTTCCTGCAACTTCATTTAAGTGTAAGATCAAATCAGAAAATGAATACGGTATCTCATCTAATGCAACTGGAACCCCTTGTTCAAAGGTAATTTCAATAATTTCTGCAACATCAGGAGTATCTTCCAAAGCTACGGTCAATTCGTAAGCATCTGCTGGTGGTGAAGCCCACGGGTCTTCTAATACGCCACACTCATTTGAACGTCCCCAAAGATTTTGGTCAATTGAAAAAGGACTATCTAAGTTTACAGGTATAGGAATGTTATTCATTTTTGCGTAATTAATTTCTTCTTCACGTGACCAGCTCCACTCACGCACTGGCGCAATTACTTCTAACGAAGGGTTCAAGGCGTTAATCGATACTTCAAATCGAACTTGATCATTCCCTTTTCCTGTGCAACCATGAGCAACTGCGTTTGCACCAGTTTGTTCAGCAATTTCAACTAATTTTTTCGAAATCAGCGGACGTGATAAAGCTGAAACTAATGGATATTTTCCTTCATACCATGTATGAGCTTGAAGAGCTAATTTTGCATACTCATTCGCAAATTCATCTTTTGCATCAATCATATAACTTTCTACAGCACCAACTTGAATGGCTTTATTTTTAATAAATTCAAGATCTTTTCCTTCTCCTACGTCTAAACAAACAGCGATAACATCGTATCCTTGTTCTTTTAACCAAGGTATTGCCACAGATGTATCTAGTCCTCCTGAATATGCTAATACAACTTTTTTATTCATATAATTAGTCCTCCAATGTATTTTTATTCATCGTTTATGAATTAATATACATGAATACTAACATGGAATAAAAATGTATACAAGTGTATTATCATGCATTATAAAAAGTTTAACTATTCAAAAAAAGAGTTACCTCAAAGGCAACTCTTACGATTGTAGAAATACATATAATGTTGATTTCCATTGTGGCGGACGCTTTCCGCGGGAGGCCAACAGGATGTTGGTTTCACAGACTTTGCCACACGATGTGGCGTTCTTAGTCTGTGATCCTCTAAAAGCCGCTTCCCTCGCGATGCTCAGTCCAGGGTCTAAAAACTCGTGCTGTTCCCCCTGGAGTCGCCACCTCCATTCCAATCAACTTATGTTGGTGTAAATATGAATATAATAAGGTGCGTTTCCCTCATATCATATACATTTGATTTAATAAATTACACTTATAACATTTAGTAATTATGAATTACAGAATCGTATCTAGTACAAGTAATTGATAGCCTAAGCTATCATGACTTCAATTCAAATAGTAGGCAGTGGTAGGCTATTTCTGAAGACTTCTGCGGAAATAGGAAGCAAGCTAGACCCCACAGACTTAGTTCTCAGAGAGACAGATTAGCTATAAAAGGTGGCGATTCTTCCAAGGAAAGCGAAAGAAAGAGCTGCCTAAAAGGCAACCCTTTCCTTTTCTTATTTTTTATCAAAAAAACTTTTACCAAGTTTCTCAATCGTACCAGGTGCCATGCCGTATATTTTACTTGATACGCCCATATACCAGGGTAAATCTACTTCTCTTCTCGGTCGATCAATTACATTGATAATAGCATTAGCCACTTCATCCACAGACAATAAAAACTTTTTCAATGATGTCTTATAAGTTCCTGTCGCATCTGCAAGATCGATAAACGGTGTATCAATCGGACCAGGATTTATAGTCGTTACATGTATATTGTGTGCTTGGACTTCCATTCGAGTTGCTGTTGCGTACCCAAGAAGTGCATGTTTAGTAGCTGCATAAACAGATGCTTTCGGTGTTGCGACTTTACCTGCTTGTGACGCTACATAAATTAGATGACCCGTTTTTCGAGAAATCATATGAGGCAGTAAGCGACTCGTCAATTTCATAGGAGCCGTCACATTAACACGCATCATTTGTTCAATTTGCTCATCCGTTGTTTCGTGAGCTAACGCAAAAGTTCCAATTCCTGCTGAGAAAACAACAATATCAGGTGATGGACATTGACTAACTATCAAATCGACTGCATCATCCATAAACAAATCAGCTTCTATCGTATGGATACCTTGGTCGTTCAATTTTTGAAGGGCTTCTTTTGAACGACCTGTAGCATACACATCGAATCCTTTTTCTTTCAAATCTTTTGCGACTTGCAAGCCGACCCCACTTGTCGCACCAGTAACTAAAGCGATTCTATGCTTGTGCATAGGTGAAAACTCCGTTCTGATCTCTTGATTCGATGGCAAGTCCTTCAGACAATAAGTAATCCACTTGTCCAATTGTCTCGGATAAAGTCAAACCAAGTTCTTTTTCATAAACCGTTGGGAAAAGCTTTTGTGTAATTTCAAATATGGTAAGTGGTTTGCTTGCAAGCATAGATAATACTTTCATCGCTCGCTCATGTTGTTTCTCTAAGCGATGCGTAATGAGTGCATGTACTTGAAAGACTTCATTGCCATGACCGCTATAAATTTTTTCAACAGGCATCGAAAGGATTTTTTTCAATGATTCATTATACTGTAGCATTGCTTGAGGTCTTCCGGCACTTGGATCAAGTGGTGGTTCGATTAATGGATTAGAAGAGATTTTCTCTAATATATGGTCTCCACCAATCATTTCTTTGTTTTCTGCATGCCAAAACGAAACATGACTTTGTGCATGACCTAGTGTTTCAATGACTGACCAGCCTGGATGACCCGGCAAAGAATCATTTTCTTCAAGTGTGACATCAAGTGGGCGGTTCCCTAAGAATGAAACCGGACGTTTCATCTTTTCAACCCACGAATGATATTTCTCAGGAACCCCTTCTTCAATCAATCTTTCTAAATAAAATTCATCATGATAAGCAAAGAAAGCAGGGTCCCGTGTTAACCAAAGGTCATTGTAAACATGTCCAAATACTTTAGCTTGCGGGAATGCATCAATCCAGCCTGCATGATCAGGATGATGATGAGTTAAAAAGACTTGTTCCACATCATTAAATGAATATCCAGCTTCTTTTATTCCCCGCTCCAAGGCCTCATATGCTTCAGGAGTCTTTGGACCAGCATCTATTAAGGAAAGTGCATCCCCTTTTAATAAATAAGCATTTACATCTCCTACAGCAAATGGCGTAGGTAAAATTAGTTTATGTATCATATGGCATTCTCCTTAAACTGAATCACTATTCACTACATTGTACAGGGTTTTTAGGATGACGTCATCTTTTGTACTTGACAAGTCAAAACAAGGACGCATATACTTTCAATAATTTAAAAACGGCAAGCGTTGAAAAAGAATAGTAATTGTGATGACGGAAAAAAGAAATTGTATCCACCGGCTGAAAGGTACAAATCCCACTCTTGCGATGAACCTACTTTGGAGCTTCCATGCAAACATGGACGTAACTTCACGATACGAAGAAAAGTTGTACTCATTTTCGAGTGAAACTAGGTGGTACCGCGGAAACATGCGTTTTCGTCCTTTTATTAGGACGGGAGCGCATGTTTTTTTCATACACTGATTTTAGGGAGGCATTTAAATGAAAAAGATTGTATTTATTGGAGCGGGATCCATGGCACAAGCAATTATTCATGGATGGGAAAAAGAAAAGACGGTTTCTTTTGAAAACGTTTATGTGATGAATAAATCAGATCTCGTCAAACAAGAATATTTGAAGAAGACATATGGTTTACAAATCATTTGTGAGAATAAAGAACAGATTCGTACTGCAGACTTGATTATCTTGGCAACTAAACCGAAAGACGTTCAGGAAGCAATGAAAAGCATTTCAAGCTACCTCTCACCTTCCACTGTCGTATTATCAGTAGTTGCCGGTGTCCCAATGTCAACGATCGAGAAAGGACTTGGTCATCGTCCAATTGCTCGGTGCATGCCAAATACCTCCGCTACTATTGGCATGTCAGCAAGTGCAGTTTCGTGGAATTCTCTTGTAGAAGAAACAACGAAAATAGAAATTATAAATTTATTAAACGCTATTGGAACCGTGATTCAAGTGGAAGAAGATAAATTACATGTCATTACAGCATTATCCGGAAGCGGTCCAGCATATGTCTATTATTTTGTTGAGGCTTTCGAAGAAGCGGCTGTGTCACTTGGACTTTCTTCAAAAGTGGCACGTGATTTACTCATTGAAACACTCGCAGGCTCAGCTGAGATGATGAAACAGTCTTCAAAATCACCAGAAGTCCTTCGCAAGCAAGTAACCAGTCCAGGCGGAACAACTGAAGCAGGACTTGCAGCTTTACAAAAAAATAATTTTATTCAGATTCTCGGCACTTGTTTAAAAGATGCAGAATTGCGTTCCAGAGAACTAGGAAAACAATATGATTAACAAATTTTCTCTTAAAAAATTAGCTCGCATCTAAAATGGTGCAAGTTAATACTTTTCTTATACTGATAGCAGTAAACTTATACATTCTAATCAGTACAAAGAAAAAAGGAAGGCTGTAAACAACCTTCCTAACATAACTTAAGACATATTTTTAGCGTAAAAAATTTCATCCATTTCTTTTTTCAACTTTTTCGAAATGGCTTTTTGCTCATCTTCTGATAATTCTTCAGCAGAATAACCAAACAAGTAATTATTTAAGTCGAATTTTTTTAATTTACATTTCGTATGGAATATATTTTCTTGATAAACGTTAACATCTATCATTTGATAAACTTCTTGCAAGCTATCTGGAATATAATTTTGGATCGAATCAATATCATGGTCAATAAATAATTTATGACCTTTAACATCTCTTGTAAATCCACGAACACGATAGTCAATAACCATTACGTCAGTTTCAAATGAATGAATCAAGAAGTTCAGAGCTTTTAGCGGAGAGATTTCTCCACAAGTTGAAATGTCGATATCTGCTCTAAACGTACTAATTCCTTCATCAGGGTGATATTCAGGATACGTATGAACCGTAATATGACTCTTATCTAAATGTCCAACGACTGTTTCTGGGAAAGGACCTGGTGATTCTTTAAAGGATTCCATTGGAGACTGATCAACTGGACCTTCAGAAACAAGAATCGTTACACTTGCTCCTTGAGGCTCATAATCTTGTTTTGCAATATTTAAGACATTCGCTTCGATAATATCCGTTACATCCGTTAAAATCTTCGTTAACCGTTCAGCATTATATTGTTCATCAATATAATTAATATAAGCTTCACGTTCTTCCTTCGTTCTTGTATAACAAATATCATACATATTAAAACTTAATGTCTTTGTTAAGTTATTAAAACCATGTAATTCAATTCTTTGCGTAGGAGTTAAACTCATTTTTCAAAAATCCCCTTTATCTACTGAAAATATTATTGTTATTAGCATAACATGTTACTACAAATATCGACATATTTCTATTTTTCCACAAAACCCACGTAGTGAAACATACCAAATACAAGGACTTTATTCCATTTTTTTATTACTCGAATATATTTCATCGATTTCCCATGAGCAGGAGAAACACTAAAATTAATGTGAATTTGCTATACTCTATTATATACATAAGAGGAGGAGTTTTCATAAATGGCGAAATTATTTCAAGAATATACAATTAAAGATGTGACATTCAAAAATAGAATTGTTATGGCTCCCATGTGTCAATACTCTAGTCATAACCAAGATGGACAAATTGAAGATTGGCATCGTACTCATTATGCAACACGCGCTGTTGGACAAGTTGGGCTAATTATTCTTGAAGCTACAGCTGTTCAACCCGAAGGAAGAATTTCTGCTCAAGATTTAGGTATTTGGAGTGATGAACATACAAAAGGGTTAACGGAAGTAGTCAATTTAATGAAATCTCATGGCGCAAAAACAGGTATTCAACTAGCTCACGCAGGAAGAAAAGCAACTGTGGATGGTGATATCTATGCCCCATCTCCATTGGCCTTTAATGAGCACTACAAAACGCCAAACGAAATGACAATAGATGATACCAAAAACACAGTAACTGCTTTTAAAGAAGCGGCAATACGCTCTAAAACAGCCGGATTTGATGTTATAGAACTTCATGGTGCTCATGGTTATTTAATTAATGAGTTTCTTTCTCCTTTAACAAACAAACGCACAGATGAATATGGTGGAAGTGACGAAAATCGATATAGACTCTTACGAGAAACGATTGATGCCGTAAGATCGGTATGGAATGGTCCACTTTTTGTTCGTATATCTGCACATGATTATACAGAAGGTGGAATGACGCCTGATTCATATGTAACGATGACGAAATGGATGAAAGAACAAGATGTAGATTTAGTAGATGTTAGCTCTGGGGCAAACGTGCCGGCACCAATTGATGTCTTTCCTGGGTATCAAGTTAATTTTGCTGAAACGATTAAACATGACACTCCTATTCCGACAGGTGCAGTAGGACTCATTACTTCACCACTTCATGCAGAAGAAATTTTACAAAATGATCGAGCAGATTTAATCTTTTTAGCTCGCGAACTTCTACGCGATCCTTATTGGCCATATCGCGCTGCTAAGGAATTACGTACAGAAATTAAATCACCAGTTCAATATGAACGTGGCTGGCTATAAATTAGAAAATGAAAAGGAATGCTAATTCATGTGATTAGCATTCCTCAGAATTTAGACAAAAAAATGTTGATTTCCATTGCGGTGGTCGCTTTCCGCGGGCAAGACTTCAGTCGCTTCCTTCGCGAGGCTCAGTCCAGGGTCTTCAGTTCTTGCTGGTTCCGCAGGAGTCGCCACCTTCATTCCAATCAAAAGAATTAAGAGTAATTATAATAACGTGCCCTTATTTACAACTTTTAAATTAGTTCTTTTAATATCTTCAATGAACATATTTGCAACTAATTAAGTAGAAAAGTGGTTGGCTATTTCTGAAGACTCCTGCGGAAAAACGAAATACGCTAGACCCCACAGACTCAACTGTCAGAGACAGATGAGTCGAGGAGGCTAGGGTTTCGTCCGCGGAAAGCGAAAGAAATAGCCAACCATCAACATATTAATTTAAAATTTTTATGCAGTGTCTAAAAAAATATTCTTTATCTATATTCTGAAGAATGCTAATTCACACTGGATTAGCATTCCTTTTTCATGTTTACATCATATTCTTCGAATGTTTTCCTAAAGCCATAAAAAGGTCGATAATCTTGACTCTCATAAAAACTATGAGACGTTGAACTTGCCAGCAATTCCATTCGCGTATTGGGATACAGGCTATGAATCCAATAAGTGATTTTTTGTCCTAACCCTTTTCCTCTGAAGCTTTCATCTATTAATAATTCACATATGTATAAGCTAATTGAACCGTCTGTAAGTCCACGGCAATATCCGACGATTCGTTCATTCGCTACCGCTACAAACGCCACGTTAGAATTCATCCAAGCGCGTTTCGTATCTTCATGCTTTGTCACTAGGTTATTCCAACCCTCTTTTTTATTTAATTCATTGATTTCTAGAAAATCCTTTTCTTCAAATGCTCGTATGTATACCGTTTCATCATTACGTAAAGTTATGTTCATAATGGTCCCTTCCAACTCATTTAATCTTTTTCAAATTCAATTTCGTTGTTTATCAGTTCAACATCGTCTTGTTTTTTAAAATAATTTTGTAATGCAAGTGCTACTGAAGAATCCATTTGAAATGTTTTATTTTCATCTGGGTGCAACTGTTGAATATATCCCTCGCCATTCGTTAAGATCCAGAGGTGATAATTTTTCTCTTTTTCATCAGCAAAATCAATATTAAAGGATAATAATGGTTCTGTCATAATGACTTTATCATGTAACAACTCCGAGTTGTTTATAGCAGTAATCAATAATTGTATTTCTTTAGAGTCTTCCTCTGGATATAACACCATGGATGACACCTCTTTATTCCAATAATTTAGAGATAACTGTTCGATTTTTTCTTTTGGTATGCTGCATGCACTTAAAAATATGATACTACATAACATGCAAACGATAAAAACCCTCATTGGTTCCCTACTTTTAAATGAATAATCATTATGTGTTAGTTTACATAATAATGTTATAGTTATTATTTGGATGAGCGTTCAACTTCTTTCTCTAAATAGATAAAAAATGGGAAGATACATTACTACAACTAGTATTACCCATCCCAAATAAAAGACCCCATTCATACTTTACTTACTTTACTATTCAAGAGTATTAAAGTAATTTCCTTCCTAATTCCAATATTCATTGATATTGTATGCTCATTTATTTATGATTAGAGAAAAAATAAGGGGCGAAACAAGTATGAACTCTGAAAGAAGCATCGTGGATAAATTAAGGATTAAGAAATTCTCTACAAAACTACTTTTAGCAGCACCTGAAGATATTTCAGATTTTAATAGTGTAAATATGGATACAGAAATTAATAAAGAACAGTATCAATTCGTTTTTATTTTCATTCATACAATTGAAGAATTTCTTAGCTATTTAAAAACTTTAATCGAAAAAGATTTGGTACAGGAAAATGGATTTGTCTACTTTGCTTATCCGAAAAAGAACAACCCAAAATATGAACATTATATTGAGAGAGATCGTATTTTTGACTATATTGATCCAAAAAAAGAAGGTTTTGTCCAAGACAGTAATTTAAAGTTTTCTAAAATGGTTAGCTTAAATGACGTGTATACGATTATCGGATTGAAATCTATGAAAAAAGATATGCAAAAGCCCACTTCTCAGAAAAACAGTCAGTGTGTGGATGATTACATAGATTTTGTCGATACAATTAAAATTCAACTCACAAATAATGAGGATTTACTTAATGCATATAATCATCTAACCTTTGGCTATCAAAAAGACTGGGCACGATACATTTACAGTGCAAAACGAAAAGAAACCCAAGAAAAGAGATTCGAAGAAATGGGCATTGTGTTAGGTGAAGGTTATAAATCGATGGATTTATACAGAAAGAAAAAGAAATGACAAAAGGCGTATCCAAACGATTTGTTTGAGATACGCCTATTTTTTAATTGGATTTAACTCACCATTCTTCATCTCAAATTCCAACAGATCTTCAGCTACAAAAATTGATGGAAACTCTTGTAGACCTTGAATTCGCAATTGATTGGCTTCATGAGGTAAGAACCTTGCACTTATATGGTTAATGATGAGATGTTTGGCATTACTCTCTTTCGCTACTTTTGCAGCCTCGGTTACAGTTGAATGACCATATGGCTTCGCTAACTCTTCAGTACCTGCATCAAAGGTTGATTCGTGTATTACGACATCAACATCTTGACTTAATTCAATCGCGCTCTGACAGTATCTCGTGTCTCCTAAAACAGCTAACGATACACCTTTATTCGGTTCAGTTGTCACATCTTGACTAAATATCGTTTCGCCATTTTCTAAAATGACATCTTGCCCATTTTTTAATTTTGCTAATAAAGGACCTTTAGGAACACCTAGTTGTAACGCTTTATCAATCAATAACATAGGCGGAAGTGGTTTTTGAAGAATACGATAGCCATAACAAGGAATAACATGGTCTAAATTTTTTGCCTCAACACGAAATAAATCATCTTCAAAAATAATACCTTCATCTATTTCTTCAATGTGTAATGGATATTGTAAATAAGTACGTGACAAACGAAGTGTCGTCTGAATCCATTCTTTAATTCCTTTTGGACCGTAAATTGTAAGAGCTTCCTTTCCATCCAAAAAGGAGCGTGAACCTAATAAGCCAGGAAGTCCAAATATATGATCTCCATGCATATGTGTAATAAAGATCTTCTCGAGCTTTCTTGGTTTCAACGTGGTATAAAGCATTTGATGTTGTGTTGCTTCCCCACAATCAAATAACCAAAAAGTTCCTCTCTCTTGCATGAGCTTTAATACAAGAGCACTTGTATTTCGTTGTTTGGAAGGCATTCCTGCTCCAGTTCCTAAAAATTGCAGCTCCATGTCACTTTTTCTCCCTATCTGTATGATCATCTAAAAAGTCTTTACTAAAACTTGTTTTCGATTCAAATGATGGTTTTTTTACTTGAGTTTTACCTCTCGTAATCATATCTTTACCAAATTTCGTTTGAAGTGATTCAACTAACTTTAATATCGGTTCTTCCTTCGCATGTTCTTCATAATTATAGATTGATAATTGTTCAGTAAAATCGTTTCGATCGACCACATTACTCACTGTTACGCCTAATAATCGAATCGGTTGTCCATCCCAATTTTTCGAGAATAAATTCCAGGAAATTTCAAAGAGTTGATCTTTTTCATATACTAAATTTCGAAAAGATTGACTGCGTGAAGAATTATGCCAATCGGCATCACGTATTTGAATCGAGACAGTTGGTCCTGCAAGTCTCTTCGATTCTAACCGACTAGCGACTTTATAGCTTAACCGTTTGATCACTTTTTTCAATTCTCTTAAATCTGTTTCGTCACTTGGTAATGTAGTAGAATTCCCCACACTTTTTGTATCATATACAGAATCTGGATCAACTGATCGATGGTCAATTCCATTGGCTCGGTTTTTTAATCGAGATCCATTCTTCCCTAATGCTTCTTTTAATAATCCTTCTTCCGCATGTGCGATATCACCGATTGTTTGTAATCCTATGCTATTTAACTTCTTTGCCGTACTTTCCCCTACGCCATGCATCTCAATTACAGGAAGTGGCCAGAGCAGTTTATCCATGTCACGCTTTCGTAAGATGGTTATACCCATCGGTTTTTTCAAATTTGAAGCCGTTTTTGCCAAAAATTTATTTGGCGCAATTCCTATAGAACAAGGCAAATCAAGTTCTGTTAATAAGCGTTGTTGAATCTCATTCGCGATTTCTACTACCGACATAGGTCGTTCATTTTCCGATAAATCAACATATCCTTCATCTATGGAAACAGGTTCGACAAGATGCGTGTATGTACGCAGTAAATCAAACATAGCTTTTGAAGCAATCCGATATCTTTCAAAATTGGGGGGCAATAAAATAAGTTCCGGACATTTTCTTTTCGCTTCCCACACACTCATAGTTGTATAAACGCCTCTTGCTCGTGCTTCATAAGAACAAGTTACCAAAATACCTCTTCGTTCTTTTGGATTTCCCGCAATGGCAATTGCCTTACCTTTTAAAGAAGGATCATAAGATTGTTCAACTGATGCATAAAAAGAATTCATATCAATATGGAGGATAACTCGAGATGTCGTTTGTTTTTCAATATTCATTGACATTCGCCTCTCCGTTTTTCATCATTTTGTGTTTATATAAGTGTAACAAAAAACGGTTCTCCGTCAAATGTTGGGGTGGAGTGAAAATCACTTCACCTCATCCAACGTGATATCCTATTTTTTTATACTTG
>NZ_JBHZRU010000004.1:0-206611 GCF_043641925.1 Paenisporosarcina quisquiliarum
CGTGGCGACACGTGCAGCTGACGAATACTAATCGATCGAGGACTTAACCATAATGAATGTGAATGCTTTCAATGAAGATTTATCCAGTTTTGAGAGAGCAATCTTTCAATTTAATAGCAAATACTGTTGAAACTCAAGGTATAATTGTTATAATTAAACTTGGTTCAACGAAAAAGTCTAGTGATAATGGCAAAGAGGTCACACCCGTTCCCATACCGAACACGGAAGTTAAGCTCTTTAGCGCCGATGGTAGTTGGGGGTTTCCCCCTGTGAGAGTAGGACGTCGCTAGGCTTTTTTATTTCTATTAAGAAAAACTAAATTGGTTTCTCCGGGCAATGATTACCTAATCGGGAAAGTTGTTTGAGACCGAATCTATGCTTTTTTATTTCTATTCCGAAGTAGCTCAGTGGTAGAGCAACCGGCTGTTAACCGGTTGGTCGTAGGTTCGAGTCCTACCTTCGGAGCCACTTATCTTGCTTCCATAGCTCAGCAGGTAGAGTGCTTCCATGGTAAGGAAGAGGTCACCGGTTCGAGCCCGGTTGGAAGCTTATTTTCCAAATACATACTCGTTATACATAAGAGGCCCCTTGGTCAAGCGGTTAAGACACCGCCCTTTCACGGCGGTAACACGGGTTCGAATCCCGTAGGGGTCACCATTTATACTTTTTACGTAACTTTAACCAGTACGTAAAAAGAATCAAAAGCAAGTAGTTCTAGGAAATGATCAAATGAGTGAAAGAGCGTACAAACGTACGTGACTGACATGAATGCGTGAATTGACAACGAAATGCGCAGCTTTTCATTCTTTTTAACGGAGGATTAGCTCAGCTGGGAGAGCATCTGCCTTACAAGCAGAGGGTCGGCGGTTCGAGCCCGTCATCCTCCACCATAGTTTTTTACCCTTGGAGGGGTAGTGAAGTGGCTAAACACGACGGACTGTAAATCCGTTCCTTCGGGTTCGGCGGTTCGAATCCGCCCCCCTCCACCATTTTTTAATCGCATTGGGGTATAGCCAAGCGGTAAGGCAACGGATTTTGATTCCGTCACGCCCTGGTTCGAATCCAGGTACCCCAGCCATTTTTGAGCCATTAGCTCAGTTGGTAGAGCATCTGACTTTTAATCAGAGGGTCGTAGGTTCGAATCCTACATGGCTCACTTTTATTTTCATATTTTTCGGGGCCTTAGCTCAGCTGGGAGAGCGCCTGCCTTGCACGCAGGAGGTCAGCGGTTCGATCCCGCTAGGCTCCATCATAAAAACGTTTGGAATGTTCATTCATTCCAAGCGTTTTTTTTATTTTATAAATCATTCAAAACGATCTTATCCAAAATAATAAGTCGACAACAAATCGATAAATTCCTCCTCTAAATCTCGTTTATTCTTTACCACCACATAAGTCGATACCTTAGGAAGCTCAAATAAATCAAACGGTATATGCATGATTCGCCCCTCTAGTAGTTCTCTACGTACGATTGAGTGTGGCAGGATGGATATTCCAAGTCCTTCTTGAATAAAGCGCTTTGTTATATGGGCTTGAGAAACCTTCATTGTCCGAACTCCTGGTACTTCTTTTCTAAGTCTTATTAAAACATCATCCCAAAATACAGGGTGGTGATGGGTGAAAAGGGTCAGTGACTGTAAATACTCGAGACTATCAATTGGAGGTCCAGCTTCGTCGTCATACGCATCTCTAGGACCAATTAACAGAAGGGACTCTTCGAAGATCGGAATGGACTGAATATGTTTATAAGTTGTGGGCAAAGCCGAAATACCTATATGAACAATCTCGTTATCCACAAGTTCTTCGATTAATTGTGAATCTTCTACCCGTATTGTAATTTCAAGTTGTGGATGCTTTTCTATAAATGTGCGTAAAATTGAAGGAAAAATGGTTTCAGCAACTAATGGAGATATGGCAATCGTCCATTTATGTCGAAAGCCTTGTTTAAACGCGTGTATATGTTGGATGCTTTCTTCCATTTGATGAAGAATTTTTTGTGCTTCCGTTACATAGAGTTTACCTGCATTCGTTAAGGTCACCCGATTATTTATTCGCTCAAACAAGGCGATTCCTAAAAACTCTTCTAATAATTTGATGTGGATAGTTACGCTTGGTTGAGAGAGCATTAGTTGCTCAGATGCTTTCCTGAAGTTCAAAGTTTCCGCAGCTACTGTAAACGTTTTTAACCATTGTAATTCCATATGAATGCCTACCTTCGATTAATAATTCTTATTGAATCAATTATATATCTTCAATTTTTATTATCAACAGAAGGACATATACTTGATATATAGGAGGCGGTATATATGTTTCAAAAAGGATTAAAAGATGTGGTGGCAGTTGAGACAAAAATTGCATCGGTAAACGGTGAAAAAGGAGAATTAAGATATCGTGGAGAACTTGTGGATAACCTCATTGCAAACGCTAGTTTTGAAAAGTTATCCACCTACTTATGGACAGGTGTGCATAGTAAGCCCTCGTCCTTATTTTTAGAAGGACGGAAGTTACCGGAGCATGTTATCCAGTTGCTTCGAACTTTACCTAAAAATCTTCAACTTATGGATGGGGTTCGAACAGCTGTATCCGCTTATGCGACGCCGAATTTTCTGAAAAATTCATCTTATGATCAATCGGTTTTATTAACCGCGGCATTGCCTGTAATCGTGGCATTTTTATATCGTCAAAATCAAGATTTAGAGCCTTTAGAATCCAATGAAGAATTAGGTCATACTGCAAATTATTTATACTTATTAACAGGGATATCCCCAACTTCAACAGAAGTAGCTGCGCTAGAGACGTATTTGATGTTAACGATGGAGCATGGCATGAATGCATCTACCTTTGCTGGGAGAGTGACAATCTCAACTGAATCAGACATTCCATCTGCAATTGTATCGGCTCTAGGAACCATGAAAGGTCCGTTACATGGAGGTGCACCATCTGGTGTGTTGGATTTACTTGATGAAATTCAGTCAACAGAACGCGTGAGATTAACGATTGAAAGCAAACTTGAAAAAGGCGAGCGCATCATGGGGTTTGGTCACAGAATCTATAAGACAGAAGATCCGAGGTCGATCTTACTGAGAGAAAAATGTCTAGAACTTCAAGGGGATGATAAATGGTTAGACTTGGCTTCATATGCTGAGAAAGAAATTATTCAAATACTCAATGAACATAAACCAGGTCGGAATTTATACACAAATGTTGAATTTTATGCGGCAGCCATTATGCGAGCTATTCAAATGGATGCCGCTCTATTTACACCGACATTTAGTGTGGCACGCATTGTCGGGTGGACAGCTCATGCAATGGAACAAATCGATGATCGTACGATATTTAGACCGCAATCGGTATATGTGGGCAAATCTTTTGTATGATAGAAGAAAAGCATTCGTAAGGAGATTTAAAGATGACGTCGATTTTAATTCATAACAACGTGACTTTGCGCCCTATGCAGGAAAGCGACAGCGCAGCCTTATGGCGTATAACGAAGCCAGAAACGTTTACCCATATGCTCAATCAACTGCAAACTTACGAAGAATTTGAAAAATGGATGGACGCAGGTTTAAGTCAAATGACTACATCGGACGGCACGATTGTGTATACAGTGGTTGACTCAGAAACGAACGAAGTTATGGGTTCAACACGTATGTATACTATCGATTTTTTGAATAAATCTTGCGAAATTGGATCGACTTTCTATGGAGAGAATTATCAGCGAACACATGTGAACACGACAACCAAATATTTATTGCTTTCGTATGCTTTTGAGACGTTGGGGTTTATTCGAGTGCAGTTTAAAACAGATGCTGACAATCTCCGTTCTCAAAAAGCGATTGAACGAATTGGTGCCAGTAAAGAGGGCATATTACGCAATGAACGCATTCGTTCAACTGGCTTGCCTAGAAATGCGGTAGTCTATTCGATCATTAATGATGAGTGGCCACAGTTGAAAGAACAACTACTAAATAATATGAATAAATATGCATAATAATGTTAGGTTGAGCCAAGTGCCTTCCGCCATTTACAATAGAGTTAAGTAAATGGGGAGGTATAAAATGATGAATAATTTAAATATATCTTTAATCGGTGTACCTATGGATTTAGGACAAAATCGTCGCGGGGTTGATATGGGTCCTAGCGCAATCCGTTATGCGGGAGTTGTAGAACGCTTAGAAGAAATTGGTCATAAAGTGACAGACGAGGGTGACATTCGAATTGCTGCTGCAGAAAAAACAGCACCAACGGATACAAACCTTCGCAATTTAAAAGAAGTGACAGACGCAAGTACATCACTTGCGAATAAAGTACATGAAGTAATGGAAAATGGTCAATTCCCACTTGTTTTAGGTGGCGATCACAGTATTGCGATTGGAACGTTAGCTGGACTAGGTGACCGTTATGAAAATCTTGGCGTCATTTGGTATGATGCGCATGCAGATTTAAACACGGGTGATACTTCACCTTCAGGTAATATTCATGGTATGCCTCTTGCAGTCAGCATTGGTCTAGGTCATGAGCAATTAGTTAACATCCGTGGTTTTGCTCCAAAAATCAAGCCTGAAAATGTTGTCATTATCGGTGCTCGTTCGATTGATCCAGGTGAGCGTGAATTGATTAAACAAACAGGTATTAAAGTATTTACAATGCACGAAATCGACAAATTAGGAATGACCGAAGTTATGAACAAAGCTATGTGGTACTTAAAAGACCGCGAAGTAGATGGTGTTCATTTGTCTCTTGATTTAGATGGAATTGACCCAATTTATACACCAGGCGTTGGAACACCTGTACCAGGTGGTATAAGCTACCGTGAAAGCCATTTAGCGATGGAAATGCTATTTAGTTCTGAAATGATTACTTCGGCTGAATTTGTTGAAGTAAACCCAATTTTAGACGAAAAGAATAAAACAGCGGACGTTGCTGTAGCATTGATGGGCTCTTTATTCGGCGAAAAATTACTATAATCATATCTTTACATTGCCCAGTATTCTTGTAAATGAGAGTACTGGGTTGTTTTTATTTCAACATATTGAATGTTCTAAACAATAAATTCTTTTTCAATAAATGTAAGTATTTTGAAATGTATTTTGATATAATTAAAAAAATAGATAAAAAAATGAAACCTGTCGATACCTTAGTGCGTATAAGTAAGACAGCCGCTTGAGCGGAGGGGAAATCACGATGGATGCGTTGGTCAATAAACGAATAAAAGAAGTTCTTAAAGGCGATCAAAACGCATTCGCGGAGATTGTCGAACTGTATCAAGATAAATTGTATCGCGTGTGCTATCGGATGCTTGGAAATAAACACGAAGCAGAAGATATAGCGCAAGAAGCGTTTGTTCGAGCATTTGTGAACATACATACGTTTGATACAAAAAGAAAATTTTCAACTTGGTTGTACCGAATTGGAACCAATTTGTGTATCGACCGTATAAGAAAGAAGAAGCCGGATTATTTCTTAGATGCGGAGGTTGCGGGTGCGGAAGGTTTGAATATGTATTCGCAAATCGCCTCGACCGATGTATTACCGGAAGACGAAGTGTTGAAAATGGAAATGCAGGAACGTGTTCAGTATGAAATTAGTCGACTGCCAGATAAATACCGTGCAGTGATTGTTTTAAAATATATGGAAGATTTGCCACTTCAAGAAATTAGCGATATTTTAGATATGCCTCTTGGAACCGTGAAAACACGAATCCACAGAGGTCGAGAAGCGCTACGGAAACAATTAAGTAATATGTAGGAGGTATCACGATGAATAGGTGTCCAGATCATTTCGTTCACTATATGCATGAATATTTAGATGGCGAAATTAGCCGTGAACATGAACTGGAGCTTAAATCCCATTTGCTTACATGTCCATCATGTCAACAGCATTTGCAGGAGTTAAGTAAAGTCGTGGCATTTGTACAAAGCGCGTCACATATCGCAGCACCGAATGATTTTACGGCAGCCGTAACGGCAAGATTGCCGAAAGAGCCATCTCGTGCAGGTATGAAGCGTTGGTTTCATAGCCATCCCATGTTAAGTGCGGCAGCCTTGTTTATGATTTTAATGAGTGCCACTTTATTTTCAAGTTTTAATGAAGATCAACACTTTTCATTTACTAAACAACCGAATCTTGTAGTCGAAGGGGAAAAAGTAATCGTTCCTGCCGGCGAGACCATTGAAGGTGACCTTGTGGTTAAAAATGGGGACTTACAAATTGAAGGAAAAGTAAATGGAAATGTGACGGTTATTAATGGGAATATTAGCGGCGACAATTATATGGCTTCAACAGCCAATGTAACAGGTGAAATAAAAGAAATCGATCAAGTTTTCGATTGGCTTTGGTACAAGATGAAAGACGGAGCAAGCGACATGATGTCCTTGTTTGAATAAATGAAGAAAATTAGCCTACCCAATCAGGGTAGGCTTTTCATTTGGGGGAAAAATGTTGATTTCCATTTCGGCGGACGCTTTCCGCGGGCAAGACTTCAGCCGCTTCCCTCGCGATGCTCAGTCCAGGGTCTTCAGTTCTTGCTGATTCCGCTGGAGTCGCCGCCTACATTTCAATCAACTGAAATCGCTTTAGATAAAAATTCGTTTAAATGAAATAAAGTCTTTTCAAGAGAGATTTTCTTACCGTTAAATATGTGGAATTTAACTCATTGTAAAAATTGTCCCTTTTAAATAAGTGTTAGATACACTTACATTCACCATTTGTAAGCATGACTCTGCAAACTAAATTAGTAGGAAAGTGGTCGGCTATTTATAAAGACTCCTGCGGAAAAACGTAACAAGCTAGAACCCACAGGCTCAGCTGTCAGAGACGGATGAGCAGAGGAGACTAGCGTTACATATACGAAAAGCGAAAATAGTCGACCATCCTCATTTGTAATGAACTCTTATTCTTTTATCTTCATTACAGAGACTTCCCCATTCAGGGTAGGCTTTTCATTTGGATAAAGCAGAGTAACAACACTTTATGCTATACTTAGTCCATATGAATACGTGTAGAAGAGCGGGGGGTGCCACATGCCGTTTATTGACCAATTTACAGATTTAACGCCGGTAAACGTGCTCGTTAATATACTTGATGTGTTATTAGTGTGGTTCGTCATATATAAGATTATTACGTTAATAAAAGGAACGAAAGCTGTTCAATTATTAAAAGGAATCTTTGTGATTATCATTGCACGAATATTAACAGAAGCGTTCGGTTTAGATACACTCGAATGGTTGCTGCAAGAAGTCATCAACTGGGGTTTCTTAGCGATTATTATTATTTTCCAACCTGAATTACGACGTGCTCTAGAACAGCTAGGTCGTGGTAAGTTATTCGCTCGATCGAATTTGCAAGAAGCAGAAGAGCAAAATCGTTTAGTTGAAGCGATGACAAAATCAATTAGCTATATGGCAAAACGTCGAATTGGTGCACTGATTTCCATTGAAAGAGAAACGGGTTTGAATGAGTACATTGAAACTGGTATTCAAATGAATTCAGAAGTGACATCGGAATTATTAATTAATATTTTTATTCCCAATACACCACTCCATGATGGAGCAGTTATTATGCAAAAGAATAAAATAGCAGCAGCAGCTTGTTACCTGCCGCTATCAGAAAGTCCTTTTATATCGAAAGATTTAGGAACAAGACATCGTGCAGCACTTGGTATAAGTGAAGTAACGGATGCTATCACGATTATTGTTTCAGAAGAAACGGGAGCTGTTAGCTTAACTTCTAACGGTGACCTTCATAGAAACCTGTCTATTGAAGAATTTGAAACGCGCTTACGCAAAGTTTGGTTTGGACCTGAACCTGAATTAGTGAGTAGCTCCAAGTGGTCATGGAGGGGGAAAAAGAATGGATAAATTGATGGATAGCCCGTGGTTTTTGCGAATCACAGCGCTGCTTCTAGCCATGCTTTTGTTTCTCTCGGCTAAATCAGGAGACGAAAGCTTAAATGCAGCAAATAGCGGCAATATGACAGATATTATTCGCGATATTCCTGTAGAGGTGTATTACGATGATGATAATTTAGTTGTTACTGGAGTTCCTGAAACGGTTGATATGACAATTGAAGGGCCAACTTCGTTTGTGCAAACAGCGAAGCAATTAAAGGATTTTACGGTATTTGTAGATTTGCGAAATTTAAATATGGGTGAACACGAAGTGATGGTACAAGTGGAAAACCTGTATGAAAAAGTAGAGTCCAAATTAGATCCAGCCTATATTGAAGTGAATATAGAAGAAAAAGTGACCAGAGAATTACGGGTGGATCCAGAGTTTAATGAACGTTTACTCGCAGAAAATTTTGTGGTGACGAGCATGAAATCTAGTCCGGAACGTGTTCAAATCACGGGTGCAAAAAGCGTTATTGAAAGCATTAGTTATGTCAAAGCAACTGTTGGTGGAGATCAAGGTCTAAATGAGACATTTACACAAGAAGCAAGTGTCAAAGTTTTGGACAAGGACCTGTCAAAACTGAATGTTACCATTGAGCCTGCAGAAGTTGAGGTTACAGTTGAAATTGAAGAATATAGCAGAGAGATTCCAATTTCTCTTCAGCAATCAGGTACGATTAAAGACGGTGTAGTGATTAATGAATTAACACCAAAAACTAAGACTGTTCGAGTATTTGGTAATAAAGCAGTCATCGACAGTCTTGATACACTTCCACTAGAGGTAGATGTTAGCACCTTGGAAAAATCGGGCACAATTAAAGTGAAAATCCCTGTTCCAAAAGGTGTGTCAAGAATATCTAAAGAAGAGATAGAAGTAGCGGCGGATGTTACGCCTGCTCCTGTGGATGAAGAAATAATTGAAGATGATAGTGCTTTAATTGAGTCACGAAATTTTGAAGATGTTAATATAGTGGTTCGAGGTTTAACTGAATCCGATTCGTATTCATTTCTAGAACCTGAGAATGGACAGATATTATTAACTGTAAAAGGTCTGAATACGTACCTCGATGCTTTAGAAGAAAAAGATTTTCAATTATACGTAGACGCAAGTGACGCCCTAGCGGGTGAGAATCAATTAGATGTTCAAGTAGAAGGTTTAGAAGATGGAACCTGGACTGTTTCATCGCCGATTATCACTGTTAACGTTGAGCGCACTTAAGTTTGGTTTTTGAAGGAGAGAATATATAATGGGTAAATATTTTGGAACTGACGGTGTACGTGGTGTCGCAAATAGCGAACTAACACCTGAATTAGCATTTAAATTAGGGCGTATCGGTGGATATGTGCTGACGAAAGGCGCAATTGATCGACCAAAAGTTTTAATTGGTCGCGATACACGTATTTCTGGTCATATGTTAGAAGGAGCACTTGTAGCGGGACTTCTTTCTGTTGGTGCAGAAGTAATGCGTTTAGGCGTAATCAGCACACCGGGAGTTTCATACTTAACTCGTGTAATGAGTGCTGAAGCGGGTGTTATGATTTCTGCTTCCCATAATCCGGTAGCAGATAACGGCATTAAATTCTTTGGTTCAGATGGTTTTAAATTGTCTGACGACCAAGAAGCGGAAATTGAAGCACTTCTTGATGCTGAAAATGATGAACTACCTCGACCGGTTGGTAAAGATTTAGGTTCTGTTACTGACTACTTCGAAGGTGGACAAAAATATATTAGTTATTTAAAACAAACTATAGATGAAGATTTCGTAGGCATTCATGTCGCTTTAGACTGTGCGCACGGTGCAACATCATCTTTAGCAACTCACGTGTTTGCTGATTTAGATGCAGACCTTTCAACAATGGGCGCTTCACCAAACGGTTTAAATATCAATGAAGGTGTTGGATCTACACACCCAGAGGTATTGGCTAAGTACGTTGTAGATAAGGGTGCGAATGTTGGTCTTGCATTTGATGGAGATGGCGACCGATTAATTGCTGTTGATGAAAAAGGTCAAGTAGTCGATGGTGATCAAATCATGTATATTTGTGCGAAGCATTTGCACAAAGAAGGTCGTTTGAAGCATGATACAGTTGTTTCTACTGTGATGAGTAACATGGGCTTCTATAAAGCCATTGAATCTCATGGCATGAAGAGTGTCCAAACAGCAGTTGGTGATCGCTATGTAGTAGAAGAAATGAAAAACAGCGGTTACAACTTAGGCGGCGAACAATCAGGACATATTGTCTTCTTAGACTATAATACTACTGGTGATGGCTTATTAACGGGTCTTCAACTTGTTAATATCATGAAAATAACAGGTAAAAAATTGTCGGATCTAGCAGCTGAAATGACGATATTCCCACAAAAACTAGTGAATGTTCGTGTAACCGACAAGCATGGTGTTACGGACAATGCAACAGTTGCAGCAGTAATCGCTGAAGTAGAAGCTGAAATGGCTGGAAACGGACGTGTACTTGTTCGTCCTTCTGGAACTGAGCCTCTAGTGCGAGTGATGGTTGAAGCTTCAACAAAAGAAGATTGCGAACGCTACGTTGAACGTATTGCAGAAGTTGTGCGTACAGAAATGGGCTTAGCAGAATAAGAATTGAAACCAGTTTTCTCTTTTTGAGAGAACTGGTTTTTTCTTTTTGTCTGAAAATTTGTTACGATAGTCGAAAGACTTTAATTTCAAGGGGGATTTTCAATGGATTATCTATATCAGCCTTATGCAGCAAAACGTAATACCGTTTTTTCAAAAAAGGGAATGGTCGCAACTTCGCAACCACTGGCAGCTCAAGCGGGCTTAGAAATATTACAAAAAGGTGGCAACGCGATTGATGCAGCTATTGCAACAGCTGCAGCGCTAACTGTTGTGGAACCAACATCAAACGGTATTGGTGGAGATGCATTTGCACTTGTTTGGACAAAGGATAAACTGCATGGCTTAAATGCCTCAGGTCCAGCACCAAAGTCCATATCAGCTAAAGCAATCCGAGAGAAGGGACATGAAAAAATGCCTGTATTCGGTGTGATTCCTGTTACTGTTCCAGGAGTACCTGCTGCTTGGGCAGAATTATCGGAGCGTTTTGGGAAGCTTTCATTAAATGAAGTTTTAGCACCCGCTATCAGATATGCAGAAGAAGGCTATCCGTTAACACCAATTCTAGGGAAGTACTGGAAGCTAGCATATGAGAAGTACAAAACAACGTTTACTTCTGCAGAATTTGCTTCTTGGTTTGAGACATTTGCACCGAATGACCGTGCACCAGAAATCGGAGAAATGTGGTCTTCACCTGGACATGCGAGTACACTTCGTTCAATTGCACAAACCAATGCACGTTCTTTTTATGATGGCGAGCTTGCTGACAAAATTGATGCTTTTATGAATAAACATGATGGCTATTTATCGAAAGAAGATTTAGTGAGCTATAAACCAGAATGGGTCGAGCCTGTATCAGCCAATTATCGTGGATATGATGTATGGGAAATTCCACCGAATGGTCAAGGTATGATCGCATTGATGGCTCTGAATTTATATAAACAACTACAAAAACCTGTGTGGGAAAATGCCGATACATATCACCAACAAATTGAGTCAATGAAACTGGCATTTACGGATGGCCAAGCCTTTATCACTGAACGGGACGACATGCCCATCTCGACGGAAAACTTGTTATCAGAGGACTATGCAGTAAAACGTGCGAGTGGAATTCAAGAGCGAGCGTCTACACCTGAACCAATGGAATTACCGAAGGGTGGAACCGTGTATTTAGCTGCAGCCGATGAAGAAGGAAATATGATTTCATATATTCAAAGTAATTACATGGGATTCGGCTCAGGAATTGTCATACCAGGTACAGGCATATCCTTGCAAAATCGTGGTCATGACTTCTCATTAGATGACGCACATCCAAATGTTTTGAAGCCAGGGAAACGAACATATCATACCATTATTCCTGGATTCTTAACGAAAGATGGGCAAGCCGTGGGTCCATTCGGTGTCATGGGAGGATATATGCAACCGCAGGGGCATTTCCAAGTCGTTGTGAATACTGTAGATTATCTACTGAATCCACAAGCTGCTCTTGATATGCCGCGTTGGCAATGGATGCAAGGCAAAACTGTTCTTGTTGAGCCAGAGTTTCCAAATCAGCTAGCACAGGCTTTAGCAAGAAAAGGGCACCAAATCCAAGTTGCTACAGACACCGGTAGTTTTGGACGCGGTCAAATTATTTGGCGAAACCCTGAAACAGGAGTCCTGCAAGGTGGTACAGAATCACGAACAGATGGTTCGATTGCTACTTGGTAAACATGCTGACACGATTGTCTTGTGATGGAGACAATCGTGTTTTTTAGTGACTCGGTACTCAGATTTCAATTCTTTTAATAAAACCATAAAACTAGTAAAGTATGGAAATCTGCTTAAATAGGTTTTTAGGTATCATGCCATGGGTATAAGTACTTTATTGACGTTTGTGCGTGAATTCAGTATGATAGGTGTGCTGACGTAACTGTAAGTCATTGACAACTGACTACGTCACCGTGCAAAAGGAGTGAAAAAACGCACGTCAAAAATAGGAAAACAATGATAGCGCCTGAGCTGAAGAAATCGGACGAAATGGATCTTCAGCAGACGAGGAGGAGGAGTATCGAAGATTCGGCGGATACCTCCCGGCCGCGATGCCCGGTCGTAATTCTTGTTCTTAAACCGTAAAAGTGATTTTGCGATTAAAGGAAGAAGAGGGCACATCTACAGCGTCTGCACGCTTTGCAGGACGCTTATTTTTGATGAATTTAAACTATTGGAGGATTATATATTATGTGTGGAATTGTTGGATACATTGGAGAATTAGATTCGAAAGAGATTTTATTAAAAGGCTTAGAAAAATTAGAGTACCGTGGATACGATTCAGCCGGTATTGCTGTTCGTAATGAAGATGGTGTTACTGTATTTAAAGAAAAAGGCCGTATTGCTGACTTGCGTGAAGCAGTTGAACTAGATGTTCACGCTAAAACAGGTATTGGACATACACGTTGGGCAACACATGGTGTGCCGAATCAGTTAAACGCTCATCCACACCAAAGTGAATCAGCACGTTTTACATTGGTTCATAATGGTGTAATTGAAAACTATCATTTATTACAAAAAGAATATTTACCTGGTGTTGAGATGAAGTCTGATACAGATACAGAAGTCATTGTTCAACTAATCGAGAAGTTCTCTAAAGATGGCATGACAACGGGTGAAGCATTCCGTAAAACATTGTCACTTTTACACGGGTCGTATGCGATTGCTTTATTAGATTCAGAAGAAGCGCAAACGATTTTTGTTGCAAAAAACAAGAGTCCGTTATTAGTTGGACTTGGAGAAGATTTTAATGTTGTTGCTTCAGACGCGATGGCAATGTTGCAAGTAACGAACCAATACGTGGAACTTCACGATCAAGAAATGGTAATAGTTAAAAAAGAGTCTGTTGAAATTCAAAAATTAGATGGGTCTGTCATCGAGCGCGAATCATATACGGCTGAATTAGATATGAGCGACATCGAAAAAGGCACATATCCTCACTATATGTTAAAAGAAATTGACGAGCAGCCAGCTGTAATGCGTAAAATCATTCAAGCATACCAAAATGAAAATGGTAATCTTGAAATCGACGAAGCTATTTTAACGGCTTTGAATGAAGCGGATCGTATGTATATCATTGCAGCTGGAACGAGCTATCACGCTGGGTTAGTTGGGAAAGAATACTTCGAAAAAATTGCTGGAATCCCTGTAGAAGTTCATATTTCAAGTGAGTTCGGTTACAACATGCCGTTACTATCTGAAAAGCCGTTGTTCATGTTCATCACGCAATCAGGTGAAACAGCAGATAGCCGTCAAGTTCTAGTGAAAATCAAAGAACTTGGTCACCCAACATTAACAGTAACAAACGTGAAGGGATCTACGCTATCTCGTGAAGCAGACCACACGTTGTTATTACATGCAGGTCCTGAAATTGCTGTAGCTTCTACAAAGGCATATACAGCACAAATCGCGGTTCTTGCATTAACAGCAGCAGTTGCAGGGAAAAAAGCGGGACGTGAGGTCGATTTCGATATCGTTCAAGAGTTAGGGATCGTGGCAAATGCTATTCAGGCAATGGTTGATTCTAAAGAAGAAATGGAGCAAATCGCTCGAGACTTCTTATCAACAACTCGCAATGCATTCTTCATCGGTCGTAACTTGGACTTTGCTGTCAGCATGGAAGGCGCATTGAAACTAAAAGAGATTTCTTACATTCAAGCAGAAGGATTCGCTGGTGGCGAATTGAAACACGGAACGATTGCCCTAATCGAAGACGGTACGCCAATCTTCGCTCTTGCGACTCAAAAAGCAGTGAGCTTGAACATTCGCGGAAACGTAAAAGAAGTAGTAGCTCGTGGAGCAAATCCGTGTATTATTGCAATGGAAGGCATGGAAGAAGAAGGCGACACATTGGTATTACCAAAAGTGCATCCTTTACTAACACCACTAGTGTCTGTTATTCCATTACAACTGATCAGTTACTACGCAGCACTTCACCGCGACTGTGACGTTGATAAGCCAAGAAACTTAGCTAAATCAGTTACGGTTGAATAGGATTTAAATACTGATTGATTTATATAGTAGATTTGATTAGAAATTTGCCCAATACACCCCGTTAGATATGAATCTAACGGGGTGTATTTTTATGTCTAAAAGAAAAATGAATATTGTGAATAACCAAATTTTTATATATGATGGTTGAATGATATAGAAAAATTGGTAATTACTGATTGATAGAATCATATTTCAGATAGAGATTAGAATATGCTGTTCTTTAAAAGAATTTTTTGCTTGGGGGATATGTATGTGGAACATGTTAAAGACCTTTTTTGTCCTAGAGAGATCAAATAAAAGAAATATTTTCGCATGTATTAGTGTGGCCTTATTTGTATTTGGGTTGATGTTTTTCGTGAAAACGGAGGATTTAGGAAATGCGGTTAAAGAAAAATCGGGTGAATATCAATCATTATCTTCTGCGTTGAGTCAATATCAAAATGTTGATGCTACAGATAGTGGGAATGGGAGTAATCTATATAAAAATTTAGTGCTCCAGCAACTATTAGTATCTAAGCAAAGAATGGCCATAAAAATGAATCGACCAGAGTTGTTTATGGATGCAGCGATTGAACTCGCTGATTTAAGAACTAAATCCTTTGGTATGGAGGGCTTTGACAATGTAGAGAGTTATCTACCTTCGAAAATAGAAAATCAGTTGGATCGAGTGTTTTATGACTATATGAATCAACCGGGAATTCCTTTATCGATAGATTCTTTAACATACTTTCAATTTCTATCCTATTTATTTGTAGTGTTAGGCTCGGTGTGGTTTGTTTTTATAAGTATTTATACATGTGGAATCATGATAGAAGATTTTCAACATACGTCATTAATCAAGGGTTATCCGATTACGTTCGATAAGTATGTGATCGCTAAATGTATCGCAACAATGCTTATAGTAGGTGTATTTATTGTAGAGTTATTTATTTTCAGCCTCCCATTGTTATTTTTTAAAGGAGCAGGAAATCCTTCTTATCCAATTCCAGTCTTTGATGGTGTATTTACCGTATATCCAATCTACAAGTACATAGGTGTAGCGCTACTATATATGATTCTTATCTCCATTTTCACAATTCTTCTATCAGTCATTCTGAATGTCTTATTGAAGAATATGTATTTGACGTTGTTTGTTGAATTGTTATTATTTATTGTCCCTATGCTATTTCCAAATTTGATGAATCTAATTCCGTATAATCCATTTAACTATATGAATTTTTCTCACTTATTAAATGGGCAGACACTCGACCTCGCAAATCCCGTAGTCCTCAATACCACACATGGACTTATTTATATCGGGATGAGTATTGTCTTAATGGTAGTCGCTGTAAAGTTCTTTTTGACTACTGGCAAACTAAAAAGGGTCTAGGAGAGTGAAAATTATGTGGGCATATTTTAAATTAGAATTTTTTCAATTCATTAGCAATAAAAAAAATATCGCCATTTACATCATTCTCCTTTTCTTTTCTTGCTATTTTGCAATAAAAATAGCTCCAACCTATAATCCGATAGAAAAAGTTGATGTAAATGAAATTGAGGCTCGATATGAAACAAGGGAAGAATTTCTAAACAATGTTGTGATAAATGATGGGACGCACCATTTAACCAGGTATGCGGCGGCAATATTTCCAAAATGGAACGAATACGATAAACAAAGATTAGATGCGATTGATCAGAACAATTTGAAAGAATATGCGGAGGCTACATATAAGTGGTATGCGTACTCTGATAACATGATTTTTTATCGTGGAGGCGGGGTTCTATACTACAATCCGGGGTATTACACATTTGGAAATAATTATGCGACGATGGACGGGCACTTTGGATATTTATATAATGCAAGTCGTTACGAAGGGTATACAGAAGTCAATTCTGATTTAACTATCAATATTTTCGAGGAACGGACTGCGTTACAAACCTTACAACGGTTATTAAACTCGTACATACCGTTAATTCTTATCGTGAGCTGTATACTCTTCACCGTGGATATTGTATTGAAGGATAGACGGCATCCAACGCTGTTACAAGGGTTACCACTATCAGATTGGCGAAAGTTGATGGTTAAAGGCGCCGTTTCCTTAATAGGTAGCGTTTTAGCAATAATCCCACTTTCGGTAGGTCTATTCATCATTGGTGTTCAAAATGGATTCGGTGATTTTGGTTTGCCTGTTCCTATTTATATAGCTGATGATATCTTTTCTAATAGGATGATGTGGGAATATTTAATTCAAAACATGCTATTAATTATTTTCTGGTTTTCCCTTATTATTTCATTGGTATTACTTGCAAGTGTGATGTTAAAAAATGAGTTTGCAAATTTATTGGTAGCCAGCGTTTTAGTACTTGCAGAATTGATGTGTTTTACTAGAGGAATTGGTGCTATTAAAGATTTTCATTGGTATCCAACGAGCTATGTTCAAGTTGGCCAGATTACTTCGGGGTATCGCAATTACCTCTACGCTTCCGAAGCCCTCACATTTGGAAATGGACTAGTCATTATCGGATTGTGTACGTGTATGTTTCTGTTCTTCACTTTTTTAATAAGTAATCGAAGTAAGTTTAAACTACTTTAGCGGGTAGAGATGGAGGGAAGACATGATTGAGTTACAAAGAATTGGTGTGCAGTTTACAGGTAGAGACATTTTAAAAGAAGTTTCTGTTACATTCAAACCTGGAGAAATTATTGGTTTGGTAGCTCCAAATGGGACCGGGAAGTCTACGCTTATGAATGTCATTATGAACTATATCAATCCGAGTAGCGGAAAAGTCATTTTAAATCAGGAATTACAATATACAACTAAAAAGAATGAAGTGAAAATTCGTCAACTAGTCTCCATGATGCCTGATCAGAGTGACTTATATAATCAGATTTCTGGAAAAGAACATTTGAAAATCTATTCATCCATGTGGAACAGTAATCCAAAATTGATTGACCAAACAATTAAAGAATTAGGAATGGAGTCGTATGTCCATAAACATACAGGGACGTATTCATTAGGTATGCGCCAAAGACTTTGTTTTGCGATGCAAATTGTATCAGATACACAAGTGATGCTGATGGACGAAGTGATGAATGGATTAGACCCTACTCATGTCGAACTTATTTCGAAAATCCTTGTTAAAAAGAAGTCAGAAGGAAAAACAGTGATTGTAGCTTCACATCTATTGGAAAACTTAGAGAAATACGCGGATCGCATTTTCTTTATGAAAAATGGGGAGTTAATACATGTGAATGACATATCTCCAGGCTTCGAAGAAAGAGAAATCACAACCGTTCGAATAAAAGAGCTGACAGATCATTTAAAAGAAAAGCTTTCAAATGAATTTCCGGAAACCGACGTAAAATCATTACGAAATGGAAGTACTCTAATAGATGTCCGCGGATATGATTCTAAGAAACTAGGAAATGTTGTAGAATTTCTAAAAGTAAATGAAATAACAGAGTTCAGTTTTGGGAAAGTCACGTTAAATGACTTGTATTCAATGTATTATCAAGAAGGATGACGATATCTGTTTGTTAATAGAGATGATTAGTGTTGGTGTGCTATGAATAGAAAAATAATGCATATGTTCAGAAATGAAGAATCGCACTAAAAACGGTCAGTGGCTGATTCCTCTGACCGATCTGTTTTAATGGTGTATAACTTCACTTGGTACCTCTTAAATGCAACATCTAGAGTGTATCGTTATACATACCATTTTGAGTTGTAGTTCTATCTTTTATATAGATTGAATCTATGTCATCAAATCTATATGATGTTAACCTTTCTCCAAACGTATTTTCTTCCAACTAGTTTAAAGCCAACTGATTCGTAAAGCTTATTGGGGGCTGGATACTTTTCTGGCATAGCAGTATATACAGTAGCTTTATTCGCACCTAATTCCTTTGCAGCCTTTAACTGGTGTATTAATAATGCTTTACTAATGCCTCTTTCTCTATAATCGTGATAGCAAGATACAGCTTCTATAGTAACTAATTTATTCGCTTCCTCATATCTTCCGCTACATAAAGCTACTACGTTCGTATCTGGTCCCACTGCTACTAAGTCTAACTCTTTTCTATAAGTTGATGTTTCAATTAAATTTTGAAGTATTTTCTTATTAAATAAGATTCCATAACATAGCTTATATGCCATATATACTTCGTCGAATTCTTTAAGATTTGGAACTGATTCTATTTTGAATCCTTCAGGCAACTCATTGTCAGGTACTTGTGTTTGAGTTAATTCAAAATCCCTTCTTACCCAGTATTCATCAGATTTTGAATAACCTCTATTTAATAAGGTATTCTCATAGTCTAAATCTTTTTCGTAAACTTCCCATTCCATTAGGTTTTCAGCGTTAGAATAATTTTCTTCTCCAACTTTAACAACTTCATCAAAAAGGAACCTATAATTTTGTGCCAAACAAAATGCATCCTCTTCTAGTAATCCAACTAATTGATCTTCATCGAACCAAAGAAATACTTTATCTAGCACTTCATCAATACTCTTAGCTTTTTCTTGTAATCCTAGTGAAAGTGCACATTGAAACTCAAACAGCGTTAGATTATTATCAAACCTAGTTCCATAAAACTCATAACTATTTTCTAAGAAGGTACAAACTTTTTTATAGTCATTTATAGCATTATATTTTCTGTATACTACAGCCATTCTCTAACCTCAACTTTTCAATTGTATTTTTATATGTTTCTTCTCTTATCAAAAAAACAATCCCACCCCTTAACTAATACCAATTATTTCAAAATTCTCAAAATTAAACAATCTCTTTATCATAAAAAAATAATACCTTTCAAAGTGAAATAGCCTTATTTAATAACCGAATTATTTAATTGATAGTTCCATTTCCGAGCTATTATAGATAACTGAAAGAGTATTTCAAACTGCATCATAAACTTTGATGAATAATAGTGCGTTTTGTAGTACCAATGGATGCGTGTTGTAGAAAAATTCCGATAAATCGAGAAAAAAGGAGTGTCGAAATCAATGCGATTTGACACTCCTTTTGAAATGTTATTTTAGGATTAGTACTCGAAAGCAGAACCCGTTACTGAACATAGCCTTTTTTAAAAGGTCTTATTAGATTCAATCAATCTTTTAGGTTGCAATAAAGATGTGAATAAGTAAAACAAAGCAGGTAGGACAATGACCATTCCGATTATCAAATATGTTAGACGAGTACTGATATCGATAAATGCAGAAGATGCAAATAAAATCCCAATTGGCATCGTCACCCTGAAGAAAAATAAGCGTACTGCACTTAGTTGTGTCAAGCGTTCCCGAGGAGCCTCTCTTTGAAAAATAGCAGCATTTTGTGCATTAAATAGAGGGAACAACATTCCACCAAATAGTTCACAGGTCCAAGCGAAGGGTACCGAGTGGACAAAAAACAGAAGTATAAATGATAGACCACCTCCAAGTAATCCAACATACATCGTTTGACTGTTTTTCGGTATTTTTGTCAGTATGACCATCCCGATAAGATAACCGATTGGAAAAGCACCTTTGAAAACGGCATACTCCCATGGTTGACCTTCAAGTACACCTCTTATAAAAGGCACACTTAAAACTATTGTTGCTCCTACAGCAAATTGAACAGTTGATGAAAGGAAGGTCAGTCGCAATAAATTTGGGTATTTAAAAAATGTATGGTAACCCTCTTTCATTTCCTCCCACCAAAACTTTTTTGTCCACGTTGCGACGGTTTTTTTACTGGATCGAGGTATTCGAGAGAGTGCAAAAAAACTAACCAAAAACATAATCGAGGAAATTCCATAAATAAAGTGCATTGGTATTACCAGTAACAATAATGAGGTTACACCTGGAGCAATAATAATCATGAGTCGAAGCGTAGTGTCCAAAACGCCATTTGCTTCAACAAGCTCGTCCTCATTGCAAATCTCAGGAAGTAGGGAAAATGATAGACTGGCAAAAATGGGTTGCATCAATCCCAAAATGAATTGAAGTACTACCAAACCGATCATAATTCCTATGTCTGATCCTATTAAATACCCACCTAGTGGAAGAAGGTATGCACATGAACGGATTAGCTGAATATTGCGAAGCATTTTCTCCTTCACGACATGGTTCAGAAATGGTGCACTTATTACTTGTAATAGTAGGGAGGGAATAAAATAGATCAGCCAGATGGCAGCCATCCATTCCTTTGAGTCCGTCAATTCATAGAGCAATAATCCGTTTACAATTGCTCCTGCTGCACCTCCAAACTCAGAAACAATTTCTCCTATCCAAAGTGCTTTAAAGGATTTAGAGTATTTTTTCATATTGGCTCAACAAGGTATTGATTGAGACGTTTAGAAAATGATTGAATCTGAGATAGATTGGCAGAGTAGACTCCTTTTTCAACCTGTATAAACTTAGCCGCTTTTAATAAAGAAAGCTGATGATGAAGTGTCGTCTTAGAAATATTAAATTGATTGCTCAATTCCTGTAGCGAAGAGTTTTTATTGACTAATTCATACAGTATTTTTAACCGAAGTTCATCACCAAGCGCTTTATGTCCTCGAACCAATTCCGTAGAAGGGCTACCTGCCTCTAACAAATATTTTTCATTCAAAGGATAAAAGTATAATTTTGTATCTGGTGTTCTAATGACTAATGTCCATGGGCGATACGTTACTTGAGGAATCATTTTGACAGTCCATACGGAAGGCTCGGGAATATATTTGACTCCTCGAGTAATTACTTCAATCATTTCCAAAGGTTTATCACTTTCCAGGGAACTATATTGTTTCTGTTCAATATCCAAAGCGCGTATCCATTTGTCCCATTTCGGATTCTTTATGATCCAGTTGTACCATTCTTCTAATATGCTCTTGTATAAATCACATATTTCTTGATGTGATAAGTAACCAAGATGGAGAACATATTCCTCTAAATATTCATGACCATGAAAGTAAGAGGCATATGTTTCAAAAGAATCCCCGTCTTTATATTGTGCTGCGAGAGATTTTCGAATTGGTTCAGAAAAACGATCCTTATATGGTAAAACAGTTCGATAAAATTCGTTCATCGTCATTTCATTAAGACGTTTAGAGAACTCAATAATTGAAGTAGCTGAAAATTTTTCCTGGAGCAATATTAAGCCAAACCACAAATTCGTCTTCTCGATCACTTCTAAATGTTTAATGAGTAATTTTGACATAGATTTTTGTCCCGTTGTCCACCATTCGTCAAACTCAAACGTATGTCTTAATTGCGAGTGTGTGAATCCAGTTATTCCTAGAATTGATTCCCAGACTGGAGTAGATTCAACGACCAAGGATATTGTTTCAATTGGATGAGTGTAGTTTAAATAATTCATATAGATACCACCTTTAAAATTATTCTAAATTAATGGAATTTAAAATTCAATATATTTCGAATAAATATTTAGAGTTGTAGCAATAAAAAACCAACATCATGATTTGATATTGGTTTTGTAATTTACTTATCTATTAGTTCAATCTTTGTTCCTGACCCAGATGCGGGTAGTGATTTATCTATAGCGTCATACCAAACTTTGACCTGGTCTCCTTGTTTTATATTTACGACTTCTTCATTGAAGGTAAAGTATGCGGACTGGTAAGCCTTTGTAATAATTTCTTCCTCTGTCATTTCTTTGATATTACCTTTAAATCCACTAACAACTAGGACAACTCTGCCATCGACTTTTGCCACAAAACCTTCCATGGTATTGTGTTCTTTTTCAGGCTCTGGATTCGTACATGCCGTGAGGAATATCGTAGCGCTGACAAATAATATTAAAGCAATTAATAATCTTTTTTTGACCACTTACTTTCTCTCCTCTATTAACCTATTTGTTTCATTCATTAATTCCATTCGTACATTTTGAATTTTCTGGTAAAATAATAACATACTAAATTGTGTAGAGGAATGAGACGAGTGAATAAAGAATATTTTATCGGAATTGTACCACCAAAAGAATATTTAAAACGAATTGAGTTTTTTCAAACGAAATGGATGAACCATTTAGGCGTCGAACCACACATCACGTTAAAAGCACAAGGCGGGTTAACTCCAGATAAAAAGTGGATTGATGCAGTAGAAAAGGTCTGTAATCATTTCAAACCATTTCAAATGTCTTTAGGTAAGCCGATGTACTTTGGAGATAATATTCTTTATTTAAGTGGCTCATCAAGTGAATTACTTCAATTACATCAAAAGATTGTCCAAGAAATTTCACCAACAGATGACTTAATCAAAAAGTACTTTGAACTTGATGACTTTGTTCCTCACTTAACATTAGGAAAAGAACAATACGGTCTTTCAAAAGAACAACTAAAAGAAATGGAAGAGTTAGCTGTAAAAGAGTTAACTCCCTACCCGAGTTTTGAAGTGGATTTTATTCGAATCTACGAACTAAACATTGAAAAGAATCGATATGAAACTTATTTAGATATTTTTCTAGATAAATAAAGTTGAATGACTTGTTCCTGTAATGGATCAGGATAATTAGGAGTGTTTTGTGAATTGGAAAAGGTGCAGCATGTAATTAAACAATTTGATTTGGATGTGCTTTCAATCGAGGATGTTCCAGAATCTTTTAGTTCTTCAGTTTATAAAATTAAGTTAAAGGATCATCAGACGGTCTTTATAAAAATTCCTTATAGCAAGGTGAAACTGGAGCGGGAGTATGACGTATTGAAACGGTTACAACATGAATTACCTGTCCCACAAGTATTGAATTATTGGGAAGGAAATGAAGTTATAACAGGGGCATTCTTATTATCGGCAATTAATGGTTCGCCAATTACTGGGGAGGTCGATGTTGATTTAGCCTACGATATTGGAGTCATTCATGCAAAGCTTCATTCCATTGAGCCGTATGAAGATGATTTCAACAGTTCTGTTTCCAATGAATATGAACAATGGACAGAATTTATTAAAAAACAATTTTACTCATTTGCAGAAGATGTAAAGGAAGTAATAGATACGCGTTTATATGAGCAGTCTTTGCACTATTTTGATCAACATCAAAAATTACTACCTTCACCTGACGGACCAAGATTTGTACATATGGATTTTAGACCAGGAAACATTTTAGTTCATGGAAATAAAGTGGTGGGCATCATTGATTTTGAAAGTGTTCGAATTGGTTCGACCGAAATTGATTTCACAAAAATCAATCGTGATATTTTTGTAAAATACCCTGGAACAATGGAAGCCTTTCAAAAGGGTTATGAGTCAATTCGTCCAATCATTGATTTACAAACAGTTTTACCATTTTATCGTTTCACAGATGCCTTTAATTCAATTGGTTGGTGTAAAAGAAGAGGGATCGAAAAGAATCAATCGTTTTTGGAAGAGAATCTAGCATACTTAAAAGATTTTCTTAGATGATGGATTGTCGTGAAAGAAAAAAAGATTGGAAATTTCCGTTGTCATGGGGTAGAGATTAATGAAGAAGAGAGATATAGCAGTACTTTCAGCGTATCTAATATGTACAGTAGTAGCTGTTGTCTATATGTATAGAGAAGCAGTTTCTTTTGAGAAAATAAATTCAACTGTTGAATTTGTAAGCTTTCCTATATCGTTACTCATCTTTCTCCTGATGACTATATTTTCCTTGCATAAAAGGGACAATCTGAAAAATGCGCTTAAAGTAACGATAGTATTCTTTATACTCCTTAGTGGCACAATTTTAGTATTCGAGTTTGTTAAACCAGACATTACTTATAAAGAGGCTAAAGAAAAGATTGAAGAAAAATATAATGTTTCTATAGTTACGGAATGCCCAAAAACCATTCTGGCAATGAATGAAAAACAAATCTACCGATTCTTCACCGAAGATGATACAACATTTTCATTTGATCCATATAAGAATGAGATGGAACAGTTAACAGGGATTGGTTTTGGGAGAACTGGGATGTGTGAATAACAGAAAGCGAAGGAAAAGAAAAGTTCATGAAAAATTTTAAACTCCTTTTAGATTCTTTGGATTGGAAGTAAATGAAAAGAGCTTGTTCAATAAATGAACAAGCTCTAATGATTTTCATATCGAATTGTAGAATCTTATTTAGAAGAAAGTTCGCTTTCGGTAACCCATTTATGATTAGTTACTTTTTCTCCACCATCAGTAGGGGTGTAGTCAACCATGTAAACCGTTGTTTTTTCTGCTGATTCGATTTCGGCTGTAGCACCATCCATACCTTCCATATGATCTGCCTCTAAGACAACTTCAGTTCCTGGCTCAAGCGTTTCTTCGCCAACATCTTTAAGTTCCTCATGAATCACCCATTTATGACCGGTTACTTTTTCTCCACCAGTCGTTGGAGTGTATCCAACAGTATAGGCTGTGGTATCAAAAGCACCAACGATCGTTGCTTCGGCACCTTTCATTCCTGGCATATGGTCGGTTTCAAGCATAGCTTGGCTGCCAACTTCAAATGTTGGGTTTTCTGCGTCTTTCAATCCTTCTGGCACTTCACCAGAAGAAGAATGATCCATTTCCATATTTTCGTGATCTGTATCTTCCATGTTGTCATGATCTGTTTGTGAATCTGAACATGCTCCTAAAAGTAGGGCAATAGCAGGTGCAAGTAGTAAATGTTTTGGCATTTTTTTCATTCATGAAACACTCCTTTTTATAATCCGAGTATACCCGGATTTTTTACAGCTACACATTTTAACATTTTTATTGTAGTTTAAAACTTACTACGAATATACATCAAAGTTTTGAAACCATTATTTTTTTTGAACTTAAGAAAGGTATACTTAAAGTGGATATGTAACATCAACGATTAGAAATGCAGCAATGGAGGAAATGGAATGACAAATGCTTTACCAAATTGCCCAAAATGTAATTCAGAATATACGTACGAAGATGGAAGCCATTTAGTTTGTCCGGAATGCGCACATGAGTGGACGTTAGCTGGGGACACTGAAAATAGTGAAGAAACAAAAATCGTTAAAGATGCAAACGGAAATGTTTTAACTGATGGAGATTCAGTTACAGTCATCAAAGATTTAAAAGTAAAAGGAAGTTCATCTGTTTTGAAAATAGGAACTAAAGTGAAAAGCATCCGTTTAGTAGATGGCGATCATGATATCGATTGTAAGATTGATGGATTTGGTCCAATGAAATTGAAATGGGAGTTTGTTAAAAAAGGTTAATAACTACTGCAATAACCAAAAGGAAAGCTTTGTACGCTTATGTGCAAAGCTTTCCTTTTTAATTGATTTTATTTACATAAATTTGAAGGTTTTTTGTAAAAGAACTGGAATTGTAATCAATAGGATTCAAATCGAGGCGGAGATATGATAAAACAATGTTTTATTACAATAAAGCATTAGATCTAAGGTTGAGTAACGAATCACCTCTTTTAACCTCTACTGAACTAGAGATAAAATTCACCCAATAAGTTTCTAACTATATAAATGAAAGTTAAGGTGGGATCAGGTGGATTATGATTCTTTTAAGGAAAGAATAAATACAATAAAGTGTTCGGTTGCACAGGTTGAGGCGAAAATTATCGGAGAATTTATCGGTCCTGTAGCTACATTAGAAGATATTAATCGAATGAGTTGATCATTGAAAAAGAGCTACCATCTAGTTTTAAAAAGGTGTTACTAGAGTTTTCTTCTAACTTTAGTTTTAAGTGGTTCCTTCATGAAGATATGAAGCTTCCGAATGAATTTAGAAATATATTCAGTGGTAGAATTCATTGGGATTTGCATTCACTTCCGCAACTGAAGGAAGAAATAGAGTATTGGAGCGACTGTATTTATCCCGATGAGGCAGATGAAGATGATTTAATCTGGGATAACAAATTAGCTTTTTGTTCTGTTGGTAATGGCGACTATCTTGCATTTGATTTAACTGATGGGGTGGATGCACCTGTCATTTACTTGAATCATGAAAAAGGAGAGGGACATGGATATAAGTTGGCTGACAACTTTGTTGAGCTCCTTGAGAACTGGTCTAGACTTGCTTTTGTTGGAGAAGAAGACGACCAGTGGTTGCCTTTTACTAAAGATTCCGTAAGTCCCTGACGGTGAACCGGTTAATCGATTTCGAGCTTGGTTAAAAGTCAGCATCTAAATGAAAAGTGCTACCCTTATTTAGGGTGCACTTTTCCATTTTCTGTTCCTATTAATCATGCGATCTTTCTTGGTATCGATCTAGCTTTACCCAATCTTTCAGCTGATCTCTTTCTGGGTATTCTTCTTCATAGTGCTTGTATTCCTCAAGTAGAGCTAATCCCGACTTTGTTAATCGCGCATTTTTAATGGAATACCAATATTGATTGCCTACTCGCAAGACGCGCTCTAAAAATCCTCTATTTTCCATTAACTTTATAAATTGTTCAAATTCAACTTCTTTTAATCCATAGTCAATAGCTTCTGGAACATAATTTTTGAGCTGAATTTCACGCAACAGACTGTAGGGTAAACGCATTTTAAGAAGTACTCATTTTATTCTTATTTTTGTTACTAGAAAACTTCACCAATCCTACAAGTAAAAGCACCATGCTGATAGTCCATAAACCACCAGCTATTCCGAAAAATAGGGTAGTTTCTTCTGAAGCCATTGGGTGATTTACATTAAACTTGATTGCAGCTAGAGCAGGAATCATTGACAAGCTTAGGAATACGAGATGGCCAAGGACGAATCCATATGCCATTCGATGTGGTCTTCTGTTTTTGGATATGAATAAATAAATAACAATCATTATGGAAATAGCCAAGATGATAAAGATACTTGTTTCTAATAATCCCATTGTTCCTTCTTCCATTGTCATCGAGTTTCACTTCCTCATTCAAAAGATAATTTATATACCAATTCTCCATGTGTTATTTGGCCTGTATTGTCGAATCCAACTTGTTCATACAGTGCTTTAGCGATTTCGTTTTCTGGTTCAAAGCATATGAGGACATCTTTACAATCCTCAATCTTCTTTAACTCGTCTAGAATGAGGGCTATACTTTGCTTCCCGTAGCCTTTACCTTGCTGCGTATAGTCAATCATTAATCGGCAAATTTCATAGCCTCCCAATTCTTCGGCATATCCATACATAGCAAAGCCAATCAATTGGTCGTCATGATAAATAGCTCGTGTTGTCCATGTTCCTTCGATACTTGCCTGTGCTAACGAAACTGTATTAGAAGCAATAAACCTTTCAAATTGACGATTTACTTCATCCTCTGCGCTTCGTAACCGAATGACATCTCTCCAATTATCCTTAGTTATCTCCACTAGACGTAGCATTTAAAGTTCCTCTCAATCTATCTTGTTATATTACTTAGCATACATTTATTGTTAATGGATGGAAATAGAAAATCTATTAAGCTATTGAAACAAGGCAATAATTACCACGATTTCTGCCGAAGTTCCCATGCTATACTCGGGAAAAGTATTTATTAATACTGAGAATTTTGAAAATAGGATTAGGAAAGGAGAAGAATTAATAAATATTCTTTTTGCAAAAACCTATGATGAATGTTAGAGGAGATTAATCAGCATGAAAAAACGCATCGGAATTTCTTTACTTTCTTTAGCTTTGACCTTTTCAATTTCAGCTAGTGCATCAGCTGGATATCAAGTTCAAAAGGGAGATACATTAGGAAACATCGCTTGGAAATACAAAATGAATTTTTATGATCTACGTTCTTTAAACCCACAGATCGCGAATATTAATCAATTAAACATTGGCCAATCCGTAGTTGTGAGGACACCTAATAAGGCGAACGACATTATTGATTATGCCAAAGCGCTTGAAACACAAACAAAGTATGTATATGGAGCAGATTTTACACTTGCACCTTATCAAGCTGATTGTAGTAGCTGGACAAAACATATTTACGCTAAATTTGGGATTCAGCTACCTCGAACAAGTGGAGAACAAGCGCATACTGGGACATCAATTAAATTTAAAGATATGCAAAAAGGTGATCTTATGTTTTTTGCAAACAATGGGAAAACCATCTCACATGTCGGAATCTATATGGGGAATGGGCTGTGGATCAGCAACCTGAATTCCGCGAAAAGCGTAGAGATTTTTACGATTTGGGGACCATGGACGCAACAGAAATTCATGTGGGCACAGCGAGTCATTTAATACATAAGTGTTAAAATGAATTTAAAACATAAAACGAACGCTCAACTTAGTAGACTTCTACTAGCTGAGCGTTTTTCTGTTTCATTTACAAAAAAAGTTGAAAATCATTTAGTAAATTAAGTGTATACTAGAAAAAAGTAGAAATATTCAATTTTTAGTCGCAGATCAAAATACATAGTGAATGAGGATAAAAATGAAATTTACAATGAAGCGGGACCGTCTATTGCAAGCATTAAATGATGTCATGAAAGGAATTAGCTCAAAAACGACGCTTCCTATTTTGACAGGAATAAAATTAGATCTTAACAACTCGGGTCTAACAGTAACGGGCAGTAATTCAGATATGGCCATTCAAACTTTCATTGAGGCAGTGGATAATGAAAATCTAGTTATCGATATACATACAGAAGGGTCGATTGTATTGCCTGCACGAATTTTTAATGAAATCATGAGAAAGTTGCCAGAAGACGAAGTGGACTTAACAGTAAATGACCATTATCAAACACATATTCAGTCGGGGAAATCAGAATTCCACGTGTTAGGACTTGATGCGACAGAGTATCCATTACTTCCTGAACTTAAGGATGAGTATCGGTTTGATTTGCCGGCGAATGTTTTGAAATCCATTATTCGAGAAACAGTATTTGCCGTCTCAACATCAGAAAGTCGTCCAGTTTTGACGGGTGTACACTGGCAAATAAAAAATGATGAATTAATCTGTGTGGCAACGGATAGCCATCGGTTAGCGAAAAGAATCATTAAACTGGACCATGAAGTCGAAGAATCATTTAGTGCCGTCATTCCTGGGAAAAGTTTAAATGAATTAAGTAAATTAATTGGAGATTCGACTGAACTCATTCAAATTGCCATTACACCACAACAAGTTTTATTCAAAACAAAAACTGTTTTTTTCTATTCTCGTTTGATAGAAGGGAATTTTCCTGATACCTCACGTCTCATTCCAAGTGAATATGAAACAACTGTCACGATGAATGGAAAATCTTTATTTCAGGCAATAGATCGAGCTTCATTATTGGCAAGAGAAGAACGGAATAATATTGTTCAGGTAAAATCAAATGAAGAAAATATGGTAGAAGTATCTTCAAACTCACCGGAGGTTGGAAAGGTGAAAGAGGAAATTCAAACCACATCCCTTATTGGAGAACAGTTAAAGATTTCGTTTAGCGCTAAGTATATGATGGATGCACTGAAATCATTGGAAGGTAAAGAAGTCACAATTGAATTTACAGGTCCTATGAGACCGTTTATTTTAAAGCCAGTAAACGACGAAGCAATTCTACAATTAATCGTTCCTGTTCGTACATATTAATTTTGAAAGAGGAGGAAGTTAAATGACTCAACTTGCATTCATGTCATTTTTAGGATTATTTTTTTATGTGGCAGTCATCGGGTTTGTTGTATGGGTGGCTATAACTATCATTAAGTCTCAACAAGAGAGAAATAGAATTTTAAAAGAAATTTCCGTAAAACTTGGCAGAAAAGATTTTAATGGATTATAAGATGGAGGTATGACATTGACACAAAGTGATATACCTCAAAATCTTGGTAAACCTGCTAACAGAGCGCTTGAAGGAGCGGGTTATTTACGACTGGAGCAAGTGGCTGAAGTTAGTGAAAAGGAATTAATGAAGCTGCATGGGATGGGTCCGAAAGCGATTGAACGACTAAGAGAAGCCCTTTTTGAAAAGGGTTTGTCTTTTTCGGACGAGTCATAAACAAGAAGAGGTGTTGTACCGATGGAAAAATTAGTAGATATGATCAAAAATCTCTTCTTAGATGCATTTGCTTCTATTCGTGGATTTATATATGGATTTTTAGTCATTTCTTTAGCAATTGGAATTATCGGAGTCGTTTTTTATGTCGTAGCCTTCATTTACAATAAGTTTTAAATTATTGATTAATGTTTCCTGAAACATTTTCATGGCTACCCATCGTATAATTCTGACTTTCACCTGGTCTTGTAGCCGAGGACGTCGAAATGTGAGGATGATTATTTATTCTCTTTCTACGCCATTCAATAAATCCGCCAATTCCAAATAGGAAAAACACAATTGAACCAACAATAATCCACATCAACCTAATTCCACCTCTCGTTAAATATCAGAATATTTAGCTAACTTTATTTTAACATTAAATTGGAAGATTAGGAATAAAAGGAGAAGAAATGAAGCTATTACTTATTAGACACGGAGAATCAGAAGCTGATTTGTTAGATGTACATGAAGGAAGAGCTGATTTTCCTTTAACTTCTTTAGGCGAGAGACAAGCGGATTTGATGGCAACGTATGTAGCAGAAACGTATTCCCCGCAATTGATACTGACAAGTCCTTTGAAGAGAGCTAGGAAGACAGCTGCTATCCTGAACGAAAAAATAGGCTGTGAACTTATTGAAGAACCACTATTGAAGGAATTCAATAATGGGGTATTAGCTGGACTATCGAGAGAAGAAGCTGCCATTAAATATCCCTTGCCTGCAGGAGGGAGACCCATTCATGTACCCATTCAAGATGGGGAATCGGAATTAGACATTCGATTTAGAGCAGAAAATGTTTTAAGTAAAATTCTTGTTGATTACCAAGAACATGATGTAGTTGTCCTTGTTTCTCACGGGGGACTCATTTCAAATCTACTCAACAGCTTTCTTCGCCAACCAATTAATACGGAATTTATTTACCCAACCGGGGATACTGGGATTCATTTAATTGAAACAAAGAATCAAAAACGAATTGTTTGGTTTTTAAATAAACAAGAACATTTAATTGAATTAAAGTACGAGGAAAAAGAATGATTTAATTAGAGGTAAAACATGGAACTAGAATTAAAGAAGCATTTAGAAGAGAGCTTGAACAATCATATATCAAATGTAATTGAAATAAATGGCGGTCTACAAAATAGAGTATTTTCCTTTACCTATGCCAAATTCAAACTAGTTGCTAGAGTAACTTTGGCAAAAAAGAGAACAAAAGAACAATTGCATGCAGAACTCGCATTTATGGAAACAATCAATCTGAATGGAATCAAAACGATTTCACCTTTTCAATTCCATGATCAATCCATTACATCATTTAAATGTAATGGATTGATCTATTGGGTCGTTCTATTTGAGTTTTTCAATGGAAAACACATTGATGTACAAAATCGCTCTGAATGGAATGCTAACTTCTTTCGGAATTGGGGAAGAACGATTGCTAAGATACATAGCATTGTAAGTGAAACAAACCAGGAATTCACACGACCTTTCTTTATTCAGAATAGTGGTGAAATCAATCCTATTCCTTCCCTAATTGATAAAGTCGACCCAAAACTAGCGAATGCTTATGAAAGCATGGAAATGGAATTAGAGACTTTTTTAAAAACAAAAGATACTTTTGGGCTAATTCATAACGATTTCCATCAAGGTAACTTTTTTGTTGTAGAAAATGAACTTATATTATTTGATTTTGATGATTGTGCATATAACTGGTATGCACAAGATTTAGCGGTTAGTTTATATCATGCATTATGGACCGGTGAGTCCTTCCATCCAGATTGGGCAGAATTTCACGAAGTTTTCATTACAAATTTTTTTAATGGATATAGGTCATATCGATTTATAACCGATGACGACATGAAATTAGTTTCTATTTTTCTTCGGATGAGAGAACTGTTTTTATTCCTATTATTTAAAAGTGCTTGGGATTTAGATTGCTTAGAAGAATGGCAAGAAACAAAATTAATTAAGTTGGAAGAATCGATAAAACAGGGAACTGTACCATATCAAGAAGTTTTAAAAAAACATGGGAATTATACATCTTGAAGACAAAACCAAATGCGCTGTGGTTACTTTTCAAAATCATCATAATTACACTTCTTCTCCCATATAACCTTAATAGACAGATAGGTTAAGGATGATGAGATGTCTTCTATTTGGGTGAGCGGAACTTTGTTGACAATGGTTGGTTTTGGGCTCGGGGGATTCATCGCGTGGTTTACGAAAGGGCTCGAAAACCGTACAGATGTCATCTACTGTATTTGTGGAGGGCTAATTCTCGGTTTGCTCAGTTTTGAAGTGGTTCCTGAAGCAATCGAGATGGGTAACTGGTGGACAGTTGTGCTTGGCGTTTTTCTTGGCCTTTTTATGTTCGTTATTTTACACCGGGTGGCAGCATTCATAATAAGTCGAAGAAAGAAAGGGAAGAATAGTTTTGCTTTCTTTACCGGATTGATGCTGTTATTTGGAATCGCTATACATAATTTTCCGATTGGAATAAGTTTGGGTGTTACGTCTGACCCTGATATTACACGTGCCATTCTTCAAACCATCTTGCTTCACAATGTTCCAGAGGGGATTATTGTTTTCACTCCGTTATTTATGGCAGGGATACGAAAAAGAACTTGTATCTTACTTACTCTCCTCGTATCCTTACCGGTTGGAGCGGGAGCATTTGTAGGACGTACGCTCGGGATAGATAACCCTTTAATGTGGTCTTTGTTAATGAGTCTGTCAATTGGAATGATTTATATGGTCACCATTAAAGAGATATTAGTTGAAGCCGTTAGAATCATACCTTCCTTTCAAATGTTCATTTTAGCTCTTCTTGGATTTGGATTCATCGGCATTTATTTTTCATTTATTTAAGCAATCAAAAAGCAGCTGAAAAAGAAATCAGCTGCTTTTTTTATGTTAAAAATGGTCATTTTTTCTACGAGTATGAAACAAGTTCGGTTTCATGCTTTAGTCGGCTCACAGTGAAAATTAAATAAGACGCCACGATTAACATAAAAACAGATCCCACTATCACCACTTCTTTTACAGAAAACCATTCTGCGAATATCCCCATAACCAACACAACAAGAAGTTGAATGGAGTGAGAAACCATGCCGTACAAACTTGATATTCTACCCATCATATCAACAGGTATATGCTCTTGTATGAACGTAATAAAGCCTGTATTGGCAAGTGAAAGGAAAAAGCAAAGGACAAAGCATCCGATACTTGCCACCAAATAGGTTGTTGAAAGACTGTAGATAAGGTAACCAAAAGAAACGAAGAGTGTTCCAACACTCATCAGTTGTTTAGCTGATAGAATGCGGACAAGCCCATTGGTTAATGCTGCTCCCATAAGGAATCCAATTCCTGCAACACTAACTAAGGAACCATAAGCAGCATTCGACAAGTGAAGTACCTCTTTTGCGAAAGCTACTTCCATGGAGTCGAGTGCTGCAGTTAAGAGCATCACCCCTTGAAAGCCCATATAAACGACTACAAAGGGAAAGGCAATTTTACTGAAGTTCCAAACTAATCCCCAATCGGTACGGATATCTCGAAAGCTTACTCGTGTAGACTCAGTAGAAATTGATATCAGATTAGGTAACAATAAAGTAAGACACGCTGAAACTAAAAACGTACCGACGTTAACGAATAAAGCCATTTCCAAAGTACCTACTATAAACAAAATTCCAGCCAACGCTGGTCCTAAAACAAATGCACCAGAATGAACAAAGCTTAGCAATGCATTAAATTTTAATCGAGCATGCTCTGGTAGTAATCTCGTTATGTAGCTAAAAGAAGCATGCTCAAACGTGGCACTCGCCATTTGAATGAACAACACAAACACATAAATCATCCAAATTGAATCCATAAAAGCAATGGATAGAACGAGGAAAGCTCTTACAATATCTAAGAAAATCATCAAATGCTTCGTAGACGTCCGATCAATCACACTTCCCGCCCAAGACCCGACCAGCATATAGGCAAAGGGTTTAATCATATACAAGCCCGCAACAGCAAAAGCTGACCCCGTTCGTTCAAATACTAGTAGATTAACGGTTAATAAATAAATCCACCCACCAACATTTGCAATACCCACTGCACTTAAATACGTAACAAAGGCTTTCTTGTTTTCATTCAACATATATATCCCTCCGACATGTTTATTGAACCAAAATAAAAAATCCCACCCCCAAGACGATTTGTCTTGGGGACGAGATCAACATGTCGTGGTACCACCCCAGTTTGTCCTGATGTCACCATCAGCACCTTTTCAAGTACGGCAAGAAAACCTTGCGTATACTATAGCTTCATAACGGGAGCATCCGTCACACAATCTCCAGTAAATGCATATGTTTTACCGGTCCTATGTGAAGCTCGGAGTCTTGTTTCGGTAAATCTTTTCTTACCCTTTTGCAGCTACCAGGGCTCTCTGTTAAAGAAAATGATGTACGTACTCTTCTCTTCATCGCTGTTAATTTTTGTAATCATAGCATATGTAAAAATGATTTGTATAGAAAAAATTTATTTTTTTCAAAAATAGTAACCATTCCAATTGTTGATTTAGTACATAATTTCTTTAACGAGTTCCTTTATCGTATCTTGCAAAGAATCGTGGATATTTTCTCTTTCGAGAAGAAAAAAAGTAGACTTTAAAAAATTCTTGAAAGCTAGTAAAGAATAGTAAGATTGTAATTTATTCGTATCATTTTTCACTTTTTTTAATGTCTGTGCTTGATTCATAAGCCATGCGCTTAATTGAGACTCGTTCAGATGATGTTGAGAAAGGGTGACGAAGGAGCGGGCGATTCTTTCTTCCTCATCATCTTTAAATCCTGTTGCAATCGAAAAGATTTGGTGAATATTAGTTAATATTTTCAACGCATCTTCTTCAGTGCTAAATGGATGTTTTGCGATTGATTCCATTAAATCTGCTCCATGAGCTGCGGCATGCGCCCAGCCTTTTTTCTCAACGAATCCTCTTAAATCTTGTTCCTTCATTAAATATTGCAGGGAAGCATCAATTGTTCGTCTAACTAATTCCTCATCTACAATCTTTTTTGAGTCGTCTACATGTAAGATAGCTGCAAAAAATAGAACAGTAAATGAGCGAGTGAAGACTGCATCACTTTCTGGGTTTTCAATAGCAGCCATTAACAAATCTTGATCCAATAATACCGTCAAAATGTATTCTATTTGTTGTTTAGACAATTGCTCATTGTTTATTAATTTCCAAAACGCGCTGTAGTTTAATTCATCTCTTAATTCGGGGTCTACAGAGCTTATATTCTCAATCATTTTATCCAAAAATTCATGAGAAATTTCTATTGATTCACCAGAGATGATACGTTTCAGATCAGCTATGTAAGTAGTCATTTTATCGTTCCTCTTTTTCTTTGTTATGTTACTAACACAATTCTTTTTTTGTTTTGTAATGTTTTCCAAATTCAAGTCCTAGTGATAATATTAGCACATGAATGTTTGGAATATTTGATAATCTATAAAATCTTGAATCAATCTCATAATTCCTAATTTCTATAGTAAAACTGAATATTAAATTGGTTATTTATCAATATTCATTATTTTAAACAGATCTCGTTGATTGGAGCGCAGGGTGGCGACTCCTGTGGGAACAGCACGAGCTGAAAGCCCCGCAGGAACGCAGTGACGAGGAGATTGAAGCCGTGCCCACGGAAAGCGTCCACCTGAAGTGGAAATCAAGATGGTTTGGATTTTATTATTAGATTTTTTATTATAAAAAATAAATAATCGACTCGGGGGAGTTAAAGGTGAATAAAGGTGTGTATTGTGAAAAATGTGGAAAAGAGATTAAGTTTCGAGGAGATCTAATCACAACAACAATTATGTTTGAAGTTGTGACATATCATGAGGATTGCTATGCGAAAGATTTAAAAGGATTCCGAACTCTAGTTGTGAGCAATGAGCCAATTAACGGAGTCGCAGGAAATTTAACAACAGTCATTGCAACAGTAGTCGGTATTGGAGCTATTGTCTTTTTGGAAGGACCTATGAGGTTTGCTGGACTATTGCTGTTTTTAATTTTGGGCTATCGAATATATTCATACATACGTTTTGAAAAAAGATTACCAGAGTAATAAACATATTTATATGCCATGCATAAAAATAAGCCACATTCTTCCCATAAGTATAGGAAGAATGTGGCTTTATCATTTTTCAATATTAGTGAAGCTTAAATTTACTAACAATCCCACTAAGTTCTTCAGCCATTTTTGAAAGAGAAGCAGAGGCAGAAGCAACTTCTTGAATAGAAGCACTTTGTTCTTCAGATGCGGCAGCAACCGTTTCAGCTTCAGCTGAAGATTGTAGGACCATTTGAGTCGTATCTGAAACAGCCTTCACCATTTTTTCAGTGCCTTCATTTACATCTTTAACTGAATCTAAAACCGTTTTTGCAATTTTAACGATTTCATCGGTCGATGATTCAATTTGTTCGAACTCTCGTCCAGTTCTTTCAATGGACACGATACCTTCTTGAACTTTTTCTTCACCCTCAGCCATCGTTTGAACAGATTGTTTAATTTCGACTTGGATGTCTGCAACTAGTTGGCTAATTTGAGCAGCTGATCGATTCGATTCTTCTGCAAGTTTACGAACTTCATCAGCCACTACAGCAAATCCTTTACCATGTTCGCCTGCACGAGCAGCTTCGATGGCTGCATTTAGAGCAAGTAAATTAGTTTGTGTGGAAATGTCTGTTATCAAGCCAACAATGTTTCCGATTTCATTGGATTTGTTTCCTAATTCATGAATCGCAGATGCAGCTTGTGATGTTTTTTCTTGAATTTCTAGCATTTTGTCTGATGAATGTTGAATTTCTTCTTTTCCTCGTTGTACTTTCACATAGGAATCATTTGCTGATTTTGAGACATCTTCAACATGGTGTTGTATCGTTTCTAAATTGCTTGCCATTGTTTGAGCTGTGCTTTCTGAGACCTTAGCCATTTGTGTCTCTTGTATAGCGTTATCAGAAATTTGTTGAATGGATCCAGCAATTTGTTCTGTCGCCAAATTCGTTTCTTCCGCACTCGCGGTTAACTGTTCGGAAGAAGCTGCAAGAGCGTGTGAAACATTTGAAATTTGTGCAATCATTTGATGTAAATTTTCTTTCATTCGGTTCAAACTAGAAGCTAACTGACCAATTTCATCTTTTCGCTTAAATGAAAGATTTTCTACGGTCATGTTATTTTCGCTTAATTCAGCCAGCTGTTTATTAACAGCTTGAATTGGTTTTGAAATGTGGTTGGCAAATAAATAAATCAAGATCGTTCCAATTAATAATGAGCCAATAACGGTAAATAAAACCGTCCATAAGATACTATTTGAACTTTCATTAAAGTCATCCATATATGAACCAGCTGTTACAACCCATCCCCAGTTCTCATCAAACGCGTTATACATGATCTTTTGACCAATTTTGTTTTCATTGTTTGGGTAATTCCATGAATAAGTTGTAAATCCGCCGCCATTTACCGCGGTTGCAATTTGTTCTTGCACAAGAAGCTTGCCTTCTTTATCTTGAGCGTCCCACATATTTTGACCTTCGATGGAAGGGTGAGCAACTTCAAGACCTTCTTCATCGTAAATCACAAAATATCCGTTTTCACCAAGATCAATGTCTTTATTGATCGGACGTTTACCTTCACTGTTCATTTCACCTAAAAGATAGACTTTTACTTGTTCTTGAGCGTCTTCTAAAGGCAAACTTCCAGCTTCTACTTGTTCGTTTAGAGCATTAATTAATTGCAGAGCTTGAGTAACTGCATTTTTGATCGATTGTTCTCCAGCTTCGTCTAATCCATTTTTTGCTGAAGTGTAGCTGATCGTCCCTAAAATTAAACTAGGAACGAGTAAAAATAAAAAACTAACAATAAACAGCTTTGATTTAATACTTTTCATAATCCACCCTCATTTGTATGTATATATGTTCTACTCTTATTTCGACAAAAATTCACTTAATTTTACAGATTCTCAAAATAAATATGGATATTAAATCCTTAACAAGACCACTTTACATGCAGAAATTACAACATTAGCGTTCAAAATTACAACATTAGCATCAAAATTTACAACTTTAGGCTTCGAATTTCCAAGTTTAATAGTCAGCAACGATACATAGAACATTGGTCCGGTGTCATACTAAAATAGTCTAAATGACTAGATGAATTTGATTTATTTCCAACAAGTTGTAAAACGTCGAGATTTTAGGCAATTTGGCTATATTGTGTACATAGGTCATAATAAACAATATTATCTGATAATTTCATGCTAAAATAATAGGTAATTATGTAAATTCAGGAGGTAAGATGTGAAAATTCGACGAAAAATATTAATTGGTCTCACTACTGCAATCATGTTTAGTGGAATGGTATTAACACCTGTTTCAGAAACTTCGACAGTTCAAGCAGCTACTTCATATTCAAGCCTAAAGAATTCCATTAATAGCATCATGACAGATAGTCGAATGAAAGCTGCAGCTTCAAGTGTAACGATTCGAAAAGCATCAAACGGAGAAATTGTGTATCAATATTATGCTGACAAAGGAATTACGCCAGCATCCTCTTTGAAAATTTTGACGGCTTCTGCTGCTTTAGAAACATTAGGTGAAAACTATCGATTCTCTACTGATGTTCTAACTAACGGCACTGTTAAAAGTGGTACTTTAAAAGGTGATATGTACTTGAGAGGAAAAGGTGATCCGACTTTATTGAAACGAGATTTTGATAATTTTGCTTCAACTTTAGCTAATCGTGGTGTAAAACGAGTTTCAGGACATCTAATTGGCGACGATACATGGTACGATACTCAACGATTATCACCAGGTATTTCAAAGGAAGATGAATCGTATTATTATGCGGCTCAAATTTCAGCTCTTACATTGTCACCGAATGCAGACTATGATGCAGGGTCAGTCATTGTGGAAGCGAAACCTTCAGTCAATGGAAGAGTTGCTAAAGTGACACTAACGCCAGCAACAAATATTGTGCGCGTCATTAATAAATCCAAAACTGTACCTAAAGGATATAAAAATACACTGAAAATCGAACGTGAATATGGCACGAACAAAATCATAATTACAGGGAATGCACCACTTGCGACTGCTGGTAAAAAAGAGTGGATTGCTGTATCAAATCCGACAGCCTACGCGCTTGATGTATTCAAAAAGTCATTAGCCTCAAAAGGAATTACGTTCAGTTCTACATCAAAAGTGTTGCGCGGAAAAGTTCCTGAAAATGCTCGCGTATTACTTTCTAAAAAATCAATGACTGTGAAAGAACTGATGGTTCCTTTCTTAAAACTAAGCAATAACACGCATGCTGAAGTACTTGCGAAAGAAATGGGCAAAGTTAAGTATGGCGTTGGAAGCTGGAATAATGGCTTAAAAGTTATGCGGGATTATGCAGGGTCTGTTGGTCTTGACGTGAACAAATGTGTATTCGAAGACGCATCAGGGATGTCACATGCGAATAAAATTCCATCTAGTCAATTGTCTTTATTGCTCCATAAAGTTCGCTCTGAACCTTGGTATGGCAGTTTCTTAAGAGGAATGCCAATCGCTGGTGGCTATGATCGCTTTGTTGGTGGGACATTAAGAACGCGACTAAAACTAGCACCTGCAAAAAACAACGTGATTGCGAAAACAGGGAGCTTGGATAATGTTAGTGCATTAGCAGGTTATGCGAAAACGAAGGATGGCGAGTGGCTTATATTCACCATCCAAACTCAAAACACAAAGTCTAGCACCGTGCCTGTAATTGACCGAATGGCATCAGCAATTGCTAACTCTAAAACGACTAATTAACTTAAACAAGGTTGCATTATTTCTTTTCTATGAGAAATGATGCAGCCTTTTGTTATGTCGTTTCGTCCCAATTAAAGGGAAATAAAAGGTAATATAGAATAGCATATACATTCAGAAGAATAGTGAGGGAACAACATGAGACTTAGAATACTCCATACAAATGATATACATAGCCACTTTGATCAGCTTGCTAAAGCATCCACGATCATTAAACAATCAACTCAAGAACACACATTAATACTAGATGGTGGCGATTTTGCTGACTTCCGAAGTATTGAACTACAAGGTACAAAAGGTATGGCGGCTATCGAGCTGCTTGAGGAAGTTGGGTATGATGCTCTGACCATAGGTAATAACGAAATGTTTAACGGCATTCATACACTTGAATACATGGCGAGCAATAGTTTTATGCCTTTTATCAGTAATAACTTAGTGAAAAAAGATTTAAGTGCGATTAAAGGTGTCTTCCCAAGTGTTATTCTTCATAAGAACAACCTGCGTATATTGATCACCGGATCGTCGCCAGATATGGGTGTTTTCAACGAGGGGTTAGGCGTACATATGCATTCATACAAAGAGGCAATTGTAAATGAACTCGAGCGGAATAAAGGGAAATATGATCTTTGCATTTTGTTGAATCATGTAGGTACTTTCGCAGACGACGAATTAGCAAAAGAGATACCAGAATTAGATGTCATTCTGTCTGCACATGATCACAAGCTCTACAAAGAAGCCAAAATAATAGAAGGGACTATATTAAATAGTGCTGGAAAATATGGTGAGTATATAGGGATTGTCGATATTGAAATAAAAGACCAACAGGTCACCCTTCTTCATTCAGAAACTATAGAAACAAATGGTGTAGAAGCGGATGAACGAATTTTGGCTATTTTAAAAGTGAATAAAGAAAGAGCAATTGAAGCGTTGAGTCAGCCATTGTATAAGCTTACACAACCATTGTGGCATGATGTGATCGGAGAGAATCCTTTAACGAATCTCATTGCAGATGGGTTAAGAGATTCGTTGGAATGCGAAATTGGTTTAATGAATAGTGGGATTGCGAACGCAGGATTGTTTGATGATGTTTCAAATAAAAAATTGATTGAAATCTGTCCTTCACCACTGAATCCGACGACGTTTGATGTATTAGGTAAAGACATTAAACAGGCATTGGAACAAGCACTAGATGCCCAAACGTGTTTAGCGGATGGGAGAGGTCCAGGTTTCCGAGGCAAATTCGCCGGACGTCTGCACGTTTCGAGTAATACAGAAATTGTACATGATGGAAAATGTGTACATGATGTCATACTAGACGGTAAACCTCTTGAAGACGACCGTTGGTATTCAGTTGCAAGTTCAGATTATTTGCAACGAGGATCTGGCTACCCTACATTAGCTAACAACCGAAATGATCAGTATCAAGCGGAAGAGATTAAAGACGTGATTCGTGCATATGCAAATCGATGTGAATTTATTGATCAAGCCTATTTGAATCGATGGAAATTGGCTACACCAGTGAAGGTATAGGTATCGAAAGACTGCCAGTTTCATAATAGGACTCGAAAAGTATTGCCCTGTTAGTGTATAATTCAACAGTGAGAATAATAGAAATGAACATGTTTTATAATAGTGAAATCGATACTTATATTGAAAGTGAGTGAAACAGATATGGGACGTAAGTGGAATAATATTAAAGAAAAGAAAGCCTCAAAGGATTCAAATACAAGTAGAATTTATGCGAAATTTGGTCGTGAAATTTATGTAGCTGCAAAACAAGGAGAGCCAGATCCAGAATCGAATCGCGCACTGAAAGTCGTTTTGGAAAGAGCTAAAACATATAGTGTTCCAAAAACTATTGTAGATCGTGCCATTGAGAAGGCTAAAGGTGGATCAGAAGAAAGTTACGATGAATTACGTTATGAAGGTTTTGGTCCAAACGGTTCGATGGTCATCGTTGACGCTTTAACAAACAACGTAAACCGTACTGCATCTGATGTTCGTGCGGCATTTGGGAAAAATGGTGGGAACATGGGTGTGAGTGGTTCTGTTGCGTACATGTTTGATGCTACCGCTGTTATTGGGATTGAAGGAAAATCAGCTGATGAAGTATTTGAATTATTAGTAGAAGCTGACGTAGATGTTCGCGATGTATTGGAAGAAGAGGAATCTGTGATTGTTTATGCAGAACCCGATCAATTCCACGCGGTTCAAGAAGCGTTCAAAAACGCAGGTATTACTGAATTCACAGTAGCTGAATTAACGATGTTAGCTCAAAACGATATTACGCTTGAAGCAGATACACAAGCTCAATTCGAGAAAATGATTGATGCGATTGAAGATTTAGAAGATGTACAACAGGTGTATCATAACGTCGACTTAGGCGAATAAAACTTTGAAGCGATTAAAAACATAATAAAAAGCAATTCCGTATGGTTCGTAACCTCCGCGGAATTGCTTTTTGTGTTTTTGTGCTTTCATATACAGCTGTTCTTGTTTGGATTTTGTTTTTCTAACATGAGTACTCATCACATGTTGTCCTCTAAACTCAGAAGCATCCCGGCCTGTGTTACGCAACTGGTGAGCACGCTTTTTACTAGCATTCGATTTTGCCATCGTTTCCACTCCTTTAGAAATACTTACTTCTCTAGCTTATGATATTCATCGAAATTGTTCAAATTGTAGATTCAGCTAATTCAAAGAGAATTGGAAAAGGGACATGCCATTTAAGACATGTCCCTTTGATTAATAAGATAACATAAAGCTCTGAATGATATTTTTCATCCCGATTATTCGGGGAATAATTTCCTAAGAAAGTGTTCCTTGCTTTCCGTGCCGCGGTCATTTGTCCACTGGGTGTGTTCCTTAAGCAACGTAAACCCTACCTTCTTTTACGTCCTTGCGACCCTATAGTCGCGCCAGTGTGAATAAGTTTAATCAAATACATCGAGTAGATGCCAGAATTTCAAATCTTAATTGCTACCTTACTTGTTAACTTAACTATTTTGACACATATCTGACAAAATGTCAATGCTTGTCCCTTATATTCCCACTCGAGTGCGTTTCATCAAATAATCGGTTTTGACATGGATATTATACAACCTAGTTGCACTCTTTTCAGTAAGGGTGAACCTTCATTTAAAAACTACATTTTCTTGTTTCGCTTCAAGTGGACGCTCTCCGCGGGCGATCGCCTCCTCGTTCGCGAAACTCACTGCGGGGTCTCATTAGGACTTCTTAATTCCGCTGGAGTCGCCACCTTCCGCTTCACTAATTCAAATACAATAATAAATATAATGTACTTGGTTCTTTTATAACACGGAATTATGAATTGATTATTAACGGTAAAAACGATACTTTTCGTTATTTGGTTCGTCTATGATTGGTATAAGGAGTTGAATTTCATGGAAAAGGATGTAGAACAGTTGTATTTAGATTATAGTGACAGGGTTTATCACTTTATCTTTCTGCTTGTACGTCATAAAGAAACCGCTGAAGATTTGACGCAGGAAACGTTTTATAAAGCTATAAAGAGCTTAATCCATTTTAATAAACAAGCTTCAGTATTAACGTGGCTTCTGAAAATAGCCCGAAATGTTACATACGATCACTTTAGAAGGAGAAAAATTATACAGTTTTTTAAATGGGGAAATGAAAATGACATCGACCATCAGTCTTCATCTCCTGAGAATGCTGCACAAACGAACGAGGCTCTACAAGAGTTACACACAGCCTTAAATAGACTGAAAAAGGATTATCGAGATGTTCTGATTCTCAGAAAAGTGAATGAATGTTCCATTAAAGAGACGGCCTATATCTTAGGTTGGACAGAAGCGAAAGTGAAAACAAAAATGTCACGAGGAATTGAAGCTCTAAGAAAAGAAATTTATGGAAAGGAAGGTTTTAACAATGAGTCTATCAAATGAATTTGATGAACGTTTTAAAGAAATGAAGCATATTGACCGTTCAAATGAAGCAAGAAGAACCAGTCTACTGAAACTGGAAAGGAAAGTAGGAAAGAAAAATCGATATATAGCCCCAATTATTGTTGGTATTGCAATGATTGCAGTAGCTACTTTTCTTACTTTTAGTTTAATAAATACGGAAAATCCATCTAATCATTTGGCAGATGAAATTGCTTCTGAAGATAAAAATATAGCAGCCGTACGGGCAGTCCTTAAATCAGAATTTACGGTTCCTAATAAGGAATATATTCTTATCCAAAAAAACATAAATAAAAAAATGAATGAAATTAGTCAAAACTTGCCAGAAGGTTCGGCGGGTTTTCAACTTCCCGCAGATTCTGCAGAATTACTTGCCTATAAGGAATTAGTGAAAAAAACATATGGACCTTACTATACGGACAATGCTTATGAACACCTTATTCCTACTAATCAGGCTTTTCAGTACCACTTAAGTACGGAACTGGAGGAAGTTCGTTATCAAATGAATGTTATGGATATACAAGTAAATAAAAGTAAAAACGAATCGTCACCTAAGAATTATGACTTTGTTGCACAGATAGAATATACAAACAACGCGGGAAAAGTTTCACATCACGAAATAAATGGCATGGCAATTCTTTCAGAGGTGGGAAGAATTGGAAAGTTATCAATCCGTGATGTCGGTGGGTTACTGGAAAAAATAAATGAAGACAAAGGATATTAATATCCTAACTATGTTACTTGATAATATTTGAAATCAAAGTTTATTTTTGCATGAAAAACACATGAAGTTTGTTAGTGCGTGTAGGGTGACTAGAAAGGATCACTTCAGCAATCCTTAAAATTATGGAGTTGCTTTTCTTCAAAATTAATTTTTAAACTGCTATACTTTCTCCTAACGTACTTTTAAGGAGGACGAAAATCATATGACGACAAATTTACAAGCGACCACTACCTTACATAACGGAGTGGAAATGCCATGGTTCGGCCTAGGCGTATTTAAAGTAGAAGAAGGACCAAGTGTTATTGATGCCGTAAAAACTGCTATTAAAAATGGTTATAGAAGTATTGATACAGCTGCTATATATAAAAATGAAGAAGGCGTAGGACAAGGGATTCGCGAAGGAATAAAAGAAGCCGGAATTTCTAGAGAAGAGTTATTTATTACTTCTAAAGTGTGGAATTCTGATTTTGGCTACGAAACAACTCTAGCTGCTTATGAAGAAAGTTTGAAAAAACTTGGACTTGAGTATTTAGATTTGTATTTAATTCATTGGCCAGTTGAAGGGAAATATAAAGAGACTTGGCGTGCTTTAGAAACGATTTATAAAGAAAATCGAGTAAAAGCGATCGGCGTAAGTAATTTCCACATCCATCATTTAAAAGATGTGTTGGCTGACGCGGAAATCGTTCCAATGGTCAATCAAGTAGAATATCACCCAAGCCTAACGCAAAAAGAACTACAAGCATTCTGTAAAGAAAATAAAATACAACTTGAAGCTTGGTCTCCGCTAATGCAAGGGAAACTGTTAGAAGAACCAACATTAAAGGAAATCGCACAGACGTATAATAAATCAGTTGCACAAATTATATTACGCTGGGATTTACAAAATGGAGTGGTAACCATTCCTAAATCGATTAACGAAAGTCGAATCGTGGAAAATGCCTCTATTTTCGATTTTGAATTATCAAATGAAGATATGAAACGTATTGATGATTTGAATAAAAATGAACGTACAGGTCCAGACCCTGATAATTTTGATTTTTAACCCATGACACCATTCGCTGAGGCGGATGGTGTTTTTTTGAAGGTGATATTCTCAAACTTTGAAAGAACATGCCCATTACAGCGATGCTTAAAAAGTGATTATTCTCCATTTCGCATGGTGCATTCAAGGATTCGTTCGGCTGATTCTCGAATTGGATTATGTGATTCTCGATTTCATCGACCCTATTCAAGGATTCAGCATCTCTATTCTAAAATTCACGAAAACCAAACAATTAAACAAGTGACTAAAGTTGTCACACTGCTCCGTTTTTCATTAGAAAAAAGATGTTTGACATTGACGTTACGTAAAGGTGTAAAGTGAAGGAGTCAGGAGGTGACAGAATGGAATATACAGTGCAAAAGCTAGGTAAGATAGCGGGAGTGAGTCCTCGGACACTGCGGTATTATGATGAAATGGGTATTCTCAAGCCGGCGAGAATCAATTCATCAGGGTATCGAATCTATGGGCAAGAAGAAGTCGATCAACTACAGCAAATCCTATTTTACCGTGAATTAGGAATCAAGCTTGAAGTAATTAAAAAACTAATCACTTCGCCATCATTCGATGCTACTCAAGCATTGCGTACCCATCGAAGCCAACTCCTCGACAAACGAGCACAACTCGATCAGTTGATTGCCAATGTGGAAAAAACAATTTCTACGAAAGAAGGGACGATGACTATGAGTGACCAAGAAAAGTTTGAAGGTTTTAAACAAAAATTAATCGATGATAACGAACAGACATATGGGAAAGAAATTCGCGACAAGTATGGTGATGAGACGGTAAACAAATCGAATGCTAAAGTAAAAAACATGAGTCAAGCACAACACGACGAGGTGACTCGACTGGCACAAGAAATCACGGATAAATTAGCGGAAGCCTATCAACAAGGTGACCCGTCAAGTGCACTAGCACAAGAAGTGGCTGAACTACACAAACAGTGGCTCATGTTTTATTGGAATGAATACAGTAAAGAAGCGCACGCAGGGCTTGCCCAAATGTATGTGGATGACGAACGATTCACTGCGTACTACGACAAAGAACAACCTGGAACAGCAGAATTTTTAAGAGATGCCATCAATATATTTACTGGAATGAGAAAATAACAACAAAGAGTATCGATGTTTAAAACATCGATACTCTTTTGTATAAATACTCAGTTTCAATCGCAGAAGTGAAATCTCTTAAAATCTATAAGTTTTGTGCTGATTGGAATGGAGGCGGCGACTCCGAGGGGATAAGCACGAACTTTAGACCCTGGAGCGGATTTTAGAGGAACAAAGACTAAGAACGCCACGTCCTGTGGCAACGTCTTTGAAACCAACATCCTGTTGGCCTCCCCGGAAAGCGTCCGACGCAATGAAAATCAGCTACTACTTCGTGATACAGCAAAATGAGGTTTAACATGAACCTTTCAAGACTTTTGGATGCTAATCAATCAATTGAATGTGATAATCCTTAAACCACACATGCATCTGTGCTAAATGAGCAAGTAGTTGAGGACCAGTCATTAATTGACCAAACCAAGGTGTTTTAAATGCATTGCCTTTTGACTCCACAAGCTCATTTAAACGGGTTCGATCGAAGATTTCGTGAAGAATGGAGTTCTTATCCGTTAATATATCTTTCAACCAAAGTTGAACTTGGTCAGTATAGTATGGATTGTGCGTTTTCGGATATGGACTCTTTTTACGGTAGAGGATTTCGTCAGGTAATAGTCCTTCCAACGCTTTTCGCAAAATGCCTTTTTCTCGATTTCCAGCCATTTTTATTTCCCAAGGAATATTCCACGCATATTCCACTAAGCGATGGTCAGCAAATGGTACACGTACCTCAAGACTAGCTCCCATACTCATGCGGTCTTTACGGTCAAGCAAGGTAGTCATAAACCAAGTCATATTTAAATAGAATAGTTCTCTACGTTTTGCATCAATTTCAGATTCTCCATCAAGTCTAGGAGTTTCATTTACAGCTTCTGAAAACGCTTGTGAGGCAAAATCCTCAAGTTTCAGCTTTTGTTGCCATCCATCTTTCAATAAAGTTGAACGCTCCTGTGTTGACCGCATCCAAGGAAACCCTTTCCCAAACAAATCCGCATGTTGATGAAACCAAGGATATCCGCCAAAGATTTCATCCGCACACTCTCCTGAAAGTCCCACTGTAAAGTCTTGTTTAATTTCTCGACAAAACCAAAGTAAGGAAGAGTCCACGTCGGCCATGCCTGGTAAATCTCGAACATGTACCGCTTCCGTCAATTCATAAATGAGCTGGTCCTGTGTAATGATTGATGAATGGTGAGTGGTCCCACATGTTTCGACCATCTTATTAATCCAAGGCGTATCGTCATTTGGTTGAAAGTCATTCGCTTTAAAGTGTGTATCATTTCCTTCATAGTCAATGGAATACGTATGAAGCTGTCCTAATCCTTCTCGCTTATAATGATTAGCAGCGATCGCAGTAATGGCACTCGAGTCAACGCCACCTGATAAAAACGTACATAGTGGTACGTCTGATACAAGTTGACGCTCGACCGCATCGGTCACAAGAAAACGGACTTTTTCAGCTGTCTCTTCTAAACTATCTGTATGTCTTTCACTTTTAACGTTCCAATAACGCCAAATCCGCAATCCTTGGCGGGAAACCGTGAGTGCATGAGCTGGTCTTAACTCATTGACTTGGTCAAACACACCAGAACCTGGTTTTCTGGAAGGACCTAAACTTAGTAATTCAGCCAATCCAGTTGTAGAAATCGAAGGTGAAACATCTTGATGAGCAAGCACTGCTTTTAATTCTGAGCCGAAAATGAAACCGCCGTTGCGTCCGGCATAAAATAGTGGTTTCACACCTAGGCGATCCCGGGCAACAAAAAGCTTTTGTTCGTGCGAGTCCCAAATAGCAAATGCAAAAATCCCATTAAAATAATCCACGCATCTTTCTTTCCATTGAATATAAGATGTTAACAATACTTCCGTATCAGAATGGCCTGAGAAGGTATGACCGTTCTTTCGTAATTCACTTCGAAGGTCTTCCGTATTATATAATTCACCGTTATAACTAAGGATATATCTGCGGTTTTGATGGTCCTTTATCATCGGTTGTTTTCCACCAATGGGGTCAACTACTGTTAACCTTCTATGACCTAAAGCCACATGTTGATCTAGCCACATATTTTCATCATCTGGACCGCGTTTTGCCAATGATTTTGTCATCTTTTCAATCATTTGTTCTTGTTGCGATAAATCACGCTGGAAATGAACCCATCCAGTTATGCCACACATTGAACTTCATCCTCTCTAATCAAAACCTTCATCTTATAAATGTATGCAAAGTTTCATTATTATGATGAAAAATTTAGAATTCCTAAGGAAAAGCATTGTGTTTTGTCATAATATAGTGAACAATTAAATAATTAGTATAGATTACATATTTTATTTGCCTAGGGGGAATTTTGAAAATGGTAACATTCGATCAATATACGTATAATCGTCCGAATTTTGAAGAAGCCAAAGACCGCTTTGAAGGATTGTTAACTGCTTTTAAAGAAGCAGATTCAATGGAACAACAAAGTGAGGCTATTGCTAAAATTAATGAATTCCGAGAATCTTTTTCTACACAAGCAAACTTGGCATTTATTCGTGCATCCATTGATACGAAGGACGAGTTCTACCAAAAAGAAAGAGATTACTTTGATGAAGTATCTCCTCAGTTAGAAGAATTAGTAACTGCTTACTACAAAGAACTTGTTTCATCTAAATTCAGAAACGAGTTAGAAGAAAAATGGGGAAGTCAGCTGTTTGATCTAGCTGATTATTCGATAAAGGCTTTCTCGCCAGAAATCATTGAATTGATGCAACAAGAAAATAAGTTATCCTCTGAGTATTCAAAACTTGTCGCTTCAGCACAAGTTGAATTTGATGGGAAAACGTTAACGTTAGCTCAATTAGGTCCGTACAGGGAATCCACTGACCGTGAAATTCGTAAACAAGCTTTAGCAGCAAGTACTCAATTCTTCGCAGGAAATGAAGAGAAGTTTGATGACCTGTTTGATAAGCTTGTAAAAGTTCGCCATAAAATTGCGGTTACTTTAGGCTATAAAAACTTTGTTGAACTAGGCTATATCCGCATGATGCGTGTTGATTACAATGCGGAAATGGTTAAAAAATTCCGTGATCAAGTTCGTGATTTCATCGTGCCTTTGGCGAGTAAATTATATGAGCGTCAAGCAGAGCGTATTGGTGTTGATTCATTAAAGTTTTATGATGAATCGTTAAACTTCATTTCAGGCAATGCGACTCCTCAAGGTTCAGCGGATTGGATTATTGAAAATGGATCTAAAATGTATGATGAGTTATCACCTGAAACAGGCGAGTTCTTCCGTTTCTTAACAGACCGAAAACTAATGGACGTAGAAGCGAAGACCGGGAAAGAGTCAGGAGGCTATTGTACATTCATTGAAGAATACAATTCGCCATTTATCTTCTCGAATTTCAATGGTACATCAGGCGATATTGATGTGTTAACACATGAAGCGGGTCACGCGTTCCAAGTGTACTCAAGTCGTGATATCGGTATTCCTGAATATTTATGGCCGACGTTTGAAGCATGTGAAATTCATTCAATGAGTATGGAATTCTTTACTTGGCCTTGGATGGAGTATTTCTTTAAAGAGCAAACGGAAAAATATAAATTTGCTCACTTGAGTGGTGCACTTCAATTCTTACCATATGGTGTTGCTGTCGATGAATTCCAACATGAGATTTATGAAAATCCTGAGATGACTCCTACAGAACGAAAAGCTGCATGGAGTAAAATCGAAAGCATTTATTTACCTCATCGTGATTTTGATGGCAATAGTTATTTGGAAGCGGGCGGATTCTGGCAACGTCAAGGCCATATCTATAATAGTCCGTTCTACTATATTGATTACACATTAGCTCAAATCTGTGCGTTCCAGTTCTGGAAGCGCTCAAGAGAAGACCAAGAATCAGCTTGGAAAGATTATTTACACCTATGTCAATTAGGCGGTTCAAAATCGTTTACAAAGCTTGTAGCTGAAGCGAATTTAATATCACCTTTTGAAGAAGGTTGCGTGGAATCTGTTATTGGCACAATTGAAGATTACTTAAATTCAGTAGACGACAAAAATTTATAAACAATTTGAAGTTGAGAATTCATTTTCTCAACTTCTTTCTTATATTGTTTTCAAAGTAAAGGTTTACGGATGTCGGTAAAAGAAAACCCAAAACTCTTCAATAAGTAGATAGTAAAATTCAGGTGAAGAGAAAAGAATCATTTTCTCATCGTTTGCGCTTGAAATCACATAGAAGTTGCAGGCTCCTATAAAGGTGTCTACTTTATTATTTCCTTTATATGAAAAACCGATTTTTCGTATACGTTCATTCACCTATATATGTATTAGTTAGTGCTAGATTGTAGTGGAAGACGGCGACTCCAGCGGGAATAGCATGAGCTGAAGGCCCCGGAAGAACGCAGTTCTGAGCAGACTAAAGCCATGCCCGCGTAACGCGTCCGTCTAGAACGTAAATCATTGTAAAGAAATAGGTTCAAAGTCAAAGGAGGCAATTCATGCAGACGTTATTTCAGTACAATTGGCAGATTCGAGAAGAGTGGTTTGAATGGTGTAAAGATGTTCCGTTAGAGGATCTTTTAAAAGTGCGAACAGGCGGAGTAGGCGGAATCTTACATACTTTGTTCCATATCATTGATGCGGAGTGGAGTTGGATTCGCATTATGAAAGGTTTTCCGGGTTTTCAAGAAAACTTTGATGACTATCAAAGTTTAGAAAAAGTTATGGAGTTAAATGATTTATTCAAAGAAGAAGTAAAAGCTTTTGTATTAGATTGGGAAAGTGAATTTGAACATAATTTCTTGCAAGAAACAAGAGCGGATGGCACTGTCATTAAGTTGGCATGGGGAGAAATTATGCGTCATGTTATTGCACATGAAATCCATCATATCGGTCAAATATCCGTTTGGTCGAGAGAACTTGGAAAACCACCTGTTTCTGCAAATCTGATTAGAAAAGGATTAGGTGTTCATCTCCATTAATCATTTGAGGTTCCAGAAGAAGAGGGGGAGTTCTATGAGTAATATTGATAAGAGAAATCGGTTAAATGAAGAAGTATTTTCTTACCGTGTCAGTAAAAGCAACACAGTTTTTATTGATTATGCGGGTAAGGGAATAAAAGTTGTGAAAGGTAAAGAGGCTGAACGACTGATCGCACGAATTCAGCAAGCAGAAACAGACAAGGATGTGCAACTTGCACTGGCTAAGATCACGGGGAATTTTAAACGTGGGAATGAAAAAGACAATAAAAAATGAAGACACAATTCTACTGAACTGTGTCTTCACTTTTATTCTCTTTCATTGGTGGCTTGAACAAAGGATTCATACGAAACAGGTCCAAAATGACTGGGATTGCCTTTGAAAAAATGTTCAAGCATATATTGTTTAGCGCATAGAGCGGAGCAAGCTTTTGCTGTGATAATCAAGTTAAGATAGGCACGAAAATAGGCTTGAGATAAATTGCCGCCATTATTGACAACCATCATAATTCCCCCTCGAATTTAGCAGCAACTTTTTCCCTTAATGCCTGTGCTGCAGACACCAGTTTCCGGTAATTCCAATTCAACGCGTTTTGCGCCATCCAAATCTCCAGTTATGTGAGCGACGATTGAACGAACTTGTTCATACCCTGTAGCCATTAAAAATGTTGGTGCACGGCCGTAGCTCTTCATCCCGACCATATAAAAGTTTGCTTCAGGTTGGCGAAGCTCTAGTTCACCATGAGGGCGGACCGTTCCACAGCTATGGACATTTGGGTCAATAAGTGGTGCGAGCTTTGTAACGCTTTCTGTAGCAGGATCTAAATCCAATCTGATTTCATGAAGGAATGAGAAGTCAGGTTTACTGCCGGTATTAGAAATGATTTTGTCTATCCCCATAATCGTTTGTTCTTCATTACGAACCACTCCAGTTAACTGAATGCCATTTTCGGAGCGGGCCACTTTTTGAATATAGAAAGGTGTATACACTTTTACTCTGCCACTATCAACAAGTTGATGGATTCTTGAACCTAGTTGTCCTCGTGCTGGTAAAGCATCTAGTTCTTCTCCACCGTAAGCTTCTTGTACGCGGTTTTTTCTTAAGATCCATGAGATTTGAACATCGTCAAGTTCAGCTAATTCGAGAATGGTATTAATGGCAGAGTGACCTCCGCCAACCACAGCTATATGTTTGTTTTCATAGGTGGATCGGTCTTTTCCTTTAATATCAGGAATGACATAAGAAATATGATGATTGAGTTCAATTTCTTCTTTCGTCCAAATATGGTCTGCGTTAATTGGGTTTGGACTTCCCCAAGTCCCAGTAGCATCAATGACTGCACGTGCTTCCATACGTTCTGTGTGACCTTCTTTTTCTACATAAATCACAAAGGATTGATCAGAACGATTTGCGGTTTTCATTTTATCTAACCCATTTTTACTAATGGCAACTACCTTTGAGTTGAGGTGAAGATAAGGTTCTATTTCTGGTAATTGTGAAAGGGGTTGTAGGTACTCCTCGATTAAATCTTTTCCGTAAGGAAGTCTAGTTAATACAGGTGACTTCCACCCGCTGTCTTCAAGTAAACGTTTGGCAACATGATCAATATTGAACTTCCATGATGAAAATAATCGAACATGGCCCCATTGTTGAATATGGTGGCCAACTTGCGGACCTGCCTCAATAATAAAGAACTGTTCACCTTTGTCTACTAAATGTGCAGCAGCTGCTAACCCAACAGGTCCAGCGCCTATAATAGCAACGGGCAAATGACTAACTTGAGTAGTATCTTTTGGTGATTCACAGCAATTCGTTAAAATGTTGAAACTCATTTTGTTCGTCATGTAGACTCTCCTTTTAATTTGTATTTTACAAGTATTGTTTTATTAAATGAGCAAGATTTCTCTTGCTCACAATAATGGTGTACAGCAAACACTTGATTTGGACATCGCGTTATTTAATAACTTAATGGATCGTAATACTGTTTCTTGTTCGAATTCATTCATATGTGAAAAGATTTCGCCTAAATAGTTGTTCATAGAAGCTTCTATAGTAGAAGCCATAAACTTTCCTTGCGTTGTTAAGGCTAACACATAATAACGCTTATCATTTAAAGAAGGTGATTTTGTCACAAGTTCCATTTTAATTAGTGTTTGAATTTGTCTGCTAAACGTTGTAACGTCAATAGCAAGTGTTTCGGCAATTTGTTGCATCGTAGGTTCGTGTTGTTTGTCAATTTCATATATTATATGACTATGAACTGTGGAGATATCGATTGCGCCAACCGAACAACAGTTTTTATTCAAAAGACCAAAGCGACGTGTAAGCACTTGAAATAATTCACGTTTGTTATCCATGGTTCACCTCTTACTAATAGTTATACGCTAATCGTTTGCATAATGCAACTATATTTCCAATAAAATTTTTTATTATGATTTCTCGAAATTCTTACATACCGTTTAACACTAAAAAAACTAAGAAAAGAGATGAAAAATATGACAGCGAATATTAGATCCATGACTCCTTCAGACTGGCCATCAGTAAAAGAAATTTACGAAGAAGGGATTCGTTCGAAAAACGCAACGTTTGAAACACAAGCTCCTTCATATGAAAAGTGGATGGAAACATCTCATCCAAACTGTCATTTGGTTATTGAAACAGATGGGGAAGTCGTCGCTTTTGCTAAAGTGCTCTACACTTCCGCGCGTCCCGTATATGCTGGTGTAGGTGAAGTTAGCATCTATGTGCATCCAAAAGCGAAGGGCAAAGGGATCGGTAAAAAACTATTAATTGAATTGATTCGCGTTTCAGAGAAAGAGGGATTTTGGACATTAAAAGCTGTTATCTTCCCAGAGAATGAAGCCAGTATACAATTACACAAATCCTGTGGTTTTCGTTTAGTAGGGATACACGAGCGGATGGGCAAAATGGATGGAGTGTGGAGAGATAACGTTCTTTTAGAAAAGCGAAGTGAGATTGTAGGAACGGTTTAAATGCTGAGTGAAAACTGAAAAAGAAAAATCCCGTCTGTAAAACGGGATTTTACTTCTCTTCTTTTCTTCGATTGGTTACGGATTTTCCGCCAATACCCCAATTATCAGTATCGACTTCATCTATAACGACGACTGTTGTTTCTGGGTTTTTATTTAATACATCAACCAGCAATTGTGTCACGCCTTGAATTAACTGTTCCTTTTTTTCTGGAGTGACTTGTTCATTTGTGATTTTTATATTTACATAAGGCAATCTAATTCCTCCTTATTTTTCAACCCATTCTAAAAACTCTAATCGATTTCCAAAAGGGTCGTGAAGATAAAAACGTTTGGCTCCTGGTAGTTTGTGATCGACTTGTATTTCAAGCCCTTTTTCTTGAAGGAACGAAGAAAACTCTTCAATCTGATTCACTTCAAAAGCAGGATGGGCTTTTTTTGCAGGGACGAATGTGTTTTCAACACCAACATGAATATCAACGTGTCCGTTAGAAAACCAAACCCCACCATTTTTCTTTAATTCCTCCGGTTTTTCGACTTCTTCTAATGCCAAAATACCTTGAAAAAATTCTCGTGCTTGATCTTCACTTCCAACAGGTGCAGCAAGTTGAATATGATCAATTCGTTTGATGTACGTCATGTTCTTGTTCAATCCTTTCCTGTTTAACTAAAGGCAATAAGAAAAACGCGCCAATCATAACAAAAGCAGATGCTCCTAATAATGCCCATGTATAGCTTTCTGTTTCCGTGGTTAAAATTCCTGCAACAGATGGGCCAATCATTTGACCAAGCGCATAGATAGTGGTCATAATGGCGATGGTTTTAGCGCTATTAAGTGGGTTTTTATTCCGAGCAAAAGCAGTGGCTAATGTCGTAACACCCATAAATGTTGCACCAAATAATACGGCACTCAAATAAAAGCTGAGTGAAGAATCAGATAAGGCCGGTAAAGCGATTCCAATGGATTGAATGATTAAAAGTATCATGAGTGACAGCATATAGCCGAATCTATGACCAAAATACGCCCAAACAACACACGACGGGATGGCAGCCAGTCCTACTAACACCCACACATTTGTTGCGTTGCCACTAAAAGCTGGAGTCTGATCAGCAATTGCAACGATGAATGTTCCTGTCACAATATAGCCGAGACCTTCTAAACCATATGAAGCGAGTAGCCAAGGTAGCCACTTAGGTGCTTTAAACGTTTTTACAGGAACCAACGTTTCTCCAGACGAATGTATAGTTTTGTCTTCTGTTACTGTTGAAAATACGATAATTGCAAGAACACTAGCGACTAAGGCTAGTCCAATCCAGGCACCTTCATAATTGAATGTTTCAATTAGTATGGGTACAAGTAAACCAGAAACAAAAATACCAAGACCAACCCCGCCATACATGACGCCGACCCATCCGAGTTTCCGTTGTTTTGCTAACTGATCTAGAATAAGACTAGATGCCAAAACAAATACGAAAGCGCTCATAATGCCAGATAAAAATCGCCAAATCATCCATGAGGTATGGCTATATGTAAGACCCATTAATAAGGTCAATAAAATACTGATGATGATGCTAAATCGTAAATATATAGCTCGATTCCGTTTTAAAGGAACTATAGAGGCAATAATGGCGCCAATTAAATAGCCCGCATAATTACTTGAAGCTAAGAATCCTGCAAATTGCGTCGTGAAACCAGCTTCTTTTTGCATATAGGGTAATATCGGTGTGTAAGCAAAACGACCAATGCTCATGGCAATAAAAAGAGCAAAAACGCCGCCAATAACAAGTGTATAGGGATTTTTTGACACAAGCGTTCCTCCTCAAGTTCCTCTATTCATCATACATCTTTAAGCAGAATTTTGAAAAGAAGGTTTGATTTCTTCGATAAAGGAAATAGATAGGGAAAGCGAAAAGAACCTGGAGGAACAAAATAATGAGACAAAAACAATTAAACAAACTAAAAGAACAATTAACAAAAGAACTTGAAGATGTGAAAGGTCGTTTACATACTGACAAGCATTTAGAAACGACGGAGTTATCGAATTACGACAACCATCCGGCCGATAATGCAACTGATTTAACGGATCAAAACACAGAAATGGCAATTGAACAACATAAAGTCGATGAAATTGAACAACTTGAATCGGCATTAAAAGCTATGGAAGAAGGCACTTATGGTAAATGTGAAGTATGTGGTGAGGAGATTCCAATCGAACGTTTAGAAGCACTTCCAATGGCACGTACTTGTATCGAACACGCAAATCATGACTTCGATACAGACAGTCGCCCATCTGAAGAAGCGATTCTCGGTTCGTCGACTGAACACCCAGTAAAAGATGAGGGTGGTGTCCGTGATTATGAGGACAGCTTTGAAGACGTAGAAAAATTCGGATCATCAGACACTCCGCAAGACGTTGATAAAGATAATCAAAAAGATTTGTACAAATAATGCAGAAAAGCGAGGACCAAATTAGGTCTTCGCTTTTTTTTGAATTTTTTTTTGAATACATGTAACGTTTTATTGGAGAAATACGTCTCACTATGAAGTGAGCATAGTGAGAACCGCCAAATAGAAAGACTGGACGTGGATATATGAGAAAAAGAAGTGGGGCAATTATAGAACTAGATGGAAAGATTGCCTTAATAAAGAGGGTTAGAAATAACCATGAATATTATGTTATTCCAGGTGGGGGAATTGAAGAAGGAGAAACGCCAGAAGACGCAGCTATTCGTGAAGTAAAAGAAGAGCTAGGAATTGATATCGAAATTGAAAAGCTCCTAACAACTCTAACATTTAATAATAAACTTCAGTATTATTTTCGTGCAAATTACATAAAAGGTGAGTTCGGTACAGGCGATGGAGAAGAATTTTTACAAACAAACATAGATAGAGGAACCTATACGCCGATATTGGTAGAAAAGGATAATTTAAGACTATACGATATACGCCCTTTAGAAATATTAGACATTATTTATGACTAAAGGCTAAAAATCATTAAATAAATATTTCCAAAATGGTACTTATCGGTTACAATAGCATTAATTATATTAAATTAATTGAATTTTCTCATTTTAGTTATTTCAATATATCTACTATAATGTCCATGGAATTTTTCTACTCTACTTTATTAGGGAATTGGTTAGAGATCGGAGATGTCTAATGAATCAACTGGTTGAAAAGAACACGTCAAATGATATGTTGCAAAATGATTTGTTGTATGCCCGAATAATTGAGTATTCCGTTGAAACTGTCATCATTCACTCAGATTATAAAATACTATATATTAATCAATCAGGAGCGAATCTTCTGAAAGGAAATAAAGAGGATTTAATTGGGATGAATGTATTGTCGGTCTTTCGAGAAGAGAGCAAAGAAAAGATCAAACATCGCATTGCAAATGGAATGCTAGATCAAAGTCCTTCAGATTTAGTTGAGGAAACCATTTTCTGTTCTGATGGAACCTCAGTGGAAATTGAATTGTATTGTCATCCCATTCAATTTGGTGGTCGAAAATGCATTCAAACTGTCCTACGTGACATTTCTACGCGTAAAGAAGCTGAAAGACTTTTAAATGACCGAGAAAAATTAGTTTCCATTGGTCAAATTGCAGCTGGAATAGCGCATGAAGTACGTAATCCACTTACTGCTGTTAAAGGGTTTTTGCAATTGTTAAAAGAAAGTAGCTCTCATCCTTATTTAACGACAATGGAAATCGAGCTTGAAAAGGCAATTGACACCTTGCAGAATTTGCTTCAAGTTTCAAAGCCAGACTTATATGCAGAACCTATTACGAGAATCAATTTATGTAAAGAATTAACATCATTGATGTTTTTATTTCAAGATAAGTTATATAACATTGAAGTTGAATTGGATTTGAGAGATTCAGATCAGTGTATTTATGGAAAGAGGAATCTGTTTTTAAAAGCATTTTTTAATTTAATCAAAAATGCATTAGAAGCAATGCCTTCTGAAGGAAAGATTAGAATCGAACATTTTTATAAAGATAACTCTGTCTATGTGAAAATTATTGATACTGGCATAGGCGTTCATAAAGATAAGCTCAAGTTATTAGGAACACCATTTTATTCAAGTAAGTCTGATGGGACTGGGTTAGGTTTAACACAAGTGTTTACCACGATTAATGACCATGGTGGTCATATTCAAGTGCAGAGTGAATTAGGAATAGGGACCACATTTAATGTTCAACTGCCGATTCAAGCGGACACAGTTTGAATGAGTTAGTAGATAAAGAGGTGTTCTAAAAGTCTTTTGATGACTTTTAGAACACCTCTTTATTATGTCTAAAAAGACGTGGATGGATTTGAAGCTTTGAATAATACAGGGGATTGATAGTCATGAATCAATGAGAATATCTGCTTGCAAATCAATTTCAACATTACCGTTTAGAGCTCTACTAATCATGCAGGAAGATTCAGCCTTTTCAGCAAGTCGTTGTGCCAGTGATAAATCTTTAATGGATGCATCAGAATTTAAAACAATTTTTGGACGATGAATTATTTTTTTATAGGTAATTACCCCATTTGTGACATCCACAATTCCTTCAGAATCCATAGATAAACTTACTTTAGGAAGTTTGCTTCTCTCCATCATGGCAGCTAGTGTAATAATATAACAGGTAGCCGCTGCTCCAAGAAGCATTTCATCTGGGTTCGTACCTATCCCAGGTCCATCCATTTCAGGAGGAATTGAAACCTTTGTTTGTAAGTTTTTAGTTTCGATGGTTCCGACATCATTGCGTAGACCAGGCCAATCTGCTTTTAAATAAAAACTATGTAATGCCATACTAGGCCACCTCTTTTCTAAATTAGTGTAAATGATTTGCGCAAAAAATAGCAGAATAATGATTTTAAATTGCGACGATGAAAGATTTATTATGCTCAGGAAGGCTTTAATTTAAGAGAATCTGAAATTAATGGTACACTCTTAATACACACTTTATTGATTCAAGGGGATGGAGACATGGATGAGCGATTATTAGCCATAAAAGGGAAAACGTATAAGAACTTTGACGAAGCTGCTCAGAGTATTTTACATGTCATGAGTAATATCATTGATATGAATACCCTGTTTATTGCTAGAAATGATACGAAAACGAATAGAATTATAAAAGCGGTTAATGTAAATGAAACCCTAATCAATGAAGGTGACGAACTTCCCTTTAATGATACTTATTGTAAGTTGAGTGTCGACCAGGGGAAAGAGGTTTTATTGATTGAAGATATCACGCAAAATCCAAAATCTCTGCAACTAGCTGTGACGGAGAATTTAGGGAGCGGTTCATTTATCGGCATTCCAATCTATTATGAAAATGGAGAAAATTACGGGACGATTTGTGGACTCGATACTAAAACGATGGAATTCACAGATAAGCAAATAGCAGTTTTTGAAACGATGGCTTCGATCCTAACTTATGTACTGGAATTAGATCGAGCGAATCAGCATATTCAGACACTATCAGCACCACTTGTCCCTGTTACGAAAGGCGTTGCGATTTTACCAATAATCGGTGAAATCACTGCTCAACGAGCAGAAAACATTATCCATACTGCATTACATAAAAGTCAACAATACGATTTGGACTACTTAATCGTCGATTTATCTGCCGTTACCCAAATTAATCAAACCGTAAGTGGTGCCTTATTAAAACTAGTAAATATTTTAGGAATCATTGGTGTGAAGCCGATTGTCACTGGTTTTCAACCGAGTATGGCCATGAATGCTATACAAGTGCATGCCGATTTGAAAGATATCATGATTGAGTCAACTCTAGAAAGAGCCTTACAAAGAATTGGGTTTATCCTAGAAAGAGAATAGAAGAACTTGAGACCGCTGTCCAAATGGATTGGCGGTTTTTTATATTGTCCCAGCCTCTCTTTGTGAGTTTCGATGTCGAATTACACCTCAGTTAGAATAATTGCAATCTTGGTTAGAATTATCGAGGTTTCAGTTAGAATTTTGACGATCTCAGTTAGAAAAACAGCCATCTCAGTTGTAATTGTAAATGGCTTACGCCAACAGGAAAGGCTGCCGAAGCGAAGCGGGCAGCACCAATCCATGTTTTAAGATCTTAATTGCCCCGCCGCTAGCGCTTGGCGGGTGTTACTGTTTTGGTGAATCGTCGTTTAGAGTGGATTTTGAAATCACTACATAAATGGGGAAAGGTTATACTATAAGCATGATCAGATAATATGGAGGGGTTCAAGATGTTAAGCACGTATAGCTGGGTTGGGAGCTGGGTGGATTATGTGGATGAAAAAAAGACAATTCAAATCGAGCATCTTATAGCAGGACATTTTGGGGGATGTTCAACGGCAGGTCAATACAAAAATGAAGATGGATGTTTGGTTTTCTTAAATACGCAAGAAGACTGGGAGTTTACTATTTTACTAGATGCACATAATACGGCAGAAAGTGCTGAACTTGTGGTAGCCACATTTTTAGACGAAGAGAAAAGAATTCGTGAAATTATGTCAAAGTCTTTATCTGTAGCCTTTCAAGAAATTGAAGATCTTGTGCTCAATATTTTAAATAAAAAAGAATTCAAAAAAGACTGTGCTGCCTTGACTGGTGAAACTGCGGCGCTGTTTGTCGGTCGAAAAGGAAAGTATGCGTGGTGGTTATCGGTTGGGGATTGTCTATTGTACGTCTTACATCCAGAACTAAATGCGCTAGGTGAAGTTCAACTGAACCAACGAAGTTTCTATGAATGGATAGGGCAAGTAAATACATTTGATTTGCCAGTTCCTTCTTATAGTAGAGGGATTAAAGAATTGAGAACGGGGGTTAATCACATTCTCTTGACCACGGACGGTTTAATTGAGTGTCCGAATGAACCGTTTAACAATCCAACTGCAATCTTTCAAGAATTCAAAGGATGCTCGATTGAAGAGGGCGTGCAACAGTTGTTGATTGAAATTGAAAATAACCATGTACGAGATAGCACGACGATTCTATCATGGCAGATACATATTTCAGAAACAGCAACTAAGCCTAGTAATGCGTAAGCCCTTACTTAGAAGAAGTAAATGGGTATTTATGTATATATTACATATATAACAGAATGTCGAATCCTGTCATGTAATTGATAACTCCTACACATGACCTTGCAATCGTTCTGACATGTCAGGGTGGTATGCTTATGGTCGTTAGTGAAAAGGAGGAAATTATTCACATGAAAAAGAAAATCGTTACACTAACTGCAATTGCAGCATTATCAGTAGGAGCGGCGGGACAAGCATCCGCATCTAGCGTTCATACGGTACAATCAGGAGATACATTATGGTCGATTTCACAAGACAATAATGTTAGCGTGTCAGACTTACAAGAATGGAACGAATTAGATTCAACTCTTATATATCCATCGCAAGAGCTTAAAGTTGAAGATATCATCAACACTTACACAGTTGTTCAAGGTGATACACTTTATAAAATTGCAACAGATCACAATATGTCAGTTAATGAGTTGAAAAACTTAAATAACTTATCTAGTGATTTAATTCATCCTGGTGATGAGTTCATTCTTGATGGGAAAAAAGTAGCTTCGGCAAGTGTCGCAACCAACACTTCGCAAGCATCTACACCTACTAAATCCACAACAAGTACTACTCAAACAGCGGCAGTAGCAGCGCAAACTGCATCTTCTGCTAAAGAGATGACTGTTACAGCAACAGCATATACAGCTTATTGTGCTGGATGTTCTGGAGTAACAGCAACAGGAATTGATTTACGTTCAAACCCAAACCAAAAAGTAATCGCAGTGGATCCTTCAGTGATTCCATTAGGTTCACGAGTATGGGTTGAAGGTTATGGAGAAGCAATCGCCGGTGATACTGGTGGAGCTATCAAAGGTAATATCATTGACGTATTCATTCCAAGTCAACAAGATGCTCTAAACTGGGGTAGAAAAACAGTTACAATTAAAATTTTAGATTAATAGAGTAAAAGATGAGCCTTGTGCTCATCTTTTTTTGTGTTTTACATATGGTTAAGGAGCTTGTTTTCTAACTATGGTCTTCCTATTTTTACCGAATAAGTATAGGATTAGATGAGTGAATTTTACATCTTTACTATTAGTATGAGAATCTCAAACTTTATTAAAAGGGTGAGTGTGGAGACTTACCGCTTTTTTCGTGGACGTGTAGTTTCTCATTAAAAAGATGTGTTAAATTCACTTTTGAACCGTATACATAGTTATTGGAGGGGATTAAAATGCAACAACCGACGTACATTCATGAAAATGAAAAGCTGAACCCGTTTTTTTCAATTTGGCTTTCAACGAGAAAGACCATCCGCTATGTTCTTGAGAATAAATCATTAAAATATGCACTCATTATCGCTGCAATTGCAGGTATACCGAATGGATTTAATGCTCTCGGAGAGTTAAGTTCTACTCTTAATTTTCAGTTAGGGGTCCTAATTTTAGCATCTTTAGTGATTGGTCCATTTTTAAGTTTACTTGGAGTTGGATTATCTTCACTTATCTTTACGTTTGTTGGGAAATGGATGGGGGGAGTAGGGACATTTGGAGAAATGGCGAAAGCGATGGGAGTAGTAACGATTCCAGCGATTTGGCTATCCCCATACTTCATTCTTTCTTCCGTTATCACCTACAATGGGAATCAAGTAGATCCTCTAAGCGGTATTAGTGCCTCAATGATTATATGGATGATTTTCTCAGCCCTTATTATGATCATTTATTCTATATGGATGATTGTCATACAGAGTCAATCGATAGGAGAGGTGCATCAGTTCTCAAGTTGGAGAGGATTCGCAACCCTTATGATTCCGGCTATAGTGTTCTTTATCATTGGGATTATATTCGTTATGATGTTTTTCGCAGCCATTGTCATTTAATTATGAAAAAAACGCTAGTTCACGAGATTTCACTCGTTGAGCTAGCGTTTTCAATTTTTGGACTGTTACCGATATCACATCTCTATACAAGCTCTATATCAACGGACATTATTAACTATATTTACAGCGTCATCTATTGATTGAAAATGAGGTGGTGTAAAAAAACCGCTTAGTTACTTGAAAGTCTAGAAGTGTGCATCACTTTGGTGCACGCTTTGTCTATTCTAATGGTAAGATTAGTACAAGAAAGGATGATGAATATGGCAAACGGACAAAATCGTGCAGATGTAAAACCAGGAATAGAAGTATATGTGATTTTAAAGAAAGACCAACGTACTGGTATGAAAACGAAAGGCGTCGTCAAAGATTTGTTAACAAATTCTCAGAGTCATCCTCATGGAATTAAAGTACGGCTAGAAGATGGACAAGTTGGACGAGTTTGTGAGATTCTCTAACGTTTAGAATGAAAGTGGGATGTATATGAAGTTTTATGTCGCATCGAGTTTTCAAAATATAAATCAAGTTCGTACCCTTACAAACAGACTTACACAAATGGGGTGGCAGCTAACATATGACTGGACTTTGAATGAGCGAGTGGATTCAGCTGAGGAATTACAAAGAATTGGCTTACTCGAAAAAGCTGCAATTGAAGATTCGGAATTGGTTCTCATTGTTTTACCGGGCGGAAAAGGAACGCACGTAGAACTCGGACTTGCTATTGCAGGTAAGAAGAAGATTATTCTTTATGCACCGGATTGTGAAATGATGGATATTGAATTTTCAACCACATTTTATCATTTACCAGAAATCGAAAAGTGTTTTGGATCTATAGAGATGTGTATAGATAAAGTAAAGTTCATATTTCCAAGCTAGGAGGAATGTAAATGAGACAGGTTATTGCTTTAGGTGGTGGCGGTTTCTCAATGGAACCAGAAAATCCTTTATTGGATCGATATATTTTGAGTCAAAGTAAGAGTGATAAACCAAAGATTTGCTTTATTGGAACTGCTAGTGGAGACGCTGAAGGATACATTGAACGGTTTTATCACGCATTTCGAGGAGAGAATTGTGAACCAACTCATTTGTCATTATTTAAACCTCATACACGAGACATTAAAAGTTTCGTGATGGAACAAGACATTCTTTATGTTGGTGGGGGAAATACAAAAAATTTGATGGCGTTATGGCGTGAATGGGAATTAGACGTCATTATTCGCCAAGCGTATGATAACGGAACTATTTTAGCGGGATTGAGTGCGGGTTCACTTTGTTGGTTTGAAGAAGGGATTACCGATTCATATGGCACAGGTCTCGAACCAATCGCTTGTCTAGGGATTCTTCGAGGCAGTCACAGTCCACATTATGACGGCGAAGAAGATCGTCGTCCTTCGTATCAGGCATTTATTCGTGATGGGAAGATTAGTAGCGGATATGCAGCAGACGATGGAGCCGCACTTCATTTCATCGATGAAGAATTGCATACAGTTGTAAGCTCACGACCAGAAGCGGCAGGATATCGAGTGGATACAGAAAAAGAAACAAAACTTTCAACGAGTTATTTAGGTACTGAGGATTAAGAAATGAGGTTTTGCAATGTATATTCCTCCTTATTTTAAAATAACGGAGCGTAAGGACATGGAAGAGATAATTCATGAATTTGGCTTCGCTACTCTTTTCTCTATAAATGAGGGTGAACCTTGTGCAACGCAATTGCCTTTTTTATTAACCAATGACGGACATCATTTAGTGGGGCATTTCGCTAAAGGTAATCCACAATGGAAGGACCTTGATGGCGAGTCAGTACTCGTCGTTTTTCAAGGTCCACATTGTTATATCTCGCCTTCTTGGTACGAAACTCAAAATACCGTACCCACATGGAATTATGTTACGGTTCATGTGAAAGGGAAGGTTCATATAATGAATGAAGAGGATCCGCGTCTTTGGCAATCAATGGTCGATTTAACGTTAAAATACGAGGATCAAACGAGTAATTATACGTTAAATGATGTAGAAAATGATATGATTGCAAACCTTTCAAAAGGTGTTGTGGGCTTTACGATTTCCATTGATCAGATGGAGGGAAAAGCGAAGTTGAGCCAAAATCATTCGAAAGAACGACGGGAGCGGGTAATAACCGCCTTACATAATACGGGTAAACCCCAAGAACAATCGATTGCCAAGTGGATGGAACGATAATCGTACGTTCATTAAAGGAGCATTAGCATGGAGATACGAAAATTAACAGGGGACGATGCGTCAGAGTACTGGCGATTACGTTTAGAAGCTCTACAACAAAATCCAGAAGCGTTTGCAACAACTTATGTTGACGCAATGGCTCGCGTGAATCCATTAATTCGAGTAGCCAAAAATTTAGACTCAAAAGAGAGTGCGACAATCGGAGCTTTCATTGGTGAAGAACTTGTTGGAACAATGACAGTCTCTGCAGAACAAGCATCAAAGTTAAAACATCGAATCAATCTACTTGCTGTTTATGTAACGCCTAAGGTTCGTGGTCAAAAAGTGGGGACAAAATTATTACAAAACGTAATTTCTTTTGCTAAACAATGGTCAGGTATAGAAAAAATCAATCTAACAGTCGTTTCTTCTAATGAACCAGCTATTCGACTGTATAAACAATTAGGGTTCGTATCTTTTGGGGTTGAACAGAATGCAATGAAATCAGGTTCGAGGTACGTTGATGAAGTGTATATGCATCTTCTATTCTAACGAGATTGATAAAAATACTTTGGAGGAATGAAATGAACGTAATCGATTTACATTGTGACGTCTTATATAAATTATCGATCATGGATGAACCTGTGTCATTTCATAACGATCCTTCCCTTCAAGCGAATAAAGAGAGACTTCTAGCCGGTAAAGTAAATGTCCAGTTTTTTGCTATTTTTGTTGCGGCAGACTTGTCTCCTGCAAAGAAATTCATGTCGGCGATTAGACAAATAGAGTTATTTCACTCTCATATTCTTGCACCAAATCCTGATATCATTCATATAACAGATTGGTCACAACTCGATCAACTGGGTGAACAAGAAATTGGTGCAGTCCTCACAATTGAAGGTGTCGATATGATTGGTGAAAGTCTTGAAAAGTTAGAGCTTTTATTGGATGCAGGCGTAAAACTTGTTGGTCTAACATGGAACCAAGTGAATGCAGTAGCACATGGAGCCGACGAACCTTCCCATTTAGGATTAACTCCATTTGGTCATGAAGTAGTAAAATTGTTAAACAATCGAAACATTATTGTCGACGTATCTCATTTAAATGAACAGTCTTTTTGGGATGTATTAAAGGAAGCGAAACATGTCATAGCCAGTCATTCGAATGCTCGTAGTCTATGTAATCATCCTCGCAATTTAACGGATGACCAAGCGAAGGCTTTAGTTGGCAAAGGTGGACATATTCATCTTGTGTACTATCCTTTGTTCATTAAAAAAGAAGTGAAATCCGTTACCATTGAAGATTTCATGCATCATTTTGTGCATTTGGCGAAAATCGTTGGTGTTGAACATCTTGGATTAGGGTCAGACTTTGATGGAATATCTGTATTTATTGAAGATTTGCAAGATGCGAGTAAAACACAACGTGTCATCAATGCTTTAAAAGATCACTTTGAAGATCATCAAATCCGAGGAATTGCAGCAAATAATTTTAAAAACTACATTCAACAAGTGATTGCTACTAGCTAGCGATCACTTTTTATTTTTTGTGTTTATGTGGGAAAGTAATGATTTCGAACGGGGATCTGAAACTTTTTACGGGCGAAACCGTAAGTAATATTAGTACACCTAAGAAATGAGGAATTCATATGGGATTAACCCTACTTTATAGTGTTGCCATAGCAGTAGTTGCGACTTTACTAATTGTGCCACTGACGTTGCCAACAGAAAAGAAAAAAGGAATTGTAGCAGGATTAATTGGCACCGCTATCGTATTAGCGATTGTTATATTTTTGTTTTACTACGTAACTAATATAGATCGGAATTTAACAGCTCTATGGCCACTTGCCATTTTAGCTACTGGCCTCGGTGCCTTTATATCTAAAAGGAAAGAACAACTTGTCAAAGGCGTTCTATTTATTGCGGCTCTCGCGTTTGGAGCATATATATTAAGTGCTGTTTTATTTAATGCGAATGAAAAATTCGATTCAGCAGTTATGGATCAAGAAGTAGAGATTGAAGCATTTGACGAAACAAAAACACCGGCAAGTGTACCACCGCAATTTGCGCGTAATAAAATGAAAAAAGCATTCGGTCAAGTGCCGAATACGAGTTATTACGAGTTGGGAAGACTACAAATTCAAAAAGTGAATGAAGAATTTGTTTACATTGCACCTGTCGAATTCTCAGGTTTCTTTAAATGGATGAATGGAGATACGACACCAGGATATTTTACAATGAGTGCAACAGATTCTTCAGACAATCCAAAGTTTAAGGATGCTGAAATGACGTATACACCTTCTTCATTCTTTCATAAGAATGTAGCACGTCATTTACGTTTAGAATTACCTGAAACTATTTTTTATGGAGATATGCAATTGGAAATAGATGATGAAGGTAAGCCACATTATATTCGTTCATATGGTAAATTTATTTCTGCACGAAATGGCTTTGAAGTGACTGGAGTAGCGGTGGTAAATCCACAATCTGGTGATGTGAAATCTTATTCATTGAAAGAAGTTCCTTCGTTTATCGATGGAGCCGTATCCCCTGAAGTAGTGAGTGTACAAAATTCTTATTTTGGTAATTATGTACATGGTTTTTGGAATAGTTTATTTGGTAAGAAGGATGTCAAAATCCCGTCAGATGAGGGAACAGAATCGAATGTCAGCCCAATTTTCAACGAAGAAGGTTCTATGTTTTACTTCACTGATTTTACGAGTCCAAAAGAAGGTGTAGATTCTATGCTTGGCTATTCCTTAACTGATGCTAGAACTGGAGAAGCCATTTATTATACAGGTAATTTAGAAGACTCTTATATGGATTCTTCTGGAGCTTTGCAAATCGTTGAGAAAAAATTCATTGAGAAAAAATGGTTTGGTGAAATGCCGATTCTATATAACTTCTATGGAGAGGCAAGCTGGTTAACACCTGTACTTGATGCAAATGGGTTTTTGCAAAACTACTTTATTGTATCTGCAGCTAATCCTGAAATTTCTACTTATGGAAATACGCCTAATGAAGCCTTGAAGCTATATAAGACGGCTTTGCAACGGGGTGGAAGTAGTGTCGATGGAAGTTCAAGTGCTGAGGAAGCAACAGCGAATGGAACGATTGATCGTGTTTACAAAGAACGTGTTGGAGATTTCACGATTGTTTCCTTCCGCTTAACGGATGGAACAAACTATATTGTTTCAACGGAAGTTGCACCTTATGCAATTTATTTAGAAGTAAAAGATGTCGTCAATGTCACATATTTAAATACAGGTGAATTGTTCTTGCCTGTCAAAGAATTAACGATAAATGGATTAGAATAAACAAAGGCTGTCTCCCATATTTGGAGACAGCCTTTCTATGTTAATTGCGTGTTTTTAAGATGGCCATTTGCTTTTGATCACGTGTTTTTGCGAGTTCATCAATAGATGAAGCTCCATAAGAAGCGCGTGATTTTTGTGCTAAACGTTGAATCGTTTCTTCATTTAACATTAAATCACCTTGCGCAGCCCAGCTTTTCTCCATCGTTGGTCCAAGATGGCGCATGAAAGCTTCCATTCCGCCTTGCCCACCACCTAAATGCATGCCAAGCATCGGTCCGGAAGCTGCCCATCTCAACCCTATCGAATCTTTGACGATTTCATCAACATCTTCCATTGCAACGACACCTTCATCCACCAAGTACAAGGCTTCTCTCAACATAGCAAACTGTAACCGATTGGCCACGAAACCGAACACTTCCTTTTGTATAAGTTGCGGAGCTTTTCCAAGTGCAACATAAAATGCCATGGAGTCTTTAATAGCTTCTTTAGATGTGAATGAACCCGGTACCACTTCTACTAAGGGCATGACTAATGGTGGGTTAAATGGGTGACCGATTAGCATTCTACTTTTGTCTTTCATTTTGGCAGTAATCTCACTTGCGGGTAATGTGGATGATGAAGACATTAATAGGGCGTGTGGGCCAATATACGTTTCTATTTCGGCAAAGAGTTGTTGTTTGAGTTCAAGTTTTTCTGGTCCGTTTTCTTGAATGAATGAGGTACCTTCTACAGCAAATTGAAGGTCACTAGTTAAAGTCAATTTCTCCATAAATCCCGTTGAAGGTAATCCTAACAAGTCTAATGTTGACCCAATCGATTGAAAATGTTGGTCAACCACTTCTTGTAAATCACTTCTCGGATCATATAATCGGACGGTTAAACCGTGTGCTAGGAATAAGGTAGCCCACGAAAGACCAATAGTTCCAGCCCCTATAACTGTGACTGGATTAAATCGTTCTAAATCAGCATGAAGTTTAGTCATGATTGATCCTCCTAAGTTTTTCTGAATTAATGGTATCATAAGGAAAGAAGATGTGTGAATTTTGTCATACAGATAGGGTGGTTATAATGGTTGGTTTTGGTGGAGTACCAGAATGGTTTTATATTATTGCATTTGCGGTTGTTATCATTATCATTGTCGTGAATGAATGGTGGACTCGATAGGGTTAATTTTAGGGAGGTTTCGGAATGGTACAAGCACAGGTTGTTATTGTTACGGGAGCATCTCAAGGCATTGGTCGCGGTATAGCTGAAGCTTATATCGCAAAAGGTGCCCAAGTTGTTCTCGCAGATATGAATGAAAAACTTGGAACAGAAATTAGTGAACAATTGGTCGGAAGTCTATTTATTAAAACAGATGTACGAAAAGAATCAGATATAAAAAAATTAATGACAGAAACAGTTAAACAGTTTGGTCGAATTGATATCGTCATTAATAATGCAGGGAAGAGTGAGTTTAAAAACTTGTTTGACCTATCATTAGATGAGTGGACTGACGTAATCAACACCAACTTAACAAGTGTTTTCTTGTGTTCACGGGAAGCTGCTGTATATATGCGCAAACAAGAAAGTGGCGGGTCCATCGTCAATATTGCTTCAACAAGAGCAATGATGTCTGAACCCAATTCGGAAGCGTATGCGGCTTCAAAGGGTGGAATTGTAGCAATCACGCATGCACTTGCTACCTCACTTGCAGAACATCGAATTACTGTGAATGCGATCTCACCCGGCTGGATTGAAACGACAGCTTATAATGATTTACGTGATATTGATCATGAACAACATTTATCTAAACGTGTTGGTAAACCATCGGATATTGCAAAGGCTTGTTTGTATTTAACTGATCCCCAAAACGATTTTGTGACAGGGATTAATCTCGTAGTTGATGGCGGGATGACTCGGAAAATGATTTATGAACATTAAGGAGGTTTACGATGTTTCATTGGAAAGGTGCCGCAGGCGTCTGTATAAATGAGCAAAATCAAGTGTTAATGGTTCTTCAAGCTGGTGAAGACGAAGAAGCTAAATGGAGTGTTCCATCAGGTGGAATTGAAGGAAATGAGACATTTGAAGAATGTTGTGTTCGAGAAATGGAAGAGGAAACAGGCTTACAAGTTGAAGTCGTTTCTAAAATTTATGATAAAAAAGGTTCTCTTGACCAACATGCAATTACCTTTGAGTTACGCTATTTTCAAGTGAAAATCATACAAGGTGAATTAACCGTGCAAGATCCAGATGAACTTATTTTAGAAGTTGCGTGGAAATCAATAGATGAATTAGATGCTTTACCGATGACCTATCCCGATGATACAGAGTTTTTAAAAAAATTATTAAATGGTGCAACAACTAATTCTCATTGATATTTCAGAAGTATTTTTTCTAATATGGAGATTAATTCGTTGAGCACACCAACCCTTTATTACACAAATTGAACTTAAAGTATTAAAGAAATAGGGGATTCCCAAAAGTGTGTAAGATGACTTTCGGAATCCCCTTTTTTATATCGAATTAAAAGTAAGTCTTCACGTTAGTGATTAATATGCTTTTGCCCAGTAAACCATTTCTGTTGCTGATTTATCACAACATACGCAGGTTTCACTAAGTCTTTCCTGTTCAAAAGGAATACATCGTGATGTGGCAGTCGTTTCTTCCTTAATGAAATTTTCACATGCAACATCACCACACCACATAGCTTTTATAAAGCCCTGCTTTTTATTTAAATGGTCTTTAAATTCGTCGAAAGAAGTAGCTATAGATGTATTTTCTTCACGATGATCCAATGCTTTTTCTAATAAATCTTGTTGTATCTCTTCTAACAGCGAAGGGATTTTTGTTTGTAATTCATCAGTTGAAACCATGATTTTTTCTCCAGTATCTCGGCGGACCAGGACAACTTGACCTTTCTCAATGTCTTTTGGTCCAACCTCTAATCGAACTGGAATGCCTTTCATTTCATACTCGTTGAATTTCCACCCTGGTTTTTTATCACTTCCATCAATTCCTACTCGTGCAACATGCTGTAAACTGTCTTTTAACGAATATGCATAATCCAAAACACCATCTTTGTGTTGAGCAATCGGCACAATCATTACTTGAGTTGGAGCGATTTTTGGTGGCATTACTAAACCGCGGTCATCGCCATGAACCATTATTACTGCTCCAATAATACGAGTCGTAAAACCCCAAGATGTTTGGTGAACATATTGTTGTTTGCCTTCTTTGTCTAGATATTTGATGTCAAACGCACGTGCGAATCCATCTCCGAAATTGTGAGAAGTTCCTGATTGCAAAGCTTTCCCATCATGCATTAAAGTCTCGATCGTATAAGTCGATTTAGCACCGGAGAATTTCTCTTTCTCTGTCTTTTTCCCCTTAACGACTGGAATCGCTAACCATTCTTCACACAACGCTGCATATTCATCTAGCATACGTAATGTTTCTAGTTGAGCTTCTTCTTCAGTGGCATGAGCGGTATGTCCCTCTTGCCATAAAAATTCAAGCGTACGTAAGAATGGACGCGTCGTTTTTTCCCAACGAACCACATTCGACCACTGGTTATAAAGCTTTGGTAAATCTCGGTAAGAATGAATGATGTTGCTGAAATGCTCACAAAATAATACTTCAGATGTTGGACGTACACATAAACGTTCAGCAAGTTTCTCGTCGCCTCCATGCGTAACCCAAGCAACCTCAGGAGCAAAACCGTCAACATGATCTTTCTCTTTTTGTAATAAAGATTCTGGTATGAAAAGGGGCATATAAACATTCTCATGACCCGTCGCCTTAATGCGTCCATCCAAAGCATTTTTAACATTGTCCCAAATGGCATAACCATAAGGTCGAATAATCATTGATCCACGAACCGTAGAATAATCCGCTAATTCAGCCTTTGTTACTACATCTGTAAACCATTGGGCAAAATCATCATCCATTGCAGTAATACTTTTCACGAACTCTTTTGACATAGAAAACACCTCTTTCTTAGAATAGCTCCGTTTTGTTTTTACAAAAATTGAAGTAGACGGTGGCGTAAAACAAACCAAAAATTTTGCCAAACCGTTAAAATAAAAAAGCCTTGCTACAAACAAGGGACCAATTTCACATGGCGGTACCACCCTCATTTGAAGCAAAGCTTCACACTCTTACATGATAACGACTGTCGCCGCGACTATCTTTCGACATCGAACTCAAAGGCAGGTTCAAGAGCTGGTTTTTAGGAGTCTTTCACCACACAACTCCCTCTCTAAAAAAACACATTCATCTTTACTAGTCCTTATCAACGTTTAAAACTATATTTGTGTGATTATAGCCGGTAATGTTTCATACTGTCAATTAATTTTTTGAAGTCTGATGTGATATAATTACCCAAAGATACATTATGAAAAGAGGCGCATTATGCTAACATTTGAAGAAAAAACAGCAATTATAGAATCATTTCCTGAACTAACTAAAAAAGACGTTTCCCTAAAACGTGTGAATTATCATTTTGAGGGAAGTCTGTATGATAAAAAAACAGTTATTTATCATCTACATCCAAATGGCAATGGTTTTGTGTTTGTTGGAGATTTAAAGAAATACAATGCGGATAATAAGGGCATGCTGAACATTCGTGAAGCATCTGAAGAAGAACTTCGTGAGATGGTTAAAGATTCAATTGGCATTCTTTCTGAGGAAGAAGTCTTTGAAGAAGAGACGGTAGAAGAACAAGTATGGAATAACAGAGAAGGACAAGAATTGAAGCTTATACACGAAGATACACTTTGGAACATCTACCATGGCATCAATTTAGAAGAGAGCTATGAATCATATGATGAAGCTGAAGAGTATTTGTTAGGCGAAGGGTTCCGCACTTCATCTAAATGAATATGAACATCCGCACGTTAACAAACGATGAAAAATTACCTTGGGATTTACTTTTATTAGCTGACCCGTCTCGTCTCATCGTGCAGGAGTATGTCAAAAATGCTGTTATTTATGTTGGAGAGCTAGAGCAAAAAATAATCGCTATTTGCGTTGTAAAAGAAACCGCTAAAACAATTGTGGAAATCATGAATATTGCTGTGTGTGAATCAATGCAAGGACAAGGTTTTGGAAAACAACTTATTCACTTTGCTGTGCAGGAAGCTTCCAAACGAGGTTATGCACAAATTGAAATTGGCACTGGCAATTCGAGCATCCCACAATTACGTTTGTATCAACAATGTGGGTTCCGCATTGTTGGAGTGGACTTCGATTACTTTACACGTCATTACGATGAAAAAATCACTGAAAATGGTTTGATTTGTAGAGATATGATACGACTAAGTTATGAATTATAAAGCTGAGAATATGTTCTCAGCTTTTTTGTTCGAATACAGATTTAGGAGGTTATCCATATGAAAGGAAAACGTGCTGTCTTTTTAATCATTGGACTTGTTTTATTAGCAATTGTGCTTGCTTTTGGATCAATACAATGGTTTTTTAATACAAGTTTAGATCAACTTGATTCAAGTGATCTAATGGAAATGGAAGGCCTTGTTGTAGAAATAGATGACCAAAAAGTCCTGCTAATTGAAGGAATTACTTTAAAAGAAGCAGAAGGGAAGTCAACAGACGAACTTTTGAATGAAGGACTAAATGCTATATGGTTTTCTTTATCAATTGATCAATTGGATGGAATTAAACAATATGATCGCTTGAAGGTGAAGTTTGACCGCGTGGCAGAATCTTACCCTGGCCAAGCAAGTGCAAAAAGAGTTGATAAGATAGAGGAATAAGTCGTACTGGAGGAATTCTCTTGAAAATAGACAAACCAAAATTACCGAAAGAGCTCTATGAAATAGATGTTGAGAGCTTATTAGATGAAGACCGCTATATTTCTAGAGGAATCATTCGTTCGTGGGGGATTAATGAATTACCTGAAGGCAAAATTACATTTGATCAAATTCATTTTCAAGATGTATCATTTGATGGGGTGCAATTCGAACAGGTAGAATTCATCGATTGTCGGTTTGATCGGTGTGATTTATCCAACGTGAATATGGGGGACGCTATCTTACATCGCTTAGAGATTAACCAGTCAAAACTAGTTGGAATGCAATGTTCTCAAAGTAGGTTGGGGCATATTCTTATACAAGATAGTGTGGCGAACTATGCTTCGTTTAGCTTTAGTCAGTTTAAGAATGTACGTTTTCAACAAACCGCACTTAGCAAGTCCGATTTCTTTGAATCTGGTTTTACAAAAGTGGAATTAGATTCATGTGATCTTGATGGAGTAAACTTTACTGAAACAAGTTTAGCAACTATTGATTTGAGTTCATGTACATACGAACAAGTAACAGTTAGTGTTGAAAAGTTAGCTGGCTGTACCGTGTCCACAGAGCAAGCCTTGGGATTTGCAAAATCACTTGGACTTGTCATAAAAGAATAAATTAAACAGCTTGTATCCCTCTATGGTGTACAAGCTGTTTTAATTATAGTGCACTCTCTATATGACCACTCAGCGCCTTTTCCCATTCCTCTATTTCATCATAATTAAGATCACCACTGTAATATTGAAAGTTCCCTAATCCCCAACCATAAATACACGTCCTTTTTAACGGTTTGTTTGCCGTTCTCCATTAAAATTAAATCTACTTCACCTTCTGGATACGTGTCATCCAATTTAACACGCAACCGATCGTACCCAATAATATAAGTACCATCTTCTTTTAATTCCTTCAGTCGCTTAACCCAAATGTTCTGTGCTTCCTTATAGGTTATGGTTGCTTCTAAATCAGTTGCCTGATCGTAATAATGAATTCCTTCAAATGCCTGGTCAAATTCTTGTGCAAATAAATGATTTAAGACATCTTTCGCAACTTGTTTCGTTTAAAAGCGGTCAATCATTCCAGGAAGATAAAAAACAGCTAATATCAAGATGAGAAATATAACGACAGCAAATTTGAGAATTAATTTCATGTAATCTCTCCTAAATGAAATTGTTAATTTCTACTAATTATATAACAAATATTCAAATAGGAATCATCAAAAAACAGCTTGTCCGATTTCAAGAACTCATCCTAACCAAAACTTTAACGAATATTTTTGAAAAATGAAACTTTTCGTTTTGTACTTCGTATTTACTAATAACCACTAAAGATTAGGTTAAATGGGAGTGAATGACATGACGATTGAACAGATGTATTTCTACGTGTTGCTCTTTATGGGCGCTGCAACTATTTTGTATGTGTTTTTTGGAGATGTGGCAGAAGGGATTGGAGAGGGAATTCCTTTTCTTAATCCAACAATCATCATGGCGTTTATCACATTTGCATCTGCATCCGGTTATCTTCTAGAAAGTTTAACCACCTGGAATAGCTGGTCGATCTTAATCACTAGCTTAGTGGCAGGAGCACTCTTTGATGTACTCCTCTATTTTTTATTTCTTCTACCGATGTCGCATGCAGAAGTTTCAATTGCATATACAGATGAATCGCTTGCTGGTCAAGTTGGGAAAGTAATTACACCTATTCCAGCAGATGGCTTTGGTGAAATTGTCATTGAAACGATATCCGGTTTAGTATCCAAGCGTTCTGCAGGCTATGACAATGAAGAAATTGATTATGGAAAAGAAGTATTAATTATTGAAGTAACAAACGGAACATTTCTCGTAAGGGAATATGAGCCATTTGATTTCAAAAAATAGAAAATGGGGGAATTGAGTATGGAGTTAGGAACTATGGTCGTTATAGGGATTGCGGCATTTATCTTATTAGCAATTATTGGGGTTTACGTAACAAAGTATAAAACAGTCGGACCAGATGAAGCTTTGATTGTAACTGGTAGTTATTTAGGTTCTAAAACGGTGCACACAGATGATTCTGGCAACCGAATTAAAATCATTCGCGGTGGAGGTACATTCGTATTTCCAGTATTCCAACAATCTCAACCACTTAGCTTGTTATCAAGTAAATTAGAAGTGACAACTCCAGAAGTATATACAGAGCAGGGCGTTCCAGTAATGGCGGATGGAACAGCAATTATTAAAATCGGTGGATCAATCTCGGAAATAGCGACTGCGGCTGAGCAGTTTTTAGGGAAATCAAAAGAAGATCGTGAAAACGAAGCAAAAGAAGTATTAGAAGGTCATTTACGCTCTATTTTAGGATCAATGACAGTCGAAGAAATTTACAAAAACCGCGATAAGTTTTCTCAAGAAGTGCAACGTGTGGCTTCACAAGATTTAGCGAAAATGGGTCTTATTATTGTTTCATTCACAATTAAAGATGTTCGTGATAAGAACGGATACTTAGATTCACTTGGTAAGCCTCGAATCGCACAAGTGAAACGTGATGCAGATATTGCAACGGCAGAGGCAGATAAAGAAACGCGTATTAAACGTGCGGAAGCTGCAAAAGAAGCTCAAAAATCAGAGATTGAACGCGCTACTGAAATCGCACTAGCTGAAAAAGAGAATTTATTAAAAGTAGCTGAATATCGTCGTGAGCAAGACATTGCAAAGGCACGTGCTGACCAAGCTTACGAACTTCAAACAGCTGTTTCTAAACAAGAAGTAATGGAACAGGAAATGCAAATTCAAATCATCGAACGTCAAAAACAAATTGAACTTGAAGAAAAAGAAATTTTACGTCGCGAGAAGCAATATGACTCCGAGGTTAAAAAGAAAGCCGATGCTGATCGTTATGCAATTGAACAAAATGCTGCGGCTGCGAAATCACGTGAAATGGCTGAAGCCGATGCTGAGAAATATAGAATTGAAGCTCGAGCACACGCGGATGCAGAAAAAGTACGATTAGATGGTCAAGCGAAAGCAGATTCTGAACGAGCACAAGGTGAATCTGAAGCTGATATCATTCGTCTGAAAGGTCTTGCTGAAGCAGAAGCAAAACGTAAAATTGCAGAGGCGTTCGAGCAATACGGTCAAGCAGCTGTATTAGACATGATCGTTCGTATGATGCCAGAATATGCGAAACAAATTGCTAGTCCATTAGCGAATATCGACAAAATTACAGTTGTTGACACTGGTGGTGGAGAAGGCGGTGGAGCGAATAAAATCACTTCCTATGCAACGAATCTAATGTCTACTCTTCAAGAAACGCTAAAAGCTTCTTCAGGTATCGATGTGAAAGAAATGTTAGAGAACTACTCGGGTAAGGGAACACTGCGCCCAAGTTTAGATCGAATTTCGTACGAAATGCAGGAGAAGAAAAAAGAAGAAAAAGCTGAAGAAGAAGTTTCTATCTAAATATCAAATCCCTCTATTAAAAAATAGAGGGATTTTTACTTTCTTCATCGAAATAGTGTATGTAGAGAGACTATATGTATAAATACTAAAAAAACTGACTAATTATGTCGAATTGTAATGACATAGGTCATGATATTCGGTAGAGTGAGTGTAAGAATACGTGTAACGTTTTTTCGTATGGAGGCATTTATGAAGCTAACGAGGGAACAAATAAAATATATAAAAGAAAATACGAGTCTACCTCGCAATGATGTGGGTCATGCAATGTCTACATATATAGGGAAAACAGATAATGTGGCCTATAGTCTTTTTTCATTGCTTCCGAACCGGTCTTTTTGGGTGCGTTATACAAAAGGAATAGGAAGTGGAATTGAGAAATATACAGTCGTACAAGGCACCTTAGAAGTTCAATATGAAGGTCATGCTTTCATTTTAAATGAAGGAGAAACACTTGATGCATCAGAGTACCCTGAACTCCTGTCTTTTTATGGGGAAGATGCTGTGGAAATACTTGTAGAAATGTCCACGGAAGAATTTGAAACTAATTTTAGAAATACAGAAATTGTTCAGCGAGATGCTGCTGCTATTGAAAAAGTAGATGGATACACATTTCACCACTGTTCAAGAATAAAAGATTACTCCATTGAATTATGGAAAAAACTAGGACAGCCAATTGAACGTGTTACGATGCTACGCTGGGGAGCTTACTTCCACGATATTGGAAAGTTGGCTGTCCCAATTGAAATTCTAAACAAACCAGGCAAACTTACATCTGAAGAGTGGGAATTGATGAAATCTCATACCGTTAAAGGGGCTCAGATGATGAGGGAGCATGAAATCATTTGGTTACGTGATGCTGCATTTATCGTTGAAGAACATCATGAGCGGTATGACGGCAAAGGATATCCCTATGGTTTAAAGGGGGAAGAAATTTCTTTGGAAGCATCAATTGTATCAGTGGTAGATTCTTTCGATGCCATGACAACTGATCGCGTTTATCGAAATGCTCTAACCATTAAAGAAGCAATTCAAGAGATAATTAAAGGCAGAGGGACTCAATTCAATCCGACTGTTGTCGATGCATTCTTAAAATTACTACATGATCAAGAATTTAAATGGCGTTAAAAGACTTGGGAACTTTCCAGGTCTTTTTCTATAGGAGTGATGAATGTGAAGGCTATTATATTTGACTTGGATGGAACTTTACTCGATCGGCATTCTACATTAAAAGCTTTCTGTATAGCTCAACATGCTAAATTTGATCTATCCATGAATCGAAAACTGTATTGCGATCGAATAATCGAACTTGATGAAAATGGATATATAAGGAAAGAGCAAGTGTATTCGCAAATAGTTCAAGAGAATAATTGGTCAAATCATCTTAAGAATGTTTTATTTGATGATTATATGCATCATTTCCACGAGTTTTGCGTCCCATATAAGGGGTTACATGAAACACTTAAAGAATTAGAGAGACAAAAATATGTAATCGGATTGATAACGAATGGGCGATACGAAGGACAACGTGCAAGCATCCAGGCGCTTGGGATTGAAGCCTACTTTCAAGTTGTTCTCATCTCAGAGTCTGAAGGGATTTCAAAACCAAATCCTTTGATTTTTCAACGAGCGTTATCACAATTAAATTTGCTGCCAGAAGAAACGTTTTATGTTGGGGACCATCCTATTAATGATATTGAAGCAGCGAAAAAAGTAGGATTACTAACCATATGGAAAAGGAATGATGTATATAAACAGGCCAATGCAGACGAGGAAATACACGAATTGAATGAAATCCTAAGTATCTTGAACAGGAGAGAAAATAATGAATTACATACAAAACATGAGAAAAATGATCGGGAATGAAACATTACTAACTGTTGGCTGTGGCATAATAATTGAACAAAATAACCAGATTTTATTGCAACATCGAACAGATGCCGATGTATGGGGAATTCCAGGTGGTGTTATTGAAATGGGTGAGCAAGTAGAGGATGCCGCTCGAAGAGAAACATTAGAGGAAACCGGATTAACTGCAGGAGAACTTGAGTTATTTGGCGTTTACTCTGGCCGAGAGGGTTATGCCAGTTATGCAAATGGAGATCAAGTTTATAGCATTCAACTGATTTTCTTAACCACAACGGTAAATGGTGATTTAATTCAAGTTAGTGATGAAAGTCACGCGCATCAATACTTCGATAAACACGATCTACCAGACAATATTAACTCTCATCAAAAACGGTTCATCATGGATTGGGTCAATGGATTACAAACCCCTATCATCAAATAAAGCCAAGGCACAATTAATTGTGCTTCGGCTTTTTCTTTTTGAACACCCATTCCCTTTGAATAATAAAACCAACTAAGAACAGAAGACTGTCGACGATTCCTTTTATCACGATTTCGCCTTTTCCTAATAGATCATACGCTCCGTGAACAAGACTAGCAGACAGAACCATGATAATAACTGCGAGAATCACATATTTAATAAATGACCGTTCGTCACCTTTTTTGAAGACTTTTTTTCGATTAATGATGTAATTGAACGTTCCAGAGATGACTCTAGCAATAATCGTTGCAATCACTATATAAAGTTCTGGGGCATTATCTTTCCAAAGCCATATAAACAACGCAAATAAAGCCATATCTAAACCAAAAGAAGCGACTCCTGATAGGGCAAACTTCAAGAACACTTGATAAATTTTCATCGATGACTTGATGGGTTGGAAATGGGATGATTCATTATTTTTGGTATACACAGTTTCAATCTCCACCTCATATATCGGTATTCCTTCATCCTTAGTCGCAGCTAACAGATTTAACTCGTAATCGAAGGCTTCACCTTTTATTGACAGTAACCATGGAAGTTGTTTTCTTAAAAATAATCGTAATCCGGTTTGTGTATCAGTAATTCCAATCCCTGTGGTATATCGAAATAGATTTCGAGTGAGTTTATTGCCAAAGCGACTTCGAAAAGGAACATGCTTTTGATCAAAATCTCGAACTCCTAAGCCAATGCCATTATAATCATATGAGGATTTTAGTAAGGTGCAAATGTCTTTCGTCAAATGTTGACCATCTGCATCAACAGTAATGATTTTTTGAATATGAGGACAATGGTTCAGTATGTAATGAAATGCAGTCTTTATCGCACGTCCTTTCCCTTGATTGGCAGCGTGAGATAGGACTTTAACTTCGGGTAATTTTCCAATTGAGTGGAAAAAAGGCTTATAATCTTGACCGGAACCATCATCCACAACCAAGATGTTTGTAAAGCCTACGTCAACTAGTTCTTCAATCGTGGTTCGACATGATTGTTCTGGCTTGTAGGCTGCAATTAAAATACAAGTAGTATCCATGCAAAATCCTCCTTATTTCCCTTTACCCATATCTTTCTAACTTCAAGCTGAAAAAAAGGAATTGAAAAACGTATGTCGAATCTTTAAAAGTATAAGAAAATCCTGAACTAAATAGCAGTATTTAAGGGGTGCTCACAAAACCTTAGGAGAGTTAAGTGGAATAGAAAAGAAAGAGACTTTTTTTTTCTGCAGACTGCAGACATTTAATAAATGTTGATTTCCATTGCGGCGGACGCTTTCCGCGGGCACGACCTCAGCCGCTTCCTTCGCGATGCTCAGTCCAGGGTCTTCAGTTCGTGCTGATTCCGCTGGAGTCGCCGCCTCCATTCCAATCAACTGAAATCGCAGTAAATATAACTCTGCACACTATTTTTTAAAAAAATGGTCCGTTATTTCTGAAGGGTCCTGCGGAAAAACGAAACACCTAGCCCTCAATTTTTATTTATCATGTGCAATAGATTAGTAATGAAATTTTTATAGTAAATAACTAATACTATTTTTTCTGAAGTCTGAAACAATGTGAATATTACTAGTTCATAACTCTAATGAATAAAAAGCGAGAATCAATAATGAAACAACCACTACATTTATTAAATAATACGTATTTCTCGAAATTTCTCGATCTAACCATGCAATACGATCGACAATTTTATAACTAATAACCATAATCGCGATTAAAAATAATATGGCAACAAATGTGGACATATTATACACATGTAAATCGATGAATCGCACAATGATTAATGTCCCAGCCATTATCATCCCATAAGCTACTCGTTTTAACGGCATTAACATCAACCTCCTTGAATGCTACAAGTATAGCAATTCATAGAGGCTATAGAAAGATAAATTCATGTTAGTCAAATAGGAAAGACAAAATAGAAAGGGGTTCTGAAAATGATACAATTTGTTGGGTTAGATGAACGATTTCTTCCGCGAATGGCAGAAATTTTATCGCTTCGTCAAACAGCAGAGAGATCCAAATATCCATTTTTACCAGAAAAATTTGAGAATCCAGATGAAACAGAGAATATTTTACGCTCAGAAATGAAAAAACCATTTGTGAATGGACTGGTGGCCCTTCGAAATAGCAAGGTTATTGGCTATTTACTTTATGAGTTTAAAGAAAACGCACAAAAAGGTCGGCATATATTAATCAGCTATCCTTCTTTTGCAATTGACGTGACAGAACATCCGAGATTGGTTCGACTTATGTATGCAGAGGCGGGTTCAGAGTGGATCAAACATGGTTATTTTCAGCATATAATCTTCGCTCCATTAGGTAATGACCGTCAGTTAAATGAATGGCTAGAACAAGGATTCCGTTTCGATCAAAAATATGCAGTTCTAGATATGAATCAATATGAAGCGAAAAACAAAGATCAAGTAAATATTCAAGTACGTAAGAGCGTAGAAAATGATGAAGAATTACTTAAAAAAATGTCTAGATGGAATAGTATTCATCAAGCAGCTGCCCCTTCCTGGAATCCAATTACGAAAGAAACACTTGAAGACGTAAAAAGCGGATATGCTTCACTTGCGAGTGATGCGGAAGCAATTGTTTTTTTAGGAGAAGAAAGAGGAATTCCTGCAGGTTTTCACGTGTACTATGAAGTTGAAGCGAGTGATACTATGTACACACCAGAGAGATGCGTGGAATTACCTGCAGCTTCTACCAACCCCGAGTTGCGCGGAAGAGGGATTGGCAAAGCATTAACTGATTTTAGTGTAAATGAGCTGAAAGAAATGGGATATCGCTATTGTCTAGCTGATTGGCATACACCAAATCATCTTTCTTCTTATTTCTGGCCAAAGATGGGATATCAGCCATTTATGGTGCGCATGCTTCGTACAGTAGATAACCGAATTGCTTGGGCCCATGGCAAATAGAATTCGGATTATTGGACCAGTGGGAAGCGGGAAAACCACTCTAACACGTAAACTCTCGGAAGCACAGGGTATTCCAATGTTCACTTTGGATGATATGGTATGGTCCAGAGGTCCAAATGGAGATACGAGGAATTCAACTGAATACCGCGATGCATTGTTAAAAGAGGTAATTCAAAAGGAATCTTGGATTATTGAAGGCACTCATTTAGGCTGGGCAGATGTGTCATTTGAAAAAGCGAATCTGATTATTTTTTTGAATCCCTCTGTATCAGTTCGGATTTATCGATTTTCCAAACGATTTTATAGACAAAAAAGAGGCATTGATCCTATAAGTTATACGCCAACATGGACAATTTATGGCAGAATGTTCAAATGGACATATCAATATGAAACGATTTACAAACATCAAGTTAGATCGATTATGTCAGAAGTACAAGCAAAGTCAATTGAAATACAAGATGGCAAAGAGTTAGGAGTTTTTTAATGGAGAATCAACCATTTGTGGCATCTTGGAGTGGTGGGAAAGATTCCGCGATGGCATATTATAGAGCGATTCAATCAGGCATGACGCCAAAAAAATTATTAACGATGTTTCAAGAGGATGAAACCATTTCAAAATCTCATGCTTTGCCATTTGAAGTTGTCCAAGCACAAGCTGATCGTGTGGGTATTCCGTTAATGATACGTGGAGCGGGATGGACCGATTATGAAGTGAAATTTATTGAAGCCATGGATGAGTGTCGTGCAGATGGAATTACACACGGGGTTTTTGGTGATATCGACTTGGTTGGGCATCTAGAATGGGTTCAAAAAACATGTGCTAAATCAGAAATTATTCCGATCCATCCATTATGGCAAGAGCCACGCCGATCCATTTTGGAAGAAATGTTAAAAGTGGGATTTGAAGCAGTAATTGTCGTCATTAATACGCAGATGATGCCTTCATCGTATATAGGTAGAACATTTACTTTTGAGTTAATGAACGAGTTAGAAGCGCTTGGTATTGACTCCTGTGGTGAAAATGGGGAATTCCATACAATCGTGATTAATGGTCCTATCTTTTCTTCTCGTGTACCAGTAACGTTTGGAGATGTTCGCGAAAACGAAGATTATGTTTTTTTAGATGTTTCCCTGATTAAGTGAGGATATCCAAACTTTTTTACGAGAAAATGAAAACGGCCATCCCTAAAAAGGTTGGCCGTTTCGTTTTAGTGTAAATTTACGACTGATTACGAAGGGGGAATATTTTTGACATCCATAAAGTATTTGTCTATCCTATTTATTTTTTCTGTATTTTTCTCAATTGTAACAGGTTGCTCTAATAGTATTTCAGGCAGTGGGGATGGCACATCTTCAGCGGATTGGGCATTTTCGTCTGTTGTTTGGGAAGGGTACATTTATCGAATAAGTGATGAATATATCGATGACATAAGTGAAGAAATAGGCGAAGTAACAAAGTATTCGGATATGGAAGGAACGTACTCTGGAAATTTTTCTAATGCCTATCAAAAAGGTACAAAATTTTACGCTATAAAAGGAATAAGTACGGAAGAAGCCATAGCCATTGAAGAAGATGGTAAATATAGAAAAGCAATTAGGAACGGAAAATACGGAGAAAAGTGATTTTTCTTTTAGAAGCAAACCGTTATGAATAAAAAAATAGGCATCCAATCGTACAGTTAATTGGATACCTATTTTGGTTTTTATTTTATATTCAAAGAAATTTATAGATACTCGACTAATTCTTTCTCTAAAAATGGAGTGGCACCTAAAAAATCGATAAATGCTTTGTACTTTTTCTGTTCATCTTCACTCGGTTTATTGCCTGTGAAATAAGCACGAATTAAGATGTTTTTTGGTGTATGTTCCATATCAATAAATTCGAGCAATTGTGCTTCATAGCCTACCAATTTTAATAGTTCTGCTCGGATTGAATCAGTTGCAAGAGCGGCAAAACGCTCTTTAATTAACCCGTGCTGAAGCATAACATCGAGTGTCGGACTAGAAAGCTGTGAGTTTAATTCATGCTGACAACAAGGGACACTCAAAATAACTTTTGCTCCCCATTTTACTGCTCGAGCAAGTGCCATATCTGTAGCAACGTCACAAGCATGAAGTGTTACTACCATATCCACAGCTGTCTCTTCGTTGTAATCATTAATATCCCCAACTAAAAACTCCAGATGATCATAATTTAAATCTTTAGCGATTTGTTGACACTCTTCAATGACTTCTTTTTTTAAATCAAGTCCTGTAACGCGAATATCTAACCCTTTTTCAATTCGTAAGTAATGATAAAGAGCAAACGTTAAATAAGATTTTCCTGAACCGAAATCTAAAATTCGTACTGGTCGATCTTTCGGTAAATATTCAAGTGCATCGTCAATAAATTCGACGAAACGATTGATTTGACGAAATTTATCATGCTTCTGTTTTTTGACTTTGCCATCAGGGGTTTGTACACCTAATCTGACAAGGAATGGGTAAGCTATATCTTCACTTAATAAGTAGTTCTTTTTACGGTTATGAGAAAGGTTTACTATCTTTTTTGTTTGAACCTGATCCGATTTCCATAACACTTTAAACTTTTTAGAAAGCTGTATATGAATTTTTTGTTCCTCAAATTCAGCTTGAACTTGGCGGAATTGTTGAAGTAACTCTTCAAGCTTTGGTGCTAAGTTTGAAAGCTCTATATTTTCATGTTTGAGTACACGCTCATATTGATATTCCAATTGAATATGATAAATACCTTTTAATTCAACAGGTTTCATTTTCACACGTTTTACTTCGTCGGTCTTTGAACGAGGTTGACTAACCGTTGCTGCTATTAATGTTTTTTTTTCAATAAGCTTCAGAAGCTGTTGAAACATATCAATATATTCCATAAATTCGCCTTCTTTTCGATTGTCTTTTGTGTAAGTTTAACACATTAATTAGGCACCACTTTGAAAGTTGGGTGTGCATTCGCGCGCTGGAATAAAAAGGAATAGTCTGCCATAACACAATTAAGTTGGTGTGTTGCTTTTCTCATTCCAAACTCGTGAAATATTTGTGGATGAGTTATTAATAGTGAGCATGTACACATCTGGGTTGCTAAGTGATTTCCATTCATGAAAACCATACGAGTCATCAAAATGCTTTAATACTAGACTCATCAAATTCCCGTGTGTAACCAAGATAGAATGATTGGGAACTTCCTTAATGACTTCGATTGCACGATTAGTTGCTTCGCGACTCGATTCACCACCAGGGAGTACTAAATCCATATCAGTAAAAGTTTGTTCAAGTTGAGTCATCCAATCAGGTAAGTCTATATCACTTAAAATTCGTTCGGCTAATCGAGAATCGGTTTGAATTTCAAGTTGTTTACATAAAGCAGTTAGCGTTATCGATTGTTTTGCTCGAAGATAAGGACTCGAAATGATATGTTCTACTTCTTTATTTTCAAAAAATGAAACCAAATCTTGTGCTTGTTGGAATCCGGTTGAAGTTAACGCGGCAGTTGGAGCTTGACCAGTGGCGGAACAATGTCTGATTAGGTAAATCGTTCTCATTACAATCACTCCTTGTTATGCAAGTTTATTATAGAAAGTGATCTATGTAAAAAGGGGCATCCTTAAAAGCCACTGTTATGGCTTTTGGGACACCCCTTCAAACTGTAAATTTCACACGTGTTTTTTATAAGTACGGAAAAGTCTCAGTGTTGTATTTAAGAGAATTTTTTCATTAAGTCTGCCATTTCGATCGCAGCAGTTGCAGACTCCCAGCCTTTATTCCCAGCTTTCGTTCCAGCACGTTCAATCGCTTGTTCAATCGTGTCGGTTGTTAGGACACCGAAGATGACTGGTATATCGTGCTGATATCCAGCATTTGCAACACCTTTAGCGGCTTCGTTACATACGTAGTCGAAGTGAGGAGTAGATCCTCTAATCACTGTTCCAAGAGTAATGACGGCATCATATTTCTTAGAAGCTGCCATTTTCTTTGCAACGAGTGGGATTTCAAACGCACCAGGCACCCAAGCAATTGTTACATTTGCATCGTCTACGCCATGTCTTTTCAGTGCATCTTCTGCGCCGCCTAATAATTTACTTGTGATAAATTCGTTAAATCGACCTACTACAATGCCAATTTTTAAATCTGAACCAATTAAATAACCTTCTAAATGTGTAGTCATGAGTTGAACCCCTTTATAAACTTAGGAAATGTCCCAGTTTTGATTTTTTTGTTTTCATGTATTCTTCATTATCTAAATGAGGTGGGATTTCTATTGCCACACGTTCAGTTACTTCTAATCCATAACCGTCAATTCCAGAGATTTTTCTCGGGTTATTCGTTAAAAGCTTCATCTTGCGAATGCCCAGATCCCTCAAAATTTGAGCGCCAATTCCATATTCACGTAAATCATCTGCAAAACCTAGTTTTTGATTGGCTTCCACAGTATCTAAGCCTTGATCTTGAAAAGCGTATGCTTTTAATTTATTTATTAAACCAATCCCTCGGCCTTCTTGACGCATATAAAGTAGCACACCTGATCCTGCAGCCTCAATCTGTTTCAAAGATGAATGTAGTTGTGAACCACAATCACATCTTCTAGAAGAAAAGACATCGCCAGTTAAACATTCTGAATGTACCCGAGTAAGGACGGGTGTTTCTTCCGAAATGTCTCCTTTAATGAGAGCAATGTGGTCTTTGCCGGTTAAGGTTTCAGTGTAACCAACTACTTTAAAGTCCCCATATTCAGTAGGTAAGTTTATTTCCACTTCGCGTGTAATCAGTTTTTCGTGTTTTCGTTTATATGAAATTAAATCGGCAATGGTTAAGATTCCGATATTTAAACGTTTAGCTATTAGCATTAAATCATCGAGTCGTGCCATTGAGCCATCGTCATTCATGATTTCACAAATGACTCCTGCTGGTGAAGAGCCTGCTAATAAAGCTAAATCAACTGCTGCTTCAGTATGACCAGCTCTTTTAAGTACACCACCGTCTTTTGCGATTAGCGGGAATACATGTCCAGGCCTTTTAAAATCCGTTGCTGTCGAATCACGATTAATCATCTGAAGGATGGTATGAGAACGTTCGAATGCACTAATACCAGTCGTTGTATCTTTGTGATCGACACTAATCGTGAATGCTGTCCCATAGGGATCTGTATTTTGATCTGTCATTAAACCAAATTGAAGTTGACGAGCCAGTTTTTCAGCTAACGGAACGCAAATGAGTCCTCGGCCTTCTGAAGCCATTAAATTAATTACTTCAGGTGTCGCGAACTCTGCTAATGCAACAAAGTCTCCTTCATTTTCTCGATCTTCGTCATCAACTACGATGATGGCTAGTCCTTTTGATAAGGCTTCTACTGCTTCTTCAACTGTATAAAACATGTGAATCCTCCTTTAAAAACCGTGTTCTTGAAGCCATTCCTTCGACATATTTGTTGATGATGTCTGTAGTCGTTCTGAATATTTAGCAAGCATGTCACATTCAATATTCACTTTTTCACCAATTCCTTTTTGACCAAGCAATGAATCACTTTGTGTCGTTGGAATTAAAGAAATTGTGATCGATGTTCGATCGACATGGAACACCGTTAATGACGTTCCATCAATTGAAACAGAACCTTTGACCATCATATATTTCATGAGGGTAGGATTTAATTCGATTTTCTTGGAAATAGCATTCGTTTCTTTTTTTATCGAACGGATTACGCCAATCCCATCAACGTGACCACTGACGAAATGACCACCGAACCGACCTTTCGCAGCCATCGCTCTTTCTAAATTGACTTTAGAATTCATTTTTAATAAAGATAGTGTCGTTGAATTAAAAGTTTCTGGAATTACATCGACTACAAAAAGCTCATTTGTAAAAGAAGAGACTGTTAGACAGACGCCATTTATAGATATGCTGTCTCCTCTTTTTACATCATCTAAGACATTTTTTGCACGAATGGTTATTTCAAGCGCACGAGGCTTACGTTGTATGGAAGTTATGACACCAATCTCTTCAATAATTCCGGTGAACAAATGAAGTAACCTCCTTCTAGATAGCATATTTAATTATAAAGTGATGATTAAAAGGTATTTGGATTTTCCACCAAGGGGCGAGGGTGGTAAGGAAAGAGATTTCAGAAGTTTGTGCATATCTAATAAACTCGTGCACCTTTTTTAGGGTACACGAAAAAGCGTGATTTATGTGACACGAATCCGCATGAATAGAGCAAAGATAAAAAAACGTCGAATTAAGTAAATATTCGTAGTCAATTTATTTTATAAATTTCCTTGATTCTAAAACTAAACCTCCTTTTTATTCATAACAAATAAACGTTTCAGAATTCCTCTCCCATCCAGACTATACTGTCGGTGTTGGATTTTCACCAACTCCACCGCTACTTTTACAAGTATCGGGTCACGGACTTACAGACTGTGCTCTGCTCACCGCCGGTAAGGAATTTCACCTTGCCCCGAGGAATTCTGTTCGTATAATTGTTCCTTACATAATAGCATGAATATCAAATTCCCACCTTTTTTATAGTGTGTTTTCTTTGTGTACAAGAATTCATATTAATCTGAATTTTGTTATAATAGATTTGGAATTGAATTTTTTTACAGGGGGGCATCATGATGTTAATTCAGAAAAGTGTTGGAGCGGTTTTGAAAGATATGGCTAAACGCTTTCCAAATACAGATGCATATGTTTATCCGGAGCATCAGATCCGAAAATCGTATAAAGAATTCGATGAAGAAACAGATCATTTAGCTAAAGCGTTTATAGGGATCGGAATTGAAAAAGGGGAACATGTCGCCATTTGGTCAGATAACAAGCGAGAGTGGTTGTTAAGTCAATTTGCTACTGGGAAAATGGGTGCCGTGTTAGTAACGGTGAATACAAATTATCAAGAGAAAGAATTAGAATATTTACTGGAACAGTCAGATGCCACGACGCTCATTTTAGGTGAAGAATTTAAAGGGACTTCTTATATAGATATTATTCATGCAGTTTGCCCGCAATTAAAAACTGCAGAAAAAGGAAATATTCAATCGGAAAGACTCCCACGCTTTAAGAGAGTTATCGTAATGAGCGAAAATCAGTTTCCGGGGATTTTCACTTGGAGTGAATTTGAATCTTTTGCAAAAAAGGTGTCTGATCAAGAATTAGAGCTTCGCTTACATGAATTGCATCATGATGATGTCATCAATATGCAGTACACATCAGGCACAACTGGTTTTCCTAAAGGGGTCATGTTGACCCACATGAATATTGTTAATAATGCACAAATTATTGGTGACTTCATGAACCTAACGCAAGAAGATCGGGTATGTATTCCAGTGCCTTTCTTCCATTGTTTTGGTTGTGTCCTGGGAACTCTTGCTGCAGTTACCCATGGTTCGACAATGGTGTTAGTAGAACAATTCGAGCCAAAACGTGTTCTTCAAGCTGTTCAAGATGAAAAATGTACGGCGCTTCACGGAGTGCCAACGATGTTCATTGCCGAATTAAATCATCCGGATTATAGTCAATTTGATACATCAAGTTTACGCACAGGAATTATGGCTGGATCTCCTTGCCCAATAGAAGTGATGAAAAAAGTAATTGAGGACATGGGTGCTAATGAAATAACGATTTGTTATGGACTTACGGAAGCTTCTCCAGTCATCACACAAACTAAAGCGGATGATGAAATTGAAAAGCGTGTTTCAACAGTTGGAAAACCGCATCCTCATGTTGAGGTGAAAGTAATTGATCCTGCAACAGGTGAAGAAGTTGGTCAAGGTATTCCTGGGGAACTTTGTACACGAGGGTATTTAATTATGAAGGGTTATTATAAAAATGACGAAGCAACTCAAGCTGCTATCGACAGTGAAGGATGGTTACATACTGGAGACATAGCGATTATGGATTCCGATGGATATATCGAAATTACCGGACGTATTAAAGATATGGTGATTCGTGGAGGAGAAAATGTATATCCTCGCGAAATCGAGGAGTTTTTATATCAACATCCACAAATACAAGATGTTCAAGTGGTTGGCGTACCTGATCCAAAGTATGGAGAAGAACTAATGGCATGGATCATTCCTAAAGATAATACGGAATTAAATGTGGACGAAGTTCGTGATTATTGTAAAGGTAAGATATCACATCATAAGATTCCAAAATATATTGAAATTACGGATACCTATCCAATGACAGCTTCAGGCAAAATTCAAAAATATCTTTTACGTGAAATGTCTAAAGAAAAAGTATCGAACCCATAATTCGACATATTTCCCGGGAAATAAAATCATCTGTAAAACGTTGGTAATACTGTATTTTGCGGAGATGTTTTTCTTAGATTACCCTCGTCCTTCTTCCGTATGCATGTTATGATGAATTTGAGGAACCATAACAAAATACAAAGGAGGAACAAGTATGAGTGATTATGGGTATCAATTAATTGCTATTATTATTTACATGGCAGCCATGCTTTTCATTGGTTATTATTCTTTCAGACGAACATCCAATTTAACTGATTACATGTTAGGAGGACGTTCATTAGGACCTTCTGTAACAGCGCTTAGTGCTGGTGCATCTGACATGTCAGGTTGGTTATTAATGGGTCTACCAGGTGCTATTTATGCTACGGGATTAGTCGAAGCATGGATTGCAGTTGGTTTAACTGTTGGTGCGTATCTTAATTGGTTATTAGTAGCACCACGACTTCGTGTCTACTCACAAGTAACGAATGATTCAATTACCATTCCTAGTTTCTTAGAGAATCGATTAAAAGATTCATCTAGAGCATTGCGTATCGTATCTGGGATTATTATCTTATTATTCTTCACTTTCTACGTATCGTCAGGAATGGTTGCAGGTGGACTATTCTTTGAAAGTTCATTCGGACTTGATTACCATACGGGATTATTAATCGTATCGGCTGTTGTTATTGCTTATACATTATTCGGAGGGTTTTTAGCAGTAAGTTATACTGACTTTGTGCAAGGGGTCATCATGTTCTTGGCGTTAATTTTAGTGCCAGTTGTCGGTCTGTTCATCGTTGGTGGACTCGATGGTGCCACTGAAAGTATTCGTGAAGTGGATCCATCACGTTTAAGTATGCTTGAAGGTGCATCCGTATTAGGTGTATTATCAGCTGTTGCATGGGGACTTGGCTATTTCGGTCAACCTCATATTATTGTTCGTTTTATGGCTATATCTTCTGTTAAAGAAACGAAACATGCTCGTCGTATTGGTATCGGCTGGATGGTTTTAAGTCTATTGGGAGCAGTAGCAACTGCCTTAATTGGTATTGCTTATTTCCAACAAAATCCTGGAAAAGAATTAGGAGATCCTGAAACGGTATTCATCACTTTAGGACAATTTCTATTCCATCCGTTCATTGCAGGAATTATGTTAGCGGCTGTATTGGCAGCTATTATGAGTACGATTTCATCACAATTAATCGTTACATCATCTGCATTGATCGAAGATATTTATAAAGTTGTTATTAAAAAAGGATCTACAGATAAACAATATGTAACGCTTGGGAGATTTGCGGTATTGGCGATTTCGTTAATTGCGATGTTCATTGCATGGGAGAAAAACGCAACAATTTTAGAATTGGTTGCATATGCATGGGCTGGCTTCGGTGGAGCATTTGGTCCGGTTATCTTACTTTCATTGTTCTGGAGAAAGCTAACTTCTTGGGGCGCTTTATCAGGGATGATTGTTGGAGCCATTACTGTTGTTATTTGGGGGAATAATGAAGAACTCAAAGGCTTAATGTATGAAATCGTTCCAGGGTTTATTTTATGTTTAATCGTTGCAGTAGTGGTGAGTTTAGTTACTTACCGACGCAATGAAGAAATTGAAAAAGAATTCGATGAAACGATGGTTTTACTTAAGAGAGACAGATAAAGATGGAAGACTGATTTAATGTGTTTTGCGCATTAAATCAGTCTTTTTTTATTCCCTATTGACCGATTGGTCAGCGAGGCATATAGTATAGGAAATGAATGGGAATAATAATTTGTTATAAGGGGGTTTTAACTGTGAAGGTTATTGAAATTACTCAATTGTCAAAGAGTTATGGGAAAGCAAGAGGGATAGATGATGTCAGTTTTGAAGTGCATGAAGGTGAGATATTTGGTTTTATAGGACCGAATGGAGCTGGGAAAAGCACGGCCATACGAACGTTATTAAACTTTTTATACCCGAGTAGTGGTTCCGCAAAAATTCTTGGGATGGATATTGTGAAAGATGCTAAAAAAATTAGACAAAGCATTGGTTACTTACCTTCGGAAGTTCATTATTATGACGATATGAAAGTGGAGGAATTATTTAGATTTTCAGCAGGCTTTTATAAAGATGATGCATCGAAAAATGCTATGAAGTTAGCAGAAAGATTTCAGTTGGATACAAGTCGAAAAATAGAAGATTTGTCTTTCGGAAATAAGAAAAAAGTTGGAATCATTCAAGCGTTGATGCACCATCCAAAGCTTTTAATATTAGATGAACCTACAGCAGGATTAGACCCACTAATGCAATCGATCTTTTTCGAGGTATTAAAAGAGTTGCAAGCGGAAGGAACCACCATTTTCTTTTCTTCACATTACTTAAGTGAGGTTCAAAAACTGTGTAATCGTGTGGCGATTATTAAAGAAGGTCGAATCATTAAGATTGAAAATATGGATGATATGCACGCTAATCATTTCAAAAAAGTGCATCTCCACTTTAGGAATAAAGAAGAAAACAAGATTCGAATTGAAGGCGTTTTGCAAGAACACATCACCGATACGACGTATGAATTTATTTTCAATGGAAATACAAAAGCCTTGTTGGAGCAAATTCGGACAGTTCCATTTGACGATGTGACGATATCTGAACCAACATTAGAAGAGGTTTTCATGCATTATTATGAGAGCAAGGAAGGTGAACAAAATGGTCTTTAAACGAGAATGGAGAAGAGCGCAAAAAGCACTGTGGATATGGGTATTGGCAATTGGTGGAATGTCTTTTCTAATTATGAGCATTTACCCACAATTCGCAGAAAATAAAGATCAGTTACAAGATTTATTAAAACTTTACCCTGAGGCTATGCTGAAAGCATTTAATATCGATCAACTTGGATTTGATACTGCCCTTGGATTTTATGCCATTGAAGGCTATTTATTTGTCACGTTATTTGGCAGTATATATGCCGCGTTGTTAGCAGGAGGAATTTTAGTAAAGGAAGAAAGTGATCGGACAATCGAGTTTTTATTAGCCAAACCTATTTCTCGTATTCAAGTCGTTTTGCAAAAAGCGGCTGGAGTTCTTGCTGTATTACTCGTATTTAATGCAATGATTACACTCATTAATTATGTCGGGTTTCGTGTAGCAGGGGATGATCAAGTTGATACACAAACATTTATCATGATTTCTCTTGCTCCTTTCATGTTACATGTCACTTTTGCGGCTATTGCATTTGGCATATCCGCGTTTTTCCGTAAACAACGAATGGTTACGTCCATTGCTTTAGGTATTGTTTTAGGAAGTTATTTCTTAAGCATAGTGGCAAGTATTTCAGATAAACTTTCAGGATTAAAGTGGATTACACCTTTTGAATATGTAACTTCTGCTTATATTATCGAGCATGCAACTATAAACCCGGTTTACATTCTTATTATGTTGACCGTCATTATAATTTCACTAGCGGTCGCCATAATGAAATATCACAAAAAGGATTTAATTGTGTAATGACTATACAGATAGATGATAAACAACTAAGAATTTTCCATGCCGCAAAGCAACAGTTCGTGAACCATGGATTCCATCAGACTTCTACCCAACAAATTGCAGAGGCTGCAGGTGTTTCAAAAGGTTTACTGTTTCACCATTATCAATCCAAGAAAAAATTATATTTGTTACTTATAGAGAATTCCATTCATTTATTAGCTACCGAAGTAGAAAATGAATGGACTTCAAGTGATGAAGACTTTTTCGTTCAATTAAAGCGATTCATTCAAACAAAAATAAAAGCTGCTATAAAATATCCAATGGAATATCAATTGTTAATACAAGCATTTAGTAACGCACCGAAATCATTAAGCGACGAAATTCATCAACTAATTCTGCAAAAATCTCAAGAAATGAAACCTTTAAGTGATCAGGCTATTTATGGATTACTTAAAACTTATCGTTTACGAGAGGGCATCGACAATTCATTGGTGGAGGATGTTATACGAACAGTACTAGACAGGTTTGCTCAACGTCTAATTTCACAATATGCTGGAAAATATAACGAATTAATTCTCAATAAAGAGTCTGTTTTGCTAGAACTGGATGCTATTATTGATGTACTAAAACATGGCGTTAGTCGGGCGTAGAGAAAAGGATGGCTGCATCTGCGACTATTTCTGGAGGAATAGTTGGATGTAGTTTAGACAATCCTACTTGAGAGTTGTTACTATTTTAACGGATATGGTACGATAGTTTTACTTTAAGGAACGGAGGTTTTCCAAATGATTGACTATAAATTCCGATGGAACACTTTGCGATGAAACTGAATAATGCAAAGAACTGCTGAGCAGTTTAATCGGGATAGGTCTGTCCATTTTGAAAACCAAACATAATTTTCAAAGAAAGAGAGCGACTCATCTGCTCTCTTTTTCTATACTTATTTATTGGTAAAAAAAGGGTGATCGATTTTCTCTCAGCAGATTCAAGAGGAGGACGAATGAATGGATGAGTTAAACGAACGCGCCATTATTGTTGGTGTTAATTTAAAAAAAGACGAGCATTTTGAATATGGGTTAGAGGAATTGCACAATTTAGCTGAAGCATTAAATGTCGAGGTTGTTGGAGAAGTGACTCAAAACTTAGATCGAGTGAATCCTGCAACGTATGTAGGGAAAGGGAAAATGGAAGAAATTCAAGCATTTTTTGAAGAGGCTGATGCTAATTTAGTTATTTTCAATGATGAGCTTTCTCCATCTCAAATTCGTAATTTAGAAGCAACGCTTGAGTGTAAAGTGATTGATCGAACGATGTTGATACTCGATATATTTGCGCGGAGGGCTAAGTCAAAAGAAGCGCAAATGCAGGTAGAGTTAGCTCAATTGCAGTACATGCTTCCACGATTAGTCGGATTACGGGCCTCTTTAGGTCGACAAGGCGGAGGCACAGGTGGCGGATTTAAAAACAGAGGTGCTGGTGAAACAAAACTAGAACTCGATCGCCGAAAAATTGAAGATCAAATCGCCAAACTTCGTCGTGATTTAGAACATGTAAAAGATCAACGAGACACTCAGCGAAAGCAACGTAAGAAAAATGAAGTGCCAGTCGTTTCAATTGTTGGTTATACAAATGCTGGGAAATCTACGATAATGAATCGTTTGCTAACAAAAACAGGTCAAATTGATGACAAACAAGTATTTGAAAAAGATATGCTTTTTGCAACGCTTGAAACATCTGTGCGCCAAATTCGATTGCCAGATCAAAAGGAATTTTTGTTAACAGATACAGTAGGATTCGTTAGTAAGCTTCCGACCCATCTTGTGAAGGCATTCCGCTCCACACTGGAAGAAGCAAGAGAAGCTGACTTGTTGCTCCATGTTGTAGACGTTTCAAATGATGAACACCGCTACATGATGCAAGTAACGAACGAAACTCTTCAGGCGGTGGGTGTTGAAAATGTACCTACACTTGATGTGTTTAATAAATCGGATTTAGCAGGTTTAAATTACCCTCATGTAAGCGGAAATAATATTTGGATTTCTGCTAAAGAGAGTGTGGGATTAGACGAATTACTCGATATGATTCGTGCGAATATTTTTGGTGATTATAAGACATGTCGAATGTTAATTCCTTATGAACGCGGTGATGTAGTGTCTTATCTTAATGACCAAGCATCTGTTCAATCCTCGGAATATGAGGAAGATGGAACGTTAATGAAAGTGGAATTAAAGCAGGCCGATTATGATCGCTACCAAGAATTTGTTTTAGGTAAGTAAATAAACGCATGGCCCGATTTCATCGGCCATGCGTTTTTGTATGCATTGAATTTTAAATTTGTTCAAACTGGATATTATGAAGACGAGCGAATATGCCGTCTGCTTCTACTAAGTCTGAGTAAGATCCATCTTCAACAATGCCTTCTTTTGTAACGACGATTACACGATCCGCATTTCGAATAGTGGCTAATCGATGAGCGATTATTAGAGTCGTTCGATTTTCTGCTAGTTCGGTTAGGGATTGCTGAATAATTTTCTCTGTCTCAGTATCTAAAGCAGAGGTTGCCTCATCCAAAATTAATATTGGCGGGTTTTTCAGGAACATTCGTGCAATAGCTAATCGTTGTTTTTGTCCACCTGAAAGTTTTAAGCCGCGCTCACCAATTTGAGTTTCGTATCCTTCAGGAAGTTCAGAAATGAATTCTTCTAAGTGCGCTTTTCTTGCTGCTTCCATAATTTCTTCAGGTGAAGCATCTTTTTTACCATAGGCAATATTTTCTTGTATAGTGCCTGTAAATAGGAAGACGTCTTGCTGAACAATTCCAATCTGCGAGCGAAGGGAATGCTTGGTCATATCACGAATATCCAGACCATCAATGCTGATGGATCCTTCATTGACATCATAAAAACGCGGGATTAATGAACAAATGGTCGTCTTTCCTGCTCCTGAAGGACCTACAAATGCAACCGTTTCTCCAGCTTTTACTTGTAGGTTAATGTCAGAAAGGACAGTTTGGTGCTGATCATAACTAAAATGCACATCGTCAAAGGAAATATTTCCTTGCAAATGATTCACTTTGTGAGCATTCTGACGATCCACAATTTCAGGAGCTTGATCAATTAAATCCAGGAATCGTCTGAATCCAGCCATTCCTTTTGGGTAAAGTTCAAGTAACGCACTAATTTTATCCACTGGTTTTATTAATACATTAATAAATAAAACAAAACTAACGAGTTCACCGTATGATAAACGGTCATTCACTAAGAACCATGCGCCAACGACCAAAACTACGAGTGTCATTAGACGGGTCATCATGAAAATACTCGAATGAGTGCCTGCCATTACTTTATAGGCAACTAACTTGGCCAATCTAAATTGACCATTATCTTTTCGAAAGCGTTGAATTTCAAATTCTTCGTTTGTAAAAGACTGAACAACACGAACTCCGGAAACACTATCTTCAACTCGCCCATTTACATCTGCAATTTTTATGTACATATTCTTCCATGCATTATTCATTTTAATATTACTGAACGTAACCAATAGAATTAGGAAAGGAATCATAATAATGGCGATAATGGCAAGCTCGGGATTGATATTGTACATAATCGCGAAGGCACCGATAAAGGTCATGATGGCAATGAAAAAGTCTTCAGGACCATGGTGTGCTAGTTCGCCAATATCAAATAAATCATTGGTAATCCGACTCATGACATGACCAGTTTTTGTATTGTCAAAAAAGCGGAATGATTGTCTTTGTACATGAGTGAACAACTGCTCTCTCATATCGGTTTCGATATTAATACCTAGCTTGTGACCAAGATAACTGACGATATATTGTAAAAACGTACTTATTAAGTAAACGAGAAGTAGTAACACACTGACAGTAACAATTGTGCCCCAATCTTTAGTTGGAAGCAGTGTATCAATAAACCACTGGACAGCTAATGGAAAAGCGAGCTCCAAAATGGCTACGACAATAGCGCTGGTAAAGTCGATGATAAATAACCTTCGATGGGGACGATAGTAAGAAAAGAATTTCGATATCATGAGAGTTCTCCTTGGTGATTTGATACAAAGAATTATAACTGAAAAATTTCTATAAAACGAATAGAAGCTTCTAAACACGAAAGAAAGTGAGTTATTTCAAGGCTCGAAGGTTTTTTGACAAATAAAAAAGGGAAGTATACACTGTTAAAGTTATTCTAAAATAGAGGAAAGAAGGATGTAACATGATTACAAAACAAGATATCGTCCAATCAGTTCCTCAAAAAGGATTTTTTGGACATCCTAAAGGCTTGCTTAGTTTATTCTTCACTGAATTTTGGGAGCGTTTTTCGTACTACGGTATGCGTGCGATCTTGCTCTACTATATGTACTATGAGCTAAATCAAGGCGGCTTAAATTTAGAGCAATCTACTGCAAACTCCATTATGGCGGTATACGGGTCACTCGTTTACATGTCTGGGATTATTGGTGGATGGATTGCTGACCGATTATTCGGTACAACGAAAACCGTATTTTATGGTGGTATAGCAATTATGCTTGGCCATGCTGTATTAGCATTACCAGGCGGATTAACTACTCTCTTTATCTCGATGGCATTAATCATTATCGGTACAGGTTTATTAAAACCTAATATCTCGAGTATTGTTGGTGATTTATATTCTGATAACGATGTTCGTCGTGATTCAGGGTTCAGTATTTTCTACATGGGTATCAACATGGGTGCATTTCTTGCGCCATTAATTGTCGGAACAATTGGATTAAACTATAACTTCCACCTTGGATTTGGACTCGCTGCTATTGGTATGTTCTTTGGATTAGTTGTCTTTATGGTGACGAAAAAGAAATATCTTGGTTTGGCAGGATCATATGTACCGAATCCTCTTGCTAAGGAAGATAGAAAGAAAGTATTTTCTAGAATTTTCATCGGTTTTGCGATTGTCTTACTAATTGGTTATTTCTTAATTCAACAAGGCATCATGACCATTGATTTGTTTACGATGATTGTATCGATTTTAGGTATTGTCATTCCAACGATTTTCTTCATTGTTATGTACCGTAGTTCTAAAACGAATGCAGATGAGAAGTCTCGTGTTCTTGCGTACATTCCATTATTTATTTCAGCTATGGTCTTTTGGGCAATTGCTGAGCAAGGATCCATTATTTTGGCTCAATATGCAGACCAACGTACAGATTTAACAATTGGTTCTTGGGAGATTTCACCTGCCTGGTTCCAATCATTGAATCCACTATTCATCATTGCATTTGCTCCACTATTTGCATGGCTATGGGTTCGTTTAGGTGAAAGACAGCCATCTACACCTAAAAAGTTTGCACTAGGACTATTCTTTGCTGGAACTTCATTTTTAGTTATGATTATTCCTGCGTACTTAAACGGAACGGATACATTGGTTAGTCCGTATTGGTTAGTATTAAGCTTCTTCCTAGTAGTTATGGGTGAATTATTATTATCTCCAGTTGGATTATCTGCAACAACAAAACTTGCGCCTGGAGCGTTTGCAGCTCAAACAATGAGTCTATGGTTCTTAACGAGTGCTGCTGCGCAAGCAATCAATGCACAGGTAGTTAAGTTGTACAATCCTGAAACTGAAATTATGTACTTTGGTGTGATTGGTGCCATTGCAATTGTTCTGGCACTGGTTCTATTCTTATCAGCTCCGATCATTCAACGTTACATGCGTGGCGTTAGATAATTAATACAAAAAGAGGCTTTCCAATTAGTCATTGAAATCAGACTAATTGGAAGCCTCTTTTTTACGACCTATAAGTTCATTCGATCGTTTTTTCTTTATTTCTAAACAAATTTACCTATAACTAGCAAGTAATTATTACCTAAAAATTCCCTTTCCTCCATAAAAAAATTCCAATTGAAACCTTTTCAATGTAAACTCGTAAACATAAGAACATGAATTGAAAGGATCGGTGAATATCGTGATGAAAAAATGGTCGATGCTTCTAGCTGTCACAACTTTATCATTCGGGTTAGTGGCATGTAATGATACAGCAACCCCCACTCCGGGCACAAAAACCGAACAAACAAGTAATTTAACTCTACAAGATGTTTTTAAGAAATCTATGGAGCAATCTGAAAGTATCAAAAGTTTAAGCGCATACATCGATATGACACAACTAATTGAAGTGCCATCACAAGAAATTTCGATGGAAACGACTTCCAAAATGGATATGGATATGGTGATTGAACCTTTAAGTTTATATCAAAAAGGAACAACATCGATGACTATGCCAGGCATGCCATCATCTGAACAAGCGGATGATATGAAAATGGAAAGCTATATGACAGAGCAAGGATTCTATATGTTTGATAGCATGTCAAACCAATGGACGAAATTGCCCTCAGATATGTATGAGCAAATTATGTCAATGTCTCAAAAGCAAGCAGATCCTGCCAAACAGTTAAAAGACTTAGAAGCATTCAAAGATGACTTTACATTTGAACAAACTGATTCATCTTATGTGTTAAAGCTTGCAGCTTCAGGTGATAAATTTAATGAATTAATTCAAAAGCAGTTAGCCGAGACAATGCCAGACATGATGGTGGAAGAACAAGAACTCTTAAAAGAGATGAATATCGAAAAAGTAAACTATGAAATATTTATCGATAAAGAAACATTTAATACAACAGCCTTAAATATGATTATGGATATGACGATGGTGGTTGAAGGGGAAGAGATGAAGTTGGCTCAAAATCTTAAATCTACCTATAGTAAGTACAATGAAGTTGAGAAAATAGAAATTCCGCAAGAAATTATCGATAATGCTCAGGAAATGTAATAAAACAGGCCGTCTAAGAATATCTTAGACGGCCTGATCTTTATTATTCGTACTTGGTATATTAACTTTTAATAAGTAAATCCAGCAGGTGAGTTTTTAACGACTACCACTACTTTGTTTTGATCTAGTTTTTGTTCCAACTGTTCTGATTCGGATTTAGAAAATCCTAACTCCTCGAATTGGGCACGAAGTTCGTCACCTTTTTTACGGAAAACATTAGCAATCGAAGTACCTAAACCTTGTTCCGTAATACCAACTGTGTTCGCATCTGCCATTTCTGCAACTTGACTTGTTCGGTGATCTTCATGAGTAAGGACATAAATATCGTCTTCTAGTACACCTTTAGCTTTAATTTCTTGAATTCCGCGAATAGCTTCTTCATCCGTTAAATACTCTTTATAGGTAACACTCATTTTAAATTCCTCCTTCAAATCATTTGCTCTGACACGATACTACTTTACCTCTCTGGACAAAATTTAAACGAAATTAGTTGAATTTCGAACGAAAGTCACATGTTTTCGACCTAGTATCAAAATGATTTTATAAAAATATGCTAGAATAATTGAACGTAAGGAGGTAGATTCGATTGAAGAAATGGTTTTTTTCTTTAGGGATTATTACGTTTATTGGCTTTGTCCTCTTGTTTTTTAATTTCACACATGAAGAAATGGTTAAATTTGATGCAGAACTAAGTGAAGCCTTCATTGGGAATGAATTCGTTCGATTTTTCCATCATATTGGAGAACCTTATTGGATTGCATCAGCGACTCTATTATTAGTGCTTTTTCTGCTATTTCGACGTAATAATTATCGTGGCATGCTCTTTGTTTTGTTTTCTGTAGGTGGAGGCAACCTTTTAAATCATTTATTAAAAGAGTGGATTCAACGTGTTCGACCGGATATGCCTCATCAGTTAACGAGTTTTAGTTTTCCATCTAATCATGCGATGGTTGGATTATTATATTTATTTACATATGCGTATTTTATGACAGAAAATCACGCTTCTTTAAAATGGCGAATTGGCGTATGGATAAGTGCCATTACGCTCACATTATTGGTAGGACTTTCTCGTATAGCAGGGAATAATCATTATGGTACGGATGTTTTGGCAGGTTGGATGATAGGTTATTCATTTTTCATTATCGTTGTCATTTGGTATGAATGGCGCACTCGAATGATGAATAAACGAAAGCCAATAGCAGATTAATCAAGTCTTACGTTGAATTTTGACGTAAGGCTTTTTATTTCTCTATTTTCGGGTATAGATTGATTGAATACCGAATTCGTTGAAAGGGTGTTGATTGCATGATTTCGATTACGGACGATCTTGAAGAACTTGGTAGACAACGAATAAATGGGTTTGATGTGCAAGGTTTTGTTCGAAGTTATGGTCCTTACAACCCTTCTTTAATGTTAATAGGAGAAGCACCTGGTGAAAATGAAATCGATACAGGAATCCCGTTTACAGGACGTGCTGGAAAAGAGTTAATGAAATCATTGGCGAGTATCGGTTTAAGTCGAGAAGATGTATATATAACGTCTAGTGTTAGAAGTCGGCCGTTTAAATGGGGAACTAAAAAAGAACGAGATGGAACTCTTGTTAAAAGAACGTATAATCGCGCACCGAAAGGACCTGAAATATTAGCGCATGCACCATTGTTAGATTATGAAATCAAACATGTCCAACCTCAACTTATTGTCACTTTAGGAACAATCGGTCTACAACGACTGCTTGGAAAGCAAGCCAAGGTTACAGAATTACATGGACAAAAATTAGAGAGATCGATTCAATATTTAAAAACACTTGATGATGATGGTTATAGTTGGACGCAAGAAGACTATGCTATTGTTCCAACGTTCCATCCAGCTTCCATATTTTACAGACCATCATTAAGGGATTTACTTGAAGAAGATTGGCAACAAATCGGTGAGTATTTAAAGGAAATCAACGATAAGAAGTCTTAGTAATTATTCTCCAAACCAAAAGAAGTTGTGTTAAGGAAACTTTTCTCATACAATAAGTCCAATAGATAGTATAGAAAGTAGTGGGATTATGGACGGGAATGTATTATTTGCACTTGCCTTAACGTTGTTTGCGGGACTAGCAACGGGTATAGGAAGTCTGCTTGCATTTGTAACGAAGCGAACGAACACAAAATTTCTATCTTTAGCACTTGGTTTCTCAGCAGGTGTCATGATTTATGTGTCAATGATTGAAATATTTGTGAAAGCAAAAGACTCATTAGTAGATGAGCTTGGCTCTACTCAAGGATATTGGTTGACCGTTATTGGATTCTTTAGTGGGATATTAGTCATCGCATTAATTGATAAATTATTACCTAAATCTACGAATCCTCATGAAGTCAAAGGCGTAGAAGAAATGGATATTAAGCCTACCAATGATGAATATACGAAACTGATGCGTATGGGAATATTCACCGCATTAGCCATAGGAATTCACAATTTTCCGGAAGGCATCGCGACTTTTATTTCTGCTATGCAAGATCCTAATTTAGGAATTGCTATAGCAATAGCTGTTGCTATACATAATATTCCAGAAGGAATTGCAGTAGCGATCCCTATTTATTACGCAACAGGCAATCGAAAGAAAGCATTTAAATGGTCGTTTTTATCAGGGTTAGCAGAACCTGTAGGAGCGATTGTCGCCTTTTTGATATTGATGCCTTTCCTCAATCCAGTTATGTTTGGGATGATTTTTGCTGCTGTTGCTGGAATTATGGTGTTCATTTCATTAGATGAGTTATTACCAGCGGCGCAAAAGTATGACGAAGCCCATCTTTCAATCTACGGTGTAGTGGGTGGGATGGCTGTTATGGCTTTGAGTTTATTATTATTAGCATAAGGGAAAAGTGTGTTTCTAAGAGTTCAATTAGAAACACACTTTTTTAGTTACATGAAAGTTAAAGTAATCGGATCTCAATTAAGAAAGTGCTTATCTTGTTTGAAAGCTTCTTCTTTCTCTATTGCTAGAACGATCCTATACAACTATACTGATGTGTAAAGACAAATGATGACATGTGTCAAGACAAGGGGAATGAGTATGACAACGATGAAAGAAACTGAAGTGAAGTCAATTTCTCGAAATAAATTACTAGGTATAGCTGGCTTAGGCTGGATGTTCGATGCAATGGATGTGGGGATTTTATCCTTCGTAATTGCTGCCCTTGCAATCGAATGGTCTTTAACTCCTGAACAAATGGGCTGGATAGGTAGTGTGAATTCAATTGGGATGGCAGTCGGGGCATTCGTATTTGGAATCTTTGCTGACCGTGTGGGACGCAAGAAGATATTTATTATAACGCTTGTGTTATTTTCCGTCGCTAGTGGTCTTTCGGCATTAGCATGGTCTGTTGGTGTATTTATGTTCCTTAGATTTTTTGTTGGAATGGGTCTAGGTGGAGAATTACCAGTAGCATCTACTTTGGTTGCTGAAAGTGTCGAAGCAAAAGAACGTGGACGCGTTGTTGTTTTACTTGAAAGCTTTTGGGCTGCAGGATGGTTAATCGCCGCTTTAATTTCTTACTTCATCATTCCTAAGTATGGTTGGCAAATAGCTTTGCTTATTACAGCCTTACCTGCTTTTTACGCAATTTACTTACGTTTGAATTTACCTGATTCACCTCAATTTACAGCGAAACGAGTAAGAGATCGTACATTTAAACAAAACATTAAAGAAGTTTGGTCAAAACCTTATGTGAAGCCTACGATTATGCTTTGGATATTATGGTTTACAGTTGTCTTTTCTTATTACGGTATGTTTTTATGGTTACCAAGTGTTATGGTCATCAAAGGATTTAGTTTGATTAAGAGTTTTGAATATGTTTTAATCATGACGATTGCTCAGCTACCAGGGTATTTCACAGCCGCTTGGTTAATTGAAAAAGTGGGGCGCAAATTTGTCTTGGTAACCTATTTACTTGGGACAGCAGCTAGTGCATTTGTTTTTGGGAATGCCGAAACTACAACGTTATTAATCGTTTCAGGTGCATTCTTGTCATTCTTTAATCTAGGAGCTTGGGGAGCTCTGTATGCTTATTCTCCTGAACAATATCCTGCTGTCATTCGTGCTACGGGAACTGGGATGGCCGCAGCCATTGGACGAATCGGTGGAATTTTAGGACCACTATTGGTTGGTACTTTAGTTATGAGAAATTATGAGATTGGTTGGATTTTTGGCGTATTCTGTATCGCGATTGTTATTGGCGTATTAGCTGTTATTTTTTTAGGGAAAGAAACAAAACAATTAGAACTTGAATAATTCTTCTGGGACTGTCTCCTAGGTCATTTAGTGACTATGAGATAGTCCTTTTTTCTATATAATGATTTTTGTTTCAACGTTTTTCATATTTCGAAGGCAAGTCAAAACAATTAGAAACTTTTCCCATATCCATCTCGTATAGTAAAGAAAGGGGGATTACATATGAGTGTTAGAGAATTTAACGTTAAGATTAGTCCAAGTGAAGCGATGAATATGATTAATAATGGATTTACTAAAGGAAGCATTTCAGGAAAGTTAATTGACTACTACAAAAGATCATTAGGGGATAATGAAGTTATTGTGTTTGTATTAGAAAAATATTTCATGAGAACATCTAATCGAGCTTCCATGACTGTGACGATTGATAATTTTGATGGTACGACTAAGGTTCATGCGGTTGCATCAGGGGGGGGGGAAGGCGTGTTTTTCCGTTTTGATTGGGGAGCGGGAGACAGTTTTGCGAATAGTATTGAGAAGACGCTAGCAGAACACATCATAAGTTGATAGAATAAAGCTACTAAATATGCACTGCAAGGGAGAGACGGCCATGTTCAAGAGGATTGACACCGTATTTTTACCTGTGCAAGACACGTATCGTTCGATTAAATGGTTTGAAGAAAAGTGTGGCTTTACATTAAGATGGCATGATGAAGAAAATGGGTACGCAGCAATGAATATTGGTAGTGGTGATACAGCATTTACACTTGTACGTATTTCACAGATGGGTTCTACCAAGCCTGAAGAACACGAGTGGTTCAATTTATATACTTCTGATATTCATGCTACACATCAACATTTGCTGAATTCAGGTGTGGAAGCTTCTCCCGTACAAAGTGGGGGAAACGTGGAGTTTTTCCAATTTAAAGATTTGGATGGCAATACGATAGGAGTCTGTTCATTTGAAGAAGATGCAGCCTGAATTTAAGCGTATTTTAATCGTAGGTTCTGGAGGAGCGGGAAAGTCTACTTTAGCCACAAAACTTGGAGAATTGTGGAGTTTACCGGTCATACATTTGGACTCCCTTTTTTGGAAACCGGGATGGACACCTTCTCCAAAACCAGAGTTTATTGAACAAGTTAAAACCGAAATGACAAGACCGGCATGGATTATTGATGGCAATTATGATTCGACTTTAGCCATGAGAGCTGAATATGCAGATCTCATTATTTTCCTCGATTTCTCAAATATTCTTTGTGTTTATCGAGCATGTAAACGAGCATGGACCTATCGTGGGACAACTAGACCCGATATGGGAACAGACTGTCCAGAAAAAATTGATTTGGAATTTGTGCGATGGATTTGGCGATTTCCGAAGGATGCAAAACCTGAAATTTTAGAAACCTTATCTAAAACACCAGCAGAAGTATTAACACTTAAATCACCGAGGGAAGTTAATCAATGGCTTTCTTTACAAACGGCAACAGAAAAAAGAGTGAATCATCCTGCATAAAGGACGACTCACTCTTTTCAAGTTGTTTTTAAAGTCGTATAAACGACTAGACGATCCTCATAAAATGAACCTTCTCTGTTATATTCTCCAGTACAGGTAATCAAATTCAGACGACTACCATTACTAAAGCCAAAGATTTCTCTTAAAGGAGAATCATCTACTGGGTAAATCTCTACTCGTTCAACAACGAACGTTAGCTCCTGGCCTTCATCACTAGTAACGAGCACTTCATCCCCAATTTCTAATTTTCCTATATCATAAAATACAGCAGGTCCATTTTTGCCATCGACATGACCGGCAATTACGGAGTTACCTGGTTCACCAGGCATATATCCATTTTCAAACCATCCAGTAGATACAATATCATTCGGTACATCCATTTCACCGTTATCAAGTAGGCCAGTAGCGTCTACTGGAGCATCTACATTGATAGCAGGAATCCGTAATCGAGAAGGAGAAATCCCTTGACGTTCGTCTTTTATGAGTTTAGAAGCAGTTAGTTGGCTGTCATTTAAAGTTAAAGCTGTTTTTGTAGAAGAAGAGGCTTCCGTATTGGAAACCTCTTGTTTTTCTACGGATGGTTCCGGAGCTGCTTCTTCTGCTTGGCAAGCCGTGAGAAGAAGACTAAGTCCGAGAATTCCACCATACCATTTCTTCATATTTTACGCCTCGTTTGAACGTCTGCGTAATGTAAATGCGCCACCTAAAGCTGCTGCTAATAAACCGCCAAGTAGGAACCACTCATAAGGCATACCATCTTGGTCCGCTGTACCACCCATCCCCGTTTTAGGCATTCCGTCTGGCATAGATTGTCCGCTGAATTTATCTGGGAACTGATCAACAATTGTTTGTGATAATCCTGCTGAAGGCATTAACATATGTGCATAAGCTTCACGCATAGAAGCATAAGAAGCTTCATAGTCACCAGCAACATATTGATCAAAAGCTGCTAATAATTGGTCTACGTGTTCAGTCAATCCTGCTTCTAAGTCTGCAGCTGGTAAACGATCTTCCGTAGCAGTTGCTAAGAATGCAGCTTGTTCAACAATATAGCCGTCTAATTCTTCCATTGCTTTATCTTTCCCTGCTTGGTCATCATTTGCTGTAGCAGTTACATAGTCAACGAAGTAACCAATATGTGATTTCCAAATCTCTTCAAATGCTGCTCCGCCTTCTTCACCGTAAACAGAAGCAACAGCTGCTGATAAGTCATCCGCGTTTGCTAATAAAGCTGCAGCAGAAGCATCGAAATCAGGGTCACCATCTACACCATTTTGCATAGCCATTACTGCTAAACCAGCATGCTCTGTGAATACTTGGTCAAGCGCAGCACGTAAATCTGCTGCAGGAGTTACAGCCATAGAATTTTCAAATTTGTCCGGGAACTGATCAATAATAGCTGTAGAAAGACCAGCTGCTACCATTGTCATATGACCGATTGCTTCGCGTTCGTTCATGTAAGATGTTTCATAATCGCCAGCAACATAACTATCAAATGCCCATACTAGTTGGTCAACGTGCATTTTAAGTCCAGCTTCTAGATCTGCTGCTTTTAAACGACCTTCCGTTGCTGTTTCCAAGAAAGCTGCTTGTTCAACAATGTATTCACCAAGTTGTTCAACTGCTTTATCTTTCCCAGCTTGGTCGTTAGCTCCAGTAGCAGTTGCATAATCTACGAAGTAACCAATGTGAGAACTCCAAATTTCTTTGAATTGTGCTCCAGCTTCTTCTCCATATACAGAAGAAACAGCTGCTGTTAAGTCATCCGTATTTTGTCCAAGTGCACCAGCTAAAGCATCAAAGTCTTCTGTGCCGTCAGCACCTTTTTTCAATGTTTCAATTGCTAAGAAAGCATGTTCAGTAAATAAATGTCCTAACGCTGATCGTAGTTCAGAAGCTGGAGTAGAAACACTCGTGTCTGCATTTCCTCCATTTGCTTTTGATCCGTGATCTTCTGCCATAACCGCTGTAGGAATTAATAAACTCATTGATAATGGAACTGCTAATAATGTACGTTTTTTCATTTTGAAATCTCTCCCTTTGTTTTAGTTTTTATTTGGTTTCGAATAGCTAACGAAGCTAATTTCACTTTGGATCACTTTTTTTAAAAGAATATTTAATAAATTTTATTTCTACATATAAAAAGACATCGCTTTTACTCCTTAACGGAGCAAAGTGATGTCTTTCAGACTAATAACAAATAAAAATGTTGATTTCCATTGCGGCGGGCGCTTTCCGCGGAGGCCAACAGGATGTTGGTTTCAAAGACGTTGCCACGTGATGTGGCGTTTTTAGTCTTTGTCCCTCGGTCTTCAGTTCGTGCTTATTCCGCTGGAGTCGCCTCCTCCATTCCAATCAACTGAAATCGCTGTAAATTGAGCGTAATAATGTGCATTTATGTTCGTAGAAGGATTTCAACATTTGTTTGTATTACTTGCAAACTTATTTAAACCATCATTTTTGTCCATGTTGAAAATGCATTTTTATTTTGTAAGCATGATTCTGCAAACTAGTTTAATGGGAAAGTGGTCAACTATTTCTGAAGACTCCTGCGGAAAAACGAAATACGCTAGACCCCACAGGCAACGAATTGTGCATAATTCGTTTGCGACGAGTTACCGCAGGAGCATAGGTTTTTAACAGCCGAGGAGGCTTGCGTTTCGTCCACGGAAAGCGAAAGAAATAGCTGACCACCTTCATATTTAGTGGAGAGCAATTAAAAATGTACAAAGAAAAGAGACTGTACACAAAGTCAATCTTCTCTGACTTTGTACAGCCTCAATGTATTTTATTTAAAATCAGAAGCCATTAACACATTACCTAGTGGTGTTTCACTTTCTGAATTCGGTTCATGTGAAACAGCTACTTGCGTCCAATCTTGATTCATATCTTCAGGAATAGTGAATACCACTGCACCTTCTTGTGAGTCTGATTTAAATGTGCCTGCACGTTCAGGTCCATCTTCTCCAATTAACCAAACTTGATATACTTCATCATTGGATAGTGCTGGAAGAGAACTAGCTTGAACAACTACCCGCGTTTCTTCACCGTGTTTCACAATCGAAGCAGTACCAGTGGCATTACCCGCAACAGGGGTTAAATTCACATAAGCGAGTAACTGATCTACAGCTTCTCCTTGTGCGACGATATCTTCTTGCTGGTTTTTTACGATAGAGGCTAAAAAGATATTTGCACCAACTGACAGCATAAGAGCCGCTGCTACTGCGGGGAACCATGAAATTACGCGTTTTTTATTAACTGGTAATAAAACCTCATCTGGCACAATTGGCTTTTCGTGTATTTCATTTGGTACTGGTGTTTCACCTAATATACTACCTAATACGCGTTCCTTCATTCCTTCAGGGGGAGTTATGGAATCCGATACATAAGGCAAGTCTTCCGTTAATAGTTGCCACTCAGCAAGTTCTTCTTGGCAATCCGCACAAGTTGCTAAATGCTTTTCAAAAGCATGTTGTTCAACTTCACTTAATTGGCCGTTAAAATAATCAACGAGTCGATCACACATCTGACGTTCCATTTGGTGACATCCCCCTTTCATTTTCTAAATGTTTTCGTAAATGTTGTAAGGCTAAACGTATTCGGCTTTTCACTGTTCCGAGCGGTATGTCGAGTTTCGTTGATATGGATTCTTGAGACAATCCATGAAAATAGAAAAGTTCAACTATGGTTCGTTGTTCTTCTTTTAAACGTGTCATTGCTTTTTTTAACACCGATCCTTTTTCTTTCCACTCTAGCATTTGTTCAGGTAACTCTTCTATAGGTACTTTCATTTGCTCTGCATCTTTATCAAGTAATCCAACTTCTTGTTGTCGCGTCTTTTTCCTCAAAGCATCTAAGGATGTGTTGCGTGTCATTGTTAGTAGCCATGAAGAAAACTTCCCTTTATCTTCTGTATAAGGTGCATGTTCCCTCCAAAGCTTCATGAAGACATCTTGAACAGTATCTTCAGCAAGCTGAGCGTTCTGTGTCATACGATAGGCGAAGGAGTAAACGAGTCGCTCGTAGCGGTTATATAATTCTTCGAGTGCAGATTGATCTTTATTCCTGAGATTTTCATAGAGCTGTGCATCCGTGTGCGTATTCATTTTTACCCCCCTCTGATAGAATCCTTACTTCATCATACCGAAGGCATAAAGTCTATACAACTTCTACTCTTCAAGATAACGAATGAAAACTGGAAAAAGATCACTTTTTAAAAAGATAAGTCTGTAATTCTATAAAATTAGTAGTGACAATTAATGTAAAAATGTGTACCATTTGATAAAAGAAAAAGGGGATACGTATATGAATTTTAAGGTACATCAACATCCAGAAGATTTTGCAACAATTGCTGAACCTTATTTATTGAAACATGAGGATATCTATAGTTTGTTTTATGGCGTTCTGCAAGGCATCAAAAATGGAAGATACCAAGAATATTTTATGGTCTCTATTGTAGAGGATGGTAAACTTCTAGCTTTACTTCAAATGACTCCACCACATCCACTAAACTTAATCGTGATCGATGAACAGGACAAAGACAGAGTAATCGATTTTTTGGTGGATGAATTATTCAACCGAGAAATTCAAGTTCCCTCAGTAGTTGGAATAAAGACAGTGATTCTTGCTTTCACCGAAAAGTGGAAATTAAAAACGGATAAAAACTCAAAAGTCTTAATGGATCAAGGCTTATACCGATTAGATCAAGTAACGCCATCTCTTGAGGGTACAACAGGTAGTTGGAGGTACTCAAATATAGAGGATGCGCCACTTATTGAACAATGGTATCAAAATTTCGAGAATGATACGGGGATTACAAAAACGCCAATTGCTCAGATTAAGGAGAGAGTCCTTCAATTTATTAAAGAAAATGAAGTGTTTTTATGGGAAGATGAAGGACAAATTGTATCGATGATGAAAAAGTCTAGACCATCGGAACACGGAGTTACTGTATCCTTTGTTTTCACACCTAAAGAACAACGCAAAAAGGGCTATGCAAGAACAATGGTTGCTGCAGGCAGTCAGGAATTATTAAAGACGTTCGATTTCTGTGTGCTTTACACGGATATGTTAAACCCTACATCCAATAAAATCTACCAAGAAATAGGCTATCGGAAAATTGCCGACTCGATTCACATCGAATTTGTTGAGAAAGAAGGAAACTAAATGGAACTAACTCAACTAAAAACGATGTGTCAGGAACATCCAGGTAGTACATTTGATTTCCAAGAAGATTGGCAAGCTGATCGGTATATGGTCGGCGGAAAGATGTTTGCTATGATTGGTGAAAATAAAGAAGGAACGCCTATTCTATCTGTGAAATGTGACCCCAATCGTTCTGAAGTTTTACGATTAGAATACAATGAAATAAACCCAGGGTACTATATGAACAAAACACATTGGATTTCAATTTCATTAAACGGAGAAATATCGGCTGATATGTTTCATGAATTAATTGCTCATTCTTATCAATTAGTGTTTTCTGGACTAACGAAGAAAGCGCAAAGAGATATTTTAGAGGAATGCTAGGAAATGACAAGTCAACTTAAAATGAATTTGCTATAATTGGTTTAATGAGTTTGAAGGGATGATGGGTGAACAATGGATAAATAATCTTATTTCTTAGCAAATAAATAAATTTGCGTAAATCGGAAATAGGATTAGTCTGCCCATTTTTCACACCACCATTGTTACTCTTCATCACTTGAGTATTATCTATGATGGTCTATTTGGGTACGTAAAATCCTTCCGAATTTAATGGAGGATTTTTTTTATTCTCCAAAATAGGGGGAATTAGAATGACTGTGTTAGGTAAAATTCAGCAAGTGAAGATAGAGTATGGAGACCGGGTTATTGTAAAAAATGTCGTGTTAGATATAAAGCAAGGCAGCTGCATTGGCATTGTGGGTGGAAACGGGGAAGGTAAATCTACGATATTATCCTTTCTTGCTGGCGATTTTGAAGCAACTGAAGGGAATGTTCATTGGTATGGCAATAAACCATCAACATATTATCTTAAACAAGAAGTGGAGTCTGAATCATCCAAACCATTCGATGTGCTAAGTGGTGGTGAACAGATGAAGAGAAGACTGTCCAAAGCCTTTTCACAACATGTTCAAGTATTGCTCTTAGATGAACCAACCAATCACTTGGATCAACAAAGTTTAGTTGAGTTGGTTAAGCAATTACGTCATTACTCGGGAACAATCTTAGTCGTTTCACATAATCGTTCATTTTTAGATGAAGTAGCAACAACCATCTGGGAAGTAGGACATCAACAAATAACTGCGTACGAGGGAAATTATTCTGCGTATCGGAAAGAAAAAGAAGAAAGAAAAAAAGTGCAATCGAGACTTTATGAGGAACAGCAAAAAAAGATTGCTCGGATTGATGAACAAATTGCTGCTCTTCAAAATTGGTCTTCAAAAGCACATGCTGATTCGACCAAACAAGATGGATATAAAGAGTATTTTCGTGTAAAGGCTAAAAAAATGGATGTACAAATTCGCTCAAAGCGAAAGCGTTTAGAGGGAGAATTAGAGAAAGAGACAATCGAGAAACCGCTAGAAGATCTTGATGTGACATTTTCCATGGAGGGTAATCGAAAACAAGGTCATCGAATAATCGAATCTAAAAACGTATCGAAGACTTTTGGAGGCCGAATTTTATGGTCTAACTCTTCTTTTACCATCAGACAAGGAGAAAAAGTAGCCCTTATAGGATCAAATGGGAGTGGCAAAACAACTTGGCTAAAAATGCTGATGGGAGAGGAACCATTTGAAGGAGAGTTGTGGAAAACAGCTAGCCAAAATATCGGATACTTGCGCCAAACAATCCAAGACCTGCCCCTTGAGCGATCACCTGCTGAGTGGTTTCAGCCAAAAGATTATGTAGAAAGAGGACAAATTCAAACTTTAATGAAAAACTTAGGTTTTACGAAAGACCATTGGCAACTACCAATCGGCTCAATGAGTATGGGAGAACGCTTGAAAATCAAATTAATGGCCTTCATGCTTGAGAAAAAAGACGTCTTGATTTTAGACGAACCAACGAATCATTTAGATTTACCTTCAACAGAACAGTTGGAAAATACGTTGTTAAGTTATCCTGGAACCGTTCTATTAGTTACGCATGACCGACATATGATTGAGAAGCTTTGTACTAAACTTCTTATATTTGAAGGGGAACAACTCAAAAAAATTGAAATGGGTTATCAAGATTGGTTGAGTCATAAGGAAGAATCTCAAAAAGACTTGGAATTGATGAGGCTCGAAACAGAAAGGCAAGCGATTTTAGGAGAATTAAGTTTTTTGAAAAAGAAGGATTGTCGTTACGAAGAATTAGACCAAAAGTTTAAAGATTTAACTAAGAAAATCAGATCATTAAAAGATTAGTATGAGTACGCTCTCTCTAAACTCTTAGAGAAGGCGTACTTATTTTTGTAAAGCGGTAGGTATTCGTGCATAATTCTATAGTAATAAGGGTATTAAAAATATGATATACATACGAAGCTTACAAAGGAGCTGAGGCTGTGATTCGATTCGATCAAGTAACAAAGAAGTTCCCTGATGGTACAGAAGCTTTGAAAAACGTGTCATTAACGATTCCAACTGGAGAATTGACAGCAATTATTGGACCAAGTGGATGCGGGAAAACGACATTAATGAAAATGATTAATCGGTTAGAAGTTCCTACAATAGGAGATATTTTAATTGATGAAAAATCGATAAAAGATACAGACCAGGTAGAGCTAAGAAGATCAATTGGGTATGTGATTCAGCGAATTGGTTTACTCCCTCATATGACCATAGAAAAAAATGCAGGACTCGTTCCTAAATTAAAAGGGTGGTCAGATGAAAAAACACAGCTTCGTGTTAGAGAGTTAATGACCACGGTTGGACTAGAACCGGATATTTACTTGCCAAGATACCCACTGGAATTAAGTGGTGGTCAACAGCAACGAATCGGAGTAGTTCGTGCACTAGCGGGAGATCCCAATATTGTGCTAATGGATGAGCCATTCAGTGCTCTAGATCCGATTAGTCGTGAGCAACTTCAAAAAGAACTCCGAAGTCTTCAACAACGTATTCAAAAAACAATCGTTTTCGTTACTCACGATATGGATGAAGCACTTAAAATTGCAGATAACATTATTGTGATGCGAGAAGGTGAAGTCGAACAAATTGGTTCACCTGACGACCTAATTAATGAACCTGCAAATGACTTTGTTCGAGACTTTATTGGCCAAGAACGAATTAATCGTCAAAGAACTTTCGCACAACGTAAGATTCACGAACTAACTAGTTTCTTTTCACAAGCAAAAACGAGTGAACACGTTGAAGAGATTAGTTCAACTGATTCGATCGAAACAGCGATCGCGTTGTTAGAAAAGCCAAATGTGAGTTTGCTAGCTATTCGACACAACAATGAATTTGTTGGATATATTGATCAAACTTCTCTATTAAGAGCTGTTATTGCCAAGGAAGAAGGTGGCAACCATGCTGACTAATTTTATCGAAACAATTCAAAGTCGATCAGACTTAATTCAACAAGCATTTGTTGAACATATCTATCTTTCCTTTGTTGCATTAGCTATTGGGATTGCCATTGCACTCCCACTCGGCATTTTAATCGCTAGATATCGAAAATATGCAGAGCCAGTCATTGGTGTTACGGCTATTTTTCAAACGATACCTAGTTTAGCTTTATTTGGATTTCTTGTTCCTTTAATGGGAATAGGTTCGAATACGGCATTAATCGCACTTATAATTTATGCACTATTACCGATTTTGCGAAACACCTACACAGGCATTATTAGTGTGGATTCCTCTATTACGGAAGCAGGACGAGGCATGGGGATGACAAGGTCACAAATATTAACACAAATTGAATTCCCATTAGCTCTTCCATTTATTATGGCGGGCATTCGAACAGCCACTGTCTTAACAGTTGGTATTGCCACATTAGCTACTTTTGTAGGTGCGGGTGGTCTTGGGGATGTCATTTACCGAGGTTTGCAATCGTATAATAATTCGCTCGTACTAGCTGGAGCTTTACCTGTAGCTCTGCTCGCGATTTCTTTTGATTTATTATTAAAATGGGTTGAAAAGAAAGCTACACCAAAAGGAATGAAAACCACTTAGGAGGAACAATGAATGAAAAAAAGACTCGTAGGATTAGCATTAGTAGCATCAATCGCTTTAGTTGGCTGTAATTCAGACAGTGGCAATGGAGATTCTGCAGAACCGATTATCGTTAGTGGTAAACCGTGGACAGAGCAATTCATATTACCTCAAATCATTGGACAGTATATCGAAGCAAATACCGACTATACGGTTGAATATGAAGAAGGTTTAGGAGAAGTAGCTATCTTGACGCCTGCATTAGAAAAAGGCGACATTGACGTATATGTTGAATATACAGGTACTGGTTTACAATCAGTCCTTGGAGAAGAGCTTGAGCAAGGAGAAAGTTCAGAAAAAGTGTTAGATCGCGTTCGAAAAGGATACGAAGAGAAATATGGCGTGACATGGTTAGAACCACTTGGCTTTGAAAATACGTATACATTAGCCTATACAAAGGACAAACCATATGACGCTAAAACGTATTCGGATTTAGTGGAAGCATCAAAAAATGAAGAAATGGTATTTGGTGCACCTCATGCTTTTTATGAACGACCAGGAGATGGCTATGATGCTATGGTCGAAGTGTATCCCTTTGAATTTGCTGAAACCGAAAGTTTAGATCCTAACGTTATGTACGAAGCTGTTAAACAAGGTGATGTGGATGTAATTCCTGCCTTCACTACAGACGGACGCATTGAGCGTTTTGATTTAGCGATTACAGAAGATGATTTAGGATTCTTCCCGAAATATGATGCAGCTCCAATTGTTCGTCAAGAAACATTAGAGCAATATCCAGAACTAGAAGAAGCTTTGAATGGATTAGCAGGGAAAATTTCAGTTGAAGACATGCAAAAAATGAATGCTCGCGTAGATATTGACGGAGAAAAAGCAGAAGACGTTGCTCGCGAATTCTTAATTGAAGCGGGTTTAATTAAAGAATAAATAAACAAAAGGCTACCCTCGGTAGCCTTTTATACTGCAGATAAATAAAAAATTGTTGATTTCCTTTGCGGCGGACTTTAACGAAATCACATTAGATAGACTTTTGCATAAATGTCCATAATACTTGCCCCCATATTTTGTACCCGCGGTCATTTGGGTGAATGCCGTCCTTTAAAGTAGATGGTCGTGTGATATTAAGAGCATTCATTTGTTCAGTCATGGCGCCATGTGTATCAAAATAGAACCAGCCTTTTTCCTGAATATAAGAAGCTGTCTTTTCTACATAGTCAGTAAACGTTAACCCCAATTGATTAATAGGAGGACCGAATTTATTTTCGGTACAAGGATTTGGTGAAAGGAATAATATTCGCACATCTGGTAGCGCTGTTGTGTAAAGCGAGTAAAGCTCGTCCAACGAAGCAAAAGTGTCTTCAAGCGTAACGTTTTTGTTGTGATTATTTATGACCGAGGTTTCAATAAATAACACATCCGGTTCTTCTAATAGAATCGGATTTTTCACATGATCTTCAAGTAAACGAACGGACGTATATCCCGAATGACCATGATTACTGACAATCAAGTTCTTTAAGGCAGGATGCGTTTGACGTAAATTTTTTTCAATTATTCCTCGCCACGTCTTGGATTGATGGCTAGAACCAGAACCTCTGGTTACACTACTTCCTGTAACCGCCATTCTTGCTTCACCACTTAACATAGATCTGAATATTAGGTAGTCAATCATCGTTTGATCAGGATTATATTTTGGATCGTACGTTTTGATTAAGGTTTCATTTGCACTTGCTTGGTCTTGCCTTGTATCTGTTCGGGTGTAGAAGAGTAAAAGTGTCCCCGCAGCAATCCAAATTAACCATTTCCATTTTTTCATGGGGGTCACTCCTTGCCTAGTTGTTCCATTAATATAATATTCAGACAATAATTAAGCAATAGGAAAATGGAAACAAACTCAAGTTTCCGTTTAGGTTCTCACTTGAATAGGGTATTTAATAGCATTCTTTTTCATCTTTTCCCGTGCTGCATGTACTAAATCTTCACCTAGTACATCTGAAAGTTGCAACAAGTAGATGTACACATCAGCCATTTCATCGATAATGGCTTGTTTATCTTTAGCAATTGAATCTTCTGCAGATTGCCACTGAAAACATTCGAGTAATTCGTTTGCTTCTAAAGAGATAGAGATGGCCAAGTTTCTTGCGTCATGATTACGACCCCAGCCGCGATCAGTGTTAAATTGATTAATTTCATTTATTAGTTCTTTCATGGAACTCCATCTCCTTCAACTAAAGTAATTTCTTTCTTTTAGTATAATAAAAACAGGAGGGATATACATGCATTTTCGACCGATACATCCGGGATTCTTTGAAAAGCCCACTCTCGAATTAGCTGAAAAACTTCTTGGCCAATATGTTGTTCATGAACATCCGGAAGGTGTTATTGCTGCAAAAATTATCGAGACAGAAGCATACATGGGTGCTGAAGATCGAGCAGCACATAGTTTTGGCAATCGAAAAACAAAGAGAACAGAGATCATGTTTGGAAAAGCGGGTCTTGTTTATACATATCAAATGCATACTCACACACTTATGAATGTTGTCAGTGGCCCAATTGGAATTCCTCAAGCGATTCTGATTCGAGCTGGCGAACCAATTGCTGGCGAAGACTTGATGCAGAAATTCCGAGGAAACATCTCGCGTAAAGATTGGTCAAATGGACCAGGGAAATTAGCGAAAGCTTTAGGTGTGACGATGAACTATTATGGACACCATTGGTCTGAACAACCGCTCTATATTGCGGAGGGTCCCGGAATTTCTGAAGTGGAAATCGGACCAAGAGTAGGGATACAAAATACAGGCGAAGCTGTTCATTACCCATATCGTTTTTCTGAAAAAGGACATCCGATGGTTTCCAAATACCGCTAATTACGTTTAGGAATTCAATTAGGTGGAATAGTAGGAAAGTACAAACTTTAAGGAGTGATTGGAAATGGCAAAGATTGCAACGTTAATCACAAATATGTTTGAAGACTCGGAATACATTGAGCCGTCTACAGCTTTTAATAATGCTGGTCATGAGGTTTTCACGATTGAGAAAAAAGCTGGAAACGAAATAAAAGGAAAACAAGGCGAAGCAAATGTAACCATTGATTACGGTATTGATGATGTGAAGCCAGAAGATTTTGATGCGTTATTTCTTCCAGGTGGGTTTTCACCGGATCAGTTACGCGCTGACGAACGCTTTGTCGAATTTTCAAAAGCGTTTATGGATGCGAAAAAACCTGTTTTCGCCATCTGTCATGGACCGCAATTATTAATAAGTGCAAAAGCACTTGAAGGTCGAGACGCAACTGGATTTAAATCGATTGCTCAAGACATGAAGTATGCTGGTGCTAAGTATGCGGATAAAGAAGTAGTGGTTTGTCAAAATCAACTCGTGACAAGTAGAACGCCTGAAGATTTACCTGCATTTAATCGAGAATCATTAAAACTACTAGAACAAGTATAATGATGCACAGTCCTGCTACCGCGGGGCTGTTTTTTTGAAAAGAAAAACTAAGTTTATAAAGTGAACGGCATGTAATTCAAATAGAAAATATTGTTATCATGATTTATTTCAAAAAGACTTTAATTATTTCTTCTGCATACGATAAGCTAAGTAGATAGAGAAAATTTTGGGGTGGAAAGAATGAATGACATACTGTTAACAAACAAACAAAAGTTGGATGAAGTTTTTCGTTATTTACATACGCATCCGGAAGCAAGTTGGCAGGAAATTGAAACAACAGCTTATTTGAAAAAGTTGATTGAACAAGAAGGATTTACTGTGAAAACCTTTGATGATTGTACCGGGTTATATGTGGAAATCGGAGAAGGACCTACATGCATTGGGGTTAGAGCAGACATTGATGCTTTATGGCAGGAGGTAGATGGAGTGTTCCAAGCCAATCACTCCTGTGGACATGATGCCCATATGACAATGGCTTTTGGAGCATTGCTCCATTTAAAAGAAAAAGGCTTTCCTAAAAACGTTCGTTTTAAATGGATTTTCCAACCCGCTGAGGAAAAAGGAAAAGGTGCCGAAAAATTAGTTAGTAAAGGCATTATCGATGATATTGACTATTTATTTGGTGTGCATTTAAGACCGATTCAAGAAATTGGCGATGGTACTGCTTCTCCAGCCATTCACCATGGAGCCGCATCTATTTTACAAGGAACAATAATCGGCCAAGATGCACATGCAGCGAGACCACATTTAGGAGTAAATGCAATTGAAGTCAGTGCAGCAATCGTCCAAGGTCTTCAAGGGATACGCTTAGATTCAATGACTCCATATTCAGCGAAAATGACAAAACTGCATGCTGGTAGCGAGACAGGAAATATTATTCCAGGGAATGCCTCATTTAGCATCGATTTACGTGCTCAAACCAATGACGTGATGACGCTTTTAAATGGAAAAGTTCACCATGTTCTCAAACATGTGGAAGATTTATACGGTGTTGTCATTGATGTAACGGTTCACTCGAACTTGGTTGCGGCAATTGTAGATGGAGATGCATGTGAGTTAATGGAAAGAGCGATTGCTGGTGTATTAGGTGAAGAGTATGTGCAACCGCCGATTGTTACACCAGGCGGAGAGGATTTCCATTTTTATTCAGCTCATGTACCAACATTAAAAGCGACCATGCTAGGGCTTGGGTGTGATTTATCTCCAGGTTTACATCATCCTAAAATGAAGTTTAACGAAGAATGTATTCATACAGGAAGTGACATCCTTGCACGTGTAGTATTGTTAACAGCTGAAGAAATAAAGAAATGAGATCCCTTTTAACCACCTTAAACTTTCTGTTCAAGGTGGTGTTTTCTTGAGTGGGCTCTATAGGAAACCGAATATAGATTTAGTGGAAAACATAGTTTGCACGATTTTTAAGTGCATACTGTGTTTTTGTTTTGGAAAATAATAGAACTGGAAACTCCTGGGCTTTCGCTCATAGAAAACCAAATTGAGTGCAAGATTTGTTGTTGAAAGAACAAGATCGACAATTGAAAGAGCAAGATTAACAAGTGAAAGAACAAGGTTTACAAACTTTAAGAAAATCACACAAAACATTAAACAATTCACTATTGATTTCATAAGTGGATGCTTATATAATGAAAATGAATATAACACATAAGGAGATGCTTATGGATTATTTAGAGCTTGAACAGTATCTAAAAGGTATTGGAGATCAAAATCGATTGCGAATTTTAACTCATCTCATGCATCAGTCGTTATGTGTGTGTGAATTAACTGAGTTGCTTCATATGACGCAACCGGCAATTAGTCAGCATATGAAAAAGTTAAAAGAAGCGGGGATCGTTTCAGAAGAAAAGAGAGGAAGATGGACGATTTGGTCACTTCAAATCAGACATCCCCAGTATCCTGTTTTGATTCATTTGTTGAGTTTACTTCCATCACCTGAACGTACAGTAGATGATTTGATTAAAGAAGGAAAAAAAGTAATGTGTGAAGCATAGATGGGAGCGAAATAATGGATGTTTGGTTAGCTAGTCTTGTATTTTTGGTCACGTTGGTATTTGTTATTTGGCAACCACGTGGATTGTCAATCGGTTGGTCAGCGATGGCAGGAGCTGCAGTAGCTCTATTAGTTGGGGTTGTTAATTTTCAAGATGTGATTGACGTAACGGGGATTGTTTGGAATGCGACATTAACCTTTATTGCGTTAATTATTATTTCTCTTATATTAGATGAGATCGGATTCTTTGAATGGGCTGCTTTACATATGGCTCGATTCGCTAAAGGAAGCGGAATCCGTATGTTTTTATTAGTTACTTTATTGGGTGCAGGAGTAGCGGCTTTATTCGCAAATGACGGGGCAGCACTAATTCTTACACCAATTGTATTGGCAATGGTTCGTGCATTAGATTTTAAAGAGAAAATGATTTTACCGTTTATTATGGCTTCTGGTTTTATTGCAGATACCACTTCGTTGCCATTCGTTATTAGTAACTTGGTGAATATTGTATCCGCAGACTTTTTTGGAATTGGTTTTATTGAATATGCATCTCGCATGTTTGTTCCAAATCTATTTAGTTTAGCTGCAAGTATGTTGGTGTTGTATTTGTATTTTGGAAAATCAATTCCGAAACATTTCGATGAAAAAATGGTGAAAGAACCTAAAACTGCTCTAAAAGATATTCAAATGTTCCATGTGTCTTGGTATGTTCTAGGTGTGTTGTTAATTGGCTATTTCTTAAGCGAAACAATCGAAATCCCAGTTTCAATCATCGCTTCAATTGTTGCGATACTATTCTTATTAATTGCTAGACGTAGTCAAGCTGTTCATACAGCTGCAGTTATTAAGGGTGCACCGTGGGCGATTGTGTTCTTTTCAATTGGTATGTATGTTGTCGTTTATGGACTTCGTAACGTTGGATTGACGTCGATCTTAGCAGTGGTGATTGAATGGTCAGCTAGTCATGGATTATATGCAGCCACTCTAGGAATGGGCTTTATCGCAGCCATCTTATCTTCGATTATGAACAATATGCCAACAGTTATGATTGATGCATTGGCAATTGCTGAAACGAATACGACTGGCGTTACGAGAGAAGCATTGATTTATGCGAATATTATTGGATCAGATTTAGGTCCAAAAATGACGCCAATTGGATCACTTGCAACACTGCTTTGGTTACACGTGTTAAGTCAAAAAGGAGTAAAAATCTCGTGGGGTTATTACTTTAAGGTGGGGGTTATCTTAACAGTACCAACCTTATTCATTACATTAACTGGTCTTTACCTTTGGTTAACAATAATTCACTAGAAAAGGATGATTTTAAAATGGAGAAAAAGATTTTGTATTTCTTATGTACAGGTAATTCATGTCGTTCACAAATGGCGGAAGCCTTTGGTCATAAACATTTGAGTGATCAATTTGATGTTTATTCAGCTGGAATTGAAGCGCATGGCCTAAATCCAAATGCGATTAAAGCAATGGATGAAGTGGAAATCGATATTCGCAATCAAACATCAGATACGATTGATACTGAGTTATTAAACCGTGCAGACTATGTCGTAACGTTATGCGGGGATGCGAATGACAAATGTCCGATTACACCTCCACATGTGACAAGATGGCATTGGGGATTTGACGACCCTGCTCGCGCAGAGGGTACGGAAGAAGAAAAGTGGGCTGTGTTCCAACGAGTTCGTGACGAAATCAGTGAACGCATCGAAGAGTTCGGAAAAACTGGTAAATAAGAAAAAGCGGCATGGCGGAGAAAATTCCACCATGTCGCTTTTAAATAATTTTACCCATATAAAGTTCGTTAACAAATTGATCATCAATTTTTAAAGAATGAGGACGAGTTCCTTCTATGTTATAGCCCATTTTTTTATATAAGGCTATTGCACGCTCGTTGTTTTCAACAACAGTTAGTTCAATCCGTTGAATCTCGACTTCGTGAGCAAAACTTTCGGCTTTTTTCATGAGGGATGTACCCACATTCTTCCCGTAGTAAGCTGACAATACACCAATTACGAGTGAAGCTCGATGTTTTGAGCGAGGAGCAGTTCCGCCGTTTAGGACAACAAACCCAGCGAACTCCCCATTTAAAATTGCGACAAACATGCCGGAATTTAGAGACCTTTTCCATTCTCCAATTCGTTTTCGAATCCCTTGAACGGTCATTTTTCGTTCATCTTTACCGAACATCATAAAATCCGATTCAGCATCAATTGCTGAATGAAGATTGATAATGGATCGAGCGTCTTCAAGATCCGCTGGACGAATGATCAAAATTTCTTCGGTTTTATTTCCGGAGTGGACTTCAAATAAAGAGTCTGATGTTTTAGCGAACGTAACTGAACGTCCTAACTCAATCTCTTTTACATGATAGTCTGACTCAGTCCATGCTTGAAAATGTAAGGCAGGTGGTTTTGTTTTCTTCCACCAGCTACTATTTAAATAGGCCGCATTTGGTAATTGTTGTCCGATAATATTTTCCATGGCTGTATATGTGAGTGTCAGTTCATTAATTGTCGATTCTGCAAAAAACGTAGCTAAAGGAATATACTTTTTTTCCATTTTTTTAGACATATTAAACCTTCTTTCTAAATTGATGTGAGTGACATCAACGGTATTATTTTACCATATATATATAACTAATACACTACTTTATGCTCATTTATTTTTGGGACTGGTAAATTATTTCCTGTAAATGATATGATACACTTTAAAATAGGCAATGTGAACTTAATATTCCAAATATTATGTAATTTAAGAAAAATAATTACTGGAAAAAACTAAGACGAAAGTCACGTGAAGGGAATTTGGAAATATGATTAGAAAATTAGTAGAGCAAGATCGTACATTAACAATGAGCTTTGTATCAGCAAAACCAGCTGAGAATTTATTCATTATCGGTGATATCGAAGGTTACGGATTTCACTCTGATATTCAAACACTATGGGGAGATTTTTCCGAATCTGGGGAACTGCGAGCAGTTTTATTAAAGTATGATCAGAACTTTATTTTGTATGCCCCTGCAACCTTTGATCACGAGGGAGTTGCCTCAGTTATTAATCAAGATTCAAACTTTACATATTTATCAGGAATCGAAGAAATGGTGAATAAAATCACTCCATATATAAAGCGAGAACCAAAAAAACCACGTGTCATGTATTACGCTAAGTGTGAAACAGCCGACCATTTGCCTGAAATTCCAGCTGACATGTTAATTGAAAAAGCTGTGCCAGAAGATGCAGGAGCTATTATTGCTCAAATGAAGGCAATTCCAGAATTTGCTGAAGGGAATTATAGTGTTGAACATAAGAGATCTAGCTTAGAAAAAGGATTTGGTCATGCATACTTTATTAAAGAAGACGATGTCATTGTTAGCTCTGCTTCTAGTACAGCTGAAAACAGTCAATCAGCGATGATTGTTGGCGTAGGTACATTAGAAAGTCATCAAAATAGAGGGTTAGCTTCATACTGTATGTCGAAGCTTTGCAGGGAACTTTTAGCGGAAGGGAAAATGTTGTGTCTGTTTTATGACAACCCCGCTGCGGGCTCTATTTACAAGCGTATTGGCTTTGTTGACATCGGAAAATGGAGCATGTGGACATATTAATCTGATCGAAACTGTTGAACCCTCTACGTATCCGTTGTTTAATAGAAGAAAGAGATTGATAGAGGAGTTTGAGGATAGTGCTTCACTACAAAACATATATCACATCAGAATCAGCCCCTTGGGTTTCTTTCGTTCACGGAGCAGGAGGAAGTTCATCTATTTGGTACAAACAAATACGTGAATTTAGAAAAGACCATAATGTCTTATTAATCGATCTAAGAGGTCACGGTAAATCTGCTCGTGGTCGTTGGAAAAAAGGCGACTCATTTGCGCATATTGCAGATGAAGTTAAAGATGTATTGAATGAACTAAATTTAGAACAAACACACGTAATTGGTATGTCCCTAGGAACAATTGTTGCGCAAACAATGGCAGAACGTTTTCCAGAAAGAATTTCTTCCTTAATATTAGGTGGAGCAATTATTCGACTGGATATCCGTACAAAAGTACTTTTATGGACAGGGCGTATGACAAAGCGTTTTATTCCCTATATGTTGCTATACAAATTGTTCGCTTGGATTATCATGCCGAAGAAACGTCATGAAGAATCTCGCATGGTTTTTGTGAATCAAGCGAAGAAAATGTGTCAAAAAGAGTTTATTAAATGGTTTTCATTAACTAAGTTAATAAATCCATATTTATCTCGACTACAAATGAAAACAAATTCTATCCCCACCTTATTTTTAATGGGGGAAGAAGACTACTTATTTATGCCACCTGTGGAAGAATTGGTACGTCGAAATGAAGAATTTAAATTAATTAAAATTAAAGATTCAGGTCATGTATGTAACATCGATCAGCCGGACATGTTTAATGAGCTGTCGATTGATTTTATTTCCATGATTCAAAACAAGAAAGCTATCGCCATTTAAGGTGATAGCTTTTTTTCAATAAATGTAGACAAAAGAGTTACAGTTTGTATAAATACCTTGAAAATTCGACTTTTGAACGTGATTAAAAAATGTTGGTTGGCTATTTCTTTCGCTATCCGCGGACGAAACGCTAGCCTCCTCGGCTGTTAAAAACCTACACTCCTGCGGTTACTCGTCGCAAACGAATTGTGCACAATTCTTTGCCTGTGGGGTCTAGCGTATTTCGTTTTTCAGCAGGAGTCTTCAGAAATAGCCAACCGTATTCCTAGTGAACAGTTTGCATAATTATGATTACAGTTTATAAGACATGCAGAAGAAATTCCCTAAGGAGCAGGCATAAAAATTAAAAGTTATTCTCTTAAATATAAATGTATTTTATTCCGGTTGCTAGGAATGGAGACGGCGACTCCGTGGGGAATAGCGTGAGCTTTAGACCCTGGACTGAGCTCGCGAGGGAAGCGGCTAAAGCCATGCCCCCCGGAAAGCGACCGTTGCAATGGAAAGCAATACTGTTTATTTGTCCACAGTCTCGAAATAGCAAGCACCACATTGAGTGCTTGCTATTCTTTTTTAAATTTAAACTGTTACAGGTTCAAGTGAAACAGCAGGACCGAAGAACTCAAAATGAACGCGATCTGCTGCAAAGCCTAATTCATAAAGAGTGTTAATCATTGCTTTCATAAATGGTACAGGTCCACACACGTAGATATCACTAGTTGGAAGTACGTTCTCTGCTAATAACTCTTTAGTCAGCATTCGATTTTCATCAGAATATAGAGTTAAGATGGTTGTGTCTTCCATAGTGGACAATAACGTACGAACATCTTCGTCAAATGCGTGCAAGGCTTTATTTCGTGCGCCATGTAAAAAGGCTACAGGTCGAGTTGGTGTCGTTTTAGAAATGGTTTCTAACATACTCATCATTGGAGTAACGCCTACACCACCGCTAATTAATGTAACCGGACGAGTACTCTCGACATCTAAGAAGAAATCCCCTGCAGGTGCAGTTACTTCAATCGAATCACCAACTTGAATGGCTTCGTGGAGATAGACTGAAACCTTCCCATTTGGATTCATTTCATTTTCTTTTTTCACAGAAATTCGATACGTGTCTTGGCCAGGTGATTGTGACAAGCTATATTGGCGATTAAATAGATACGTTTCACCAGGAATGCTAAGACGAATCGTAATGTATTGACCTGGTTTAAAGCTTGGAAGGCCAGCTCCATCTGCTGGTTTCAAATAAAATGATGTGATGACATCTGATTCTTCGACTTTATTAACAATCGTAAAGTCTTTAAATCCATCCCATCCATTTGTTTGAGTTGCCGCATCATTGTACATGTCTTTTTCTACTTGGATAAATACATCTGCAATTACGCCATATGCTTCTCCCCAAGCTTGAATAATGTCATCCGTTGCATCATCGCCTAGAACTTCTTTAATAGCTCCAAGTAAATGTTCTCCAACGATTGGATAATGCTCAGCTTTTATAGCTAAAGAGCGATGTTTATGCGCTATTTGTTTTACTACAGGTAAAATGGCGCCTAAATTATCGATATGTTGAGCTGCAGCATATACGGTGTTAGCAAGAGCCGCTTGTTGGCGACCTTGTTTTTGATTAGCATGATTAAAAATATTCAATAGCTCTGGATGAGCTGAAAATAAATTCTTATAGAAAACCGTTGTGATTTCAGTTCCGTGGGTCGCTAGGACAGGTGCAGTAGATTTGACGATTTTGATTGTTTGAGAAGATAACATTTGTTTTTCCTACCCTTCATCATTTGATAGCTTTACCTTACGCCTGAGAAAATTTTAAAGCAATATATAAAATACATCTTTAATATTTTAGACACATTTCTTTCACGGAAAAGACATACTCGGTATAATGAGGATGGAGAAAGTGCGGTGAAATATGCGATTAACTATGTACACTGATTTTTCACTTCGCGTATTAATGTACGTTGGGTCAAAAGAAAGATCACAGTTGTCAACGATACAAGAAATTTCAACAGCTTATGGAATATCGAAAAATCATTTAATGAAAGTCACTTATGAATTAGGGAAACATGGCTATATTGAAACCGTTCGTGGTAGAGGTGGCGGAATCCGCCTAGCACATGATCCAATAAATATTAATGTTGGCGAAATAGTCAAGAAGATGGAGGATGATTTCTATCTTGTTGAATGTTTTAATTGTGCATCTAATCGCTGTGTCATAACGCCAGTGTGTAAATTAAGAAATTTGTTACATCAAGCTTTAACAGCGTATTTATCAGTACTCGATGCGTATACATTACAGGATTTATTGGTCAATAAAGAAGAGCTCGGTGCCATTTTGTTTATGAAATAGGTATGTTAAAATAAACAGCGATAAGTTTTAAATAATGGAGGATTCTCATGAAAAAAGTATTTGTAGTAGGCCATAAAAATCCAGATACAGATTCAATTGCATCTGCACTGGTCTATGCACATTTAAAGCGTCAACTAGGAATGGATGCAGAAGCGGTGCGTTTAGGTGATGTGCAAAATGAAACATCATTTGCCCTTGAAACGTTTGGTGTTGAAGCTCCACGTTTGATTGAAAAAGCTGGAACTGAAGTTCAACAAATTATTTTAGTGGATCATAATGAAAAGCAACAAAGTGTGGATGATATAGATGAGGTACAAGTTATCGAGGTTATCGATCATCACCGAATCGCTAATTTTGAAACCGCAGATCCGTTGTATTTCCGTGCAGAACCCGTTGGTTGTACAGCAACGATTTTGAATAAATTATATAAAGAAAATGGAGTAGATATCCCTGCTAATATGGCTGGGTTAATGCTATCTGCCATTATCTCAGATTCTTTATTATTTAAATCGCCTACATGCACACCACAAGATATCGCAGCGGCAAAAGAACTTGAAGTAATCGCAGGCGTGAATGCTGAAGAATACGGAATGGAGATGCTGAAAGCTGGAGCGGATTTAAGCGATAAAACGCTTGAAGATTTATTAACGCTAGATGCTAAAGAGTTCGGAATGGGTGAGTACAAAGTAGAAATCGCCCAAGTAAATGCGGTTGATGTGAACGACATTATGAACCGTCAAGTTGAATTGGAAGATTTAATCTACAGAAACATTGCGGAAAAAGGACTCGATTTGTTCTTCTTCGTCGTGACTGATATCTTAAACAACGATTCAGTTGCATTAGCATTAGGCAATCAAGCAAGCAAAGCTGAAGCAGCATTTGGTGTGCCTTTCGTTAACAACGTAGCTTTATTAAAAGGCGTTGTTTCTCGTAAGAAGCAAGTAGTACCAGTCTTAACAGAAGCTTTAAGTGAATAAACAAAAGCCGGTTCTCAATTTAGAGAATCGGCTTTTTACGTATCTAGGTATCGCGGAGATATGCAGAGTGGTTGGCTCGCCTAGTTAACTTGGTTTGAGACACGTTTGATTGATAAAAGGCTGAATTTGATTGATAAATCGTCAGTTTGATTGATAAATTCCCATTTTGATTGATAAACCCGTCAGTTTGATTGATAAATTTTCAAAAGCAAATCAATCTTCAAAAAACCGTCTCATTAACCAAGTACACTCTGATTTGAAACACACTTATTTCAAACAGAAGCGAAGCGAAAACCAAAACCATTCAAATGGGAGCAATTTCGCTAGTCGCTTCATGTCCATTTGCTGTTGGGGAGTCTCATTAGTCTCGCAAAGTCATAAGCCTCGTTTTTTTACGTATCAAGCAAATGCCTCAAATACCGCTGTGGGTCTTTCATGAAATCTGAGGTTAACCGAACATGCTCCACTTCATCGTATGTTGTTGGGACAAGCTGATCATCTTGAATTTCAAGCAGGGTAGCTTCAGGGTATGCCATTAGGATCGGTGAGTGAGTGGAAATGATAAATTGTGCACCATTTTTAACCATGTCATGCATGATAGCCAAGAATGACAATTGTTTATTTGGAGACAAAGGTGCCTCAGGCTCATCGAGAATATACAAACCATTCGGTTTAAATCTCGCTTGGAATAAATCCAGAAAACTCTCTCCGTGCGACCTCACATCTAGGCCTTCGCCATATAAGTGACGTAGCTCAGAATACGTTCGGGCATAAGGGAGTACTTCTAGGCTGAAAGGATCTCTTCTCTTAATTTCTTCTAAAGTAATCCGCGCGCTTTCACGCATATTGGCTAATTCACGTGTGTATGTAATGAAATCAGAGGCTCGAAAGAAAAATCCATTTTTGGTTCGAACAGACCAAATCAGTTTAAGCTCCTCAGATAAATCATATGCATGAGAAAAAGAAGTGTCTTTTTCTATATACTCTCCACTAATTAAAATGCTTCCACTCGCGGCTGCGATTCCTTCAAGCAAAGTTGTTTTTCCAGAACCATTATCTCCTGCAAGGATCGTGACAGGGTTTGAAAATACGAGCGATTCGAATTGCTGAATCAAAGGAAGATTGAACGGGTAATTCGTTCTAGAAGAACGTTTCTTTCGAATAACTTCACGTAATATCATTAAGAACACACTCCTTTATCAAAACTTTAGCATAAATCGATCTGCTAGGCAGAATGATTGCGAGCTTTTATGGAACACTCTAAAATTGATTTTGAGGTGAATGACATGAAAATAGAAGTATGGTCAGATTATGTTTGTCCATTTTGTTATATAGGAAAACGACGACTAGAAGAAGCAATTGCGTCATCAGGACTATCAGAAAATATCGAAATTCAATTCAAAGCTTATGAATTAGATCCAAACTCTCCAGCAACTTCAGATAAATCGACATACGAAATACTTGCTGAAAAATATAATACGACACCTGAAGGGGCCAAAAAAATGACAGCCTCGGTTAGTCAACAAGCGGAGACGGTAGGTTTAACATACGATTTCGATCAAATTAAACACGCTAACACTTTTGATGCTCATCGTTTAGCAAAGTGGGCAGAGAGTCAAGGGAAGCCTGCAGAAGTGAATGAACGTTTATTAAAAGCTCATTTCATTGAAACAAAAGAAATTGGTCGTCATGATGTGTTATTAGATGTAGTTGAAGAAATCGGTCTAGACCGTGAAAAAGCAGCTGAAGTATTAGCTTCAAATGCATTTGAAGTCGAAGTAAAGCAAGATGTTCAAGAAGGTATGTTACTTGGTGTACAAGGTGTGCCGTTTTTCGTCATAAACCGCAAATATGCTATTTCTGGAGCTCAACCAGCAGAAGCTTTTGCGGATGCATTAAAGAAAGTTGCTGAAGAAGAAGGAATATCGCCGAAACTTCAGACGCTCGGTCAAGACGATGTAGGAATCTGTAAAGATGATTCATGTGATATTTAATTGATGAGAGAGCATAGTCTTTGACTTTTGAAGACGGCTCTTTTATTATATTCATATACCTTGAATTGAAGATATTTTAAATCAAGATAAAATTTAAAGCATTAGAGGAGTTATATAAATGAACATTTTAGTCGTAAAAGCAAATAATCGTCCTTCTACAGAAGGCATTTCAAGTAAAATGCATGAAGTCTTTATGAATGAATTAACGAAGGGCAAAGATTTGAATATCCAAACATTTGATGTGTTTGAAGAAGATATGCCTTACTTCGGTCAAGACTTCTTTAACGCAATGGGCAAATCAGCTCAAGCTGAGCCATTAAACGACATCGAGCAACGTATTTTAACTGCTGCTAACAAAGCAATGGATGCTTTTATGGATGCAGACGTTGTCGTGTTTGCCTTTCCGTTATGGAATAAAACAATTCCAGCACCATTACAAACATTTATCGATTACATTTATAGAGCAGGTGTTACGTTCGCATACAGTGAAAACGGGCCAGTTGGTTTAGTTCCTGATAAAAAAGTAATCATTTTAAATGCACGCGGAGGCGTTTACTCAACACCAGAAATGGCACCAATGGAAATGAGCGTAAACTATGTACGTCTGATTATGAATTTCTTCGGCATCACGGACATTGAAGAAGTAATCATCGAAGGACACAACCAATTCCCAGATCGTGCACAACAAATCATTGCAGACGGAATGGAAGACGTGAAAACTGTCGCATCTCGTTTAGCTACAGTAACAGTCTAAAAGGAATAAAAGAATTAAGCTCAGTCGTTTCTTACACGTATTAAACGATATAAAAAAGAGGAGTGGACACAATGTCCATTCCTCTTTTTGCCGTTCTATACCGTTTTGTCTCGTTCAAAGCCTTTATAGCGTGACCCTTGGAATGTCAAAATCCCTAAGTCTTGTTCTGCCAACATACCAAATTCCGAACCATTTACTCGAAGTTCGATACGATCTCCACTTTGTACTTCAAAAGTTACGTAATAAGAAGTGCTGGCAGCAGAATTCCCATGACCGCCAGAAGTTCGCGTACGTTTCGTTATAACTTCCGCAGGGACACTAAGAATTGGAGATTTATTATTCGAGCTCCATTCACTAATACCTTTAACGAAAATAAAAATAAAAACACCAATTATAAGGACGGGGATAATAACGAACATCGCTCCAAATAAATCAAAACCACCCGAAGAATATGGATCCATCGACAAATTAAACACTCCTTAAAATAGTAAGCTACTATATTGTACGAATCATTACTAGAATAGTTTCAAGCGAGAAAAGGAGGCGACCTAACTGTGTAGATAGCTATTATCCTTAGGAGTTTCTACACATTGCCACTCTTCCTACGACAACCCTTGACCTAGCGCAAACTCTTTATATAATGTATGTGAATCGAATAATTCACTATGCGTTCCTCTACCCGTAATCTCTCCGCCCTCTAACACCAAGATTTGGTCTGCATGAAGGACAGTTGCTAAACGATGGGCGATCACTAATGTAGTGCGACCCTTCATTAATACTTGGAGTGCTTCTTGAACTAAAATTTCTGAACCGCTGTCTAAATTAGAGGTTGCTTCGTCTAACAGTAAAATTTGTGGATTGTATAACAATGCTCGGGTAATCGCAATTCGCTGACGTTGACCACCGGATAGTTTCATGCCTCGTTCACCAACTAAGGTTTCCACACCTTGAGGTAACTTCTCGATAAACTCCCACGCATTGGCGGCAATCGCGGCTTCCTTCAACTGCTCGTCAGAAGGCTTTGCATCTAAGCCATAGGTCATATTGTCAAAGAGTGAACCGTTCATTAGTGGACTTTCTTGCGACACGTATCCAAGTCGTCCACGCCAATCACCAAGCGGAAATTCATCTATTGGAACATCTCCAATGTAAATCTTTCCGCTGTCGGGTTCATAAAAACGTTCGAGTAAAGAGAAAATGGTGGTTTTACCCCCACCACTTGGTCCAACAAATGCGGTGACTGTTCCAGGTGTGGTTTCAAAAGATACATCATTCAGGATTTTTTTGTCTTCATTATAAGAAAAACTAACGTTGTCGAATCGTAGTTTATCTTCACTTTGTTTAGGAGATCCTGAGATGGTTTCATGATCAAGCTCCAGCATGAACTGAATGCGTTCTGTCGCCCCAACCGCTTTTTGATAGGCAGTAAAGAAGGACGCCATTTGTGCAAAGGGCACCACGATTTGGAATAAATAAAAGATAATCGCAACGAGAGAACCTGCTGATAACTCGCCCTTAGATACTTGCATACCTCCATAACCTAGGATGAGCACAAGAATACCCATCATTAATAAAGTCATCAAAGGTGAAATAATCGATTGAATGCGTGCTTCTTTCAGTCCGAATTGGAATAGCTCACCAATCGCACGGTCACCTTTTACACTCTCTGTTTCTTCTGCACGATAGGATTTCACAAGACGAATATCTGACAAAACACGTCCAAGTAAACCAGAAAACTTGGCCATTTCTTCTTGCGTACCTTTTGCCACTTTATGCATTTTACGCCCGAGCGGAATAATAATAGCCATGGAAATAGGCACACTTACTAACATAATCATGGTCATTTTCCAGTCAATGAAAAACAGGATGATAACAGAACCAACAACAGAGATAATGCCTGATACAAAAGTGACTAAATGACCTGTGATTAGCTGCTTAAGTATAGATGTATCTTGTGTAATGCGGCTCATTGTTTCGCCAGTTTCATTGGCATCATAAAAAGGAATTGGTAAACGTAAAACTTTTCTCCACAACTTTCTCCGTAAATCAGCCACAATCGTTTCACCGATAAATGTTAGTAAATAATAGGAAACTCCTCCAGCTACAGCTTGAAGTAGAAAAACGCCTAATAATAATAAGATTAATTTCCAATCAATGCTGGAAGTTGTTAAAGTATCAACTAAATTTTTTGTAACTAAAGGAACGACTAAACCCGTTATTGTTTCTGCTAGAGCGAGCAAGATGGCGAAGATGGTAACGCCAATAGGCCATTTTAAGGATTTCATTAATTGGAAAAAAGGTTTTGTCGATTTTTCACTTTTATTTTCCATCAAAATACTCCTTTCGTATCATCTATTGGCATAGAATTGTCTTAAACTGATATAAATATATCATAAAACACATTGACTATTTTCTGACATTGTTCGACAATGTATATGTATGGAAGGATAAATTTAAATGGTATTTAATTACATTTAATGATACATATACAAAAAGAGACGAACGTTAGGGTGTGACGAAGTGTCAAAAAGGCAAATACAAGCTTATGTATTACTTTCATTAATTCTTCTGACAGTCGTTGCATTAACCATAATTAATTATCAAGATACGAAACAATATGTGATTGAAACTGTAGATAATGAAACGAATGAATTGTTAAAGAACTTTACAGACGAAACGAACAAATTTTCGAATGAACGAGTTGCAGAATTAGAACTTATCGCCAATTATTTAGTGTTATTAGATGGTACTGATGAAGAAATCATAGCATTCTTGGCAGATCAACGAGACAAGATGCCCTTTTTCACATCTTTAGGCTTCATTAACCCAGAAGGTGAAACGTTAGCTGGTGATGGATCACGTTTTAAAGTGAATCAGATTGAATCATTTGAACGCGCTTTGCAAGGTGAAGTGGTGTTTAGTGATTTATTTCCCCTTTACCAAGATCCAGATCAAATAGTAACGGCCATTCGACTCCCAGTTAAAAAGGGTGATGAAGTAATTGGCGTTCTGTCTGGTGTCGTGAATATGGGAAATATTCTAGGTTCCGTGGCGAAAGAGTCAAGTCTTCCAGGCAGTCTGTATTTATTTAAAGAAGAACAACTAGTTTTTTCGACGACAGATGAGCCATTTGATAATCGATTCAATTATGCAGCAGATATTAAAGAACAAATGAAAGTAAAAGAGAGTGGTTCGATTTTAGTTGAGGAAGATTCGGCGCATTTTGTCATGTTCCAACGTGCAGGAGCTGATTGGACAGTGCTCGTCGATTCCTATACAAATGCTCTAGATAATCGGATTTCAACGATTTTTTGGCGCAATACATTAGTTGTTGCTGTGACATTCTTGATATTATGCGGAATCTTATTTTACATACGAAGAAACGAAGTACGTGAAGACAATTTGTTGAAACGTGATTTATTAACGAACTTACCAAACCGTGTCGTACTTGAAGAAAAATTGAAAAGAGACTTGGATCCAACAAACTTTAAGAATTTCACTTTATTTTTTGTGAATCTAGACCGTTTTAAAGAAATAAACGAGCGGAATGGCTATCAAATTGGTGACAGAGTACTCTTTGAAGTAAGTAATAAAATTCAAGAGTTTGCTAATCGTAATGATTTGTATCGAGTTGGTGGAGATGAATTCGTATTACTGGTTTCTACACAAGATGAAGAAGAATTAAAAACAATGACAACTGCTTTAGTGAAGTTAATGGGAGAACCTCTTGAGCTTTCAACGTTTGAAAGCATATGGATGACGTTAAGTCTTGGGATACGAAAATCCGAATTAGGTGATTGGCCTGACTTAATGATGCAAGATGCAACATTTGCTGTACAAGAAGCCAAGAAGCTAGGTGGAAATCGTGCAGTCTTCTTCTCTCAAGAATTAGCAAATCAGAATGAACGTGCAAGATTAATAGCAAATAATGTTGTCCATGCACTCCATAATAATGAATACTACATGGTTTACCAACCGGTATATGAATTATCAACGCAAAAAATCAAGAGCTTTGAGGCTTTACTTCGATGGGAGTCGCCATTAATTGGAGCCGTTTCACCCATTGAATTTATTCCATTACTTGAAGATAATGATTTAATTGTTCCAGTGGGTCGTTGGATTATAAGACAAGTGGCACTGCAAGTAAAACAGTGGGAAAATGAGTTACATGATGGTTTCCACGTAGCAATTAATATTTCAGTCAAACAAATGATGCATCCCGATTTCATGAATGACATGAAGTCGATTATTCAAGAAGTTGGTATTTCACCTAGTAGTTTAATGTTCGAGATTACGGAGACGGTCGCTGTACAAAACAGTGAATTAGCATCTGTATTATTGACGGAGCTAAACGAATACGGTGTTCAAACTGCATTAGATGATTTTGGAACGGGTTACTCATCTTTGTCGATTTTAAAACTTTTACCAATACAACATGTTAAAGTGGATCGTTCATTCTTGATGACTATGGAAAATGAAGGCGAAAAGTCACAAATTATTTTACAAGGAATTTTGGATATCGCTAAAAACTTAGGCATGACCACGGTAATGGAAGGTGTCGAAACAGAAGAGCAATTGTTTTTATTAAAAGAAATGGGTGCTCATAAAATTCAAGGATTCCTTATCAGCCGTCCGATGGTAGCTGAACTTGCCATCAAACTGATTGATCAAAAATGGACATACTAAAAAATGCAATTCCTTCATTGAGAGGGAATTGCATTTTTTTGATTAGGTGATACCTGAGTAAAATTCAAGTTCTTAACTTTTATACTCGATCAAAAAAAGTTGATTGGCTATTTTTTTCGCTTTCCGCGGAAGAAATGCCAGCCTCCTTGTCTGTTAAAAACCTATGCTCCTGCGGTTACTCGTCGCAAACGAATTGTGCACAATTCGTTGACTGTGGGGTCTAGCTTGTTTCTTTATTCCGCAGGAGTCTTCAGAAATTGCCGATCAACTTCTAATAGATATCAAAACAAGTTCACTTCAACAATCTTCAATTTCATATTTCATATCTCAATAATAAAAATGTTTGATTGACAATTATCCTGTTTTAAGTGGATATCGTTGATTGCAGCGGAAGGCGGCGTAAAACACCTGCTCCTGCATCGCTGCGCTAGCTTCGTCGCAAAGATTAGCACCAAATCCATTGGTCCTAATCTTTCCAGTGGGAACAGCACGAGCTGAAAACCCCGGAGGAACGAAGTGACGAGGAGATTGAAGCCGTGCCCACGGAAAGCATCCGCAAGGAGCGAAAATCAACCTTGTAGGGATTAATTTTTTTTTAAAAAAAGTCAAAGACATCACCTGATTCCGAATAGGAATTAGATGATATCTTTTTTCATAAACTATTCAGCTGGGTTTGCTTGAATTTCTAGAGAAAGTTTTACGTCTTCTCCTACTAATACACCACCAGTTTCAAGTGCTTGGTTCCAAGTTAAACCGAAATCTTTGCGGTTGATTTTTGTTTCAGCTGTAAAGCCGACAACTTCTTGTCCCCAAGGATTTGTTCCTTTTCCTTCGTATTCAGCATCGAAAACAACAGGTTTAGTAACATCTTTAATTGTCATATCACCAGCGATATCGTATTTGTCATCGCCTTTTTTCGTAATGTTGTTTGCTACGAATTTAATTTCTGGGTATGTCTCAGCATCAAAGAAATCAGCTGAACGTAAGTGGTTATCGCGATCTGCGCTATTCGTGTTAATACTAGGTACTTTAATGTTGAATTGGATATTTGCGCCTGTTAAGTCTGTTTCGTTTGCTTCAACATGAGCATCAAATTCACCGAAATTTCCTCGAACTTTTGACACCATCATATGTTTTACTGAAAAACCTAAAGTTGAGTGAGCTGCGTCTACGTTCCATTTTTTCATCATAATCATCCTCCAAGGGGTTTTTTTATTTCTAAGTTAACTATATATGCTAAATATCTCGATGTCAATATGTTTGAATTAAAATAGTTTTAATTCAAGATAAAATAGTTTTAATAATTAAATGTTAATAGGTTATAAATAGTAATGTAATTACTTATCGCGTTACATGTAGGTAGTTTTCCGTTATAATGGATGCAATAAGAGGTGATGGAATATGAAAGAAACTACTTTGTGTCCACGCTTATCGAAGGCGATGGAGTTAATAGGGAAACGTTGGACGGGTTTGATTTTGTATCAATTGTTAGATGGTCCCCAGCGTTTTAATGAAATTGAGTCTGCTTTACCTGTTAGTGGTCGACTGCTTTCAGAACGTTTAAAAGAGCTAGAAAAAGAAGGAATCGTGGAACGACGTGTGTATACAGATGTTCCAGTTAAAGTAGAATACTCATTAACCGATAAGGGCAGAGGGCTTAAAGATGCAATTGCTGGAATCGAACAGTGGTCAAAAGTATGGTTATCGTGATTTCCACTTGTCAAATCTGCGGTTAAAACGCATACTATACAATGGAAAGAGGTAACCGAAAGGATTTGGCTTTACATGACTAAACAACGTTGGTATGAAGACTTAACAGCAACTTTAGCACATGACTGTGTCTTAATAGATGAACCACTAAACTTGCATACAATGACCAAAATGGGTGGTCTCGCAGACCTTTATGTCACCCCATTATCCGAAGAAGAGACTATTTTTGTAGTTGCGTATGCACATCAAAATAATGTTCCTTTATTACTCCTTGGAAACGGATCGAACATGGTTGTTCGTGATGGTGGAGTACGTGGTATTGTATTAAATTTGCAAATGCTTAATCGTATAGAAATTAATGGAACAAGAGTCCTAGCAGAAGCAGGCGTTGATATTATTGATGTATCAAGAGCGGCGGCGAAAGAAAAGTTAACGGGTCTTGAGTTTGCTTGTGGAATTCCAGGTTCAATTGGCGGAGCAATGGCCATGAATGCTGGAGCTTATGGTGGGGAAATAAAAGACATTATTTATCAAGCAACTGTTTTAACAAAAGAAGGAGTCAAACTCGTTCTTTCTAAAGAGGAACTTGAATTAGACTACCGCAAGAGTGTCATTACAAAACAAGGATATTATGTTTTATCTGCTGAATTTGATTTAGCTGAAGGTGAACAATTAGCAATTGATGCAAAAATCGCCGACTTAACACATTTAAGAGAATCGAAACAACCATTAGAATATCCTTCAGCAGGAAGTGTCTTCAAAAGACCTCCTGGTTATTTTGCAGGGAAGCTGATTCAAGATTGTGAATTGCAAGGTAAGGGCTTCGGTGGAGCAGAGGTATCGACAAAACATGCTGGGTTTATTGTGAATAAAAACAATGCCACTGCAACGGATTATATACAAACGATTGAAATGGTTAAATCTAAGGTAAAAGATGTATTCGGAATTGACCTCGAACTAGAAGTGAAAATCGTTGGTGAAAATGTAGAAGAAAAGCCTTGAATTCTTTTGAATTCAAGGCTTTTTTGTGCTAAATTCACCCTTCTTCCTGTACAATATAGATAACATCACAGGTTATGCAAGGAGGGACTAATGGAGAATTTCACAACAGATTTTGCCATTCTTTTAATGGGTATTTTTCTTTTAAGTGGCGTATTGATGACGAAATTGTCAGCTCGCGCAGGAGTTCCTGCCCTTATTCTCTTTATATTTTTAGGAATGTTATTAGGTAGTGATATTTCTGGACTTATCTATTTTTCAAACGCAAAAGTAGCACAAATGGTTGGTGTATTAGCTCTAATCATTATTTTATTTGAAGGTGGACTTCAAACTCAGTGGAAACAGGTCAAACCAGTTCTTGGCGGTTCAATTGTTTTAGCAACGGTAGGCGTTTTGGTGACTACTTCCATTGTTGCTGTAGCAGCTTATTATGTATTAGGGATTGGCTGGTTAGAAGCCTTTCTTCTAGGTTCCATCGTTGGCTCTACGGATGCAGCTGCTGTATTTTCTGTATTAGCGGGTCAAAATATCAAGCAGAAACTGTCATCAACATTAGAGGCTGAGTCTGGAACGAATGATCCGATGGCCATGTTCTTAACGATTGTTTTCATCGAATGGATTATGATGCCTGATACGTCCGCATGGTCGTTAGCGGGGATGTTCTTTTTACAAATGGGCTTAGGCGTCTTATTTGGATTTGGACTAGGAATTTTTGCTTCTAAGACGATGAATAAAATCACATTAGATGCAGGTGGACTTTATGCCGTATTATCAGCTGGATTTGCTGTCTTCATCTATAGTATTACAGCTGTATTAGGTGGAAGTGGTCTATTGGCTGTTTACATAGCTGCCATGATAATTGGAAACCGTGAATTAAGACATAGTCATTCTATCATCAGTTTCCACGAAGGCTTTGCATGGCTTATGCAAATTGCCATGTTTGTGATTTTAGGGTTACTTGTATTCCCGAGTGAACTCGCTGACTGGGATTTAATTTGGAAAGGACTCGTATTATCATTTGTCCTGATAGCAATTGCTAGACCCATTGCTGTCTTTATTTCAACTAGTTTCTTCCCTTACACACTCAAGGAGAAGTGGTTTATTTCTTGGGCAGGGTTACGCGGAGCAGTACCGATTGTTTTAGCTACATTCCCCATGTTAGCAGGTATGGAAAATAGCCATCTTTATTTTAATATCGTATTTTTCATTGTGTTAAGTTCTGCTTTATTACAAGGATCAACGATTCCAGTCGTCGCGAATTTGTTGAAATTAAACGGACCAGCTGTTCCAAAACGCATACACTCTTTAGAGCTCGTATCCATGGATCGAGCAAATGCTGAGATGCTAGAAGTCGAACTTTCAGCCTCGTCGCCATTCGCTGGGCAGCTCCTTCAAACAATTGGATTACCAAAGAAAACCGTCATCAGCGCAATCATTCGTGATGGTGATTTGGTTATGCCAACTGGGTCAACAAAGTTAGAGCCTAAAGACGTGTTATATATTTTGACGGAGAAAGATCAAGTGAAAAATGTGAAATTAGTGTTAGCCGAAGAAAATATGAAATAAACAAAAACTATTTAGCGTATCGTTGTTTAGATACACTAAATAGTTTTTTCTTTGTGCAGGAGAATTCTATAAATTAGGCGAATTTCATAAGAAAGAAGTCTAGGGGGAATTAGGGGAATGAAGGGGAAACGTAAACTTGGAAAGTGGTTGTTATGGATTGTAGGCAGTCTTGTCTTATTGCTCATCATTGCAGTAGTCGCCATTAACGTATACATAGGAAAATCTAAACCTCAAATTTCTGGTGAAATGACAGTCGAGATTTTAGATCAAGAAGTGACAGTTACAAGAGACGAGCAGGGGGTACCACATATTCTTGCGGAAAATGAGGCGGATTTATACCGAGCACAAGGGTTTGTGCAAGCACAAGACCGAATGTTTCAAATGGATTTAGCACGAAGACAAGCTAGCGGGAGATTGTCTGAAGTTGTGGGAGAGGCAGCCGTGACTACGGATCAATTCTTTCGAACATTTAGCTTAAGAGAAGCAGCTAAAGATTCATGGGATGGTTATGGGGAAGAAGCGAAACAAGTTCTTAAATGGTACGCAGAAGGCGTCAATGCCTATATGGCTGAAGCGAAGGAAGCTGGAAAGTATTCTTTTGAATTTAAGTTGCTAGGTTACGAGCCGGAACCATGGACAGAAGTAGATTCCTTAACGATTGGTAAATTTATGGCGTACGATTTAGGTGGTCATTGGTCGAGTCTAGCGATTCGGCACTGGGCACTAGGGAATTTTCCAGAAGAAAAGGCTCGCGAATTGTTCATTACTTACCCTGAAGACAAACCCGCTATTATCGAAGCGAACTTAGAGAATCAGGTAGAAGTGGCAGGACAGTTTATGCCGGAAGTTATTCCAAACGAGTTCAATGGAAGTAATAACTGGGTTGTCTCGGGTGATAAGACGGAGTCGGGAATGCCTTTATTAGCAGATGATCCACACCTAGGTCTGAGTACACCATCCATCTGGTACCAAATGCATTTGCAGTCACCTGAACAAAACGTAAGTGGGGTCATTTTTGCAGGAATTCCAGGGATTATTTTAGGTCACAATGAAGAAATTGCTTGGGGTGTAACGAATGTAGGACCCGATGTGCAAGATCTGTATATCGAAACACCAAATCCAGAAAAACCGACTGAATTTGAATACGACGGCAAGTGGGAGCAAGCAACTGTTCGGAAAGAACCGATTAAAGTTAAAGACGGAGAAACAATCGATTTTGAAGTAGTGGTTACCCGTCATGGTCCAATCATTTCGAATGTCATGTTCGACAAGGAAGAACCAAGTGCTCAGTTCTCCATGCAGTGGACGGCGCTTGATCCGACATTGGAATTACAGGCTGTATTGAATATGAATAAAGCCACCAATTGGGAAGAGTTTGAAACAGCATTGGAAGATTTCCATGCACCTGCACAAAACTTCGTTTTTGCAGCGAAGGACGGAACGATTGCGTACAAAGCGAACGGAAGAATTCCGATCCGTAAGTTAGGGGATGCTCAACTTCCTGTGCCAGGAAATTCAAGTGAGTATGGATGGGATGGATTCGTGCCGTATGATGAGCTCCCAACTGTCGTAAATCCAGATGAAGGATTTATTGCCACTGCGAACAATCAAGTCGTGGATGAATCTTACCCTTATCACTTAACGGATTTTTGGGCTCAGTCATACCGCTATGAACGAATTGCTGAGGTTTTAAAACAAGGCGATAAACTAACGAAAGAAGATATGATGGACTTACAAATGGACCAGCATAATCTTCAAGCAAGAGAATTTATGGATGACATGGTTCGATCAGTAGAAAAATTAGATACTAAAAATAAATACAGTGAACTGTTGAAAGAATTGAAAAATTGGAATCAAGTAGATGAAGCTAATTCTGCCGCTCCGCTCATTTATCATAAATGGATTAAGCAGCTTCCAATGACGTTGTTTAAAGATCAGATGCCTAAAGACGTCTATGATATGCTAGCAGGAAAAGGCAATATCACCGATCAAATGATGCGTGATGGATATGCAGGTCAAGAGGGTGCGTGGGTAACTGAAAAGGGGGGAGTTGACAAATGGGTTTATCAATCATTTGTAGATTCGGTAGCCTCTATAGAAGATACGTTTGGTGAAGACGTAGGAGACTGGAAGTGGGGAGATTATCATCAACTTACATTTGATCACCCGCTCTCAGGTGCTTCACCCGTATTTGCGTATTTCTTAAATCCGAAGTCAGTACCGGTTGGTGGTTCGAATATTACTGTTCAAGCTGCTGGATTCCAAGAAGATGGATCAGTTGACCACGGTGCTTCCTGGCGATTTGTTGCGGACTTAGCTGATTTATCAAGTGCCTATCATATCGTCGGACCCGGTCAAAGTGGTCACATGAAATCTGATTGGTTCCACAACCAGGTAGACGACTGGGCTGAAGGCGAGTATCATGAAACCGTCATTAGTGGAAATCAAGAAAAAGAGCATGTATTAAAATTGAAGGCTGATTAAATAAGGACGTGTTTCGAACATGAAAAACTTCATATGGGTTGGCTTAGGCGGCATGGTCGGAACATTATTACGATTTGCAGTTCTGGTTTTATTCCCCTCAACAGGGTTATGGATTGCCAATATCATAGGTAGCTTTGTCTTAGGATTTGTCTTTCATAAAATGAAAGAAGTAAAGAGAGAGAAAGCGTTATTTGTCACCACAGGCATTTTGGGCTCGTTTACGACGTTTTCCACCTTCTCGGGAGAATGGCTGGCCTTTATGAAGAACAGTGTGCTAACGGGAACTCTATATGGTCTAGGAATGACCATAACGTGTATCGTGGCAGCGGCTGGTGGTTTTAAGTTAGGGGGCGGATCGAGATGACCCTCCTTTCTTTAGCTATCGGCGGGATGCTCGGTGCGATGAGTCGATATGCAGTGTCTCTAAAAATTCAAGGATTAACCGGGATTCTTTTAATTAACTGGCTCGGCTCTTTGTTGATGGGAGCCAGTCTGTCTTTGGCACTTCTTGAAACAGACTGGAATCTATTTTGGCTCGTTGGGTTTTTAGGTGCATTTACCACGTTTTCGACGTTTGCGGTCCAGGTAGTTGAATGCTGGTTTACAGGTAAACGAAAAGTAGCGGTTTTATATGCCGTGGCTACTCTTGTAGGTGGGTATTTATTTGTTTGCTTAGGTTGGTGGATCTGTAGTTTTTGGGTTTGACGAGTAAAAGATGAAATGTGACGAGTAAATGTTCAAAAGTGACGAGTAAAATCGCAAAGTTGACGAGTAAATGTTCAAAGTTGACGAGTAAACTGATGCATCAATCAAAAAGCCAGCCCTCACTGTCTTGGGGGCTGGCTTTTCTGCATTCGCCAAGTAGCGGTTTTATATAGGTTGGTGGATCTGTAGTTTTTGGGTTTGACGAGTAAAAGGTGAAATGTGACGAGTAAATGTTCAAAAGTGACGAGTAAAATCTCAAAGTTGACGAGTAAATTTATAAAAGTGACGAGTATACCTACGCATCACAAAAAAAGCCAGCCCTCACTAACTTTGAGGGCTGGCTTTCCTTTATTAAAAGATGCCTTTTTCAATGACTCGGCCTAATCTTCCAGTGGTCGTTTCAGCATGAAGAATTGATTGATAAACTGCTTCTTCAGTGGATTCAATGACCGCTTGAAAAAGTTCATTCATCATGGGATGGTCATCACGTAATACCTGTTGATGTACAAACGCTTCTTTAGATATGTGAGGAACTTTATTTGCATTAGAAAAAGCAATAATGATATCTCCGCTTCCGTTATGTATATGGGTTCCAGTTCGACCAAGCCCGATTGCTGCACGCTTGGCAAGACGCTTTAATTGTCTCGCATCAACAGGAGCGTCTGTCGCGACAACAATAATGACAGATCCATCTGGTTTTTCAAGGGTATCCTGTTCCCAGCTGGCTATTTTACATTCGTTAGCTCTCCCGAAATTCGTGAGAGTTAGGACGCCTGTCGTATAAGCCAAGTCTTCATGTTCAGCGATTCGAGACGAACTTCCAATTCCACCTTTCACTCCGTAACAAATCATTCCTTTTCCTGCACCGACAGCCCCTTGTTCAAACTCACCGATTGCGGCTGATTCAAGTACTGCTATTGCATGTTCCGGTCGCACCGCCATTAAACGCATGGAATTTAAATAACTATCATTGCATTCACCGACCACAATATTCAATGAGCTTGTGGAATCTCCAATCTCTGGATTTTTCTCTAACATATAAGAAAGGGTTCCTTCTAAAACAGCACCCACACTAAATGTGTTGGTAAGCATAATTGGCGATTCCATGAGACCTAATTCCTCAAGTTGAATCAACCCGACTGTTTTGCCGAAGCCATTTAATACAAAGCTTTCTGCAGGAACTTTATATTGAAATGGATCATCTGAATGGGGGAGTATGGCGGTAACTCCGGTACAAATTGTATCCTGCTCATTCAATTTTTCCTCTAACGTGACATGACCTACTTGAACACCAGGTACATCCGTTATTAAATTTAATAATCCTTTTTTCATGTGAACTACTCCTAACATTGCAAAAAGACTGACCATTAGTTAGGTCAGTCCTGATTGTTATTTTATTAATAAAACGGGTGAATGTACTCGTTTCGCTACTTTATGGCTGACACTTCCAAGTACCATTTCTTGTAATGTGTTTAACCCTCTACTGCCGATTACAACGATATCATACTTTTCTTGATTCGCATGTTCCACAATAACGGGTCCTGCATCACCATGTAATAGTTTAATCTCTGTATGGATACCCTTTGAAACGAACATGTCTTCAATTGGCAAGATTTTATTTCGTCGGTCTTCATGGAGTTCTTCGCTTGTCAGTTGTTGAACGAGATCTGGAGATGTTTTGTCATAATCCAATACATATAGCAGGGTAACATGAACTTCTGACTGTGTACTTGCTAGAAAAACAGCATGACTTGCTGCTCGTTTTGAGTGTGAAGAGCCATCGACTGCAACCAATATTCGTTTATACATGAGTAATCCCCCCAAACAATTCGATTCTGTATTCTATACGTAATTGATTCCCTAACTATTCTCTATGATAAACCTTAATTCCTTTTTTGACTGGCAAAATTAATCGGTGCGGTTGTTTTATTGTTGTAGTGAACACACATGTTTCGAAGTTAACATTGCGATGAAAAAGCTGAAATAAATAATATTCAAACCATGATTTGAATATCCTTGCTAATCATTTCTAAGGAGCATATACTAAACCTAACAATCAAATGAACGTTTGAATAAGGAGTGAGTAAAGTGAAAACAGAGGTTTGTGAAACGACTTGTGTCCACGAAGAGGATGTTTTAAAAGTAAAAGCAAATTTGCCTAACCTAAAAGGGATGACCGTGATTTTCAAAGCGTTAGCTGACGAGACACGGTTAAAAATAGCTTATGCCTTAACGATTCAAGAACAACTATGTGTTTGTGATGTAGCTGCTATTATCCAGTCATCTACTGCAACTGCTTCTCATCATTTAAGGTATTTAAAAGATATAGATTTAGCGAAATCCGAAAAAAGAGGAAAGCTCGTTTATTATCGTCTAGCTGATTCTCACGTGAGTCAGCTGGTTAAAATTGCATACGAGCATGCGGAAGAAGGTGTCTTAAATGAAAGCATCTGAACAGCAAGAATACCGATTAGAAAACTTAACTTGCGCTAATTGTGCGATGAAATTCGAAAAGAATATTCAAGCATTGCCTGAAGTGAAAGAAGTTAATGTGAACTTCGGTGCTTCCAAAGTCCGTCTAGTAGGGAAAGCTACGATTGAAGAGTTGGAAAAGGCGGGAGCTTTTGACGGAATAAAAGTACACCCGGTTACAGGTAATCGAGTGATTGAAATCGTTCCGTTTTATAAGCGAAAAGAGAATGTCATTACTTTTGTTTCACTTGTTTTATTAATCATCGGAACCGTTATTTCATTCCAAACAAGCGAAGCGGATCCGTTTGCCATTGGTTTCTTTGTCGCGTCAATTGCGATCGGAGGATACTCGATGTTTTGGAGCGGGTTACAAAATTTATCCCGATTTTACTTTGATATGAAAACACTGATGACGATTGCGATCATCGGGGCAGCCATCATAGGAGAATGGCGTGAAGCGGCAGTTGTCGTTTTCTTATTTGCTGTTAGTGAAGCATTAGAAGCTTATTCCATGACGAAAGCGAGACAGTCGATTCGTCAATTAATGGACATTGCTCCTTCAAAAGCTTCAATTAGAAGAAATGAACAAGTTATGGAATTAGGAACTGAAGATATCGAAATCGGCGATGTGTTAATCGTCAAACCCGGTCAAAAGATCGCGATGGACGGTGAAGTGATTTTAGGGAATTCTTCCGTAAATCAAGCACCAATTACAGGTGAGTCGATGCCGGTAACGAAAATAATTGGGGATGAAGTGTTTGCGGGTACATTAAATGAAGAAGGTGCTCTTGAAGTACGTGTGACGAAGCGCGTTGAAGATACGACAATTGCTAAAATTATTCATTTAGTTGAAGAAGCTCAAGCAGAAAAAGCACCCTCTCAAAAATTTGTCGATCAATTCGCTAAATACTATACACCGATTATTATTCTAATTGCGATTGCCGTAGCGATCATCCCTCCTTTATTTGTAGGAGATTGGCAGGCATGGATTTACCAAGGGTTAGCGGTTCTTGTAGTGGGATGCCCTTGTGCTCTCGTTGTATCCACGCCAGTTGCCATTGTAACGGCCATTGGAAACGCTGCGAAACAAGGTGTGCTGATTAAGGGCGGCGTTTATTTAGAAGAAATGGGTCGATTACAAGCCATTGCCTTTGATAAAACAGGGACGTTAACAAACGGTTTTCCTGAAGTAACGGATGTAGCTACAAATGGTGTAGTCAGCGAAGAAGAAATCATCCACATTGCAGCGTCGGTTGAAGCAAACTCCGCTCATCCTTTAGCGCGTGCCATCATGAGCTACGCAGCAAAAATTGATGTATCTCCTGTTGTAGTTGAAAACTTTCAGTCCATTACAGGGAAAGGGATTGAAGCTACTTTACAAGGAATACCCGTGTCTATCGGTAGTATGAAATGGGCGAATGAAAAGACCACCATTACCGAAAAAGTACAAGAAGAAATAGAAGACTTACAATCTCAAGGGAAATCAGTCATGATTATACTCCGTGAAAATATGTATATTGGTCATTTAGCGGTTGCAGATGATGTTCGAAGTTCAAGTCGATCCATTATTACAAAATTAAAAAACCTAGGCATCAAGCACGTTATTATGTTAACAGGAGATCATCCGACAACTGCACATGCGATTGCTAAAACAGTTGGTGTAACGGATGTTCGTGCGGGATTAATGCCAGAGGATAAACTAACGGCGGTTAAAAGCTTAATTGCTGAGCGCGGAAGAGTAGCGATGGTTGGTGACGGAATGAATGATGCTCCGGCATTAGCAGCTGCTTCTGTAGGTATTGCTATGGGTGGAGCTGGAACAGATGCAGCTTTAGAAACAGCGGATGTCGCATTGATGGCAGACGATTTAGAAAAACTACCTTATACGATTCAATTAAGCCGAAAAGCATTGCGTATTATTAAAGAAAATATTATGTTTGCTTTAGGATTAAAAATAGTTGCGTTACTATTAATCATTCCAGGGTTGTTAACCCTTTGGATTGCCATTTTTGCAGATATGGGTGCCACACTACTTGTCGTGCTAAATTCAATGAGGCTCCTAAAAATTCAAAAGTAATGCATGCTCGGAGGTTAAATAATGAGATTAACTGAATGGACAATGGAAGAGCAAGAACAGCTCATTCATTTTATGACGACAAATAATTGGCCGTTTCATGGCAATTCAAATCCAGCTAGAGAAATCATCGAAAAAACAATAGAAGAAGGCGGATACGAATCCGATGAAGTGAAAACGTTTTGGGTGGAAAATGAAGACCAGGTTAAAGTGGGGATCGTCAAAGTGTTTGATTTGCAGGATGAAATCCCAGTTTTCGATTTACGCATAGCTGAAAGCCATCGAGGTCATGGGTATGGTCCAGCTGCTCTAAGAAAAGTAGCTGATTATGTATTTAGTCTACCCGAAGAAAAAATTCGAGTAGAAGGACATACACGCCAAGATAATTTCGCGATGAGAAAAACATTTGAACGAGTTGGGTTTGTAAAAGAAGGTCATCTTCGTAAAGCCTGGTTTTCTCCAAAAGAAAAATCGTATTACGATGCAATCACATATGGAATGACGAGAGAAGATTATTTGCAAGGTACGACAACGCCTGTACATTGGGATGACTCGCAGACAGCGGTGGAAACGGATACGCAAGTGCATCCAGCGATGAGAAATTTTCCGGATGCGTTTGAATCAGAACGCTTGTTAATAAGGGCTCCTAAATTAGAAGATGCTGAACATATTTTGGAAAGCATCAAAATGTCTCACAAAGCATTAAAAGCTTGGATGCCATGGGCTCAAAAAATACAATCGCTCGAAGAAACAACGGAAAACGTTCGATTAGCTATGGCTGATTTTATTACGCGAAAAGATTTGCGTTTGCATCTGTTTTTAAAAGAGACGGGCGAATTTATTGGATGCAGTGGGTATCATCGTATAAACTGGAAGATTCCTAAAGTTGAAATTGGCTACTGGCTAGATAGTCGATTTGAAGGTAAGGGATATATGACAGAGGCAGCTGAACGATTAACTGAATTTGCTTTTGAAGATCTTGGAGTTAGGCGAGTGGAGATTAGATGTGATACCGATAATGTTCGAAGTCGCGCTGTTGCAGAGCGATTAAAATTCCCATTAGAAGGTATTTTAATCAAAGAAGGTCTATCAGCAGACGGGAAGTTGGTTCGAGATACATGTGTGTATGCAAAAACTAAATAATATAAAAATCCACTTGTCCCATATCGGATAAGTGGAATTGATTTTAAAATTCATGAACTGCGTGTATACTTTTAAATCCGTACAAAAAGGGATGCCCGCATGATACGGACATCCCTTTTGTTACAGTTTTCGTTTTCCAGTCACTAATTGGAAAATTAAAATGACACCTGCAATTAATAGTAATAAGTGAATTAAACCGCCGCCGATTTTAAGTACAAGTCCTAATAACCAAATAATAAGTAATACGACGATAATCATCCATAGCATTCTACCCATTCTGATTCACCCTCTCTGCGTTTAGGCTTTGATAATTAAAAGTTACCCTTGATTTATAAACGCTAAACCAAAATACAAAAATAATCATGAAAAGGAGTGAATTCATCTGAAAAAACCAATGTTAACAAATGTCATGGAAGAGATTATTAGTGGACTCGTGGCTGTTTTATTGAGAGGGTCTGAATATCAGACTTTCTGCAAATGCTCGAAATGTGAAATGGATATCGTTGCCCTCAGCTTAAATTCTGTACCAAGTCAGTACGTTACATCTGACTTTGGGAGAGAAGCAGCTTTCAACCAATTAAATTCACCTGAAAATTTAGAATGGATTAATAAACGAATCATACATGCCATTCATGTCGTTGGAAAATACCCAAAACATCCTCCGCTAGAAAAGTAACCTATCCCATTCGTTGAGAAGAATTCTTGTCTATAGTACACTTATATAAGCTATGGAAAGAGAGGATTCGTGTAATGCCGACACCCAGTATGGAAGATCATATCGAACAAATATATATGTTAATTGAACAAAAAGGATATGCGCGTGTTTCGGATATTGCTGAATCTCTTTCAGTTCTTCCTTCTTCCGTTACAAAAATGGTGCAAAAACTTGATAAAGATGGATATCTTGTTTATGAAAGATATCGTGGACTAATGCTTACGCCTAAAGGCTTAAAGCTTGGGAAACGTCTTGTGAAACGTCACGACTTGCTGGAACAATTTTTGCGATTAATCGGAGTACAAGAAGATTTAATATACGACGATGTAGAAGGGATCGAACATCATTTGAGTTGGAATTCGATTGACCGAATTGCAGATTTAATTCAAGTGATGGAAGAAAACCCTCAATTTATTCAAAAGCTTGAAGAACTGAAAGAAAGTCAGCAATCTGACTAACAGGATTGAAAGGAGTGCGTTGAATGAGTGAATTAGTTTCTGGTGATATCGTTGAACTTCAAGTTAAGAAGAAGGACGAGTCTAAATGGATTTTGTCTAATGGTGAAATTGAAATTCCTATTAATAGTTCGGAGGCTCCTGAAGAAGTACAAGAAGGCGACACGATCAAAGTATTTTTATTCATGGATCGTCGTGGCAACCTAAGTGCTACTGCAACATTGCCACAAATTACGAAAGATACATTTGGTTGGGCTCGTGTTATTAAAACGGATGACCGCGATGGAGTTTCTGTTGATATAGGAAGTTCTCGGGAAGTTATGGTAAAAGGAACCGATTTGCCTCTTATTAAATCTTTGTGGCCAAAAATTGGTGACCATCTGTACATGTCATTACGTACAGATTACAAAGGGAATTTGTTTGGTCGATTAGCAACTGAAGACAAAGTGGCAGAGTCGTTCGTAGAAGCACCAACATCTGTTTTCAATGAAAACTTGAAAGCTCGTGCTTATCGATTATTACCAGTCGGATCATTCTTTATTTCCACACCACAAGGTTACCGAGTTTTTGTTCATCATACGGAACAATTGGCAGAACCGCGTTTAGGGGAAGAAGTTGAAGTACGCATAATTGGTGTAAAAGAAGATGGTTCGTTAAATGGCTCCATGTTGCCACGTAAGCAAGAACGTTTAGGTGATGATGCAGAAACTGTTTATCGCTACATACAACAAGCGGGCGGGAAAATGCCGTTTACAGACAAGTCATCTCCAGATGAAATTTTTGAGATGTTCAATTTAAGTAAAGCAGCTTTCAAGCGTGCTTTAGGTAAGTTAATGAAAGAAGGAAAAGTCGAGCAAAAAGACGGCTGGACCATTGTGAAATCTGTCATTTAGGTTTATAAAAAGAATACTTAGGGCACAAAAAGAGAAAGAGGGTTTTTCCTCCTTGAAACTTTTTGTGCTTTTTTTCGTAATTATACATAGGGTAATAAATATGTAAGTAGATACTACCCGAGGATTAAATAGATTTTTAAGATTGGAAGGAGAAAATATATGAAAAAAATAGGGTTTAAATTAGCTTCGATCTTTTTAGCGAGTTTATTAGTACTACCTACTGGAGCGATGGCAAGTACAGGTTCGTCATCTAACGGAGAAGGCATTAATGAAAAATTCGGTATGCCAATCGTGGTCTATGGTGCAGACTTGACAGAATCTGAAAAGGCGAGCGTAAAAGAAAGTCTTAGCGTAGCAGATGAAGCTGAAGTTGAAGAAATCACGGTTGATGGTGACGATTTAGTCACTTACATTAAAGATGGAGATGCTTCAGCAAGAATGTTCTCCTCCGCAAAAATTACCCGTCAAGATAAAGGCAAAGGCTTAGTTATCGATATCGTAACAGAAGAAAATATCACACAAGTAACAGCTGAAATGTATGCAAATGCCATGCTAACAGCTGGTATCGAAGATGCAACAGTTGAAGTCGCTGCTCCGAAAAAAGTAACGGGTCACTCGGCACTCGTTGGGATCTACAAAGCGTATGAAGTTAGTGGTGAAAAACTCGATACAGAACGTACAGATGTAGCCAATGAAGAACTTTCAGTCGCAACCATTCTTTCCAATGAATCGGGTGTGGATGAAGAAAAAGTAAGTGAGTTATTAACAGCAATTAAAAAAGACATTGCTGAATTAAATCCAGCTTCTAAAGAAGAAGTAGAAAAAATTGTACAAGATCAATTAACAAAACTTCAAATTGAACTAAGCCCAGAAGATCGACAACTTCTTGTTGATCTAATGGACCGCATTCGACAATTAGATATCGACTTCAGTCAATGGTCAACGCAACTAGATGACTTAAGTAAAACAATTGAAGACAAATTAGGGAATATCGTTGATAACGAAGGTTTTTGGCAAGGTGTAAAAAACTTTTTTAACAACTTAATCGATTCAATCCGCGGATTGTTTAACTAATAATGTGAAAGCCTCCTATTTGGGAGGCTTTTTGTTTTGTAGACAAATAAAAATGGTGATTTCCATTGCGACGGACGCTTTCTGCGAGCACTTCCTCAGCCGCTTCCCTCGCGATGCTCAGTCCAGGGTCTTCATATAGTGCTTATCTCGCTAGAGTCGCCTTTTCCATTCCAATCCGTAACCTACTAAAGATATCACCAAGTCAACTAGGTTATGAGACGTGTTTGATTGATAAAAGGTTGAATTTGATTGATAAATCGTCAGTTTGATTGATAAATGTCTAATTTGATTGATAAACCCTTCATTTTGATTGATAAATGTTCAAAGGCAAAACAACCCTATAAAATCTGTCCCATTAACCAAGTACACTCCTCATTGAAACTCGCTTCTTGCAACAGAAGCGAAGCGAAAACCAAAACCATTTAAATGGCAGCCATTCCGCTGGCTGCTCCATGTCTCTTTGCTGTTGGCGAGTGTAAGTCGGTTCACCTAGTCAACTAGGTTGTGAGACGTGTTTGATTGATAAAAGGTTGAGTTTGATTGATAAATCGTCAGTTTGATTGATAAATGTTTAATTTGATTGATAAACCCTTCATTTTGATTGATAAATGTTCAAAAGCAAATCAATCCTATAAAATCCGTCTCATTAACCAAGTGCTCTCCTCATTGAAACCCGATTCTTTCAACAGAAGCGAAGCGAAAACCAAAACCATTTAAATGGGAGCCATTTCGCTGGGCGCTCCATGTCTCTTAGATGTTGACGAGTTTAGATGGTGTGGATTACTTAGTTTAATAGGCTGTGAAACCGGTTTGATTTCCATTTTCATGGATAATCCATTTGTAGTTAACCAAAACTAATATATACTATCTCAAACCGAGTTGAAGAAATTGTAAAATGTTAGGACTCATGATAAACTTTAAAAAACATTATCTCGAATTCGAGATATATTATGTAACGGAGGTTTTAGTATGAAATTAGCAGGCATTCATCATGTTTCTGCACTGACAGCAAATGCAGAAAGAAACCATGATTTCTTTACACGGATTTTAGGCATGCGATTAGTGAAAAAAAGTGTCAATCAAGATAATCCATCTTCTTATCATTTGTTTTATGCAGATGCAGTTGGAACACCGGGAACGGATATGACGTATTTTGATATTCCGAATGCAGCAAAAACAACACCGGGTGTTTCAAGTATTAGTAATACTTCCTTTAGAGTGAAGAGTGAGGAAGCATTACAGTATTGGCAAAAACGATTTACGGAATACCAAGTTCCCTTTGAAGCTATTGTTGATCGATTCGGTAGAAAAACCATGTACTTTGAAGACTTCGAAGGATCTCGACTCATGTTAGTCGTAGATGATGGACTGGGTGTACCTTATGGAATACCTTGGGCGGGAGCAGGTGTTCCAGAAGAATTTGCTCTAGTTGGTCTTGGTCATGTCACACTTACAGTTCGTCGTGCAGAACAAACGCAATTAGTGTTAACAGAAGTACTCGGATTTAAAAAGGTTGGATCTTATGCATCATCAGTAGATGGTATGCCAGATATTACTGTGTTCTCGGTTGGTGAAGGAAGTCCAGCTTCTGAGGTTCATATCGAAGAACGGTCAGATTTGCCGATGGAAAGACCTGGTCGGGGAAGTGTTCATCACGTAGCGTTTCGAGTTAAAACGATGGAAGAATACGATCAATGGGATGCTTTCTTACGTTCGAAAGGTTTTATGACGTCAGGAAAAGTGGATCGATACTACTTTAAATCCATCTATTTCCGCGAGCCGAATGGTATCCTCTATGAATTGGCAACGGATGAACCCGGATTTGCAACCGATGAATCAATGGATGTTTTAGGGGAGAGACTAGCATTGCCACCATTTTTAGAACCACAACGTGATCAAATCGAAGCGAAATTGCGTCCACTAACATTAAAAGAATAAATTATGCTAGACTGAAAAAAAGGAGTGGTGAAATGGAATTCCAGTTTAAAGAATTAGGTCATGATGCATATGCGTATGTGTATGAAAAAGATGGTCAAACTTTAGGGGAAATTACGTGGACATTATTAGGTGATGTAATGGTGATGGATCATACTTTTGTTTCTCCCTCTCTAAGAGGTAAGGGTGTAGCAAAAGAGTTGCTAGATCAAGCAGCTAAATTTGCTCGTGAAAAGGATTTAAAAATGGAAGCAGTTTGTTCGTATGTTGTCACTGCTTTTGAAAAGTCTTCTGAATACGAAGACATTAAGGCATAATTAAAAGGCAATCCGCTAATTATCAGTAGTGGATTGCCTTTTATGTATTCTTGTCCATTGTCATATAGTTACTCCTCACATTTGAGTGAATACAAATAAAAATCCTGTTAATACAGAAGCACCTACCATTGTGTACATGAAATCTGCTTGGTTAAATACTAATTTTTCTTTCATTTTTCATCTGCTCCTTTCAAGTTGGTGTTACTAAATATATACCCACCAATTTATACCTATAAACATGTTTATTCTAAAATTATGTAGGGAATGATGAAAATATGAAACCAATAAACAATTTGTTTCGTATTATTTAAAGTAGATTTAAAGGAGAGGTGAATGATTTGAGCAGAACTGGTGAAGTAGCTTTAGGTATTATAGGTACTATTTTAAATGTCATTTTATTAATTATCGTAACTCTAGCTGTTTTCAGTGCTAATGCGTTGAACACAACGGAAGTTCAAAACATGATTGAAACAGAAATCATGGCAGACCCTACGTTGACTCAACAAGAAATGGAATACACGAAGGATATTCTTGCTGGTGGAATGGATGTAGTAGGAGTAGTTGGTTGGGTATTTGTAGCATTACTATTACTTAGTGTCATTCTAAGCATCATTGCTGTTGTAAAAGTTTCGAAGAATAAGAGTCCAAAAACGGCGGGGATTTTATTTATCTTTGCTGGATTGTTATCAGGTATTCTTTTATTAGCACCAATTTTATTCTACATTGCAGCGATTATGTGTTTTGTAAGAAAAACACCAGTGCACTATGTAGAAGATCCTTATTACCGCACGGAAGCTGAAACAGAAACACACACAACTACAACGCCGCATCAACCGTTGTAAATAAAATAAAAACACCTGTCAAATTAATTTTTGACAGGTGTTTTTATGTAATAAACATATTTTGCAGTGCTTAATGGATGGCCTTCAAAATATTCATCGAATTCTTCTAATAGTTCAAAGCCGCTTGCTTCATAAAATAATCGGCCTTTTTCATTTAAACTTTCAACATATACAAAAAGCTGATTAGCATCTTGAATTTTCTCAAGACCTGTTTGTAGCAGTTTTTTACCGAATCCGAATTTTTGATGATTCGGATGCATATAAATAGCTGTTAATTCCGCATCTCCATCTTCATCGACTCTAGTAAAGTTTGCAAAACCTATTATTTTTTCTTGATGTAAAGCTACGTACATAGAAGTCTTTTCGATTCTTTTCATTAACATCGCGCGTGAATATGCTTTTTCTACAAATACATCTTGTATTTCAGTCGGAATGATTCCTTCATATGTGTCCTGCCAGCTTAATTTAGCGATTAACTGAACAGCTTCAATATCCTCAAAAGTCATTAATCGTATCAAGTCAATTCACCTCAAAATTCTTTCCGCTATCATACCAAATATTTCGCTTCCTTACTACACATGTGAAATAATATCACTCAAAGGGGGCAGAAAGTATGTGGAAGCAACAAGCATTTAACGAACTATCGATACACGAACTCTATTCATATCTCCAATTACGCGTCAATGTTTTTATTGTGGAACAAAACTGTCCATACCCAGAATTAGACGGATATGATGAAAAATCATATCACTTAGCATTTGTAGAGAATACCGAACCGTTAGCTTATGCTAGAATTCTTCCTAGCGGTCTGAAATACTCACGCATCTCTATTGGAAGAGTCATTGTTAAGAAAGAGGCACGTGGAAAAGGATTAGCGAAAGAGCTAATGAACGAATGTCTTCAATTCATTGAAGCTAAATGGCCGAATCAAGAGATTCAATTACAGGCACAAGCTCATTTAGCTCATTTCTATGGATCATTTGGATTTAAAGCCATATCTGACGAGTACTTAGAAGATAACATTCCTCATGTGGATATGGTCAAATATTAAAGTGTAATCAATTTGACACATTTAAAAAGTGTAACAAGTCCTAGTTAAGGGTATTGATTGAATAGATGTATAACAAAAAAATTGGGGGAATGATGAAAATGGCAAAAGGGAATAATCGCTCTTTATTACTCGCAGGTTTAGCAGCTGGTGCATATGCGTACTTTAGCAAACCAGAAAATCGAGAAAAAGCATTAGTTGCTTTTAATAATACAAAAACGAAAGTTAATTCGTTTATAGAATCTCAAAAACATACTCAAACTAATTCTACTAAACAAGGCCATTCTGATCCTCATGATGTGGATGATAACACGATGGTGGATGAGGGTGCTATGACCAGCGTTCAATATTATAACGATGAAGTACAGAGTAAAACGAAAAACAATGATTCAGTAAGTAATAACGAGAACGAAGAAAATACTACTACGACACTAAACAACTGATAATAGAAAGAAGGAAGGCCAAGTCTCAAATCGAGATTACAGCCTTCTCTTTTTTCGTGTGAATTTCTCATTTCTGTCTTTATTATATGTTAATAAAACCTCAAAAGAAAGAATATTCTGATTAATTTACTAGAATCCTAAAGATCTTCTGAAATAACTAGCGTAGCGCTGACTGACAGGAATTCTTGTTCCGTTTTTCATTATTAATAAAAATGTTGAATGAGAATCAGGTTGAATTTCATGAATAAAGTCTATATTGACGATGTAGGATCGATGACATCTAACAAATAATGTCGGCGTCAGAAAGAGTTCAAGCTCACTTAAATTTAATCGGTGATACCCTTCAATTGAATCTGTCTTTACTAAGGTTTTTCTGAATTGAGTTTCTAAAAACAGAACAGATTCTTGCTTTACAGGATACCAGCATTCTCCTTTTTTTATTGTTAAATAGTTGGTTAAAAAAGAGGATGGAGGTTCTGGTAAGATGGCTGTTACTGCGCCTTTAATTTTGCCGTCTTCCCGAATGGGCATGCTCATTCCATAGTAGGGAATACCAAATACCGACGGATCAATAAACTCTGTCACTTTTCTTCCGGTGCTTAATGCTTTATGAGTAGCAGTACCTTCTTTTACAAGGTCGCCATTTTGTATATGTAAGTCAATTTGATTGCTTGGTTGATAAAAGATAAATTCCTTTGTGTCTGCTATTGCTATTGAGGCGTGGCTCGGAAAAAACTCACGCATAACATTCATGACTTCTTCAATAGATGTTGAATCCAATTTGAAACCCCTCATTTGCTATATTATGTATATGTATAAAAACTAGTTTATCATAGTTCGAATTAAATCAGAGGAGGCAATTTGATTGAAAAAAGCCATGTTTATACTTAATCCATCTTCCGGTAAAGAGTTAGCAAGTACGTTTAAAGAAGAAACGATAAAAACTCTGGAGTCCATGGGCTATGATGTTGAGGTGAAGGAAACCCAGGGCGAAGGGGATGCGATGAAATTCGCACGCCAGGCATGTGACGAAACATACGATTTAGTGACTGCAATGGGTGGAGACGGTACGATTAATGAAGCGGTAAACGGAATTGCTGAACAAGCGCATCGGCCATTATTTTCATTTATTCCACTTGGAACTGTAAATGATTTTGCGCGTGCTTTAGGCATTTCTTTGGATCCTCATGAAGCGATTGAATCGTTAAAAACAGCAGAACCTCATTACGTCGATATAGCAAAAGCTTCAGATAAATATTTCATGAATATTTTAGCCATAGGGCAAGTTGCAGAAAGTGTTTCGCTCGTTTCTGTTGAGCAAAAAACAAAACTTGGTACCCTTGCCTATTTAATCGAAGGATTTAAAGCATTGACTTCGAAAGATGAAACACAAGTGTATGTGCAACATGATCATGGAACTTGGGAAGGCGAAGCCGTGCTTGTTCTTGTAGCCCTTACTAATTCTGTTGGAGGCTTTGAAAAGTTAGCTCCGAAAGCTGAAACGGATGATGGACTTTTACACGTATTTGTTGTGAAAAGTGCTGGCTTACCAGCCTTTATGAGAATGGGTACTGCTGTTCTATTAGGTAAACTTGAGGAAGATCCAGATGTAGTGATGATTAAAACCGAAAAAGCACATATTAAAACAAATCCTGAACTGTCATGTAATTTAGATGGAGATGAAGGATGCCATACGCCAATAGACGTAGAAGTGTTAAAAGGACACTTGAATGTGCTAATTCCAATGCGAAATGAAAGATAATCTAGTACAATAGAGTAAATTAGGGTATGTAAAAATACCTATTTTTTATAAATTAATAAATATTTCACCAAAAACACATAAACCTATTTTCATAGGCGTATTTTCGTTATATAGTTAACGTAATGGTTTGATACGCTAGGGTGTATTAAAAGGAAAGATGGGGAGTCTATGCAACAAATTCATTTATCAGGAACTGAAAAAATTTCCGAGAAGTACATGAAAGAGATTGAAATTTCGAGTCAGTTTGATGGTGTCGAAGATTTTTTTGAGCTGGAAAATCAGCTGTTATATCAAATTCATCATCTAGAAACCGAAAAAGCAAAAAAGACATTACGAAGTATTATTGATCGCATCTCTTTAAGAGCGGGTAAACAAACAATCCGTGGCGTTCGTCATTACTTTACAGTATTGTCTTCAATCATGGCGAGGAAATTGTATGAAAATCAAGTCCCATCTAAGAAAGCATTCGCATTTAACACAGCTTGTATAGACATGATTGATAACGATATGAATGATGCGGCATTTTTACAATTTGCTGATGATTTAATCGATTTTTTCATTCTCGTTATTTCTGAACGAAAACAACCTTCATTCAGCCACCAAACTGTGAATAAAGTGATTTTGTTCATCAATGATGAAGTGGAGTCAGAACTATCGGTGGAAGATATCGCAAAACACTTTAATGTGAGCACAAGTCATTTGTCTCGAATTTTTAGAGAACATGTTCAAATCACATTAGTTGAATATTTAAATGTAAGACGAGTAGAAGAGTCGCAATATTATTTACGCCACACGAATAAAAACATCTCGGATATTTCAAAGCAATATCATTTTTGTAATCAAAGCTACTTCACACGTATCTTTAAAAAATACACCGGTGTAACACCCAAGCAATTCAGAGACCATAAGGAACATGAATACTTTAGGTTTTCTCTACCGACAACAGGATGAAGAGTCGTTTATAACGGCTCTTTTTTCGTTGCACTGAGTTGGATTGAATGACATAACCTTGTCACATCAATCGGAACTTCCTGGATTTTTCTAGCAAGCATTTGAATTCGACTATTAAAAAAGGTATACTTCTTTATAGTTTGAAAAGATGAAGGTGAATCTATTGAAAAAGAAAATCGGATTAGTTTCAATGCTGATCTTTGTTACACTTTTCCTAAGTGGATGTTCTGGTATTGAAAATAAAGAAGGGTACTTCTACAGCATTTTTGTAAAACCTTTCGACTTTTTACTAAATTTCTTCGGTGATTTCTTTAATGGAAGTTTTGGACTCGCTATTATTGCCATTACAGTCTTAATCCGTTTAGTTTTAATGCCTTTGATGCTTCGCAATTATAAGCACCAACAAGGTATGAAAGTGAAAATGGACGCGATGAAGCCAGAAATGGACGAAATCCAAAAGAAAATTAAAGCTGCAAAAGACAAAGAAGAACAAATGAAATTGCAACAAGAAATGATGGGCCTTTATAGAAAACATAACGTAAACCCTTTAAATATGGGCTGTTTGCCAGTTATTATTCAAATGCCAATCGTCATGGGACTTTACTTTGCGATTCTCTATTCGCCAGATGTGAAAAGTCATCAATTTCTTTGGTATAGTCTCGGACAACCAGATATCATTATGACTCTAATTGCTGGTGCTGTTTATTTCCTACAAGCTAAAGTGTCACTTTGGACTGTTCCTGAGCAACAGAAACAACAAATGAAGATGTTTGTTTATATTTCACCAATTATGATCATGTTTGTGTCATTCACTTCAATGGCAGCATTGCCACTGTATTGGACAGTTGGTGGGATACTATTAATCATCCAAACATATATTGGGCGTAAATTTTATTCAAATCATCCAGAAAAAGCATTAGAAGAATAAAAAAAGGGAGCTGTCTAAAAAGTCGTTAAATATGACTTTGGTCAGTTCCCTTTTAAGTATGTTGGTTTATTTGTGGATAAATGCTATTTTTAATATGGATTCAAATGAATGAAGGGGTGTTAATAAATGAATCGTAAGTGGATTGCAGGAATATTAATTGCAGCTGTCAGTATAGCGGCTCTTGTTTTTATTATTAAAGGAAATATCAATTTAGCCGTATTGTTTATGACTGCTTTATTTGCCTTATCGAATGGTTACCGAGCAGTCAGTTTTAAAGAAAAAGGATTTGAAAAAGAAGCAAAATGGATGAAGGGCATGTCGATTTTTTTTGTGATTGCATTTATTGTCGTATTATTAACAGTCATCCTATAACGTATAATTTTGAAAAATAAAGCCATCATGCTAATGACACGTCATTATCATGGAGGTTTTTTATTATGAAGAAATGGATGTTGATAGGGTTAATTTTACTTATGGCTGGATGCAGCCAACAAAATATGATGATTCCAGTTAGTGGTGAGATTGAGCATAAGCTGGCTACTTCAATCGTAAATTCAGACGGAAAAGGGATTGGAACTGCAGAATTAACAGAAACGAAGACAGGCGTAAAAATCCGATTGGTTCTCAAGGATTTAGAGCCAGGTAAAAAAGCAATCCACTTTCATGAAGTAGGGAAGTGTGAACCTCCGAAGTTTACAACTGCTGGAGCGCATATGAACCCATCAGGTAAAGAACACGGTTTTGATAATCCAAAAGGCTATCATGCGGGTGACCTGCCTAATCTGAATGTCTCGAAAGACGGCACTGTAGATTTAGAAATTATAACGCCTAATGTGACGCTTGAAAAAGGAAGGAAGAATTCATTGCTTGATGAGGATGGCAGTGCACTAATTATCCATGCAGGGCCGGACGATTATGTGACTGATCCATCAGGGAATTCTGGTGATCGCATTGCGTGTGGGATTATCGATTGAGTAAAGAAAAAACACGACAACCAATTATTGGCTGCCGTGTTTTTTTGCTTTTTTATGTTTTGATTTATCTTGTTGTCTATTTTCTAATAGTTCATCTAATTGCTGCATTAATAATAGTACTTCGAATTTTGAAATTCGTGACATCAATATTCACTCCCATTTCATGTTTTCTTGTTATAAACATTCGAAATGAAAAGGATCTTTGTGTCCGTAAGATACAAATTTGAGACTTTAGTACTGGTGTTTATTGCGTGTAAAAATGATGATGAAAATAGCAGGTATTGAACAAAGTGCCATACCTAAAAAGGCAAGACCTGGACTGAAATCATATAAATAACCACCCGCGAATGTTAAAACTGCTGTACTCAAGCCCATCGCAAGTGCGGCGTACATACCCTGTGCTGCAGGAATTGCATCATGTGATAAACGTTTTGAAATGAACTGCATGAAAGCATAATGTGCAACACCAAAGGAAATGGCATGTAAAAATTGAGATAAAACAAAAACCCATACAATGGGGAATGCTGCGATTAAAATCCATCGAATCGTTGAACCGATTGCAGCAATCATAAACATCGTCGAAATTCTAGTATTGGAGAACAAAGCGTCTGCCCGTGAGAAGAAAAGAATTTCTAATAGAATCGCAACATTCAGAACGATACCGATGTAAAAACTATTCACACCAAGTTCTTGTAAATAAATAAATCCGAAATTGTAATAAGATGCATGTGCACCTTGTAAAAGGATTGCTAGAATCAGAACTACGACAAATGGTTTTGAAGAAAATAACTTCTTCCACTGTGATTTCGTATCAATTTGTAAAACCTGTTCAGGTGCTTTAGTTAAAATAGCTGGTGAAGGGCGTGTATGAAGGAACCACATACTAGCTAGTCCAATCAGCATGACCCAAAGAATCGACTCTTCGCTCCAAATCGCCGTCGTAGCACCTATAATTAATAAACCAACGGTATATCCAAGCGAACCAAACGATCGACTTTTTCCATAATGGATACGTTCACTCTGCATCAAAACAGAAGCGCTACTTTCCATTGCTGGCAATAAAATCGGATAAATCACACTGAACAAAATCGTGATGAGAAGTAAGAAAACAAACGAATCTGCGGGAATATATAGAGCCATCGTAAATAAAGACAGCCCAGCTGTCCATAGCATAACCTTGCGAATAGACGCTTTTTTGGCTGCAGCTGGAAAAATAACGAAAGTTGATAATGCGCGTGCCACCATGCCCGCTCCCATAATAATACTAGCGTGCGGAACGGATAAGTCTTTCACAATGATCAAATAGCCTGTCCAATAAGGTGAAAATACACCCCACGTGAAAAAGAAGGCAAAGAAATTAACCGAAAGCCACTTTTGATAATTCATAATAACGAAACCTCTAATCTATTTAGCATGTCTAATGTATTATATCGGAAAAGTAAAGATGAGTGTAACGTTCCACTAAAATAATGGTAAAATGAAGATAAGTATAATGAAAGAAGGCTTCTCATGCAATCTCGTAAAAATAACAAATTCAACAAATTAAATAAAACAAAAAATAAGTGGATAACACCCCTATTAATTGGGGGAGGTTTACTCATATTACTCGTTCCAATTATTTGGTTAGGACTTCATAATTGGGATGTTGAAGAAAGCTTATCCGAAGTTGGCTATTCGAAAAAAGTGGCGGACGCAACTCCTGAGCAACCTGAGAATTCCGAACCAGCAGAACCGCCAGTTAAAGGAGATTCAGAGGATAATAGTACAGAAGAAATTCCGCCTAAAGAAGAACCTGCTCAACCTAATCCTGCACCTGAAAAACCGAAGAAGGAGGATCCTGTAGTGCCGATTGAAAAACCAGCAGCAAATAGCTATGATCCAAATCAAGTGCTACCTGCAAATCCAACTTTCATTCAAGGGATTCTAGTTGCAAACAAACGGTATCCTCTCCCTTCTACCTATGCACCTGGTGAAAGTAAAGAAGCACGTGAAGCCTTTGAAAAAATGGCAGCAGCTGCTAGACTAGATGGCTTTGAATTAGTCGCATTTAGCACGTACCGAGCGTTTGAACGACAAGAAACGCTATACAACCAATATGTTGAAAAAGATGGGCAAGCAGAAGCTGACCGTTACAGCGCGAGACCAGGTTACTCAGAACATCAATCTGGTCTAGCCTTTGATATTGGTGAAAAGAACTTTGAACAGCATTGGGCTTCTCCAACCTTCGGTGAAACGCCAGCGGGAGTATGGGTGGCTACCCATGCTCACGAGTATGGCTTCATCCTTCGCTACCCTATTGGTAAAGAAGAAATAACAGGTTATATGCACGAATCATGGCACTTTCGTTTTGTAGGCGTAGGACCAGCAACAGATATGTACACAAATAAATTAACGCTAGAAGAATATTTAGAGTTATAGAGCACATAACAACTGTCGACCAATAAATATGACTCAAAAACGCGTGGAGAAAATGATTGATTTATCTCTACTGGTTATTGATTCTTTTTAAAAAATTGAAAGTAAATGCCATGAACCAAGTGTTCATGGTATTTTTTTTGTAACTATTTTTATAGGTTACAAATGTTTTGCTGATTGAAATGGAAGCGGCGACTCTGAGGGGATTAGCAGATGGTTTGTGCACCGAAAGCGAAGCGGCAGGTGCAAGAGCTTTAGACCCTGGACTGAGATTTTAAAAGGTATATTGGGGAAGACGTCGAATTGAGATATATGTTGTTGGCTGTTGGTCGAGTAGATTTAATCTTCTGGTACTATATCGTCTGATTTTTACATAATAAAAAACTTTTTTTGGGAATTATAAAGCAGATTTAAAGGAGGTTTAATACAATGGTTAAATTACGTAATCGCTCTCCAAAATAAAATTTGAGGAGGAAAAGAAGATGAGAATTACTTTTAGAAACAGTAAAAATATCGATAAAGAGCATTTAGAAAAATTATATAACGACGTAGAATGGTTTGCTTATACAAAAGATTTAGAACTTCTTCAACAAGCATTGTTACAGTCTTTAGAAGTAATATCTGCTTGGAGTGGAGAACGGTTAGTTGGATTAATTCGTGTTATCGGTGATGGTTTAACAATTGTTTATATTCAAGATATCCTTGTTTTGAATAGCTATCAAAACCAAGGGATTGCTACCCACCTTTTACAAGAGATTCTGAAAAAGTATAATGACGTCCGTCAAAAGGTTCTTTTAACAGAAGAAGCACCTGAAGTTAGAAACTTTTATGAAAAAAATGGGTTTCAATCTTGTGATAAAGGTTCTTTAGTAGCTTTTGCTAAGCTAAATTAGGTGCTAATTGTAATATTTTTTGTTCAACATGTGCTACAAGGATCAACTAAGGGGTACTTATGTTTAATAAGCTAAGTTGTAAATTAGGATTAATAAGAGCTAGAACTAGTTCTTGTTTTACACCTCTGAAAAGAGACAATTAGCTGTCTAAATAAAAGTCTCTAAAATAATACAGGTAGGAAATAATGATCTTTTTCTCTACCAGTTAAATGATTGTAGTGGAAGGCGGCGACTCCAGCGGGAATAGCGTGTCCAGGTGAGACCCCGCAAGAGCTTGCGATGAGGAGGCTCACGGACCGCCCGCGGAAAGCGTCCGCATGCAACGGAAATCAGTAGCTTCACCAGATCTGTTTTTATATAAAAAATAAAAAAGGAAATGCCCTAAAAGTCAATTTAAGATGACTTTTTAGACACTCCCTCTTGTTCTACCTTATCGATTATCAATTGTTTCTGGATACATATCGTGATTCATTAAACGATGTGCAGCCATTTCTTCGTATTTTGTACCTGGCTTACCGTAATTAGTATACGGATCAATACTAATCCCTCCACGAGGTGTGAATTTACCCCACACTTCTAGATATCGGGGATCCATTAACTTCACTAAATCATTCAAAATGATATTCATGCAATCTTCATGAAAATCGCCATGATTTCTGAAACTGAATAAATACAATTTAAGCGATTTACTTTCTACCATTTTCACATCAGGAATATAGCTAATATAAATCGTTGCGAAATCTGGCTGGTTTGTAATCGGGCAAAGAGATGTAAACTCAGGACAATTAAATTTTACGAAGTAATCACGATATTGATGTTTATTATCAAACGATTCTAATACACCAGGATTGTAAGAGAAATCATAATGTACATTTTGGTTTCCTAACAGACTGATATCTTGCAATTCTTCCTTCTGACGACCACTCATGGTTCGTTCCTCCTTTTTAAACACCGCGTTTATTCCCCCATAAAAGAGCATGTAATTGAGGCAATACTTTAGCATCGTTCATAACAAACGATTTCATCGATCGATCAATTAACCATTCAAATCGTTTCAGTAAATTAGAAACTAACGCCTGATCATCAATCGTTAACACATCATCATTCCCAATCTGTAAAAAGAATGGAACTCCTGGGTAACGTAAATGAATCATTTCGGCATAGCTAAAATCATCTTCATTAAATACAACGACTTTTAAGCTTATGTTTGAATCTTTCAGTTTTTCAATAAAAGCATCGAGCTTATCAAAATCGGTCACCATTTTGGAACTTGGCGGCTTAGGAGAAATGGTAACCTCATCAATAGATAACAACCAATCTTGCCAAAAAGAACCTTGCGTTTCAATCGCCACTTTCCAACCTTGTTCGTGACATTGATTCACTAATTCTCCAAGTCCTTTATGAAGAGCGGGATTCCCACCTGAAATCGTGATATGTGAAAAGGCGTCGCCACCAATTTTTTTTAACGAATGAATAATATCTTCGGCTTTCATAGCGGTACTTTTACCTGTACCATCCCAAGTGAATTTGGAATCACACCAAGAACATGAATAGTCACATCCGCCTGTGCGAACGAACATGGTTTTTTGTCCAATAACCATTCCTTCACCTTGTATCGTTGGACCGAAAATCTCCATTACAGGTATTTTCATAATAAGTCCTCCGGTTTCGGACGATATACGACATAACTTGTCGGTGTTTCACGAACGAAAACCTGCAAACACTTCGGTTGATGAGGACGTGTTTTTAAATGATTAGAAATTGTCGTCCACACCTGTTCTGCGATTCGTTCCGTTGTAGGAAAGGTCTGTTTAAATTCAGGGTGTTCATTCAAAACAGTATGGTCATAGCGTTTATGGACTAAATTTTTAAGTTCTTTAAAGTCAATCAAAAAACCCATATCATCTAATTCATCGCCGGCAATCGTGATGTTGAAGAAATACGTATGTCCATGCATGAACTGACAGTTTCCTGCATCCGCATGTGGAATGAAGTGAGCTGCAGATAAATGCATGTCTTTATTTAATTCGTATCGATACGAATGTTGAGTTTGAGGATACATTTGTTGCATCATGTTAAATCACTTCCTTGCTTCTCTTCAAGGTAAGTGGCTAATCCGTTCGCACGCAGTATACAAGATGGGCAAGTACCACAGCCATCCCCACGAACGCCTTCATAGCAAGTTAAGGTGTTGTTACGCACAAATTCAAGTGCGTCTAACTCATCTGCGAGTTTCCAAGTGGCGGCTTTGTCTAACCACATGAGTGGTGTATGGAATTCTAAAGAAGAATCCATCGCTAAGTTAATCGAAACATTTAAAGCCTTTACGAAAACATCCCGACAATCTGGATATCCACTAAAATCCGTTTCACAAACGCCTGTAATAATATGACGTGCGCCAATAGATTGCGCGTAAACTGCTGCAAATGACAGGAATAAATGATTTCTCCCAGGCACGAAGGTGGAAGGCAATTCGCCATCTTTACCTTCTGTCACTTCAATGTCACTACGTGTAAGTGCATTAGCAGAAAGTTGGTTAATTAAACTCATATCCAAAAGTTTGAATGGCACATTCAGCTTTTCAGCTATTTCTTTGGCACAAGTGATTTCTTCTATATGTCTTTGTCCATAGTCAAAGGTAACGGTATACACTTCTTCAAATTGAGTTAATGCCCACAGTAGACAAGTCGTACTGTCTTGACCTCCACTAAATACAACAACTGCTTTTTCTTTTTTCATCTCTCATTTCTCCTTTGGAAGAATGAGTATTCGACTTCTCCAGGTTAGGTGGACAGAAATAGGTTGTAAAACCTTCTGGCATTTGTTGAATCAAAACAAAAAAACTGCATAGTAAATCGACAGTTTTCACCTTAGTTTTTTATAGAGGGAGTTTGCGAACCTCTTTCTATTTAGTTACATCGTACATAGTAGCACAAATTCTCCGTAGATGATAGAACCAAAAAAGACCGCTAACGTGATGAAACCACGTTTAACGGTCATTACAAATGACTTTCAATTATAAAATAGGTGACAATAAGCGCGAGAAAGATTCTTTCATTTTAATCAGTCTAGTGCGTTCATTATAAAGATCCATCGTCAGTTCGGTTGATAGAAGCATATCTTGCTCAAATAATTCTGCGAGTTCACGTGAAGTCTCACGATCATAAATAAATGCATTCACTTCAAAGTTTAATTTAAAGCTACGAACATCGATGTTTGCAGTACCTACTGTGGATGCTTCATTGTCCACCACAATCATCTTCGTATGCAGGAAACCGTTATCATAAATATAAACTTTTGCACCTGCTTTTAATAATTGTCCTACATATGAATACGTAGCCCAGTACACAAATGCATGGTCAGGTTTATTTGGAATCATAATTCGTACATCAATTCCTGATAAGCAAGCGATTCGTAATGTATCCATAAAGCTAGCATCAGGAATAAAGTATGGCGTTTGAATATAAATATAGTCTTTGGCCATCGCCATTAACTTCAAATATCCATTTTTAATTTGTTCCCATTCAGAATCAGGACCACTGGACACAATTTGTATACCAACTGACCCTTTTAAAGGGATAGCAGGGAAGTATCGATCTGAATACTCAATATCCGAATTGGTTGAAGCTTGATTCCAATCCAAAATGAAACGAGTTTGAAGAGGATGAACTGAACTACCTTCAATGCGTAAATGAGTGTCTCTCCAGTAACCGAATTTCCGATCTAACCCAAGGTATTCATCGCCAACGTTGAAGCCGCCAATGTATCCGATTCGTCCATCAATTACGACGATTTTGCGGTGATTTCGATAATTAAGTCTTGGATTAATGAGGGGCATAACTGAAGGGAAGAAAGCTTCTACTTCTCCACCTAAATCGACCAGTTCTTTAAAGTGTTTTTTGCGTACGCCTCGAGATCCCATATCATCAAATAAGAGGCGGACTTTTACACCTTGCTTCGCTTTACGAATCAGCACATCATGAATACGTTGACCTAAACTATCTAAACGGAAGATATAGTATTGCACATGAATATGATCCTTCGCCTGTTCCATATCCTCTATTAAAGCATTGAACTTGGCTTCGCCATCATTGAATATTTGAACAGCATTATCTTGAGTTAACACCGCATGATTGTTGCGGAGATGCATATTAATCAAATCTTTATAGTCTAAAGCGTCATCCAGTCGGAATTCAAAAGTACCTTGTTCAATGGCATCTAACTGATAATCTATTAATTTATCAATGCCAATTTTGTCGCGGCCTTCCCAACGGAATAAATGTTTCTTCCTTAATTGTCGGCCCAAAAGTAAATATATAAGGAATCCGAGAATTGGAATAAAAAATAACACCATTAACCACGCCCATGTAGATGAAGCGTCACGACGCTCTAAAAAAATTAAAACGATTGCTAAAAATATATTTAACGTGATGATAGCTGTAATTCCAATACTGATTATATTCGCAATCATTAGGATCCTCCTGATAACTTACTTCTCATTTTTATAAGTATAGCTTATCGAAAACAAAGAAAGAAGAGTATCTCCTATCTTTGATAGTCAAGCTGAATTTAGTTTACCTCAAATGTTCAAATGACAAACTTCTTTTACTGATTCTTGGAAAATATGCATACAGTCTGAAACAAAACACAACTTGCGTCCGTTCTCTACTCAGCCTCAAGACGGATAAATTTGGAAGTCCTTTTTGATAAAGTTGACTTACAACAAAGGTTAAGGAGGAATTAATATGTTCGCAATCGTTAAATCTGAAGGTTTTTTTGGTCACGTGAAGGATGTTTATCAAGAAGAAAAAGTGTCGGTGGATCAAATTGAGCAGATCGAAATCAGCAGCTCATTTATCGATATGGAAGTTACTCAAACCGAGCAAGAGGAAATCCAGCTTGTATTAATGGGGAAAGTTAGTAGCTCGTTGGAAGAGGATGTGCGGATTCATACTAATCAAAGTGGCTCAACTCTAATCATTGAAGCGAAAGTGAATGATAAAAAGTGGATGACAGGATTTAAACGAATAAGTTTAACTTTACAAGTCCAGCTTCCAATGAAATTTAATAAAGACATCGTCATGAAAGGCACATCTGGTGATATTTCTTTAGAAAAGGTTCAGCTTAATTCCGTTCAACTCCAAGCATCTTCTGGAGATATACATGTAAAAGACGTGAATGTGAGAAGTTCGTTAAAAACGAAAGTGAGTAGTGGGGATGTTAAAATCTCTAACGCCAAAGCACATCTCATGTCCCATCAATCTTCAAGTGGAGATGTAGAAGTGAAGCAATCGATGGCTACTGTCATTAGGGCTGAATCAACATCTGGAGACGTAAGTATTCAAGAATGCAGTGGGAAAATGGATCTTAAATCTACTTCTGGAGATGTAGAAATTGACTTAAGTCAATTAATGGATGATATGCAATTAGCATCAACAAGTGGAGATATAAAGATTGACCTTCAACACGCACCAAATGATGTAGAAGTTGAATTTAAAAGTTCGTCTGGTGACGGGCGAGTTCGAATACCCGAGATTTATTTTGAAGTGAAAAAAGACAATCATATTCAAGCATTCAAAGGGTCAAAAGAGCCAAAGATTATTGCACGAACTAGTTCAGGTGATTTTACCTTAAGATAACAACATATCAGATCATAACCGAATAAGGTTGTGGTCTTTTTTTTGGGTTCATATTAATCTATGTGACTCCATATATTCTCTAATAGGCTAAATTCATTTAAACTGCTATTAAATAGATAGGAAGAAACTTCACCGAACATCGAACTTATCAAATTTTAAAACGTTAACATTCATAAACGGTAGAAGGTGATTGTATGTATTGGTGCAAAATAGCTCGAAGTGAACATGAATTCGAGGAAATTGCTAAATTAACTTATGACACGTTTGTGGAAGAAATCCCACAACATGCTCCGCATCCGAGTGGAAAACGGCAGGATGTTTTTCATCATGAGAACACATATTTAATTGTTTTAAAGAATCAGCAACTTATCGGAATGATTGCGCTTCGGGATCAGCGTCCATTCTCTCTTGATAAAAAAATAGGAGAAGTGGAACAGGCTTTACCCAAGGAAGCGCTTGAAGGTAAACTCTGTGAAATCCGATTGCTGTCGGTTCGAAAAGAATATCGAAAAGGACGAGTCTTTTTCTTACTAGCACGAGCATTTGCTGACTATGCCTATGAAAAAGGGTATGGAGCTGCTGTCATTTCAGGAACGGTCCGAGAATTAAAACTGTATCGACAATTAGGATTTGAAGCATTCGCCGATCCAGTTGGGAATGAAGAGGCGTCTTTTGTTCCCATGTATTTAACGAAACAACGCTACGAACAATCGATTGCTGCCCGTTTCCAGCAAAAGAAGCATACGTTCTTTCCGGGACCCAATGAATTAACTCAAGAGTTAAAAGACGTGTTTCAACGATCACCAATATCTCATCGTTCCTATGAATTTTCGGAACGGTTAATAAGAGTGCAAGAAAAGTTGAAGAATTTAAGTGGAACTGAATATGTTCACTTATTATCAGGAAGCGGGACTCTTGCCAATGAAGCCATGATGGCACAAATCAGTCTTTTAAAGAAGAAGGGTCTTATATTAGTGAACGGGGCATTCGGTGAACGATTAATGCATCAAGCGAAAAGGTGGAATCTAGAGTTCGATGTAATGAATATCGAGTGGGGTCAATCCTTTGAGAAGCAAGACATGAATAACCTTATAAATAAAAATGCTTACGGTTGGTTGTTAGCGGTTCACGGAGAAACGTCTACAGGTATGCTAAACGATTTATATGAGCTGCGAGAACTTTGCAAAGAGAATGGAATTCATCTGTGTTTAGATTGCATCAGTTCTTTTGGAGCACTTTCTTTTAATTTAAAAGGCGTTTATCTAGCGACAGGTGTTAGTGGGAAAGCAATCGGATCCATGACAGGTTTAGCCTTTGTGTTTTCAAATCATTTAATTAATGAATCTTTGTGTCTGCCGACGTATTTGGATTTAGGCGGTTACGCAGAAGGTAAGATTCCATTTACGGTTTCATCACAAATGCTTGAAGGTTTAGAAGTCGCTTTAGAGACATATACAAATGATAATCGGTACGCAAAACTTAATGAAAGATTCTCCATGCTACGAGAAATTGAACAACAGCTTGAATTGGAGTTTTTGACTCAACAAGGTTACCCAATGATTGTTACATTTAAGACGAAGTCGTTGCCTCAATATCTTGGGGATGATGCTCGTTTGTCAGGATTTGATTTACATGATCAGAGCCTATACTTAAAAGAAAGAGAATGGGTTCAAATGTCGATCATTCAACCTAATTTTGAGCAGTCTTTTGAAAAATTTAGAGAATGGTTAAGCAATTATTTAGCATATGAAAAGCAGTGACCCTTTTGAAGAGTCACTGCTTTAGTCTGTAAATAAATATATAAATGTTGATTTCCATTGCAACGGACGCTTTCCGGGGGCATGACTTTAGCCGCTTCCCTCGCGAGCTCAGTCCAGGGTCTAAAGCTCACGCTATTCCCCACGGAGTCGCCGTTTCCATTCCAATCAACAGAAATCCCAATTATAAAGTTCAGTAATGGCGAAACGGTAATTAATTATCTACTAAACAATCATTTTTAAATATGTGAATATGCATGTGAAATCACTTTTGTAAGCATGGCTCTCCAAACGATTTTTCTAAGAGAGTGGTCGGCTATTTCTGAAGACTCCTGTGGAAAAACGAAACACGCTAGACCTCACAGGCTCATCTGTCAGTGACAGATAGCCGACCACATTCTTTTCTAATCAAGTGCAATAGTTGATGAGTCGAATTTTATGATGTTACAAACATTTTCAGCCTTTTGTCTACAGTCTGAAGCAGTGACCCTTTTGAAGGTCACTGCTTTTTATTAGTACTGTATTTATCGGTAAGAGATAAATAGGTGTTCATAATGAATTTCTTGTAAGGAGTTTCAGGGAGGTCAATAATTAAATCGTAGGCTGTTTTTGCTTCATTCAAAGCTTTTTCAGAATCACCTAAATGGTCATGACATAATGCTAAATACGTATGAACTTCATACGACATAGATAAATCATATGGATGATGTAAATATTTAGGAACTTTGTATTGTGAAAGTAAGGCTAAAGCGTTCTCAATTTGACCGAGACCATACAATGCTTTTCCTTTTTCTAGTAAGTAGTGATTATCACTTGAGTCATCTTTGTTTTCTTTGAGGAAATTTTCAATTGATTTCAACGCGTTTTCATAATCATGCGAAAAGGAGTTGTAGTAATGTGCTTCCAATAACTCTGCAATTGCTGTTGCGTCCTTATTTTCAGCAAATTCCCCATACTGTCTAACTTTAAGCAAATAATAAATTCGGTCTTCCTCATTTTCATTTATTATTGCTTGAAAACAAGCTAGTCGGTATAAATCATCCATTCGATAGAATGTACGTTGTTCTTTCGAAAATAATAAGGCTTCCTGCATTTTTGTGCGTGCTTTTTCATAATCCCCAACTGCTGAAAATAAAATGGATTCTACGTACAAATAGTCGATGGTCGTCATGGCATCGAGTGGGGCATCAATCGATGCATGTTCTTGTAAAACGACGTTTAAAGCTTCTCCATAATCATGTGTAATGAATTGAATCATCCCTTTAAACAATGCAAGGGATGCACGTTGATTATGAAGATGTAATTGTTCGTAGTAGTTCATTGCTTGATGATAATACTTTTCCCAGTCTGATCTTTTTTCGTTGTAGCTACAGCGACTGTAAATATCAAGTAAACGTGCTGATTCATAGCTAAGTGAAAGTTTTTCGACGACAGGATGAATCAATTCGATAATTTGGGTATATTCATCCTTTAATTCTGTGGGATATACGTTGTAAAGCTTTTCAACTTGTTCCAGTAGGTTTCTTTTTTCAGTTTGACTAACATCTTCCATTAACTCAGAAGACTCCACACCAAGCCGTTGTGCGATATAAGATAAGCTCTCCATAGAAGGTTGAGCTTTGCCATTTTCGATTAAACTTAACATACCTTTTGTTAGTTGATTGCCAGCTAACGCTTCAAGCGTATACTTTTGCTGTTTTCGCAACTGACGTATTCGTGATCCAATTGTATCCACTTAAATCGCTCCTTTTTATTTAGTTTAATTATATTAAACTTTTGCTTGCAAGGGAAGTTTTTTCATGTTATTATTTGTTTAATTAAATTAAACAAAGGGAGATTAAATCAAATGGATGAGACATTAAAGTTAAAAAAAGCCACACAACATTTATGGACTTTTACACTAAGTAAATTAATTTCAACTTTTGGAGTTAGCGTTTTTACATTTGGAATAAGTTTTTATATATTATCGATCACTGGTTCTGCGACTAGTTTCGCGCTCGTTCTTATTTGTAGCATTTTGCCTAGGGTCATCCTGGCTCCTTTTGCTGGCTATGCAGCTGATAAATATTCCAAAAAGACCATAGTGATTGTGGCTCAAATATGTAGTGTTGTAGCAGTAGCCGCTTTATTGACAGTAAGCATGACGATTGGCATATCATTAATCGCCATTTACCTAACTGAAATCGTTCTTTCCATCACTTCTTTATTTGCAGGTGTGACGTTCAGTTCTTCCATCGCTAACTTAGTTGACTCAGAACGAATTCAAAAAGCGATGTCATTTAACCAAATGTCGATGTCAATCGCATCAATCGGTGGTCCAGCTGTTGGTGGGTTATTATTTGGACTTGTTTCAATCGAGATGTTCTTAATTATTAATATGGTGAGTTACTTTATCGCAGTTCTCCTTGAAGCAACAATGGATTTTAATTTATTCTCGAAAAAAGTAGTGTCTAATGAAGTGGTTGAAACGAAAGAAACAATGCTTCAAAACATGAAAGCGGGTATTGCGTATTTAAAACAACATCCTATATTAAAAGTAGTTGTTTGGGTTGCATTGGTTATTAACTTCTTCTTTGGAGCATTTACAGTGGGTTACGCTTATATTCTAGTGGATGGATTAAAAGTTGAATCCGCTCATTTTGGAATTACTGAAGGAGCACTTTCAGTAGGAATGCTTATCACCTCCATTTATTTATCTACACGGAAAGAAATCAAATTCCCTTTACTTGTAGTGAAAAGAGGGATACTGATTATGGGGCTATTAATGGGATTAGCTACTTTGCCTTTAATGATTGAGCTACCGTATATAGGAATTGTTGGATTCTATATTGGTCTAATGTTGTCATTTGGGATTTGCTTAATATTCGTTAATACGCCGATCGGAGTTATGATGCAAAAGAGAATTGATGAAGAATTCAGGGGACGTGTTTTTGGTCTATTAGAAACGATGTCTATGTCATTACTTCCATTATCGATGGTTTTATTCGGATTCTTATTTGATATCGTGCCAGCGGAGTACATTTTGATAAGTTCAAGCGTTATTATGATAGCAGCTGTCGTGTATATGCTACGCCCAGTTATTATTCGCAAAGCACATCCAGAAATGGATGATAAATCGGTTCAAACGAACATCGTCGAACCAGTTATTGCATCAAAATAAAACATCCAGCTTCCTCAATTAGTCGAGGGAGCTGGATTTTCATTTTTTAATGATGTGTGTGATTTTCGGAATAAAACAATGAGTCCGATTGAAAGTAAAGCTAAAATAGCCGATAGCAAGTAAATCTGGTCAGGCTTGACGATGAAAATCCATGTGAATAGCAATGGACCGATAATCCGTCCCATATTGTCCATGGAGTACGTCATTCCGGCGGCTGTTCCATACATACCACCAGACTCTTTCGTAGTTAAAGAAACTAATACCGTTCGAGCAAGTGCATTACCCGCAGTAAACACGCTTAGTGCAAAACCAGCCCACAATAAGCTTTCGGTAAATAACAATAATATTAAGCCTATAGCTGTAACCACTTGAGCACCCATAATCCATTTTGTTTCTTGACCATTTTTCACTCGACGAACAACGCCACCTTGAATGATGGCATCAACTAATCCACTCGCCATAAACAAGTATCCAAGTTGAAGGGGAGTAATGGAGATTTTATCGATTTGGAATAATTGGAACGTAGCTTCTAAGCCCGCCAGTAAAAAGGTAACCATAAACGAAAACAGGAACAAGTAACGGATTCGATACTTCCATAATTGACTTGCACCCTTAGGGACGATGGCTCTTTTTCTAGCCTCACCACGCGTTTCAGGTTCTTTTAAGATAATCGATGCGTAAACAAGCAACGCCAAGGTCAAACCGGCAGAAGCAACGAAAGGCAATTGAAGTGAAAATTCACCTAGAATTCCACCAATTGCAGGACCAAAGATGAATCCTAAACCAATGGACATACCGAGCAAGCCCATATATTTATTACGTTCTTCTTCCGTAGTCATATCCGCAACAAATCCAGTAACAGCCGTATATAATGCCCCAGAAAAAATACCACCAACAATTCTAGACACATAAAGCATAGGCAATGTTTCAATAAAACCTGCAAAGATAATAAAACTCATACTAAACCCGGTTAAACCGATTAAAATTAATCTCTTTCTGCCTGTACGGTCAGATAACGCACCCCATAACGGAGCTGTAAAAAAGGAAGCTAGCGCATAAATAGTAAGTAAACCACCCACATGTACCTCGCTATATCCCTGATCTAAAATAACTTCAGGCAAAATCGGAATGATAATGCCAAATCCTAAATACACAAAAAACTGTATGGACATTAATAATAAAATGGCTTTCTTCATTTAAAAAAACCTGCTTTCTCAACTCATAACCTTAATGTTCATTTTACTCGCAAACAAGCTCGCAAACAACAAGGGTGGGGTAGAAAACTTTAATCGATAGGAAAATGTTTATAGATGGAGGGGGAGAGACTCGTGTCTGAAAAATGAGGCGAACGCCAATAAATGCGAGTCTATCGCTAAATATCTTCCTCAAACGCCAAATTATCACCAACTAACCCGCCATCGTTACAATAAAAAGAAGCCTCTGCCAAAGCAGAAGCTCCCTCCATAATCAAATTCCTATTTCTTCGCTCGTTGAAGACGTAATGCATTCAGTACAACCGATACCGAACTAAACGCCATCGCCGCTCCAGCAATCCAAGGGGCTAGTAGTCCAGCAGCCGCAATAGGAATCCCTACTGAATTATATGCAAGTGCCCAAAAGAGATTTTGTTTAATGTTTCGAACGGTTAGACGGCTCATCTCAAGTGTATCCGCAACTCGCAATAAATCTCCTTGCATTAGGGTTACATCTGCTGCGTCCATTGCGACCGCCGCTCCAGTACCCATCGCGATTCCAACGTCAGCAACAACTAATGCTGGTGCATCATTAATGCCATCACCGACCATTGCCACTTTACGACCTTCTGCTTGAAGTGATGAGATGACATCCGCTTTTTTAGCAGGTAATACACCTGCCACAACATGTTCAATACCAACTTGCTGTGCAATGGCTTGTGCGGTATTTTCTTGATCTCCTGTCAGCATCACAACATGAATGCCCATTTCTTTTAAGGAAGCAATCGCTTCTTTAGACGTTTCTTTGATTTGGTCTGCAATTGCGATGGTCGCAACATGTTCGCCGTCGACGACCATATACATCACGGTTTTGCCTGAGTTTTCAAATGTAGAAGCTAAGTCTAACTTAGTCGACACATCAATTGAGTGATCCATTAAAAGTTTTCGTGTTCCCATGATTACTTCTTTTGCATCAACCGTCGCCACAATTCCATGTCCAGGAATCGCTTTAAACGATGTACTCTCAACTAGAGGTAAATTCAGTTCTTGACCATACAATGTAATGGCGTGAGCAACTGGATGTTCGGATAGTTGTTCTGCGCTTGCAGCTAGACTGATCAGCACTTCACGATCGAAGGATTCAAGTACTTCAAAATCCGTTACTTCAGGTTTTCCTTTAGTGATTGTTCCAGTTTTATCGAAAACGACAGTATTAATCGATTTTGTATTCTCCATAGCTTCCGCCGTTTTGAATAAAATCCCTAACTCTGCTGATCGACCAGATCCGGCCATAATCGAAGTAGGGGTTGCAAGACCGAGTGCACATGGACAAGCGATAACGAGTACAGCAATCGTGCTTTCTAAAGCTGCAGCAAAGTTACCTGGATCGACAACAAAGAACCAGCTGATGAATGTGATGACCGCAATACCCACAACGATTGGTACAAAAATCCCTGAGATTCTGTCAGCCAATCTTTGAATCGGCGCTTTTGAACCTTGTGCTTCTTCAACTACACGGATAATCGATGACAGGACCGTTTCTTTTCCTACCTTAGTAGCGGTCATGCGAAGTGCGCCATTTGAATTGATCGTAGCCGCAAAAACTTCGTCTTGTGGTCCTTTTTCAACGGGCAAGCTTTCACCTGTTAACATCGACTCGTCTACAGCTGAAGAGCCAGACACAATGACGCCATCAACAGGAATAGAAGCACCTGGTTTAATAACTAATACATCATTTTGTTGTACTTGTTCTACTGGAATTTCGACAACTGAACCGTCTCGCTCTACGAGAGCAATGGCTGGTTGGAGATTCATGAGTTTTTTTATTGCGTCAGACGAATGTCCTTTGGCACGAGCTTCAAACACTTTGCCTAATAAAATCAACGTAATCAACACAGCGCTTGTTTCAAAATATAGACCTAACATATGAGTTTCATTGTGCTGCAAGCTTTGAATGACTAAATAAACACTGTAAAAATAAGCAGCGGATGTTCCAAGTGCCACCAACACATCCATATTGGCACTCTTATTTTTCAATGCATAATAAGCACCTTTGTAAAATATCCAACCGATCCAAAACTGAACAGGTGTTGCGAGTGCCCATTGCACAAAGGGGTTCATTAATACCTCTGGTACGTAAAGATTTGACGTGAAAGAAAAATGTCCAACCATTGTCCATAATAGAGGAAGAGATAATATAGCCGATATCCAGAATAATCGCGTTTTCTTTTGAATGTCAGCCTTCTTATAATCAACTGTTTCAGCAGTGTCATCTTGCTTGAACGTTGCGTCATACCCCATGTCTTGAATTTTCTTCACAATTTCGTTTGGAGAAGTTTGATTAGGATTAAACGTAACTTTTCCTGTTTCCAGTGCTAAATTAATGTTGGCAACGGATACACCATTGAATCGATTCAAGCCTTTTTCAATTCTCGTTGAACAGGCAGCACAGGTCATTCCTTGAATTCGTAAGTCGATTTCTTCAGAGACAACGTCATAACCAAGGGACCGTACTTTTTCTTCTACTTGCTGAGAAGTTAGTAATTTATCATCATATTGAATATGTGCTTTTTCTGTCGCGTAGTTAACAGAAGCGGAAGTGACGCCTTCCATTTTCTGAAGACCTTTTTCGATTCGATTTGCACAGGCTGAACAGGTCATTCCAGTAAGTGATAAATCTTTTTTTATTTCAGGCATACTTTTTCCTCCTTCAACATACCGTAACGGGGTATGTAAAATGTTAAAACAAAGCTTGCACCCAAGATGGTTGCAAGCTTGTCATTTTTTATTGGTACTTTTATTCGTTTCCGACTGTGTAACCTTGTTCTTCAATCGTGCTTGTAATTTGTTCGATAGCTACGACATCTTTGTTAAACTCAACATCGACAGTCCCATTTTCTAAATGAACTTGAACATTATCAACACCAGAGATTGCTGTTACACTGTTTTCGATTGATTTAACACAATGCCCACAAGACATACCTTCTACATTTAACGTTACGTGATCGACCATTTTTGTTTCCTCCTCTTATTTTCTCATTAATTTTTGTACGGTTGTAAGTAATTCATCTAATACTTCTACATCTCCTGCAGCCAAACGATCTTTCACACAGCCTTTTAAATGACCATCTAAAAGAACTTTAGCCACACTATTCAAAGCAGATTGAGTAGCGGACAATTGTGTAATGATGTCATCACAATAAATGTCCTTTTCAACCATACCCTTAATTCCGCGAATTTGTCCTTCAATTCGATTTAATCGAGTCGTTAAATCTTTTTTCACGGAATCTGGATGGTGACTTTTTCTACAAGATGGATCTGATTCGAGTTCGGTCATGAATGAAACTTCAGGTATTTGGGATGTCATATCAACTTACCTCCCGATCTTTTCTTTACTATAATGTACCACCTAGGGGTATGTAAAGCAAAAAGAATTATATTTTTTACAATGTTATAAACCGGCTTTACTTGAGAATATAAACATGGTCTAAAGGTAAGATAGTACAGTTTGCAAATAAAAAAACCGAAACTTAATGATAAGTTTCGGGAGATTGTTCTTCGTTATGTCGAGGTTCAGAAATTTGGTGAAGAGCTAATGATGCATCAGCAACGGTTTCAGCAGGTACGGCTATATCCGCTAGTGCAACGAAACCAATAAGATGATCATTTTTTATGACTGGGATACGTCGAATCTTATGTTGCGCCATAATTTCCGCGGCTTCTTCAGTAGTAGCATTTGGGCCGACAGAAATCACTTCTTTCGTCATGACATCTTTCACATATGGGTGTCCGGGTTTAGCAACAGCCCTTGTTACAATATCACGGTCAGTAATCATACCAATAACTCGTTGCTGATCCATTACTGGCATACAGCCAATGTCTAAAGCGCGCATGCTTTGTGCAATCTCATGTACCAAATCATTTGGAGAGCAAGTCACAATGTCTCGAGTCATCACATTTTCGATTTTCACATAATAACCTCCTTTAATAACGTTTAGTATGGTTTACATTAGGTTAAAATATGTAACATAAATGAAAGATTTAAAAGAGTGAAATCGTGTTATTATATAGACGTGATGAAAAAAGTCAAATAATTTAATCGATTTAAATGAAACTTTTTTGAATTTGATGCGTTAAATAAAGCAGAGGAAAGGTAGAGGTGGATTGAATGGCGAAAGAAGTAGATTTGAAAAGAATCGTTTCCAATTTGTCTAAACTAGGCGTTTCCGTGACAATGACCAAATCTCGCCTAGAAATGCTGAAAGCACTTGCACCACCAGCGCAATCACCACAGTCTCAAGGCTAAATTCAAAAGTAAATAGAAATCAGTACTGTTCAGTAATCGTTAAGAAAACGAAAACTTAACAGTATTTTTTTTATGCAAAAAATCAAATCAATCTAAAACTTATGGTTCGAAGGTGCGTCTTTTATTGGAATCAAATTCGTTTCTTTTTAATAAAAAAAGCTGTCCAGTCATTCAGGTATTACTGAATGTCTGGACAGCTTATTTCGATTTTACTCATCGTCATCTGAACCGAACATATACGTTCGGTGATGGAATTTCATACTAAATACTAATCCTAACGCCAACATATTTCCCATGAGAGAACTTCCCCCGTAACTAATAAACGGAAGCGGGATCCCTGTGATTGGTAACAATTGAATCGTCATCCCGATGTTTTGGAACACATGGAAAGTGACCATAGCGATAATACCTGCACAAACATAGGTAGAAAAAGGATCTTTTAACTGTAAAGTTATTTTCGTTAAATGATAGATTAATAGGAAAAATAAACTGACGACGATACTTGCGCCGATAAAGCCATATTCTTCCCCGATTACACTAAAGATGAAATCTGTATGATTTTCTGGAATATAGACTTCTCGATTTTGAAAACCTTTGCCGAAGATTTCACCAGAGCCAATGGCATTTAAAGAATTGATTAAATGATACCCTTCAGCAGATGCATAAGATTCAGGATCTAACCACGAATAGACTCGTCCAAACTGATAGGGCTTAAAGCCGAATTTTTCTTGTAAAAATTCTTGCATAAAGACAGCCATCCATAAAAGGAATCCACCTACAATTGCGGTACCTGCAAAAATAGGCAATATAAGTTTCCAAGTAATGCCGCCAACTATAATTAAGGCAGCAGTGATGGCAATAAATACAAGAGATGTACCTAAATCGGGTTGCTGCATGATGAAAATCAACGGGAATATAGCAGTCGCAACAATTTTGCCAAGAAGTAGTAAGTCCGTTTTAAGTGATTTCATCGGGAATTTTTCGTGATGAGAACTAATCAAGCGTGCGGCTGTTAAAATGAAAAAGGTTTTCATGAATTCGGAAGGTTGTATACTACCAAGACCAGGCAAGTGGAACCAGCTCTTTGCTCCACCACGTAATTCACCAATTTGTCCTTTTCCTTCAGGCATAAAGATTAAAATAATCAGCAAGAAAATCCCTACTGCGTAAAGACCCCACGACATTTTCTTGTATTGTTCGGGTTCGAAAAACATGGCAAACCCAATAATGACTGCACCGACTACATACCAAAATGCTTGCCTAGGAATAAAATTCATCCCATACTGTCCAGTTGTTTGTGCCGAAGAGATGGCGAATAAGCTTACGATTAAAAATAAAAATAAGATAAAAGCGAGCGTCCAGTCAAAACGGTCCGCAAAACTTTTCTTTGTTTCCATATATGTCACCTAAATTTCTAATTGAAGTCAATTTGTTGTTTCATTATACCGTAACTTCATCTGATTTGCTTGTGCAGTTAGTCATGACGAATCTTTCGTTCAAATGTTTCATTCTTCATAAAGACTGCTTATAATAGAGGGAGAAATGGAGTGATGATCGTGGTGAAAAAAGCACGTGATGCAGAAGATTATATTCACCATATTTATATACATATGAATGAGACAGACCAATTCGTTATTTTTAGTGGATTAACATTGGAACAGTTTGTCTTATCTGCAGGTCCCATGCAGAATTTATTGCTCCTGAAACATCAATACGAAGACGGGTCATTTAATATGCATACACAATTCGAGTTTGTTCCCGCTGACGAAATTCGTTCATTTCTCAAAGAGTTTGTCGATTCCCCAACCGATTTGAGATTTATTGATTTTGCTGAAGAACGAAAATTGAATACATTAACGCCACAGGAACAAGCTGAACTTTTATATATGGGTCACAAGAAAGAGGCAATTCGACCACCATTTTATTACCAACTTCAAAATCGCTTTGTTTATTTGGCGAATGAAGAAGAGAGTATGACAAAAATTTATTTTAGAGAATTAGTCGATTCCGAAGAGTTGGTTGTAAATGTTATGAACAATTATGTGAAAGATAAAGAAAAAGGTTCTGCTTTTTGGAGACGCAAAACAAAACAAAGCTTCCCTATTATGACAGTCGAAGATGTTAAGGCATTGCGACCGTTATTAAAAGAAGGTGTTCTTATATCTTTATATAAACAGGAAAAACCTAAATCTATTTATGAAGTTGAAGTGCGTTTATTACCGGAAAATGTCTTTCCTGATGAAGTATGGGACGAATTAACCTCCATTTTAGGGGAACGTCCAGAGGAAACTATACGTTTCCACCTACAATCTCTTGCATAAATTAGTGCAAGGGATTGTTTTTTAATTTCAATTCATGGGTATGGTTAGTTCGTGATAAACTTAACGTATCCAACAACTGGAGGTATATAGATGAAAAAGAGAATTGGCTTATTATATGGTGGTAAATCAGCAGAACATGAAGTGTCGCTGTCTACTGCATGTGCAGTTACGCAAGCGTTAAATTTTAGTGAATATGAAGTGTACCCTATCTACATCACGCAAGAAGGCGAATGGAGAAAAGGCCTAGAACTTCAAGCTCCTGTCGAGTCTATAGAACAATTGCAAATTGAAAGTTCAACGGATGAAGAGTTATCAAATAATATTACGAACTTTTTAATCAGTGATTCAGATTCAACTGATGAAGAATCAACTTTGGATGTGATCTTCCCAGTTCTTCACGGCCCAAATGGAGAAGACGGTACCGTGCAAGGATTGCTAGAAGTATTGAACCTTCCTTATATCGGAAATGGTGTTTTGGCTTCAGCTGCTGGGATGGACAAAGTTGTCATGAAGCAACTATTTGCACAAGTAGGCTTAAAACAAGTACCTTATGTGCATTTTATTCGAAGAGAATGGCAAAATAATCAACAGAAATGGCTTGATAATGTAGAACAAACATTAAATTGGCCAGTTTTTGTTAAACCAGCAAACTTAGGTTCAAGTGTTGGAATTAGCAAGGCGACGAACCGCGAAGAGTTTATTGAAGCCGTGAATTTTGCATTGAAATATGATCGTAAAATTGTTGTAGAGCAAGGCATTAAAGCGCGTGAAATCGAAATGGGTGTTCTTGGTAACGACGAGCCTAAATGTTCGGTGGCTGGTGAAATCAAACCATTGAAAGATTTCTATGACTACCAAGCGAAATACAAAGATGGCAATACAGCGATGATTATTCCTGCAGAGATTTCTACAGACATCGAAAAGACGATGGAAGATATGGCGATTAAAGCATTCAAAGTGTTAGATTGTGCTGGCTTAGTTCGTGCAGATTTCTTTGTGACGGATGATCATGAGGTGTTAATTAATGAAGTGAATACACTTCCTGGATTTACTCCATTTAGCATGTTCCCACTTCTATGGCAGCATACGGGTGTAAGCTATCCGGAATTAATTAATCAATTAATCGAATTGGCAATTGAGCGTCACGCTGAAAAACAACAGCTTCAATACAAAATGGATTGAGTGTGGAATAAATGAAAAAACAATTAAGTCAAATAGCTAAGTGGTTAGAAAAAGATTTAGATCAACATTTAGACGTAATCGTAACTGGGGTATCTATTAATACCAAAACGCTTCACCCTGGTGACTTATTCATTCCTTTTAAAGGGGAACGTGTAAATGGTCACCAATATGTGCAACAAGCCTTTAGTCAAGGAGCTTCTGCAGCTCTTTGGCAAAGTGATGAGCCCAATCCGCCTAGTGATCTACCTATTATTTTAGTAGAAGATTGCGAAAAAGCGTTGCAACAAATGGCTAGATTATATCGTTCGGAACATCAAGCGACGTTCATTGGAATTACAGGGTCAAACGGTAAAACATCCACAAAGGATTTAGTAGCGGGTGTATTATCTCCGTTTTTCCGCGTTCAAAAAACAGCGGGTAATTTTAATAATAATTTAGGCTTACCTTTAACGATTTTAGATTTAGACGAAGAGACCGAATTTGCCATATTAGAAATGGGTATGAGTGGCTTTGGAGAAATTGAGTTCTTATCCCATTTAGCGGAACCTCATTATGTAGTGATTACGAATATTGGTGAAGCACATATGCAAGATTTGGGTTCAAGGTCTGGAATTGCAAAAGCTAAGTTTGAAATAGTGGAAGGTCTTCAAACGGGTGGCAAACTTTTCTTTGATGGAGATGAGCCTTTATTGGAGCCGTTTGTCAAAACATTTGAGGGAGAAGCAGTTTCCTTTGGATATGAACAAACGAATGCTCTTTCTGCTTTAAATATTCAAGCGACTGAAAAAGGGAGTCAGTTTGATGTAACAGGATTGCTGACAGGTTCGTATTCCATTCCTGTGCTCGGTAAACATCAAGTGAAGAATGCTTTAGTCGCGATTTTAATTGCTCATGAAGCGGGGCTGAGTAGTGAGCAGATTCATCAATCGTTAGCGCAAGTGTCTTTAACAGACATGCGGATGCAAGTTATTCCAGCGTCTAATGAAGCATTGTTTATTAACGATGCCTATAACGCTGCTCCAACTTCCATGAAAGCAGCTTTAGAATTTTTAACGGATTCTAAAATTCGCCCAGAGAAGTGGGTTGTCCTTGGAGATATGTTGGAATTAGGTGACAATGAAAAGCAATTCCATCAAGAAGTAGCTAAGTTTCTTCCTATAGAATCAATTCAAGGAATTTGTTTATATGGATCTAGAATGAAGCACTTATATGAAGATCTACAAAATGACTGGCCAGAAGATCGGTTGTTGTGGTCAGAGACTAATTACGAACCAATTATTCAAAAATTACGTGAAGAAACCTCGTCAAATAGCATGATTTTAGTTAAAGGGTCTCGAGGCATGGCATTAGAAAAAGTGATTGAACCTTTTAAAGAAATTTGAACACATGGTTTATGAAAGAATGAATCATACTAGTTGAGAAGAGGTGTAGGAGATGAAAACAGGAGTGTTGTGCATACATGGTTTTACTGGTGGTCCATATGAAGTTCAACCATTTGTGGATTTCCTCAATCTTAAAACAGACTGGGTTGTCAAAACACCGACATTGCCCGGTCATGGTCCTACACTTTCTTTAAAAAAAATGACAGCTGAGAATTGGATGATGGAGGCTGAGCAAGCACTTCGTTTATTACAAAAAGAAGTGGATCGAGTCGTTATTGTAGGCTTCTCTATGGGAGGATTAATCGCCTTATATTTAGCACAGCGTTATAAAGTGGACCGTGTGGTGTTATTAAGTGCAGCTGCAAAATATATAAGTGGTGGACAACTATTAGAAGATGTCAAAGATATCATGACTGACATGTTACACCGAAAGCTAGCGACGAATACATTTTATCATTTATATGAATATAAACTGACCCACACCCCACTTAAAGCAACCATTGAATTTTTACGGATCGTGAAAATGGTCGAGCCTTATTATGCCTCCATTAAAACGCCAGTATGTATTGTTCAGGGTCGAAAGGATGGCATCGTACCATTTGCGACAGCGGAATACTTATTCGAAAATCTAGGGAGCACTGAAAAAGAATTGATTATATCTGAAAGCGGAAAACACCATATTTGTTATAGCGACGACTGTGAAGATTGGTTCGAACGTGTGATGTTATTTCTACAACCCCAAGAGAAAACTAATAATTGTGACTGTGGCTGATTAATTGCATATGGTGGCAAATCATGTTAAAGTGTTTAGAGCAATGGATACATTTTGTAAAGTCTCTTCGCTTGTTGAAGAGGACTTTTTTTTGAACATAACGGTTTGTTCAATTTTTAAGGGTAGGATGTTTTGTTAAGATTATCAAAACTGCGAGTCGCACCTAAACTCATTAAACGCTCGTTTAGTGGATGTTAAACTGGCCGCTTTCGAAAACGTGTATTTTGCGTTTTCCAACATGCTTCCCTCTGATCGAACCGCTCGGCAAAAGACCGGGCTTTCCTTTAAATATAAGTCCCCTCTGATTAAACTACAGAGAATTTTAAGTAACGGAAACGTTCCTCGTATAGGCTCGAATTTGCCGCAACTTCATCTGAAATGTAACCATTTGTCAAATGTAAAGAAAAAGGAGATTAAATTTTGACAAATTTTTCAGAATTAAATATTAGTGCATCAACATTAAAATCCGTAAAACGTATGGGTTTTGAAGAAGCAACACCGATTCAAGAAGGTACAATTAAATTCGGTATGGAAGGCCGCGATATTATCGGTCAAGCACAAACGGGTACTGGTAAAACAGCTGCGTTTGGTATTCCATTAATTGAAAAAATTGACCCTAAAAACAACAACATTCAAGGTCTAATTATTGCACCAACTCGTGAATTAGCGATTCAAGTTTCAGAAGAAATTTACCGAATCGGTCAAGACAAACGTGTGAAAATTTTATCTGTTTACGGTGGCCAAGAAATTGGACGTCAAATCCGTGCATTGAAAAACAATCCACATATTATCGTGGGTACACCTGGTCGTCTTTTAGACCATATTAACCGTCGTACTTTGAAATTGGATAACGTTCAAACGCTTATTTTAGATGAAGCGGATGAAATGTTAAACATGGGCTTCATTGAAGACATCAACACAATTATGGAAAGTGTTCCGGCTGAACGTCAAACGTTGTTATTCTCAGCAACTATGCCAAAACCAATCCAAAAAATTGCAGAGAAATTCATGAAAAACCCTGAAATTGTTAAGATCCAATCAAAAGAAATGACAGTTGAAAACATCGAACAATTTTTCGTTAAATCGCATGAGCGTGAAAAATTCGATATCTTGTCTCGCGTAATTAACGTTCACCAACCGGAATTAGCGATCATCTTTGGTCGTACGAAACGCCGCGTTGATGAATTATCACATGCATTAAGCATCCGTGGTTATATTGCTGAAGGTATTCATGGTGATTTAAGCCAAGCGAAACGTATGTCTGTATTAAAACAATTTAAAGAAAACAAAATTGACATCCTAGTTGCTACTGACGTAGCGGCACGTGGACTTGATATTACAGGCGTTACTCACGTTTATAACTACGATATTCCACAAGATCCAGAAAGCTATGTTCACCGTATCGGTCGTACTGGCCGTGCTGGTAAAAGTGGTGTGGCAGTAACTTTTGTTACTCCACGTGAAATGGGTTACCTACGTATCGTTGAAGAAACAACGAAAAAACGTATGTCACCATTACGCCCACCAAGTTCTGATGAGGCTCTAGTTGGTCAACAACGTCTAGCTGTTGAGTCACTTTCTGAAATGGTTAGCAAAAACAATATTGGTGATTACCGTTCATTCGCAACGGAATTACTTGAAAAACATGAAGCAGTTGATATTATTGCAGCAGCATTAAAATCAATGACTCGTGAGCCAAGTGATACACCGGTATCAATTTCTGAAGAACGCCCATTGCCATCTCGTAAAGAGGGCGGAGGCGGACGCAGCGGCGGAGGCTATAAAGGCAATCGCAGTGGTGGTGGTGGACGTAGTTCATCAGGTTCTTCTAGTCGCGGTTATGATCGTAGTGGATCACGTCGCAGTAGCGGTCCTCGTGATGGTTCTTCATCATCTCAAGGTACTAGCAAAGGTGGACGTCCACGTACATCTTCACGTCGTGAAAGCTAAATTAAATTTCAGATACCACAGTCCTAACCGACTGTGGTATTTTTTTGTTTTGAGAAAAAACAGTGCATACTACTTCTTCAGATTGTTGACAAATAATTATGTTGATTTCCATTGCTGCGGACGCTTTCCGCGGGCAAGACTTCAGCCGCTTCCCTCGCGTTGCTCAGTCCAGGGTCTTCAGTTCTTGCTGATTCCGCTGGAGTCGCCGCCTCCATTTTAATCAACAGAAATCGGTATAAAAATAGATATAACAATGTGCGTTTTACTCATATAAGGATAAACACAATTGATTTTATAACTGCCAACTACAAATTTAATTCAGCGGCATGACTACTAAAAAAATACTTAAACATGCATGCCTCTACAAACCATTTTGGAGGAAAGTGGTTGGCTATTACTGAAGACTCCTGCGGAAAAACGAAATACGCGAGACTCCACAGGCAACGAATAATCGCAGGAGCATAGATTTTTAACAGCCGAGAGGGCTTGCGTTTCGTCCGCGGAAAGCGTAGGAAATAACCAACCACCATCTATTTCAATCAAGTTAATCTAAATCCATGCTGGAAATTGGTAAATAATTGGGTAAAAGCGCATGAAACATGAAATTGAGTGAAAGATATCAATGTGAGAGAGAAAGATTGTCTGTTGAAAGAGAAAGATAGACAGATGAAAGAGCAAGCTTTCCTAAATAAGTGTTTACACGTAATTTAATATCCAAAAAATATCCTAATCACATTTATAATGAAACATTTTTCCTGTAATATCGTATGCATAGAGAAAGAAGGTGTTTGAATGAGAAATGAACCCGTCAATCGAATTTCAGTTAAAGGGTTAAAAGTGTGGAGGATATATGGTGTCATGCACACTGTTATAATAGTTCTTTTAGCGATTGGTGCGAGCGCATTAAATTGGTGGCTTGAAGGACCGATGTGGATTTACATAGTAAGTATTGTGATTCCGGTAGCATATGGATACATATTCATTTATTTATTTCCAAAGCTGAGATGGTTGCGTTGGAGATATGAAGTGAGAGAAGAAGAAATTGAATTGCAGCATGGGTTGTTTGTGGTTAAACGGACGTTGGTCCCGATGGTTCGAGTTCAACATGTTGATACGGAACAAGGTCCAATTTTAAGAAAGCACGACCTAGCATCTATTACGATTTCTACTGCTGCGACAAGTCATACGATTCCTGCTTTAGTAACGGCCGAGGCAGATGAACTTAGATCTCGAATCTCTACCTTGGCAAGGGTGGCTGAAGATGATGTCTGAAGAGCGTTTTAAACTTCATCCCATCTCTGCCGTCATTAATTTTGTAAAAGGATTGAAGGACTTAATCTTCCCGTTCGTTATCGTTTTTGTAGCAAATGGTTTTCAAGGCGGAGGGGAAGGGGGATGGACAAGTTATATCCCGTATATCATTGGTGCGCTTGTTTTAACGCTCGTTTTAACAAGTGGAATTATCAAATGGAAGCGTTTTGTTTACTGGTTCGAGGACGACGAACTTCGTATTGAATATGGTTTATTTGTGAAAAAGAAAAGATACATTCCGTTTGAGCGTATTCAAAGTGTCAATTATACAGAGGGTATCTTTCATCGCCCGTTTAAACTAGTTAAATTAAAAATAGAAACTGCGGGTTCTGGTGTTTCTGATGAAGCTGAGGCTGAACTGACAGCTATTACAAAAAGTGCAGCAAGTCGGATTGAAAAAGAGTTAGCCGATGCCAAAAGAAGAAAATCCTCATCTAAATTAAGCGAAGCACATTTAGTTGAAGAAGAAATGTCTTTGGAAGAATCTACAGTTAAAACGAAGAGAATCTACCAAATGACTAGTAAAGAATTACTCGTTTTAGCTACAACTTCTGGAGGTATAGGGGTCGTACTATCAGGTTTAGCGGTATTTGTTTCTCAATTCTCGGAACTAATTCCTTATGAACGTATTTATGATGAAGTCGTTGTGTTTTTAAAATTTGGCGTCTTAATGGTCGCACTAAGTGTCTTTGTCTTTCTGTTAATTACGTGGATATTGTCAGTGGTTTTAACAACATTAAACTATCATCAATTTACGATATGGCAAGAAGGTGACCAAATCGTTTTAACTCGAGGGTTACTAGAGAAGAAAAAAATTACGATTCCACTTGGACGCGTTCAAGGAATACAAATCGTAGAAAATCCCCTCCGACAGTTATTTGGTTACTGCACAGTCACTGTGGAAAGTGCAGGTGGTTCACTTTCTGAAAAGGACCAAAAGATTCGTTTATTTCCATTAATAAAAAAGAGTGAAGTGAAAAAGTATATTGAAGAACTTTTCCCTAATGTGGAGGTAAATCATTCTTGGATTGCTTCACCTGCAAAAGCAAAGCCGTTCTACTATCGAATTGATTTCATATGGATGATTCCTGTAATTGGTGCCGTCAGCTATTTTTATTATCCTTACGGGTTACTTTCATTGCTGCTCGTTCCAATCATGATGCTTGTTGGAATTTGGCAACACCGCTCAGCCGCATTTTCGATCTTGGGCAATCAACTGTCCTTACGTTATCGAGGAATTAGTTTGTATACGTTCATCTTAGAGAAAAAACGGATGCAAAAATTTGAAATCAAACAAAGTCCATTTCAAAAAAGAAGTGCTTTGGCTTCTGTAGAAACAACCATCAAATCAGGATTATTAGGCGCTACAGCTAAAGTAGAGCATTTAAACTTAGAAGATGCTGAACAAATCATGACGTGGTATGAACCGAAAAATAAGTAAGTAAAAAGGTGTCCACAAAGTAATGTAAATTTACTTTGTGGACACCTTTTTATGTATACAACATTTGTGAATTCTAAATTGTTTTTGGCGGTAGATTGTAGTGGAAGACGGCGACTCCGGTGGGAATAGCATGAGCTGAAGGCCCCGGAGAAGCGAAGCGACGAGGAGACTGAAGCCATGCCCGCGGAAAGCGTCCGTCTGGAATGGAAATCCCTACACAAAAACGGGACTATCTCTCAGTCACAAATTGACTTTTGAGACAGTCCTGCCTGTTTAGAGAAGACAAATAACAATCCCTTATTTCTTTCTCATTTTCCAACTAATGATTCGTTTAGGATGGAAGTAGCTTAAACCAATTAAAAATCCGACAACTAATCCAGTTAAATGGGCGGTAATATTTATATTTGGTTGTAAAAATGTCATAATAACACTGATAACGATAATTGGAACGATAATACCTTTTAATTGAGGCATCGTATTTCTTGCGTAATAAACCAATGCAGCGAAGGCGCCGAAAATACCGTAAATTGCTCCACTAGCACCAACATGATTATAAGCTAGGTCTTGTAATAAAAACGTGACCATTGTTCCAAACAACCCTGCCATAAAATAAATTGTAAGGAAGCGCACTTTGCCAGCTAATTTTTCAAGTTCAGGTCCGAATAAATACAATGAAAACATATTAAATAACAAATGGAGTAACCCGCCATGTAAAAACATTGGCGTAACGAATCTCCACCATTCACCCTCAGAAATTAAAGCATTTGAACCAAGGCCAAAGTAAAATACAAAGTCACCAATGATAGGTAAAATCGTTAATACATAGATCATGATATTCAAAGCAATTAGTGTGGAAACCACAGGATAAAATTGCATGTATTGTTTTAAATTTTCTCTTCTAGTAAACATGTATCCACCTCTTATTTGTATGAATAGTATTATACCGTTTAATTCAGTTATTTTGAAAGGAGAAGTCTGTAATGATTACTGGAATAGGATTAGATGTGACAGAAATAGAAAAAATACGGACCATTCATGCACGTACCGTAAAATTTGTGGAACGAATTTTAACCCAAAAAGAAATAAAAAAATTTTCTTCTTTAACTGAACATCGACGAACCGAATTTTTAGCAGGAAGATTTGCAGCTAAAGAAGCTTTCGCGAAAGCTTTAGGGACTGGTATAGGTAAAGATTGTAGCTTTCAAGATATCGAAATATTACCGGATGAATTAGGTAAACCTGTACTTTATTTTAAAGAAAATGAAGTGAACGGATTTGTAAGTATCACACATACAAAACAATTCGCTGCCGCTCAAGTTGTTTTGGTTGAATAATCCCTGTCCCTTTCTCATAAGATGTCTCAACGGACCGAAAAGAGAAAGGATGAACCGATGTGCGCAGCCGTTTAACCGCAGGAATTTTGTTATTGATGATGATGTTTGTATTAGCCGCTTGTGGTGCAGATTCCAAAGAGGATGTTTTGAAAAAGCTTAGCAACAAATGGGTAGACACTAAAGGATATGAGCTCGATGCAAAAATGGAGATTAAAACTGGGTCCGAACCACGTCTCTATGAAGTGGATGTATGGCACACGAAACCAGATTTATATCGAGTAAAAGTGACTCAATCTGGAGAAGACATGTCTCAAACGATTGTAAGAAACAAAGAGGGAGTCTTTGTGACAACGCCTTCTTTAGGCAAAACCTATAAGTTTCAAAGTGAATGGCCAGAAAAAAATAGCCAAGCATATTTAATCGGCTCCCTTGCTAAAGACATCAAAGAAGATAAGGCCGCTGTCATGACGGAAAATAAAACCTCTTATGTATTTGAAACGAAAACAAGAAATAGTCACCAAAAAATGTTGCCAACTCAAAAGATTCATATAAGCAAAAAAACTTTGTTGCCAACAAAAGTTTCTATTTTGAACGATCAAAAAGAAGAACAAATTTTAATTACTTTTGATAAGATTACTTTAGGAACGTCAAGAAGTGCTTCAGAATATAAAGCAGACAGTCCAACTGATGTAACAGATGACAATGAAACAGCTAAGGAAGAACCAAAAACGACGTTTGAAACACACTACCCATCAATACCATGGGAAAGTGTAACGATGATAGATGAAAAAATAATGAAAAACGAAAACAAAGATCGTGTCATTTTAACGTATGGTGGAGACAAAGAGTTTACGATTATTCAATCTCCAGTGAGTTTCGTGGATGGTGCACTGTTGCCAGTTACTGCTCCAGGCGATCCGGCTGATTTAGGATTTGCGATTGGTGCGATTACGGATAAATCCATTACGTGGGAACAAAATGGCGTTCAATTCTATTTAGCTTCTGACTCTATGTCACGTGAAGAAATGATGATGGTTGCTGGTTCAATGACCACTCAAGATATGAAATAAATATAGTTGCAGCTCGTCGCATCTGAAAATGAGGAATATATATGGATTTTTATAGACCAACTTTTGCAGCAATTGATTTGAATGCGATAAAAATGAATATACTGAACCTACAAACGCATATAAACAAGCCATTAGAGATTATTGCGGTTGTAAAAGCGAATGCCTACGGTCATGGAGCTGTAAAAGTATCCAAGGTCGCCATGGAGGCAGGAGCGAGTATGCTTGCGGTGGCAACTCCAGATGAAGCGATTCGGTTGCGAAAAGAGGGCATCGAATCGCCTCTTCTTGTAATGGGGGCATCTTCACCTACATTTGCTAGTGTCGCAGCTGAATTAAATATCATGGTGACAGTATTTGATGAAATGTGGATGAACCAAATCCCGCCTCTATCTCATCGCCTGAAGATCCATTTAAAAATGGATACTGGAATGGGGCGATTAGGGATTTATTCCGAAAATCATTTACAGTCCATCCTTCAACTAATTCATCAACGAGATGATATTGAACTTGATGGTGTATTCACTCATTTTTCAACTGCGGATGAGGAAGATCAAAGCCATTATAAAGAACAAATGTCGAAATTTAAGAATTTCCTTCGGTTATTTAATGACAAGCCCAGAGTGGTGCATGCCGCCAATAGCGCAGCTGCACTCATTAGGAATGAATCATTATTTGATGGGGTTCGCTTCGGCATCTCTTTATATGGATTGTCACCTTCAGCATATGTCAGTGGAATTTTGCCGTTTCCTTTAACACCTGCCATGTCCTTGCATACAGAAGTTGCATTTATTAAACGTGTGCCTGAAGCTACTGCTATCAGTTACGGTGCAACCTATCGTACGCAACAAAGTGAATGGATTGCTACCTTACCTATAGGATATGCAGACGGATTGTTAAGGGGACTAAGTGGGCAAGAAGTTTTAGTTGGTGGAAGAAGAGTGCCGATTGTCGGTCGGATTTGTATGGATCAATGTATGATTCGTTTAGATGAAGAAGTCCCAATCGGAGAAAAAGTAGTTCTTTTAGGCAGACAAGACAACGAAATAATTCATGTAGAAGAATGGGCAGAAAAACTAAACACCATATCCTACGAGGTCCCTTGTATCATCAGTGAACGAGTACCTCGGGTATATATTCCTTGAAATTCGACACCATCCGACGTAACTAAAAAATATTGTCAGATATTTTCCTTATTTGTCTTCTCATTGTCGTTTTAGAATGGTAAGATAAAAAAGTATTGAAAAGAGGGACGGGTTTTGTCGGAGGTGTTAGCTGTGAATGAGAAAAAAGAGACAAAGGAAGTTTTAGTTAAGCTTCCTAGACAAATTGTGCGCAATCTTGTAGAGCAGAAAGAGCAACAACTGGCTGAGCCAGGAGAGTTTGTTTATATTTCCACAAAAAGAACAAGTAAGCATCTTCAACCAAATCTTATACGAGAAGCCATGATTAAAGGCTACGTCGAGATGTCGCATATTAACTTATCCATCGCAAGTGAATGCTTGCATTTGGAATACGAAGCGGAGCATACTGTGGAGCGTCTCGTAAGCGGAGGATGAAAATTTGAACGTAAAACGCGGTGACGTTTTTTTCGCTGATCTATCGCCTGTGGTCGGTTCTGAGCAAGGTGGAACTCGACCCGTTTTGGTGATACAGAACGATATTGGAAATCGGTTCAGCCCAACAATCATCATTGCGGCAATCACGGCGCAAATTCAAAAAGCAAAATTACCAACGCATGTAGAAATCAATGCTAAAAAGTATGGGTTTGAACGGGATTCCGTTATTTTGCTCGAACAATTGCGAACGATTGATAAGTCGCGACTAACTGATAAAATTACACAATTAGATGATGTCTTGATGGATGCGGTCGATGAGGCGCTAGAAATAAGTCTGGGCCTTGTTAAATTTTAATCATACATAACCCTAAAAAACACCAAACGGACTGTCTACCGTATGGTGTTTTTTTACATCGGATTAAAAAACGTGTGTAGTTTTCATTTTTCCTATACAATATAAAATAGATATAAATTTGTCACGGGGAGGCTTTTGGAACTAGATGAATAAACAGATGGCTACATTCATTCAAGATAATTTAGAAGAAATCATATCAAGATGGCAAGAGATGATGAAGGATGACTCAGAAGAACGATTCTTCCAAATCATGTCGCAAGATGTAATCGATAAAACGAGCCGCGAATTTGCAGAGTTAATGATTTCAAACCTTTATGAAGGCGAATCAAACTATGAAAATCGATTAAAAGATTTTACGAATAAAGTCGTTCGATTCGGTTGGTCAATATCATTTGTTATGAAAGCAATTACTCATTTTACAACAGTCGTCTATACAATGCTTGAAGAGAATGGAACGATTAGAGAAGATAATATGAAAGAATATGTGATGACTTTCGCTGCTTGGATTACTCCAATGCGGGACGGAATCGTTGAAACATATGCGAAAACTTGGGAACGAACTGTTCAGTTACAAAAAATTGCGTTACAAGAACTTTCAGCGTCATTAATCCCAGTATTCGATAAAATTTCAGTTATGCCTTTAGTTGGTACAATCGACACTGAGCGAGCAAAACTAATAATGGAAAACTTATTAGAAGGTGTTGTTAAGCATCGTGCCGAAGTAGTACTACTAGATATTACAGGGGTACCTGTAGTTGACACGATGGTTGCTCATCATATTATTCAAGCGGCAGATGCTGTTCGATTAGTTGGAGCGAAATGTATGTTAGTTGGTATCAGACCTGAAATAGCGCAAACAATTGTAACTCTAGGTATTAATTTAAAAGATTTCACAACAACTAGCACATTACAACGTGGAGTTGAACAAGCTTTAGCTTGGACTAATCGTCAAATCGTGGAGGTGGATGAAGATTGAATTTACGCATTCCCATACTTAAATTAAAAGATGTACTTATCGTATCTATTCAATGGGAATTGGATGATCAAACTGCTCTCCAATTTCAAGAGGATTTATTAACTAAAATGCATGAAACTAGTGCAAGAGGTGTTGTCATTGACTTAACTCCAATTGACTTCATAGACTCATTTATCGCTAAAGTATTAGGTGACGTTATTTCTATGTCTGGCTTAATGGGGGCGAAAGTTGTAATTACTGGAATTCAACCGGCAGTGGCCATTACACTCATTGAATTAGGAATTAGACTAGAAGATGTAATGACGGCTTTAGACTTAGAAAATGGTCTTGAAAAACTCCAACAAGAATTGGAGGCCTAGAAATGGGTTATCAGTCTTCTGTAGAAATTTTAACGGAGTGGGATATTGTTGCTGCAAGACAACTTGGTCGAAATGAGGCAAAAGAAGTTGGGTTTGGCACAGTCGACCAAGCGCGTATCACAACAGCAATTAGTGAACTCGCTCGTAATATTTACTTATATGCGGGAAAAGGGAAAATTGAAATTGAACGTATAACAGAAGGCGGTTTGTTTGGAATCATTATCATCGCATCAGATGAAGGGCCGGGGATACCCGATGTTCGAAAAGTGATGGAGGATGGATTCTCTACTTCAGGCGGTTTAGGAGCTGGAATGCCGGGAGTTAAACGTTTAATGGACGATTTCAAAGTGGAAACTGTTCTCGGTGAAGGAACAGTTATAAAAGCGACAAAATGGATTAGGTAGGGAGGTTTTGCTTAAATGCCTCAAGAAATTGAACGGCAATATAAAGAAATCATGCGTCAATATGTTATGCGGCAAACAGAGCAAAACTTATATGCGGGTCAAAATTTCAGCCGTCAATTGATTCAAAAAAACATTGCCCCTGAAGACGTGATCAGTATTCACAAAGCTGCTTTAGAGGAAATGCAACCTGAATTACCAGTGAATGTTTGGCATTCATTTGATTTGTTAATTGAAATGATGATTCGTTATGGTCTTGCTCTTAAAGAACATCAAAGCCTTCTTCAACGTCAAGAAGAGATGAAGTTGGAAATGGATTTGGCAGCAAATGTTCAAAAAACTTTATTAAAGACTACTGTTCCCACGATAAATGGATTAGAAATAGGGATGATATCTGTCCCAGCTAGACAAATGAATGGGGATTATATTTATTTTCTAAGTGATAACTCTGAATACGCTGGAGTAGCCGTTGCTGACGTAATCGGTAAAGGTATTCCGGCAGCTTTATGCATGTCCATGGTTAAGTATGGGATGGATAGTCTTCAAGATTCACATACTGATCCTGCAATCGTTCTAGATGTTATTAACCGTATTGTTGAAAAAAGTGTAGATGATGATATGTTCATTTCTATGTTTTATGGCAGATATAATGTAACAAACTCGGTCTTTACATATGCATCTGCAGGTCATGAACCTGCTCTTTTTTTCGACTCAGCAACCGAAACTTTTTCGGAATTGCATGCCAAAGGATTGCTATTAGGTGTAGTTCCTAATGTCACGTACAATCAACATGATATTACCTTGAAGGCCGGTGATTTAGTTGTGATGATGACGGATGGTGTGACGGAATGTAGAACCGAAGAAGGATTTATTGAACAAGACATCATTTTATCTCTAATCAGTTCTTTGAGAGATAAACCTGCACAAGTGATAGTAGATACTGTCTATAAAGAGTTGGAAAAAATGCAGGATTTTGAACTGCGTGATGATTTTACGCTTGTAATTTATAAAAAAACGGATTCGAATGTTTGAAACTGACAAGCGAGTGGTATGGTAAGTTATAGGAAATTAGATGTATATATAGATGGACGGGGTGTCAATTAGATGAATATTCAAGTTGTATTTAAAAATGATAACGATTTTGTAAAAGGATTTATTAGTGGAGAAATCGATGCATTTACAGCACCAATGCTACGAGAAAAATTATCGACTGTAGAGTTGAAAAAAGGTTTACAAGCCGAACTTAACTTGTCAGATGTTTCGTATATGGACAGTACTGGATTAGGTGTGATCGTGGCATTCTTCAAAAATGTGAATGCTAATGAAGGTCATGTGAAACTAACGGGATTATCGCCTCGTCTAAAAAGATTGTTTGATATTACGGGTCTTGGTGAAATTATGGATATTGAAACAGATGATAAAGGTGGTAGCGAGTCATGAGACCTTTCGATTATGTAGAAATAAGAGTTCCAGCAAAACCTCAATACGTTGGGGTAGCGCGTTTAACTATATCCGGTTTAGCTAGTCGCGTAGGTTTTACTTATGACGACATTGAAGATTTGAAAATCGCTTCAAGTGAAGCGATTACAAATGCGGTTCAACACGCTTATGCAGGTGTGGATGAAGGCGAAGTTGTAGTTGGTTGTGCTTTATACGAAGATCGCATTGAAATCATGGTTGCCGATCATGGGAAAAGTTTTAATTTCGAAGAAACAAAAGCCAAAGTTGGTCCTTACCACGAACAGCAAGAAGTGGAATTCTTAAGAGAAGGAGGACTTGGGCTGTATTTGATTGAAACGCTAATGGATGAAGTAAAAGTCCATCACCAAGAAGGCGTAACAGTATTCATGACAAAGTATGTCGGAGAAGAGCAGGTGGAAGAGAATGTCGAAACTATCTCCTCCTAATCAGCAAACAAAAGAACAAATCTTAACATGGATACAAGCTTATCAAGAACATGGCGATGAAGACGCACAAACTAATTTAGTTTTAAATTATCAACGCTTGGTTGAATCGATTGCACGAAAATATTCAAACGGAAAGTCATATCACGAAGATATTGTTCAAGTTGGTATGCTTGGACTTTTAGGTGCTATCAAACGATATGATGCATCTTTTGGTAGAACGTTTGAAGCATTTGCTGTCCCAACCATCATTGGTGAAATTAAACGATTTTTACGTGATAAAACATGGGCGGTGCACGTTCCTCGTCGAATTAAGGAACTTGGTCCGCGCATTAAATCTGCCGTAGAAACACTAACAACTGAACTTCAACGTTCTCCAAAAGTGATTGAAATTGCTGAGTATTTAGAAGTGGATGAAGATGACGTATTGGAAGCAATGGAAATGGGCAAGAGTTATCAAGCTCTTTCAATGGACCATTCCCTAGAGTCGGATTCAGACGGCAGTACAATTACTTTGTTTGATGTCATTGGGAAACAAGATGACGAATACGAGAAAACAGATCAAAGAATGTTAGTGGCAAATGCATTGAGTGTCCTTTCTGAGCGTGAAAAAGAAGTGATTCAGTATACATATATTGATCAGTTAAGCCAAAAAGAGGCTGGCGAAAAGTTAGGCATTTCACAAATGCATGTTTCTAGATTACAACGTAAGGCAATTAAAAAACTGCAAGATGCGATATTAGCAGCTGGTGGTGTATCATAATGGATTCAATCCGACATCCGTATCTAGAAGTATTCGTCTATCAAGAAGCCAAAGAAGGAAACCATGAATGTGGAGATACTTACTTTACGTTTATGAATGATCAGTACTTTTTATGTGCCATCGCGGATGGTTTAGGTAATGGTCCAATAGCAAGACAATCTTCAGAAATCATTCCAATGATTTTAGCTGAATATCATCATGAAACAATTGATGAACTTCTCCTCAGAAGCAACGAATTAATGATGCACAAAAGAGGTGCAGCAGTTGCAATTGTGAAGGTGGACTTTGCCGCTAAGACAATCGAGTACAGTTGCGTCGGCAACATCAAATTTTATATGACACGTAGAGATGATGAGAAAATGATTTACCCATTACCAGTAATGGGTTACTTATCAGGAAGACCTCAAAAACTTAGAACTCAAAAATATATCTATAAACCAGGTGACTTATTTTTACTTCATTCTGATGGGGTTGTGATGAACAATCCGAAAGAATCAATGAGAAAGAGTTCTGGAGCATTCGATTTACATCAAACTTTAATTCATACAATTGAACATGGTGATGATGCAACATTCATCGCAGGAAGCCTTCTCCAGTAATTCGGAGAGGGTTTTTTTATTTCAAATAGGAAAACTGAAAAACAGATTTCCCCTTTGAAGTGCACTTAATGTTTACCTAGTGATAAAATGTAGAGGGAACACTGAAAGGGTGAATCATATGGATGCAAAACAAATGATGCAACGAATTGCGAAAGAAACGAATGTAAGACCCCAACAAGCACAGCAAGTGATTAACTTACTTGAGGAAGGAAATACAGTTCCTTTCATCGCTCGTTATCGTAAGGAAGCAACGGGTTCATTAGACGAAGTGCAAATTAAAGCGGTTGAAGATCGCTATCGATACATACAACAATTAGAACAACGTAAAGAAGAAGTCACACGATTAATCGAAGAACAAGGCAAACTTACAGATGAGTTATCAAACTCAATACAAGCCGCTACCGTTTTACAGCGTCTAGAAGATTTATATCGTCCGTACAAACAAAAGAGAAGAACGAAAGCGACGATTGCAAAAGAAAAAGGTCTAGAACCGTTAGCAGCCTTACTATTCGCTTTTTCAAATACAAAACCTGAAGATCTTGCAAAAGACTTTGTAAATGAAGAAAAAGAAGTCATGAATATTGAGGAGGCTTTGCAAGGGGCACGTGAGATTCTCGCGGAACAATTTGCTGACGATCCTAAAATTCGAGAAAGTCTTCGTAACTTAACGCGTTCAGAAGGCTCCATAGTATCGGTCGTGAAAAAACAAGAGGCTGATGAAAAAAGCGTCTTTGAAATGTATTACGACTATGCAGAACCGGTAAAGAAAATTGTACCTCACCGAGTTTTAGCATTAAATCGAGGTGAGAAAGAAGATATCTTGAAAGTTTCCTTGAATGCTCCAACTGAACGAATCCTAAGTAAAATGCGTGACGAATGGATTCCTTCAAATAGTTCATCACCAAGCATTCCACAAGTCATGGAAGCAATAGAAGACTCTTACAAACGTTTAATAGCACCATCTGTCGAACGTGAAATACGTACAGAGTTGACAGAAAAGGGAGAAACACAGGCGATTCATATCTTCTCTGAGAATTTAAGAAATCTTTTACTGCAACCTCCAATGAAAGGGAAAGTAGTGCTAGGAGTTGACCCTGCCTATCGAACAGGCTGTAAATTAGCAGTAGTTGATGATACGGGTAAACTTCAAGAAGTATCGGCTATTTATCCGCATCCACCAAGAGCGGATGTAGCAGCTTCAACGAAAAGTATTTTAGACGTCTTAAAGCGCTACCCAATCTCAATCATCGCCATTGGTAATGGTACAGCTTCAAGAGAAACTGAGCAGTTTATCGTTTCATGCTTAAAGCAAATAGACCGAGAAGTATCTTACGTTATTGTGAATGAAGCGGGAGCCAGTGTTTATTCAGCATCTGATACAGCGCGAGCGGAATTCCCAGATCTTCAAGTTGAACAACGAAGTGCCGTTTCAATTGCGAGACGACTTCAAGATCCACTATCAGAATTAGTAAAGATTGAACCTAAAGCAGTAGGGGTAGGGCAATATCAACATGACGTATCCCAAAAGAAATTAAATGACTCATTAACATTTATAGTAGAAACAGCTGTTAACCAAGTAGGAGTTAACATCAATACAGCCTCTGCCTCACTTTTACAATATGTGTCGGGTCTATCAAAAACGGTAGCCGAAAACGTTTTGAAAATGAGAAATGAAAACGGCAAGTTTACATCTAGAGCGCAATTGAAAAAAATTCCGCGTCTAGGTGCAAAAACATATGAACAAGCAATTGGTTTCCTAAGAATTCCGGACGCTAAAAATCCATTCGATGCAACTGGTATACACCCAGAGAGCTATCATATTGCCGATGAAGTATTGAAAACTGTAGGATTAACTAAATCAGATATCGGTTCAAAGGAAGCGGAAATCAAATTAAATGACCTGCCAATAAAAGAATTAAGTGAAAAATTGGATGTTGGTGAAATTACTTTGCGAGATATAGTAGATACGATGAAGAAACCATCTCGTGATCCTCGTGATGAATTCCCACAGCCTTTATTAAAAACAGATGTTCTTCAAATGGAGGACTTAGCGAGTGGAATGGAACTACAGGGGACAGTGCGAAATGTAGTCGACTTTGGAGCCTTTGTAGACATTGGGGTAAAACAAGATGGACTTGTTCATATTTCCAAGCTTAAAAAAGGATTTGTTAAACATCCTCTAGACGTAGTTTCACTAGGAGACATTGTCACTGTTTGGGTTGAACAAGTTGAAAAATCCAAAGGTCGTATTTCACTAACCATGCTTTCGCCTGAAAAACAAAATTGATTATTAAACCTGCCCATGATGTATAAAATGGGCAGGTTTTACACAATGTAAAGGATGATGGTCTTGAATAACGAAGAATTACACGAATTAGTCAAAAACATTTCGGCAACTGTTTTTGGTAAGGAGTTTAAGCACTTAGCCTATTTTAATGCTCGCTTAAGAACTACAGGAGGGCGCTATATGCTGCGATCTCATCATATTGAAATCAATCCACTAGCATTCCAGCTTCACGGAAGAGATGAATTAGAAGGAATTATCCGTCACGAACTTTGTCATTATCACTTACATATAGAAGGAAAGGGATATAAACATCGGGATTTGGACTTCCGGGAATTAATGAAACAAACAAATGCACCTCGATTTTGTGCAAGTTTAGGAGTTGCGAAAAGAAGAGTAAACAAGATTCAGCATACATATGGATGCAAAATATGTGGTCAATTATATAGACGGAAAATTCGTTTAAATATACAAAAATATCGGTGTGGCAAGTGTTCAGGGGCATTATTAAAAGTTGAATAATATTTGTTTGGATTAATTCGCTAAAAGAGGTTGACGATTGTGGATGAGGTCACTATAATAAGAAAAGTCGATTACATTCAAACATTATTCCGAAGTAGCTCAGTGGTAGAGCAACCGGCTGTTAACCGGTTGGTCGTAGGTTCGAGTCCTACCTTCGGAGCCATTATTTGGCCCCTTGGTCAAGCGGTTAAGACACCGCCCTTTCACGGCGGTAACACGGGTTCGAATCCCGTAGGGGTCACCAACTAATTTATCTTCTAACTCTTACATACTTTACGCAAAACCCTTTAACTCTTTAAGAATGATAAGTGGTGGAGCAAATCGCCAAACGAAGATGGCGATTAACGTCGACGCAAGCGAAGCGTGGAAGACGTAATGTTTTATCGCTTTACGAAGAAAGCGATTAACATCGACGGAGGCTTTAGCCGAGGAAGATGTCCATTATGAGTAATGCGTTGGAAATACAGTAACAACTAATAATATTATCGCGGGGTGGAGCAGCACGGTAGCTCGTCGGGCTCATAACCCGAAGGTCGCAGGTTCAAATCCTGCCCCCGCAACCAACTGGTCCCGTGGTGTAGCGGTTAACATGCCTGCCTGTCACGCAGGAGATCGCGGGTTCGATTCCCGTCGGGACCGCCATTTTTATTCTTGGGGTATAGCCAAGCGGTAAGGCAACGGATTTTGATTCCGTCACGCCCTGGTTCGAATCCAGGTACCCCAGCCAATTTCATTTTCTTTAATGAGATGAGCCATTAGCTCAGTTGGTAGAGCATCTGACTTTTAATCAGAGGGTCGTAGGTTCGAATCCTACATGGCTCACCATTTTTTATCTTGACTTTCATAAAATACTATTGTACAATAAATATTGTCTTTAACTTGCTTAAGCGGTCGTGGCGGAATGGCAGACGCGCTAGGTTGAGGGCCTAGTGGGAGAAATCCCGTGGAAGTTCGACTCTTCTCGGCCGCACCAAAAATTTTGCGCCCGTAGCTCAATTGGATAGAGCGTCTGACTACGGATCAGAAGGTTGTGGGTTCGACTCCTGCCGGGCGCGCCAAAAACTTTCTATAATAATTATATAACGCGGGTGTAGTTTAGTGGTAAAACCTCAGCCTTCCAAGCTGATGATGAGGGTTCGATTCCCTTCACCCGCTCCAATTTTACCAAAACCATGAACCTTGAAAACTGAACAGCAAAACGTCAACGAAATATGCGGACAGCACTTCGGTGCTCAAAGCAAAAAACGTTTTCTTCCGCCGACACCTGTCGGTATCGAAAACAAACTTGAACTTAACCGTTCATTATAAACGTCAAAATTTTTGACGCCAGCAACAAAGTCGAGCTAATCGACTCACCTATTATGGAGAGTTTGA